>CAVXGU010000003.1:0-515000 GCA_963761615.1 uncultured Acidobacteriota bacterium | reverse complement strand
TCGCCATCATCGGCAACCACGACGACGACCACGACATGCCGGCCGCGCTCGAGCGACAGGGGATTCAGGTCCTGAAGGACGCCCGCACGACCCTGACGATTCGCGGCGAGCCGGTGAACCTGGCGGGCATCCGATTCTGGACGAAGCGGACGGATCACATCAGCGCGATCGTCGGCGGGCGGCACGCGACGACGATCCTGCTCGCGCACGATCCCAGGCGCTTGACCGAGGCGGCCGAGCTCGGCATTCCGCTGGTGCTGTCGGGCCACACCCACGGCGGCCAGGTGGTGCTGCCGCTGCTCGGCCCGATCGCGGCGGAGAAGTTTCCGGTGGTCGCCGGCGCCGCGCGGCTGCGCCGGACGACGATCTTCGTGAGTCGGGGGGTAGGAACGGTGTACGTGCCGGTACGGCTGAACTGCCCGCCGGAAGTCGCCGTCCTGACGCTAGCCCGCGCGGCCGATGAACCGGCGGCCGTCGAGGCGCCACCCGCCAGCGAGCACCTGCGCGATCGCCACGGGGTAGAGCCGGTGCTCCTCGACGAGAATCCGAGCTGACAGCGTCTCGACGGTGTCGTCGTCCAGCACCGGGACGGCCGCCTGCGCCACGATGGGACCCGCGTCGAGGTCCGCGTCGACGAAGTGGACGGTCGCGCCGCTCACGCGCACGCCGTGCTCGAGCGCCTGCCGTTGCGCGTCGAGGCCCGGGAACGCCGGCAGCAGCGACGGGTGGATGTTCAGGATGCGCTGCGGGAACGCGTCCAGGAGCGGCGCCCCCACCAGGCGCAGGAATCCCGCCAGGCAGACCAGATCGACCTCGCACGCGCGGAGGGCCGCCGCCAGCGCCGCGTCGTAGGCCTCGCGCGTCCCGTAGTCGCGGGGGCGCAGACACCGCGCGTCGAGGCCGGCGTCGCGCGCGATGCCCAGCCCCGCCGCGCCCGGACGATCCGACAGGACGACGGCGATCGCGGCGTCGAGCGTGCCCGCCCGAGTCGCCTCGACGATGGCGCGCAGGTTGGACCCGCGGCCGGAAATCAGGATGCCGAGACGTCGGTTCACGAGGCGTCCGTGTAGCGGACGACGCGATCGCCGGGGACGACCCGCCCGAGCGATCGGATTGCGTCGGGACCGAGGAGCGTGGCCGCCCGGGCGGCGCCGGCGGCGCTGCACACGATCACGAGCCCCACGCCCATGTTGAACGCGCGGTACATCTCGGCGTCGGCGATGCCCCCGCGATCCTGAAGGAAGGGGAAGATGGCGGGCGGCTGCCAGGCCCTGCGATCGATCTCGACGCCGCATCCCGCCGGCAGCACGCGCGGCACGTTCTCCGTGAGACCCCCGCCGGTGATGTGCGCCATGCCCTTCACGAGGCCCTCGTCCAGCAGGGGCCGCACGGCGGCGAGATACGAGCGGTGCGGCGCGAGCAGGGCGTCGCCGGCGGTCGCGCCCAGCTCCGGAACCGGGCTGTCGGCGCGGAGCCCGCACCGCTCGAACATCACGTGGCGCGCCAGCGAATACCCGTTCGTGTGGAGACCCGCCGACGGCAGGCCGAGCAGCACGTCGCCGGGGACGATCGTGGATTCCATCGATCAGGCGCGCGCGGTCGACGACGCCGACGATGAAGCCCGCCAGGTCGTACTCGCCGTCGGCGTAGAAGCCGGGCATCTCGGCCGTCTCACCTCCGACGAGCGCGCAACCGTTCTCCCGGCATCCGCAGGCGATCCCCTGGACGATCCGTTCGGCCACGTCGGGCGACAGGCGTCCCGTCCCGAGATAGTCCAGGAAGAAGAGGGGCTCGGCGCCCTGCACCAGGATGTCGTTCACGCAGTGGTTGACCAGGTCGCGGCCGACGGTGTCGTGCCGCCCCGTCATGAAGGCGACCTTCAGCTTGGTGCCCACGCCGTCCGCGCTCGACACGAGGATCGGGTCCCGAAAGCGGCCGGCGTCGAAGCGGAACAGGCCGCCGAACGAGCCGATCTCGGACAGCACGGCGGACGTGAACGTGGAGCGCGCCAGCCCGCGAATCCGGCGCACGGCCTCGTTGCCGGCGTCGATGTCCACGCCTGCCTGCCGGTAGTCCATCAGAACTCCAGTTCGCTGATGAGCGACTGCATGAGCTCGCGGCGGGCCGACCCGGCGGGCGAGGCCCAGTACTCGTGGCGGACGAACGCGAAGAACCGCTCCTTGTCGAGATCCTCCTCGAGCATGTCGAAGGAGTCCCGCAGGAGCAGCAGGGCCCCGGATCGGTCAGGCCGCGCCGCCAGGACCGAGAGCATCACCGGCGTGTTACGAAGCGCGATGGTGCCGATGGCCAGCGCGACGGGCGACCGCGTCGGATCGCGGGACGGAATGCCCACGTCGAACAGGGCGTTCACCGCGTCCTCGCGCCCCGCGACGCCGAGCGTCCCCAGGCCGGACGCCGCGCCGCGCAGGAGCTCGGCGAAGCCCGCGTTCGTCTCGGCGAACTTCAGGGTGTCGACCAGAAAGCTCACGTGCGAATCGCAGTTGACCCCGAGGCGGCAAATCGCGGTCGCGAGCGCCGGCTGGCGATCGCGCGGCGCGGACTGCTGGAGGGAGGCGAGGAGCGCGAGCGCGCGCCGGTCGCCGATCTGCCCCAGCGCGATGGCCGCGTCCTCCTGCAGGGGGCCGTCCTGCCTGGCGACGTCGGCGAGCGCCTCGTAGGCGTAGCCGGCCTGGTAGTCGCCCAGGGCCTCGATGACGGCGCTGCGGAAGAAGTCCTGCCCGCGTCCCACCTCGCGGACCAGCGCGGGACGCAGTCCCGGCAGGTCGTGCTCGGCGGCGAGGCTCGCGAGCGCCCGGATGAGGGCCGGTCGGACGAACTCGTCCGTCTCGGTGTCCAGCGCGCGCATGAGGGGCCCGAGCATGTCGGGATCCGGGTGGTACTCGTAGTATCCGTACGCCACCGATCGCAGGCGATCGTTGGGGCTCGTGAGTGCGGACCGCATCGCATCCTGCTCGCGCGAATCGTTGAACCCGGTGAGCAGGACGAGCGCGCGGTACCGGACGTAGCCGTCCGGGTTGTCCGCCACGGCCTCGAGCAGCGCCGGCACGGCCTGCGCCGGCGGCGTCCGGCGGACGAGGCGGGACGCGTTCATCCGGGTGTCGTAGTCCAGCTTGCCCAGGTTGTCGATCGCCGTCTGCAGCTCGGCCGCCGAGACGGCCTGCGGCGCGGGCGGCTCCTGCGCCGCCGATGCCGGCCGGGCGCCGGCGAGCATCGCGGCGACCGAACAGGCCCCGGCGAGGACGGCCGTGCGCCTCACTTCGCGACGGCCTCCTTGTCGAGCTTCAGCGCGAGCTGCAGGTAGCTCGCCTCGTCCCTGGGAAACTCGACGGGATAGCGGCCCGTGTAGCACGAGCTGCAGTACTTGGTCTGCGCCGGGCCAACGGCTTCCATCAGGCCCGCCAGGCTCAGGTATCCGACGCTGTCCGCGCTGAGGTAGGTGCGGATCTCGTCGAGGGTGTGGGTGGCGGCGATGAGCTCGGACCGCCGCGGCGTGTCGACGCCGTAGAAGCAGGGCGAAATCGTGGGCGGACAGCTGATCCGCACGTGCACCTCCCGGGCGCCGGCGGAGCGGACCATCTTCACGATCTTCCGGCTGGTCGTCCCGCGGACGATGGAGTCGTCGACGAGCACCACGCGCTGGCCGTCGAGGATGCTCCGGACGGGGTTGAGCTTCACTTTCACGCCGAAGTGGCGAATCGCCGACTCCGGCTCGATGAACGTGCGCCCGACGTAGTGGTTGCGGATGAGGCCCATGCGCAGCGGCACGCCCGAGGCGTCGGCGAAGCCCATGCCCGCGCACACGCCGGAGTCCGGCACCGGGACGATGACGTCGGCGTCGACCGGCTGTTCGCGCGCCAGGATGCGGCCGAGGTTGGTCCGCACCTCGTTGACGCTCTGACCGAACACGTAGCTGTCGGGCCGCGCGAAGTACACGTGCTCGAACACGCAGTGGTTGAGGGGCGCGGGCGGAAACGGCTTGATCGACCGCACGCCGTCGCGGGCGATGACCAGCACCTCGCCCGGCTCGACGTCCCGCTCGTAGGTGGCGCCGATGAGATCCATCGCGCAGGTCTCCGACGCCACGACCCACGCGCCGTCGAGCCGGCCGAGGGCGAGCGGACGGAACCCGTGCGGGTCGCGCACCGCAATGAGCCGGTCCTTGGTGAGCAGGGCCAGCGAGTACGCGCCCTGCACCTGCGACACCGACTCGACGATCGCGTCCTCCGCCGTCGGCGCCTGGGACCGCGCGTAGAGGTGCAGGACGACCTCGGTGTCGCTGCTCGACTGGAAGATCGAGCCCTGGCGGACCAGGTCGTCGCGCAGCTCGCCGGCGTTCACGAGATTGCCGTTGTGACAGATCGCGATCTGCCCGTGGGCGCAGTCGATCAGGATCGGCTGCGCGTTCGACAGGCGGCTCTCGCCCGCGGTGGAGTACCGGACGTGCCCGATGGCGGCCGGTCCCGCGAGGCGGCCGAGCGTCGCGCTGTCGAAGGTGTCGGCAACGTGTCCCATCGCCCTGGCCAGACGAATCTGGCTGCCGTCGGCGGCCGCGATGCCGGCGCTTTCCTGGCCCCGGTGCTGCAGCGCGTAGAGTCCGAGGTACGTCATGTTGGCGGCTTCGGGGTGACCAAAGATGCCGAAGACGCCGCACTCTTCGTGAAACTTGTCGAAGCTCACGCGACCTTCTTCCCGAAATGGCGCTCGAGGCCCTGCGACCAGGCGCGCTCGGCGTCGCCCACGGGGACATCGACCGCTGGCGCCCCGTCGACAAGAATCCGCAACACCCCACCGCCGGTCCGGCCGATCACGGCGGCGGGCACGCCGGCGGCGGCGGCTCGCGCCAGGACGCCGGCGGCCTGGTCGGCCGGCGCCGACACGAGCACGCGCGACGCCGACTCGCCGAAGAGCGCCGCGGCCCGGTTCACGTCGTCACGGGTCGAAATCGACACGCCGGGAATCGAGACCTCGGCGCCGATTCCGCCGGTTTCGAAGCAGCACTCGGCCAGCGCCACGGCCAGCCCGCCCTCCGAACAATCGTGGGCGGACCGGACGAGGCCCGCCTCGGCGAGCGACACCAGCAGCCCCTGCAGCGCCCGCTCGCGCACCAGGTCGACGTCGGGCGGCATGCCGCGCACGAGCCCGTGGGCCATCTTCAGGGTACTCGCTGCCGCCCAGTTCGCCGCGTCCCTCCCCGAAGAGGATCACGGCGTCGCCCGCCGACTGGAAGCGCCGCTCGAGCCGCCGATCCGCGTGCGCCAGCACGCCGACCACCCCGATCACGGGCGTCGGGTAGATGGCGCGGCCGTCCGTCTCGTTGTACAGCGACACGTTGCCGCCGGTGATCGGGACGTCGAGGGCCCGACAGGCGTCCCCGATGCCCTGAACGGCGCGCGCGAACTGCCACATGATGGCCGGGCGCTCGGGATTCCCGAAGTTCAGGCAGTTGGTGCCCCCGAGCGGCCGCGCGCCCGCACACGCGACGTTCCTCGCGGCCTCGGCCACGGCGAGCACGGCGCCGCGGTACGGGTCCAGGTAGGCGTAGCGACCGTTGCCGTCGACCGACATGGCGAGGGCGCGCGTGGTGCCCTTGATGCGGACGACGCCGGCGCCGAGCCCCGGCAGGCTCGCCGTGTTGGTCTGCACCATGTGGTCGTACTGACGGTAGACCCACCGCTTGCTGGCGACGGTCGGCGACGCGAGCAGGTCGAGCAGGGCGGGGGCCGGCAGCGGGACCGCGCCGAGCGCGTCCGGATCGAGGCGCTGCGCGTCCGCGAGGTAGTCGGGCGGCGTCATCGGCCGCTCGTACACCGGCGCATCGTCGGTCAGCGCGCGATTGGGAATCTCGGCGACGACGCGGCCGTGCTCCTTCACCCGGAGCATCCCGTCGCTCGTGACGGCGCCGATGCGCACGGCATGGAGGTCCCACTTCTCGAAGACCCGCTCGACCTCGGCCTCCCGCCCGCGCTTGACGACGAGCAGCATCCGCTCCTGCGATTCCGAGAGCATGATCTCGTACGGCGTCATCCCTGTCTCGCGCTGGGGCACGAGCGACACATCGATCTCGATCCCGGCGCCGCCGCGCGATCCCATCTCGGTCGTCGAGCAGGTCAGCCCGGCCGCGCCCATGTCCTGGATGCCGATGAGCGCGTCGGTCTTCATGACCTCGAGGCAGGCCTCGAGCAGAAGCTTCTCCATGAACGGATCGCCGACCTGCACGGCCGGCCGCTTCTCCGCCGACTTCTCGTCGAACTCGGAGGACGCCATCGTCGCGCCGTGGATGCCGTCGCGGCCCGTCTTCGCGCCGACGTAGTAGACGGCGTTGCCGAGGCCGGAGGCCACGCCCTTGATGATATCGGCGGCGCTGGCAATCCCGAGACAGAAGACGTTGACGAGCGGATTGCCCGCGTAGCAGGGCTCGAACGCGATCTCGCCCCCGACCGTGGGGATGCCGATGCTGTTGCCGTAGCCGGCGATGCCGGCGACGACACCGTCCACGATCCGGCGCGTGGCCGGCGCGTCGAGGGGCCCGAACCGGAGCGAGTTCAGCAGCGCAATCGGGCGGGCGCCCATCGTGAAGATGTCGCGGATGATGCCGCCGACGCCCGTCGCGGCGCCCTGGTAGGGCTCGATGAACGACGGGTGGTTGTGCGACTCGATCTTGAAGACGGCCGCCAGGCCGCCGCCGATGTCGACCGCGCCGGCGTTCTCGCCGGGCCCCTGGAGCACCTGCGGGCCCTTGGTCGGCAGCGTGCGCAGATGCACGCGCGAGCTCTTGTAACTGCAGTGCTCGGACCACATCACCGAGAAGATGCCGAGCTCGGTGAGGTTCGGCTCCCGGCCGAGGTAGGCGACGATCCGGTCGTACTCGTCCGGCTTGATGCCGTGCCGCTCGAGGATCTGGGCGTCCATCATGGTCAGGCCACGGCCGACTTGAGCGCGTCCACCACGGACTCGAGGATCACGCGCCCGTCGGTGCTCCCGAGAATCGCCTCGCACGCGCGCTCGGGGTGCGGCATCATCCCAACGACGTTGCGCGCGTCGTTGCAGACGCCGGCAATCGCATTCACCGATCCGTTCGGGTTCCACTCGTCGTCGACGCGGCCCTCGGCGTCCGTGTAGCGGAAGATCACCTGACGATTCGCTTCGATCCGGGCGAGGAGCTCGGGCGGCGCGTAGTAGTTGCCCTCGCCGTGCCCGATGGGGATGCGGAGGACCTGCCCCGCCGTGGCGCGGCTGGTGAAGGGCGTGTCGGTCTGTTCGACGCGGACGTAGACGTGCTCGCAGCGGTACTTGAGGCCGCGGTTCCTGAGCATCGCGCCGGGCAGCAGGCCGGCTTCGAGGAGCACCTGGAAGCCGTTGCAGATGCCGATGACGGGGCCGCCCTTGGCCGCGAAGGTCCGGACGGCGTCCATGACCGGCGAAAAGCGCGCCATGGCCCCGGTCCGCAGGTAGTCGCCGTGCGCGAACCCGCCCGGCAGGACCACGACGTCGGCGCCCTGCAGATCGGTGTCCTTGTGCCAGACGTAGACGGCGTCCTGCGCCAGCACGTCCCTGGCGGCGTGGTACGCATCCTGGTCGCAGTTCGATCCCGGGAAGACGATCACGGCGAACTTGGCGCGCGCCATACGGATCCCCCGCTCAGTCGACTTCGATGCGGTAGCTCTCGATGACCGGATTCGCCAGGAGCTTGTCGGCGACCTCGGCCGCGAGCGCTCTCGCCTGGCCGGGCTCGGCGGTCGCCAGCTGCAGCTCGAAGTACTTCCCCTGCCGGACGTCCTCGACGCCGTCGTAGCCGAGCGAATGCAGGGCGTCGGCGATCGTCCGGCCCTGCGGGTCGAACACCGACGGTTTCAGCGTCACGAAGACACGGGCTCGCATGCGAAGACTCTCGCGAAGATGTCGTCAACGTGTTTGAACTGCTCGTCGAGATCGAAGGCCCTGGCGATCTCTTCGGCCGACAGGACGCGCCGGATGTCGGCGTCGGCGAGCAGCAGTTGTCGGAAGTCGGCGCCCTCGGCGTACGACCGCATGGCGTTGCGCTGCACCCACTCGTAGGCCTGCTCGCGCGAGACGCCCTTGCGGGCCAGCTCGAGGAGGACGGTGCCGGAGAACACCACGCCGCGCGAGCGGTTCAGGTTCTCGAGCATCCGATCGGGACGGACGACCATGCCGCGGACGATTCCCGTGAAGCGCCGCAGCATGTGGTCGAGGGCGATGAAGCTGTCGGGCAGGATGATCCGCTCCACCGAGGAGTGGGAGATGTCGCGCTCGTGCCACAGCGCGACGTTCTCCATCGCGGCGTGCGCGTTGGCCCGCACCACGCGGGCGAGTCCCACGATCTGCTCGCAGCCGATCGGATTCCGCTTGTGGGGCATCGCGGACGAGCCCTTCTGGCCGCGGCCGAACGGCTCCTCGACCTCCCCGATCTCCGTCTTCTGCAGCCCCCGGATCTCCAGCGCGAACTTCTCGAGCGACGCGGCCGTGATGGCCAGGGCCGCCAGCAGCTCCGCGTGCCGATCGCGCTGGATGACCTGCGACGCCACGGGCGCCGCGTCGAGCCCGAGGCGCCGGCAGACAGCGGCTTCGACGGCCGGCGGCAGATGGGCGAACGTGCCGACCGCCCCCGACAGCTTGCCGACCGAGACGGCCTCGCGCGCCCGCTGGACGCGCCCGATGTCCCGCGCGAGCTCGGCGTGCCACAGCGCCAGCTTCAGGCCGAGGGTCATCGGCTCGGCATGGACGCCGTGGGTCCGTCCGATCATCGGCGTCCGGCGGTGCTCGAAGGCGCGCTCCCGGACGGCGTCGCTCAGCGCGGCAAGGTCGGCGAGCACGAGGTCGCAGGCCTCGCGCATCTGGACGGCCTGGGCCGTGTCGATGACGTCCGAGGAGGTCAGGCCGAAGTGAAGCCAGCGGGCGGAGGGACCGACGCGCTCGGCGACCGCCGTGGTGAACGCGATGACGTCGTGCTGGGTGGTGCGCTCGATTTCCTCGATGCGCGCGACGTCGAAGCCGGCCTTGTCGCGCAGCTCCCGCGCCGCCTCGGCGGGGACGATGCCCGCGACGGCCATCGCGTCGGCGGCCGCCAGCTCGACCAGCAGCCACGTCTCGTAGCGGCGCTGGTCGCTCCAGATGCGGCCCATCTCGGGATGGGTGTAGCGCGCAATCATTCGAGGTCGAGCCGCTCGCGCGGGATCTGCAGGCCGTTCACCTTGCCCAGCACGGTCGCCGAGAGCGACCCGTTCCTGAACAAGTCGGCGGCGACCCGCTGGACGTCGGACGCGGTCACCCGCTCGATGCCGCGCAGGGTCTCGTCGAGGCCGAACTGACGGTCGAAGTAGATCTCCTGCCGCGCCAGGTGCGACATGCGGCTCGCGGTGTTCTCGAGGCTGAGCATGAGGCTGCCCTTGAGGTGGTCCTTGGCGCGCTGCAGCTCCGCGGCCGGCACGGGGTCGCGCCTCACGCCCCGCAGCTCCTCGACCACCAGGTCGACGACCTCGCCCACCGCCTCGTTGGCGCAGCCCGCGTAGACCGTGAAGGATCCGGCGTCGTAGTACGCGCTCAGCCCGCTGAAGACCGCGTAGGCGAGCCCGCGCTTCTCCCGCACGTTCTGGAAGAGCCGGGAGCTCATCGAGCCGCCGAGCAGGGTGTTCAGCACGTAGCTGGCGTACCGGTCGTCGTGCGCCTGCGGATAGCTGCTCACCCCGATGCAGACGTGGCTCTGCTCGAGGTCCTTGTTGCGGATCAGAATCGACGGCACCACGGTCGGCGCCTCGTTCACCAGCGGCGCGCCGTCGGCCGGGACCGTGCGGAACTTCTCCTCGATGAGCTCGCGCACCCGCCCGTGCTCGAGGTTCCCCACGGCCGAGATGATCAGATTGGGCGCCGCGTACACCCGCTCGAAGTACCCGCGCAGGGTCTGCGGCGTCAGCGCCTCGACCGTCTCGCGCGTCCCCAGGATCGGCCGGCCCAGGGGGTGGTTCGCCCAGAAGCCCTGCGTGAAGAGCTCGTGGACCAGATCGTCGGGGGTGTCCTCGACCATCTTGATCTCCTCGAGGACCACCTTCTTCTCCCGCTCGACGTCCTCGACCGCGAACGCCGGATTGAGGACGATGTCGGACAGGATGTCGATCGCGAGCGGCAGGTGTTCGTCGAGGACCTTGATGTAGTAGCTGGCGTACTCCTTCGCCGTGAACGCGTCGAGCTGCCCCCCGATCGAGTCGATGGCCTGGGCGATGTCCTCGGCCGTGCGCGTCGCCGTGCCCTTGAAGAGCATGTGCTCGACGAAGTGCGCGATGCCCCCCTGCGCCTCCGTTTCATGGCGCGAGCCGCGCGTCAGCCAGACGCCGATGCTGATCGAGCGGACCTGCGTCATCTGCTCGGTGAGGAGACGGAGGCCGTTATCGAGGGCGTCTCTGACGATCAAAGGTTGCGACAAGGTGACGCTCGCAGCAGGTGCGGTCTCGCACGGGGCCGGCGACGTGCCGCAAAGCATTGAAAGAAAAGACTTTACCGACCCGCATTCATTCTAGCACGGGCCGCCGGTTCCGGCAAGACCATGCGGAGCCGCGTCGAGTGGAAAAAGCGGACGAGTCCCCGTATGCTGGCAAGTGACTCCGCACGAAAGAGATATCGTGACCAGGACCTCTCCGGATCTCGCCGAGTTCGACCGGCCGTCCCTCGAAGCCGAGCTCGCCGCCCGCGGTGTGCCCCGCTTCCACGCACGCCAGATCTTCCGCTGGATCTACCGGCACGGCGTGGTCGGTCCGGAAGCCATGACCGACCTGCCGAAGGACCTGAGAGCCGTCCTGGCGCGGGACTTCATCCTGACGACGCCGGTGATCGACGCCCGCGAGCGCTCGGAGGACGGGACCGAGAAGTTCCTGCTCCGCCTGGCCGACGGCCGGGCGATCGAGTCCGTCTTCATCCCCGACACCCCCGCGCAGACCCTCTGTGTCTCCACCCAGGTCGGCTGCGCGATGGCCTGCGCGTTCTGCCTGACCGGGAAGATGGGGCTCGTGCGGAACCTGACCGCCGGCGAGATCGCCGGCCAGGTCCGCGTGCTGACGCGCGCGCTCGACCTCGCGGACAGGAAGTTCAACATCGTGCTCATGGGCATGGGCGAGCCCCTGCACAACTACGACGAGACCATGAAGGCCCTGGCGATGCTCGGCGACGAGCATGGCCTCGGCGTATCGCCCCGCCGGGTCACCCTCTCGACCGTGGGGCTGCCGCCGGCGCTCGAACGCCTGGCCCGCGAGCCGCGGATGCCGAACCTGGCGATCTCGCTCCATGCGCCGACCGACGAGCAGCGCGGCGCGCTCGTCCCGATCAACCGGAAGTACGGGATCGCCGACGTGCTGGCCGCCTGCCGGCGGTTCCCGCTGGCGCGGCGCGCCCGCATCACGTTCGAGTACGTCCTGCTGGCCGGCGTCAACGACGCCCCCGAGGACGCCAGGCGCCTCGCCCGGCTGCTGGCCGGCATCAAGGCCAAGGTCAACCTGATCCCGCTCAACGCGGCCGCGGGCATCCCCTTCGAGCGCCCCTCGGACGAGGTGGTGGATCGGTTCGCGCGGATCCTCGCGGATCATCACCTCCTCGTCTCGGTTCGCAAGAGCCGGGGCCGTGACATCCGGGCCGCCTGCGGACAGCTGCTGGTCGAGGGCCAGCAGCGCTCGCCGGGCCAGCAGCTCGCTGCGCTGGCGTTCGAGGCGCAGCCGTAGCCCGTCGCCGCTCAGGCGACGATGGCGGCGTCTTCGGGCCCGAGGACGCGCACCGTCACCCACCGGTTTCTCGCCAGCGGCGCGGGAATTCGCAGCTTCAGGTAGTTGTCGGTGACCACGCGCGAGCCATCGTCAATCGTCAGGGCGCGCCGGAGCGCACCGACCTGCGACTCGCGGAAGCGCGCGGCAAGGTCGGCGCCGATCGCCCTGATGGCGCGCGCACGCGCCCTGACGACCGCGCCGCCCGCACGCCGGCCGAGACGCGAGGCCTCGGTCCCGGGGCGATCGGAGTACGGAAAGACGTGCAGGTGCGTCAAGGGCGAGGCGGACAGGTACCCGGTCAGCGTCGCGAAGTCCTCGTCACCTTCGCCGGGAAATCCGACGATGATGTCCGAGCCGATCGACGCCTCGGGCATGAGCGCGCGAATGCGGTCGACGAGGAGGGCGTACTGTTCGAGGCGGTACGGCCGCCGCATGGCGGACAGGATCCGGTCGCTCGCGTGCTGCAAGGGGAGATGGAAGTGCGGCGCGAGCCGCGCGGATCCCGCCACGAGATCGACGACCTCGGGCGGGCACTCCATGGGCTCGAGGGAGCTCACGCGGAAGAGCACGTCATCGCCGGCGCAGCGGGAGACGAGCGCACCGAGCAGGTCGAGAAGCCGGGTCGGCGGATCCAGGTCGCGGCCGTACGAGCCGAGATGGACCCCGGCGAGCACGATCTCCCGAAACCCGGCCTCGACCGCGCGGTCCACCTGCCCGAGCACGTCGGCGATCGGCAGACTGCGGGGCGCGCCGCGTGTGGAGGGAATCGTGCAGTACGCGCACGACTCGGCACAGCCCGTCTGGACGCGCAGCGTGAGCGCCGTGCGGCCGGCGAGGCCGGGCGCGAACGGCGCGCCGCAGGGGCCATCCCCGGCGCCGAACCGCTGGGCGGTGGTCATCCCGGCGTCCTCGGCCAGGAGCACCGCCAGCCGCGACTTGTCGTCGTTCGGGACGATCCGCACCACGTGGGGAAGCGCGCGGACGGACGCCGGCTCGCGCGACGCATAGCAGCCGGTCACCACGATGCGCGCAGAGGGATTCGTGCGGGCGACGCGCCGGATCGTCTGACGCGCGCCCTGATCGGCGGTGGCGGTGACCGAGCACGTGTTCACGACCACGACCTCCGCCGCCTCGAGCGGCGCCGGGGTCGCACCGGCGGCCTGCAGGTCGGCCTCGAGGGCGAGCGTGTCCGCCTGGTTCACCCGACAGCCGAAGGTGACGACGGCGTATTTCACCGGAGGGCCTTGCGGCCGATGTCGTGGCGATACTGCATGCCGTCGAACCGGATGCGCGAGACGCCGGCGTACGCGCGGGCGATGGCGGTCTCGAAGTCCCCGGCCCGTCCGGTCACCGTCAGGACGCGTCCGCCGGCGGTGACGATCGCACCGTCCCGCACCGCGGTTCCCGCGTGCCAGACCGCGACGCCCGGCAGCGCGGCCGCCTCGTCGAGTCCCTCAATCGGCCGGCCGGCGTCCGCCGACTCGGGATACCCGCGCGAGGCGATCACCACGCCGACCAGGCGATCGTCCGACCGGGAGCACGCGAGCGTCGCGAGATCTCCCGTCGCGGCCGCGAGGAGCAGCGGGGCCAGCGGTCCGTCGACGAGCGGCAGAATCACCTGCGCTTCGGGATCCCCGAGGCGCACGTTGAACTCGATGACCTTCGGCCCGCCGTCGGTCAGCATGAGCCCGGCGTAGAGGAAGCCCGCGAACGGCCGCCCTTCGTCCGCCATGCCGCCAATGACGGGATCGACGACCTCGCGCATGATGCGCGCCGACAGCGCCGCATCGACGAGCGGGCTCGGCGCGAACGCGCCCATGCCGCCGGTGTTGGGGCCTTCGTCGCCGTCGAAGATGCGCTTGTGATCCTGGGCGGTGCCGATCGGCAGCGCACGCCGCCCGTCGCTCAGGACGAAGAACGACACCTCGGGTCCGGTGAGGCACTCCTCGATCACGAGTCGTGCACCGGCGTCGCCGAAGCGACGTTCGGTCATCGCGGCGGTGACGGCCGCTTCGGCCGACGCGAGATCCGGGGCGATCACGACACCTTTGCCGGCCGCCAGGCCGTCGGCTTTCAGCACGACGGGAAACCCGAGCTCGGCGGCGCGCACCGAGGCCAGGGCCTCGGCGGCGGTCTCGCACGTCCTGAAGCGCGCCGTGGGCACGTGGTGCCGCGCCATGAACGCCTTGGCGAATGCCTTGCTCGATTCGAGCGCGGCGGCCGCCTGCGTCGGCCCGACGATCGGGCGCCCGGCGGCCGCGAAGCGATCGACGACGCCGAGGCTGAGCGGCACCTCCGGACCGACGACGGTCAGGTCGGCCCGCTCGTCCACCGCCAGTCGCAGCAGGGCCCCCGGGTCGCGCAGGTCCGCTGGGACGACGCGAGCGGTCCGGGCGATTCCGGGGTTGCCCGGCGCACAGACCACGTCAGATACCTGGGGGTCGGCGATCAGGCGGGCGGCAAGGGCATGTTCCCTGGCTCCGCCGCCGATGACGAGAACTCTCATGGAATGAATGCGTTAGGTCGTATGCCGTGACGGAGGCGGCGGGTTGGCGCGGCTGGACTATTTCGTTGACGTTGGTCCGGATTGCGCCTAGAATCCGCCGTTACCGTGCTAGCCTAACATATTTGATTTGATGCACTTGGGGCATGGTTTGGCCGTCAGTCGAGTGAGGGGGTATCAGTAGCGTGGCTGAAGTGAAGATTCAGGAGGGCGAATCGATTGAGAGCGCGCTTCGCCGCTTCAAGCGGAAAGTCCAGCAGGAAGACATCATCAAAGACATCAAGAAGCACTCGTTCTATCTGAAGCCGGGCGACAAGCGCCGGGCGAAACAGGCGCTCGCACGGAAACGGAATCGGAAGAAGCTGCGACGGGAGCTCGAGTAAGACCGACCCGACGAGGTGGGGCTGATGGAGTTCCAGGACCGGACTCTCAGGTGCGTGGATTGCGGCGCCGAGTTCCTCTGGACGGCGGGAGAACAACAGTTCTTCGCCGACAAGAACTTCAAGAACGAACCCAAGCGGTGCAAGACCTGCAAAGCGAAGCGCGCGAGTCGTCCGGCCGACGGCGGCGCGATGCGTGAACGGGTGGAGACCGTGACGACGTGTTCGGCCTGTGGCAAGGAGACGACGGTGCCCTTCCGTCCGACGCAGGGCCGTCCGGTCTTCTGCAAGGAGTGCTTCCAGTCCCGGAAGTTCGCCGGCGCCGGCGGCCTGTAGCCTCTCCTCGCCTCACCCGCGGCGGTCATCCTCACGCCGAGCCGCCCGCTGCCCGGTCGATTGGGGTCGGCCGGGTCCGGTCCGCAGGCGCTGCTCAGATTCACCGCGTCGATCGACGGCTCCGCCTCTCGGTCGCGCCGGGGTGTGTTAAGCTCACCGCGATTCATACTGGAGCGTTTTCATGGACATCGAGGAACGAGCCACGGGCGACGTCATGGTCCTGGATCTGAAGGGCAAGATCACCCAGGGCGAAGGCGACGAACTGCTCAAGGACAAGGTCAACAGCCTGGTCAACCAGGGGTACAAGAAGATCCTCCTCAATCTCGAAGGAGTGCCCTACATCGACAGCGCGGGCCTCGGCGAGATCGTGCGGACCTACACGACCGTGAGCCGCCAGGGCGGCGCCTTGAAGCTGGTGAACCTGACCAAGCGCATCACGGATCTGCTGTCCATCACGAAGCTGCTCACGGTCTTCGAGACGTTCGAGTCCGAAACCGACGCGGTCCGGAGCTTCTCGACCTCTGCCAAGGCCTGATCGCAGCACCGCGCTAGATGGCGCGCACCACATCCTCCTCCGTGGCCGTTCCGGGCGCCGGCACCAGTGACGCCGCGGGACGGCCCGGCCTGAACCTCCTGGTGTCGCTTCGTCCCAGTCAGTGGACGAAGAACCTGCTCGTCTTCGCCGCACTCCTGTTCGGCCTGCGCCTGACCGATCCCGTTTCGGTGCTTCGCGCCTGCGCCGCCTTCGTGGTCTTCTGCGCGCTGTCCGGATCCGTCTACCTCGCCAACGACATCGTCGACCGGGAGAGCGACCGCCAGCATCCCGCGAAGGCACGCCGGCCGATCGCGTCCGGTGCCCTGGCCGTGCGAACGGCCGCCGCGGCGGCGGCGCTGCTGGCGGGGGGCGGGCTGGTGGCGGCGTTTGCGCTGGGGTGGTGGTTCGGCCTCACGGCGGTGGCCTACCTCGCGCTCCAGGGACTGTACTCGGGACCGCTGAAGCACGCCGTGATTCTCGACGTGCTGGTGCTGGCGAGCGGATTCGTGCTGCGCGCCGTCGCCGGCGCCGTCGTGATCGACGTCGAGATCAGCCACTGGCTGCTGCTGTGCACGCTGCTGCTGGCGCTGTTCATGGCGCTGGCCAAGCGCCGCAACGAGCTGGTGCTGCTGGCCGACGGCGCGTCCAGCCACCGACCGATCCTCGACGAGTACTCCGCCCACCTGCTCGATCAGATGATCGCCGTGGTCACGGCGTCGACCCTGATCGCGTACGCGTTCTACACGATCAGCCCCGAGACGGAGGCCAAGTTCGGAACGACATGGCTGGGGCTGACGATTCCGTTTCCCTTGTACGGCATCTTCAGGTACCTGTATCTCATGCACCGGCGTGAGGGCGGCGGCAGTCCCGCCGAGATGCTCATCAACGATCGCCCGCTGCTCGTCTGCGTGGCACTCTGGGCGGCCGCGGTGGCCCTGATCCTCTACTGGCCGTAGGACGCCCGAGGAACGAACACGATATGTCCGATTTCAATATCCGCGCCGACTCGGTCGACGTCGAGCAGATCATGGAGCAGATCCGCTCGCGCATCCGCGACAAGCGCGGCGTCGACTACACCGAGGAGCAGATCCGCGAGCTCGCCCAGGTCAAGCTGGACAAGATCCTCGACCCGCGCGGCGTGCGCTCCGACCTGCTCGAGACCTTCCGCCGGCAGCGGCCGCCGTACGAGCCTCCCGTGGTGGCGCCGCTCGAGCTGGAGGACCTGTCCTTCGAGTCTCACCGGCCGATCCTCCGCACGATTCGGCGGCTCCTGTCGCCGATCCTGAAGCTGTTCTTCAACCCGGCGGTGTTCGTACAGGCCCTGCAGATGCACCTGCGGGCGCTCAAGGCACAGCAGGCGATCAACGCCGCCACCCTCGAGCGCGAGGTGGCCCGCGAGCGCCAGCGGCGCGACATCGACAGCCTCCAGTTCGAGGTGATGCACAACCTGGTCTTCGAGCTGACGCGCACGGGCATCGAGGTCAAGAACCTCCGGATGCGGGTCGAGGCCCTGTCCAGCCGCGTGGACTTCATCGAGCGCCGGGAGCGGAGCCTCGAGAGCGCCGTGGTCTACAAGCCCTCCGCCGGCGACCGGTTCGAGGCGCCGGCCCCGCGCGAGGCGAGGCCGCCGGCGGCGCCGGAACCGCTTCCCCCGGCGGCCGAGGTCGCCGCGCCCGCCGGCGAGCCTTCGGCCGCCGCAGGCGCGGCGGCTGAAGGCCCGGGACAGCGCAGCCGCCGGCGGCGCCGGCGCCGCGGCCGGCGCGGACGCGTCCCGGCCGCCGTCATCATGGGCGGCGGAGGAACAACCGGCGGCGGGGCCGAGGCGGGCGACGCGGAGGCAGCCGGCGAGGACGCCGCGGAGCACGATTCGAATGAAGCCCCCGATGCCGACGGCCCCGGCGGCGACGAGGGCAGCAGCGAGTCGTGAAGCTCGCGGTCGTCGTTCAGCGCTATGGGCTGAACATCAACGGGGGCGCGGAGCTCCACGCCCGCTACGTCGTGGAGCACCTCGCCCGACATGCGGACGTCGAGGTGCTCACGACGTGCGCCACGGACTACGTGACGTGGCGTAACGATCTCCCTGCCGGCACCGAGACGATCAACGGCATCCCGGTCCGGCGCTTTCCGGTCGCGCACGAGCGGAATCCCGCCACCTTCGGGCGCCGGTCCGCGCACGTCTTCGAGGAGACCCACTCGCTCGGCGACGAGCTGGACTGGCTCGACGCCGAAGGCCCGACGTCGCCGGCGCTGGTCGAGTACCTCGGCCGCCACCAGGACGCGTACGACTTCAGCATCCTCTTCAGCTGCCGCTACTACCACGCGTACCACGGAGCGCGCGCGGCGGCCCCGCGCGCGGTCCTCGTGCCGACCGCGGAGCGCGAGCCGTCGATTGGCCTGACGATGTTCGGGCCGATCTTCCGGGGTGTCCGGGCCATCATGTACAACTCCTACGAGGAGCGGGCCATGATCCAGGCCGTGGCGGCCAACGAATCGGTGCCGGGCCCGGTGGTGGGCGTCGGTTCGGAGGTGCCGAAGGAGCCGCAGCCCGCGCGCTTCCGCCAGCGGTACGGGATCCCGGGCCCCTTCGCCCTCTACGTCGGCCGCATCGACGAGAACAAGGGCTGCCGCGAGCTGTTCGACTTCTTCCAGTCGCACGTGCAGGATCGCTCGAGCCCGCTGTCGCTCGTGCTCATCGGCAACTCCCTCCTGCCGATTCCGGAGCATCCGCGGATTCGCGTCCTTGGCTTCGTCGACGACGCCGACAAGTTCGACGCCATCGCGGCCGCCGAGGTGCTCGTGATGCCGTCGTACTACGAGAGCCTCTCGATGGTGGTGCTCGAGGCCTGGGCGCTCGGCACGCCCGTCCTCGTCAACGGCGCCTGCGACGTCCTGCGGGGCCAGTGCCTGCGCAGCAACGCGGGCCTCTACTACGAGAACCGGGCGGAGTTCCTGCAGACACTCGACGTCCTGGTCCGCAACACGCGCCTCAACGGGGTGCTCGGCGACAACGGCCGGCGCTACTTCGGCGAGCACTACGCATGGCCGGTCATCGAGCACAAGTACCTCAGCGTCCTGGAGCGTCTGGCGAAGGAGCCGCCGGCGGCGGCCATGGAGCCGCTGCCGGGCTGGCTGGAGCGTCGGCGGGCGAACCTCCCGCCGGCCCGCCAAGTCCTGGACGGGCTGCCCGGAGGCCCGGCTCGCGCGCCGGTCCCGGCCTCGAGGACGGCGTGATGCGCATCCACCAGGTGCTCGCGACGCTCGGCTACGGCGACGCCATCGGGCACGAAGTGCTCGGGATCCAGCGGGTGCTCCGCGCGGCCGGCTACGAGTCCGAGATCTTCGTGGAGACGGCGGACGAGCGGCTGGAGTCCCTGACGCGCGATTACCGCGAGCTGGTGGACTTCAGTCACCCGGACAACCTGCTGCTGCACCACTTCTCGCTCGGATCGAAGGCGTCGCGGACGGCGTTCGCCGTGCCCGATCGCATGGCGCTCATCTATCACAACATCACTCCGCCCGAGTACTTCGTGGGCGTCCAGCGGAAGCTGGCGCGCCAGTGTTTCCACGGGCGGCGCGAGCTGCGCGCCTACGCCGCGCGCTGCGACCTGGCGATGGGCGACTCCGAGTTCAACCGGCTGGACCTCGAGGCACTGGGCTTTCCCCGCACGGCCGTCCTGCCGGTGGTGCCGGATTTCTCGCACCTCGACCGGACGCCCAACTGGCTCGTCGCGCGCGAGTTCGACGACGGGTGGACGAACATCCTCTTCGTCGGGCGGATGATCGCCAACAAGAAGATCGAGGATCTCATCCGCTTCTTCCACGCCTACCACGCGGGCTTCAACCCGCGATCGCGGCTGCTGCTCGTGGGGGCCCAGCGCGGATTCGAGCGCTACCTGCTCACGCTGCACGGCCTCGTCGAACGCCTCGATCTGGATCACGTGCACTTCATCGGGCACGTGTCGGACGAGGAACTGGTCGCCTTCTACGAGGTCGCCGACCTGTTCCTGTGCGCGAGCGAGCACGAGGGCTTCTGCGTCCCGCTCGTCGAGGCGTTCTACACCGAGGTGCCGGTCCTCGCGTACGCGTCCTCGGCGGTGCCGTCGACCATGGACGGGGCCGGGGTGCTGTTCGAGGACCGAAATCCCCTGCACGTCGCGCAGCTGATCGACGCCATCGTCTCGGATGCCGGGCTGCAGGACGCCATCGTCGAGGGGCAACTCGCAGCGGTCGAACGGCTCCGGGCCCGGGACTTCGCCGGCACGCTGCTCGCCCTGGTCGACCGCATTCTGGCGGGCCGCCGGGCGCCCCCGCCCAGGGTCGCCTTCGACTTCTGGGATCGCTTCGACGAGGCCCAAGCGCTCGAGGAGCTGCGGCTGTTCCGGCCCTCGATCTACAAGGCCCTTCCACCGCCGCCCGCGAAGGGAGCCCGCCTCCCGTGATCGTCAACCAGTGGGTCCCCGCCGCGCACCGCGGCGACGCGATCGGCGACAGCGCCCGGCGGATGCGCGAGATGCTCCGCCGCATGGGCCACGACTCGGAGCTGTACGCGCTGACCATCGACGAAGATCTCGAGGGCGACGTCCGCCGCTTCGACGACCCGGCCGCGCACGCCGGTGACGTCACCCTGTGTCACTATGCCCTGCCGTCGCCCATGACGGCGGCGTTCAAGGGGCTGCGCGGAGCGCGCGTGCTCCTCTACCACAACGTCACGCCCGCTGCGTTCTTCGCGCCCTACGACCCGGCCCTCTTCCGGCTGGCGACGCTGGGCCGGCGGGAGCTGGCGACGCTCGTCGGCCACGTGGATCTCGCCCTGGGCGTGTCCGACTACAACCGCCGCGAGCTCGAGGCGCTCGGCTTCGCGCCAACGGGCGTCCTCCCGCTGGCGATCGACACGTCGCGGGTGACGCGCGCGGCCAGCCGGCCCGCCCTCGACCGTCTCCTCGACGATGAGTACGTCAACTTCCTCTTCGTCGGGCGGATCGCGCCCAACAAGAAGATCGAGGACCACATCCGCCTGGCGGAGCACTACAAGCGGTACATCGACGCCTACTACCGCTTCATCTTCGTGGGCCGGTACGACGCGGTGCCACGGTATTATTCGGTGATTCGTGCGCTGATGGCGGAGTACCGCCTGCTCGAGGAGCGGTTCATCTTCACGGGACCGGTGCCGGACGACGAGCTCGCGGTGTACTACCGTCACGCGGCGGTGTACGTCTCGCTGAGCGAACACGAAGGTTTCTGCGCGCCGCTCCTCGAGGCCATGGCCGCCGACGTGCCGATCCTGGCGTACGGGGCGGCCGCGGTGCCGGAAACGCTGGGCGGGGCGGGCGTGCAGTTCGCCCCGAAGGATCTCGAGTTCGCGGCGGAGCTCCTCGGGGCCCTGGCCTTCGACGACCGCCTGCGCGCCGACGTCATCGCGGGCCAGCGGCGGCGGCTGGCGGAGTTCGGCGGCGGCCGCGTGGAGCGCGAGCTGGCGGCCGTGGTGCAGCAGGTATCGTGAAAATCGCATTCATCGTCCAGCGTTACGGCGCCGAGGTGCTCGGCGGATCGGAGCACCTGTGTCGCCTCGTCGCCGAGCGCTTCGCCGGGCAGCACGACGTCGAGGTCCTCACGACCTGCGCCCGCGACTACGTCACGTGGAAGAACGAGTATCCCGAGGGGGAAGATCGGGTCTGCGGCGTCACGGTGCGGCGGTTCGCCACGGACCGCGAGCGGGACAACGACACCTTCAACGCCTACTCCGACTGGATCTACCACAACCGCCACACCCGGGAGGACGAGCTCGAGTGGCTCAAGCAGCAGGGGCCGTGGTGCCCCTCGCTCATCGAGTTCCTCGCGCGGCGCCATCAGCAGTACGACGTGCTGGTGTTCTTCACCTATCTCTACTCGCTGACCGTCCTCGGTCTCGAGATCGCGCCGACCAAGAGCGTCCTGGTGTCCACGGCGCACGACGAGCCGGCGATTCAGCTCGACATCTTCCGTGATGTCTTCCGCCGGCCGGCGGCGCTCTGCTTCCTCACCCAGAGCGAGCGCAACTTCGTCCACGCGCAGTTCCGCGACCTGCCGGCGCTCGAGGATGTCGTGGGCGTCGGCGTCGACCTGCCGCCGCCCCAGCCCTACCCGCGGATGGCGTCTCCCGAGGACGATGCGGGCGGCGACGAAACCGGGGCCGCCGCAGCCCGTGAGTACCCGTCGCACCTGACGGGTCGCGGCGTGGTCTTCCGGCGGCGGCACCGTCTGGAAGGCCCGATCGTGCTCTACGGCGGCCGCATCGACCCGGGCAAGGGCTGCGAGGAGCTGATCGAGTACTTCAGCCGCTACGTCGAAGGGGGCGGCCGGGCCACGCTCGCCCTGATGGGCGTGAAGATGATGCCGCTGCCCGAGGTGCCGTACGTGCGGTTTGCGGGCCTGCTGAGCGATCAGGAGCGCCTGCAGGCCATGGAGGCCGCGACGGTCGTCGTGTGCCCGTCGCCCTACGAGAGCCTCTCGCTGCTGGCGCTGGAATCGATGTCGGTCGGCACGCCCGTCCTGGCCAACGCCCGGAGCGCCGTGCTGGTCGAGCACTGTCTCCGCGGCAACGGCGGTCTCTTCTACGCCGACCGGGACGAGTTCATCGAGTGCGTGACGCTGCTCGTCGGCGATCCCCGCCTGTGCGCCGCGCTCGGTGCCAACGGCCGCGAGTACATCCGGCGCAACTACCGCTGGGACGTCGTGCTCGGGAAGTACGAGCGCCTCTTCGCGAAGGCGCGGCCGGGCCGCTAGAGCGGTTTTCGTTTCGACATCGATCTCGAAAACGCTGCAGCCCCCCTAGACGCGGGCGGCCGACTCGTCGCGGCCGGCATCCTCGTCCTTCTCCGCGTCCTGGCGGCTCGAAGAGCGCTTGCGCCGGGGGCGGATGTCGTACCGCTTGATCATCTCGTTGAGCGTCGTGGGCTTGATGTGCAGGAGTTCGGCGGCGCGCTTCTGGACCCCGCCGGCGGCCTCGAGGGTGGATTCGATCAACCGCTTCTCGAAGTCCGTGATGACCTCCTTGAACGAGATCCCCTCGGGCGGCACGATGAACTGCGGCATCTGGAAATTGGGCGCCTTGCGAACGTGCTCGGGGATCAGCTCGACGCCAATCCGCGGGCCGGCGGTGAGCACGACGGCCCGCTCGATGACGTTCTCGAGCTCCCGGACGTTGCCCGGCCAGTCGTAGTCCATCAGTAGATCGAGCGCGGCCGGCGTCAGCTCGAGGCCCGTCTTGCGGTTCTCGTCCCCGTACTTCTGGAGGAAGTGCTGGCCCAGCAGCGGGATGTCGTCCTTCCGCTCGCGCAGGGGCGGCAGCTCGAATCGAGATGACGTGCAGCCGGTAGAAGAGATCCTCGCGGAACTTGCCGTCCTCCATCATCTGCCGCAGGTCGAGGTTCGTGGCCGCGATGATGCGGACGTCGACCTTGATCGTCTCCATGCCGCCGAGGCGCATGAAGTCGCGCTCCTGGATGACGCGCAGCAGCTTGGCCTGGGTCTCGAGCGGCACGTTGCCGATCTCGTCGAAGAAGATCGTGCCGCGGTCCGCGAGGTCGAACAGCCCCTTCTTCGGGTAGACGGCGCCCGTGAAGGCGCCCTTCACGTGGCCGAAGAGCGTCGATTCGAGGAGGTCCGGGGGCAGGTTGCCGGAGTTGACGGTGACGAAGGACCGCTCGGATCGGGACGAGTTCGCGTGGATGGCGCGGGCCACCAGCTCCTTGCCCGTGCCGCTCTCGCCCTGAATCAGGATCGTCGACCGGCTCGGGGCGGCCTGGATGATCAGGTCGAACACCTGCCGCATCCGGGGGCTGCGCCCGATGATGTTGGCGAACTTGTGGTACCGCTCCTGGATGTTCTGCCGGAGCGAGCGGTTCTCGCTCAGCAGGTGGCGCCGCTCGAGGGCGTTGCGGACGACGACGAGCACCTCGTCGTTCTTGAACGGCTTCGAGATGTAGTCGAACGCTCCGCTCTTCATCGCGGAAATCGCGCTCTCGACCGACGCGTACGCGGTGATGATGATGACGGGCAGCTCCTCGTCGATGTGGCGCAGCTCGTCCAGCGTGGCGATGCCGTCCAGTCCCGGCATCATGATGTCCACGATGGCGGCGTCGAACGGCAGCGTCCGGGCGAGCTCGAGCCCCTCGGACCCGGAGGCCGCAACCCGCACGTCATAGCCTTCGCGGGAGAGCAGCGTCTCGAGGATCTCCCGCATGATCTCTTCGTCGTCGATGACCAGAATCGTGCCGCGTGACGACGTACTCATCGGTGTCAGCCCATGCTCCCGGCCGCTGCGAGGCGGGGCGCGAGGGGCAGCGTCACGGTAAACCGCGTACCCTGCCCCACGACGCTGTCGCAGCGGATCATGCCATCGTGCTCTTGCACGATGCCGTACGTAATCGACAAACCCAGGCCGGTGCCCCGACCGATGGCCTTGGTGGTGAAGAACGGATCGTAGATGCGGGCCAGCTGCTCCGGGGGGATGCCCGACCCCGTGTCGGCGATCTCGACGACGGTGCGATCGCCGTCGGCGCGCGTGCTCACCGACAGCCAGCCGCCGCGCGGCATGGCATCACGCGCGTTCAGGAAGAGGTTGAGGAAGACCTGCTGGAGCTGGTGCTCGATCCCCGTGACGTTCACGGGCGACTCCGACAGCGACTTCCGGATCTTGATGTTCGCCGCCTCGAACTGGTGCTCCAGCAGGCCGAACACGTCGCTGACGACGGTGTTGAGGTCGATCTCGGTCCGCTCGGCGCCCGGCACGCCAGGGCGCGACAGGTTCAGCAGGCCGTTGACGATCTTGGCGGCCCGGAACGTCTGGCGCTCGATCTTCTCGAGCAGCCGCGTCCTCGGATCCCGCGGGTCGGCGTTGTCGAGCAGCATCTGGGTGAAGCTCGAAATGCCCGTGAGCGGAGTGTTCACCTCGTGCGCGACGCCGGCCGCGAGCAGACCGATGGACGCCATCTTCTCGGAGATCTGGAGCTGCTCCTCCAGCCGCGCCCGCTCGGTCACGTCCTCGAGCAGCAGAATCGTGCCGAGCGTCGACGCGTCCGCCGCGCCCTGCAGCGGCACCGCCGTCGCGTTGACCAGCAGGGCGTCGCGCCCGCTGACGCGACCGGTCAGCGGCACGCGATAGAGCGTCGTGGCGTGGGGGTGCTCGAGGCAGGCCGCCCGCAGCGCTTCGACGAACGGCCCGTCGAAGATCTCGTCGAGGCGGCGCCCGATCGCCTGCTCCCGCGCAATCCCATAGACGCCCGCCAGCGCCCGGTTCCAGACAACGATGCGCTCGTCGCCGTCGAACACCACGAGGCCATCGTCGAGCGATTCCAGGATGTTCTCGTTGAACTCCCGCATCCGGCCGATCTCTTCGGCCTTGGTCTGCAGCTGACGGTAGAGCCGGCCGTTCTCGATCGCCGTGGCGACCTGGCCGGCGACCGCGGTCAGGAGCGCGAGGTCCTCGCTGTTGAACGGCTCGTCATCGTCCTTGCGGCCGAGCGCCATGACGGCGATCGCGCCGCCCTCGAAGAGGCACGGCACGAAGTAGAAGATGCCCGCGTCCCGCCAGCTCTCGACCTCCTCGGCGACGAAGCGCGCCGCCACGATCGGATCGTCGAGCGCCACGGTGTGGCCGCCGTCGAGACGCGCCACGAAGGAGGAGCGGCGCGCCAGGACCGGCACCGGATCGGTGAGCCCGAAGCTGCCGATCGGCACGAAGTCGCCCGACCGCTCGTCGGCCAGCATCAGCGCCATGCGATCCACGACGAGCGTCTCGGCGATGCGCGTGACCAGACGCTGGCTCAGGCGCACGACGTCGAGGTCGCTGTTCAGATCGCGGGCGAAGCCGACGAGCGCGCGACGATAGTCCTGCCGATCGCGGTAGAACGCGCGGTCCAGCGCGTCCTGCACGGCGTCCTTGACGGGCCGCGCGAGCAGGACGATGACGATGGTCGCGAGCAGCGCGATGATCCAGTTGTGCGGGTCCGCGTCGTTGGCGAAGAGGAAGCCGACGAGCTTCCGGAGCGCCACGTAGAGCGCGAAGCTCGCGCCGCCGAAGGCCGTGTAGGCGACGCCGCGCTTGATGATGACCTCGACGTCCCGCAGGCGATAGCGGACCAGCGCGCACGCGAAGCTCAGCGGCACGAGGCCCAGGGGCACCGCCGTCAGCTGCAGCGCGAAGGGAGGATTGAGACCGAGCGCCCAGGGCAGCGCGTAGGCGAAGGCGAAGGGCCCGACGCCCAGCACCGTGCCCCACGCGATCCAGCGGAGCTGGCGCCGGCCGGTGAGCGACGTGATCTCGCGGAACGCGCGCGCGAGCACGACGAGCGCTGCCGTCGCCGCCGCGAAGAGGTACAGCAGTTCGGAGCGGTCGAGCCAGTCGATCGCCCGGGAGAAGAGGGCGCCGTCGACCGGCCCCCTCGAGATCACGACGACGCGGGCCACGCCCAAAGCGAGCGCCGGCACGTAGATCGCGCCCAGGAGGAGCGGCATCGGAACGCGGAAGCGCCACCGCGGCGGCCGCTCCGGAAAGACCATCGTGAAGTGCAGCAGCAGCGGCGGCAGCATCGCCATCGCCACCGCGTCGCCCCAGTAGAGAATCCAGTCGAGGCGGTTGAGGGGACCGATGAACGAGAAGGTGAACGCGCCGAAGAAGGCGACACAGAGCCAGAAGAAGTGGAGCGTGGCCTGATCGCGCGGCCGCCGGAGCCGGACCGACGCACCCACCAGGAGGGTGAACAGGCCCACACAGGCGAGCACGAAGTACATCGAACTGGTCGTCGGAACCGGTTGAAGCGGGACGGTCAGCACCTGACGCGTGCCGAGCCGCGCGAGCGTGTAGGACAGCGGGGCGCCCGCGCGCTGGCCGCGCTGGTAGGCGAGCACGTCGGCCCGCGATTCGACCGGCGTGCCGTTCACCGCGAGCAGGACGTCGCCGACGCGGATGCCCGCGTGGTCGGCGGCCGAATCGGCCGCCACCGCTCCGGCCACCACGCCCTCGCCACGGTTGGTCCAGAAGACGCCGTCTTCCACACCGTGCCAGCGTGCCTGGAGCATCACGTTGGCGACGCCGAGGCCAATCAGGCCCAGCACGACCGCCAGCGCGAAGGCTGAGCGGCCCCAGGTGAGCCACCGGCTTTCAACAGGCGTTGGGCCTACCGGAAGATCAGACACAGGGCACCGTCAAGAACACGTCCGCGGCCCGCGTGGACCGTCTGGCACGGCCTTGGATCTTCCATCGGATCCACGCTCTAAGTCATTCTCAATCAGGGCGTTGTCCGGGGATCTTCGAGGAAAATCTCCCTTCGATCCAAGGACACGTATCAGTTGTCCGTCACGATGGATCGTAGTGCTCCCCGGAAGAGCGGATCCTCTCTAAAACCGGACCGTCAGGCCGCCGACGATACGCTTGGGGGGGCGGACGACGAGGAGCTCGTCGTAGACCGACTGGCCGGGCGCCGGATCCCGGAAGAAGTTGCGCACGCCGACGAGCATTTCCCACTTCGCCGTGCTGAAATCCATGAACGGGAGCGACTGCCGCACCTGCACGTCGAAGCGCGAATCGAGGGACGGATCCTCGCTCCCGTCGCCGCGGCTGAAGCCGTTGCTGAGACGGTAGAGCACGAGGATGCGCGTCGCCGTCTCCGGCATGTCGGTCTCGAGGGTCGTGCTCAGATCGTGAATCCGCTCGGTGCCGTTTCGGACCGCCGACGGCGCGAGCAGCACCAGGTACGCCGTGTCGGTGCCCGGCGCCCAGTGGGCGACACTCGACGAGGTACTCGACCGATCCGCGGACGTGGTCGCTCACGGCGGTGCGGAACCCCGCGCTCCAGCCGTCCAGGTCGACGTTTCCCGCGCTTCCGACGAAGTAGTGGCCGACGTCCGCGGCGGGCTGGTCCGGCAGGTCCACGCCGAACAGCGTGGCGAGCTCGTTGTCCACGTGCTGGCGGTACGCGTGGGCCGAGACCGCGCTGTTGTCGCCCAGGTCGTGTTCGACCCCGACGTCGACGCCGGTCGTGTGCTCGGCGCGCAGGCGGTCGTCGGACGCGAGCGACGAGAAGGTCCGCTGGGGCGGCAGATAAATCCCGCCCTCCATCGGCGGCGCGAACTCCTCGGCGCCGGGGGCCAGAGCCCGCCGCAGCAGGACGGTGGTGACGCGGAAGTGGTCGGTGGGCGCCACGGTCAGGCCCACCCGTGGGCTGATCAGGCTCCGGCCGTCCAGGTAGTCGAAGTGCGCATAGCGGGCGCCGTAGTCGATCGACAGGGTCTTGTTGATGGCGAAGGTGTCGTAGCCGGCGACGGTGCCGACGTTGCGGCTGCCGTCGCTGACGGCGCGCAGCGCCTCTGGATTCCCGCCGTCGTAGCGCTCGGTGCTGTACGACAGCTTCACGTCGTAGCGATGCCGGCCGGGCGCGTCGGGCCGGGTCAGGTACGAACCGGCGACGATCCAGGAGGCGAGGTCGCCCTGGGTCATCGCGCCTCGCACCGTCCAGTCGGCGTAGCGCCCCGCCGGCGCCCCGAGCGACACGTACGCGATGCCGTGCGCGACGGTATCGCCCTGGAACAGCTGCGACGGGTCGTTGAACGAGCTGGCGGTCAGCAGGTTGACCTCGCGCGTCAGGGGCATGGAGAAGAAGTCGCTGGCCGCCCGGACGGGCGACTCGACGGCGCGTCCCAGCGCACCCTCGCGGCGTCCTCCGCCACCCTCGCCGGCGTCGGCGACGACGGCGACGGGCACGACGCCGTCCTTGAGGATGCTGCGCCGCGCGTGGCGCAGTCGCCACGCCGTTTCGCCCTCGTCCGGGGTGGTCGCGGGCGCATCGCCGGGCGCCGCGGCATCGGCGCCGTCGCCGGAGGTCGCGGCCGCGTCGGCGGCGCCGCCGACGCCCGCCGCCAGGATCGCCGGCGCGGCCGCGGCATCCTCGGGCACATGACGGAGGGCCAGCTGCGAGGTGACGTGGGCGCCGGAGCGGACTTCGAGGATCTCGCCGCGAAGCGGCGTGAAGCCGGCCACGTGCACGCGGACCAGGTACGGACCGGGCGGCAGCGAGGCGAGCTCGAACCGCCCGTCAGGGCCCGTCAGCGCGAACGCGGTCGATGGTCCGAGCACGGAGACCATCGCGCCCGGGACGGGCGTGCCGTGTTCGTCGCGCACGACGCCGCTGATGGATCCCGGCGTCTGGACCTCGAGCGAGGCCACCGGGATGATGGACACGCCCGCAGCCGGCGCGCGCTGCGCGCCGGCTGCCGGGACCGCTAGCAGAATCAGACCGCCAACCGCCGACGCCATCGAGGGAGAGATGCGTCTCATGCGTGCCCCCTGCGGCTGCGCGCCTCCGTGTGTCAGGAGGCCTGAACGGTGAAGTTCACGTCACGCGACACCGACGTGTTCGCGACGTGGTCCGTGACCTTGATCTCGAGACGGTAGTCACCCTCGGGGAACGACGCGAGCGGAACCGTCTGGCCCGCCTGGAGCTGGTGCCCCGCCGCGAGGTCGAATTCGGCCGGCAGCGTCTGGGCGTTGAGCTCGGTCGGCTTGGTCTTGTTGAAGAACTTCTCGGCGCCGTCCTTCTTCGCGTAGAAGTTGTATTCGACGGTGACGTTCGGCTTCTTGCTGGCCTCGTCGACCTTCGGGTTGTAGATGAGCATGAAGGTCGAGAGGTGACCGGTCTTCTTGAAGTCGCGCGCGAACTCCGGAACGATCTGCAGCGTGCCCAGGACGTAGGGCTGCTCGGCCTGTTGCTCGGGCGTCAGCGGCGCCGCGATCGGGTTCATGCTCTGCGCGAGAATGACCGAACTCGTGTTGAGGGTGTCGTTCCAGAAGTCGGGAACGACCAGCGTGTGCTTGAGGACCGCTTCCTTGGCCGGCGGCGCGTGCTTGTCGCCGTTGGGCAGCTCCTTGGCGATCACGTAGACGTCGTAGGTCCCGGCGGGCACGGCAATCGAGCGGCTGATGAGCGCGGTCCCCTGGCCGGACACCGGCGCCCACGAGATGCCCTCGTAGTCGTACTTGCCCTTCTTCTTGTCCTTCTTGTCCTTGTCGTCGGTCGGCGGGTTCGTGTTGATCACGCGCCAGTAGAGCGTGACCATGCCGGTCGTCACTTTCGACGCGT
The DNA here is from genome assembly GCA_963761615.1 of uncultured Acidobacteriota bacterium. Lineage (GTDB taxonomy): Bacteria > Acidobacteriota > Vicinamibacteria > Vicinamibacterales > CAVVIG01 > CAVXGU01. The sequence continues at coordinate 485,349 of CAVXGU010000003.1, read as the reverse complement.
CCAGCGAGAGCGTGAACGGCACGTATCCGAGATCGCCCTGAGCCTTGATGAAGTCCTCGTGCGCCCAGGCGAGATTCAGGTCGTTGGGCATGGTCTCGCCCTTCATGACCTGATCGGCGAGCTTGACGACGACCGGCTCGTCCTTCTTCTGGGCCTCCTGCACTTTCTTGTCGACTTTCTGGGCGAAGAGGCTCGCTGAGCACAGCCCCACCACGATCGCCGCCGACACCACTGCTCGTCGCTTCACCATAAAACCGAATCTCCTGACTCTTTTGAGGACTACGTGATCAGCCAATCATAGGCATCGCCCTATGCGAAGTCAAACCAGATCCCGCCTGACGGTTTTGCGCCAGATGCTTGTGCTATAAAGAGTTGCGGCTCCCGATGCCCACTCTCTTCGACGACACCCTGGTCATCGTGCTCGCCGGCGGCGCGGGTGAACGCCTGGCACCCCTGACCCGGGATCGGGCCAAGCCGGCGGTGTACTTCGGCGGCCCCTACCGGATCATCGATTTCGTCCTCAGCAACTGCCTCAACTCGGGCTTCCGGCGCATCTTCATCGCCACCCAGTACAAGTCGCTCTCGCTCAACCGGCACATCCGGATGGGCTGGAGCGTGGTGTCCGAGGAGCTGGGCGAATTCGTGGAGATCCTGCCGCCGCAGAAGCGGGTCAGCGAGCACTGGTACCAGGGCACGGCCGACGCCGTGTACCAGAACCTCTACTCGATCCTCCAGGAGCACCCCCGCCACGTCATCGTGCTGTCCGGCGACCACGTGTACAAGATGGACTATCAGCGGATGCTCCGGTTCCACCTGGAGCGCGGCGCGGCCGCGACGCTGGCGACGATCGAGGTCCCGCTCTCTGACGGGCACCGCTTCGGGCTGACGATCGTGGACGAGGCCGATCGCGTCGTCGGGTTCGACGAGAAGCCGGCGCACCCCAGGCCGGCGCCCGGCTCGCCCGACGCCGCGCTGGCGTCGATGGGCGTGTACATCTTCGAGACCGACGTGCTGGTGGCGGCGCTCGAGGCGGACGCCGGGCTCGACACCGCGCACGATTTCGGCCGCAACATCATCCCCGGACTCGTCGGCCGGCTGCCGGTCTACTCCTACCGCTTCTTCGACGAGAACAAGAAGACCGTGAAGTACTGGCGCGACATCGGCACCCTCGACGCGTACTACGACGCGAACATGGACCTCTGCGACGTCAACCCGAGCTTCAACCTGTACGATCCGGAGTGGCCGGTGCGCACCTACCGCCTGCAGGCCGCGCCGGCGAAGTTCGTCTTCGCCGAACCGGGGCGCTGCGGCCAGGCGATCGACTCGATCATCTCGCCCGGCTGCATCATCTCGGGCAGCACGGTGCTCGGCAGCGTGCTCTGCCCGAACGTCCGTGTTCACAGCTTCTGCCGCATCGAGCAGAGTATCCTGATGCCCGGCGTCCGCGTGGGCCGGCACGCCCGCATCCGCCGGGCCATCATCGACCGCGACGTCCTGATTCCACGGGCGGCCCTCATCGGGTACGACCGCGAGGAGGACGAGCGGCGCCACACGGTCACCGAGGGCGGCGTGGTGGTCGTGACCCCCGAGGACGAGCCCCTCGTCGGACCGGTCGACGACGCGTCGCTCGCCCTGGAAGCCACCGTGGACCGCCGCAGTTGAACGCCATCTGGATGAGGTATCCGTGAAGATACTGCGAGTGACGGGCCGCGAGATTCTCGACTCGCGGGGCAATCCGACAATCGAGGTGGACGTGGCCCTCGACGGCGGGGCCACGGGCCGTGCGGCGGTGCCCTCGGGCGCGTCGACCGGCGAGCGTGAAGCGCTCGAGCTCCGCGACGGCGACCCCGCGCGCTACGGCGGCAAGGGCGTCCGCACGGCGGTGGCGCACGTCAACGGCGAGATCGCGAACGCCCTGGCCGGTCGCGACGTCGAGCAGCGCGCGCTGGACGAGGCGCTCATCGGTCTCGACGGCACGCCGACCAAGAGCCGCCTCGGCGCCAACGCGCTGCTCGGCGTGTCGATGGCCGCGATGCGCGCGGAGGCGGCGCAGAAGGACCTCCAGCTGTACTGGCACATCGGCGGGCTCTGCGGCAACGACGTGTTCACCCTGCCCACGCCGATGATGAACATCCTGAACGGCGGCGCGCATGCCGACAGCAGCGTCGACTTCCAGGAATTCATGGTGATGCCGGTCGGCGCCCCGAGCTTCGCCGAGGCCCTGCGGACCGGCGCCGAGATCTTCCACGCGCTCCGCGGCATCCTCAAGAGCCGCGGCCAGTCGACGGGCGTCGGCGACGAAGGCGGCTTCGCCCCCAACCTGCGATCGAACCGCGAGGCGATCGACGTCGTGCTCGAGGCCATCGCCAAGACGGGGCGGCGGGCGGGCGAGGAGGTGTGCCTCGCCATCGACGTCGCCGCGAGCGAGCTCTGGGCGGGCGGCGGGCGGTACACGTTCAAGAAGTCGGGCGAGGCCGACCGCACGTCGGACGAGATGATCCGCCTCTACGAGGACTGGCTGCGGCAGTACCCCATCATCTCGATCGAGGACGGGCTGGCCGAGGGCGACTGGGACGGCTGGGCGCACCTCACGCAGGCGCTCGGCGGACGGGTCCAGCTCGTCGGCGACGACATCTTCGTCACCAATCCCGCCATCCTGCAGCGCGGGATCGCCCAGGGCGTCGCCAACGGGCTGCTCGTCAAGCTGAACCAGATCGGCACGGTGACCGAAACGCTGGACGCCATGCAGATGGCGCGCGACGCCGGCTACGCGACGATCATCTCCCACCGCTCCGGCGAGACGGAGGACACGACGATCGCCGACCTCGCCGTCGGCACCGCCGCGGGGCAGATCAAGACCGGCTCGGCCAGCCGCACCGATCGCCTGTGCAAGTACAACCAGCTCCTCCGGATCGAGGAGGAACTCGGCGCGACGGCCCGGTTCGCGGGCCGGTCGGCCGTGCGAGCGCTCAAGCCATGATCAAGCTCGTGCTGCTCCGCCACGGCGAGAGCACCTGGAACAAGGAGAACCGCTTCACCGGGTGGACCGACGTCGATCTGTCGGCCCGCGGCCGCGAAGAGGCGGCGAGCGCGGGCCGCCTCCTGCGCGAGGGCGGCTACACCTTCGACGTCGCATACACGTCCGTCCTCAAGCGGGCGATCCGCACGCTCTGGATGGCGCTCGACGAGCTCGACCTGATGTGGGTGCCCGTCGTGCGGTCGTGGCGGCTGAACGAGCGGCACTACGGCGCCCTGCAGGGCCTCAACAAGGCCGAGACCGCCGCAACCCACGGCGAGGCGCAGACGAAGATCTGGCGCCGCAGCTACGACATCCCGCCGCCGCCGCTCACGCCCGACGACGACCGCCATCCGTCGCGGGACCGCCGCTACGCGGACCTGGCGCCGAGCGAGCTCCCGCTGACCGAGTCGCTCAAGGACACGGTCGCGCGCTTCCTGCCGTGCTGGCACGAGATGATCGCACCGGCCATCGCCTCGGGCCGACGCGTCCTGATTGCGGCCCATGGCAACAGCCTGCGGGCGCTCGTCAAGTATCTCGACGGCATCTCGGACCACGACATCGTCGAGCTGAACATTCCGACCGGCATCCCGCTGGTCTACGAGCTCGACGACCGTCTGGCGCCGCTCCGTCACTACTACCTGGGCGATCCGGCGGCGGCGAAGGCGGCGGCCGAGCGGGTGGCGAGCCAGACGAAGGGATAAAAAAAGCCGGTCCGCGGAGCGGACCGGCGGCAGAAGTCGGGTCGAACGGCGGCTACTCGACCGACTCGGGCGCCTCGTCGGCGGTGATCCGGAGCGAGCGCAGGAACCGGCGGTCGTTGGCGGTCACTTCGAACGAGCGGCGCGGCTGGACCACGCGCGCGGGGGCGGCGACCTTGGTCAGCGCCGCCGAGGCCGGAGTCTGCGACCGGCTGACGAAGCCGACCACCGCTTCCATCGTCACTTTCATCTCGAAGCCGGCTGCCCGAGCCCTCTCGCGGCAGGCCTCGACCTGGGGGCTGTCGGCGACTGCGCCGGCGATTGCGTCGGCCAGCTCTCGCGCGAACCGGTTGACGACGTCGTCCATCCTGCTTCCTCCCTCGAACGCCGCCGGGCCGGGTACCGGTGGCGCCTCCCGATCCGAACCTGCCTACACCAGGGCGGTGGACAGGGATCGGGCGCCAGTCGTGTTCATGTGTGTCGGAATGCCTTGCAGGTATGGCGAGTGTACGTGCCAGGGCTCGACGTGTCAAGGACTTACGGCGACGAATCGGTCGCATTCGCGATAGAATCGCCTCCGGCGGCGGTCTTTCCGCCCGCTCTCCAATCGCCATGAGCGCACGCACGCCCGACGACCTGGCCGGCTGGGATCCGGTCGAGGCTCTGGGCTTCCCCGGCGAGTTCCCGTTCACGCGCGGCATCCAGCCGACGATGTATCGCGGCCGGCTGTGGACGATGCGGCAGTACGCCGGCTTCGGCACGGCGGCCGAGTCGAACGCCCGGTACCGCTATCTGCTCGAGCAGGGCGTGAGCGGCCTGAGCGTGGCGTTCGACCTGCCGACCCAGATGGGCTACGACTCCGATCGGCCGATCGCCGCGGGCGAGGTCGGCCGCGTGGGGGTCGCCATCGACTCGATCGAGGACATGGCGGCCCTCTTCGACGGGATCCCGCTCGATCGCGTGTCGACGTCGATGACCATCAATGCCACCGCGATCGTCCTGCTGGCGCTCTACGTCGCGGTGGGCCGGCGCCAGGGCGTCGCGCCGGCACGGCTGGCGGGCACGATCCAGAACGACATCCTGAAGGAGTACGTCGCGCGCGGCACCTACATCTATCCGCCGCGGCCGTCGCTCCGGATCGTCACCGATCTCGTCGCCTACTGCTCCCGCGAGCTCCCGCAGTGGAACACGATCTCGGTGAGCGGGTACCACATCCGCGAAGCCGGCGCGACCGCCGTGCAGGAAGTCGCCTTCACGTTCGCCCACGCCATCGCCTACGTGCAGGCCGCGATCGACGCCGGCCTCGACGTGAACCAGTTCGGCCAGCGCATCTCGTTCTTCTTCAACGCGCACAACGACTTCCTCGAGGAGATCGCGAAGTACCGCGCCGCGCGGCGTCTCTGGGCCCGCATCATGCGCGACCGCTTCGGCGCGACCCTCGCGCGCGCCCAGCAACTGCGCTTCCACACCCAGACGGCCGGCAGCACGCTGACCGCGCAGCAGCCCGACAACAACATCGTCCGCGTCGCACTGCAGGCGCATGGCGGCCGTCCTCGGCGGGACGCAGTCGCTCCACTGCAATGGCCGAGACGAGGCGCTGGCGCTGCCGACCGAGGAGTCGGCGCGCATCGCGCTGCGCACGCAGCAGATCATCGCGGCCGAAACCGGCGTCGCCAGCACGGTGGACCCGGTCGCCGGATCGTATGCCGTCGAGTCCCTCACCAACGCCATCGAGCAGGGCGCCGAGGCGCTCATCGCCCGGATCGACGCGGCCGGCGGCACGCTCGCCGCGGTCGAAACCGGGCTGATCCAGCGGGAGATCCAGGAGTCGGCCTACCGCGCCCAGGTCGCCGTCGACGCGGGCCGCACCGTGGTCGTGGGCGTCAACCGCTACGCCGACGAGTCCGCCGCCTCCCCGCCGATCTTCCAGATCGATCCGGAGGTCGAGCGGACCCAGATCGCCAGGGTGCAGGCGGTCCGCGCCTCCCGCGACGCGGCCGCGTGGACGGCGGCGCTGGCGGCGGTCGTGCGCGCCGCGACCGACGGCGCGAATCTGGTGCCGCCCATCATCGGGGCCGTCGAAGCGCGCGCCACGGTCGGTGAGATTGCCGATGCCTTGCGGGGAGTCTTCGGCGAGTTCACCGAGGCGCCGCGCCTGTGAGCCTGCTCGAAGTCTCGCAGCTCACGACCGTCTTCGACCTGCCAGCGGGGCCGGCAACCGCGGTCGACGCCGTGACCTTCGAGATCGGCGCCGGAGAGACGCTCGGACTGGTCGGTGAATCGGGCAGCGGGAAATCGGTCACTGCCCTGTCCGTCCTCAGGCTCGTGCAGCCGCCCGGGCGCATCGCCGGCGGCTCGGTCCTCTTCGACGGCCGGAACCTGCTCACGCTGCCGGAGCGCGAGATGTGCCGGATCCGCGGAAACCGGATCGCGCTCATCTTCCAGGAGCCGATGACGGCCCTCGATCCCGTCTTCACGATCGGCGACCAGATCGCCGAAACCCTCGTCGTGCACGGCAAAGCCGGGCGGGCCGACGCCCGCCGCCGGGCCGCCGAGCTGCTGGACACGGTACGCATTCCGGACGCGGCCGCCCGCGTGGCCGACTACCCGCACCAGCTGTCGGGCGGCATGCGGCAGCGCGTCCTGATTGCGATGGCGATCGCCTGCCGGCCGTCGCTCGTGATCGCCGACGAGCCGACGACCGCCCTCGACGTGACGATTCAGGCCGAGATCCTGGCCCTCCTCCGCGACATGCGCGAACGCTTCAACCTCGCGCTGCTGCTCATCACGCACGACCTGGGCGTCATCGCCGAGACCGCCGACCGCGTCGCGGTGATGTACGCGGGGCGCATCGTCGAGGAAGGGCCCGTCCGCGCGATCTTCAAGGACCCGCAGCACCCGTACACTCGCGGGCTGCTGGCGTCGATCCCGGGCGCGGGCCACGGCCGCCTGCGCGCGATCGACGGGTCGGTGCCGCAGCTGGGAGCCCTGCCGCCCGGCTGCGCGTTCCATCCCCGGTGTCCCGATCGCTTCGCGCCGTGCGACTCGGCGCCGCCTCCCGACTACTCCGTGGGACCGGGCCACCGCGCCAAGTGCTACCTCCACCGGACCCCCTGATGGCCCTCGTCGAAGTCTCGCACCTGGTCAAGCACTTCGTCCGCGGCCGGCGGCCGTTCCACGCGGGCGCCACCGTTCGCGCGGTCGACGATGTCAGCTTCGCCGTGGAGCCCCGCGAAACCTTCGGGCTCGTGGGCGAGTCCGGAAGCGGCAAGACCACGACGGGCCGCTGCCTGCTCCGGCTGATCGAGCCGACGTCGGGCGAGGTCCGGTTTCGCGGCGAGAACCTGCTGGCCTTCGACGCCGCACGGATGCGGCGCGCCCGGCGGGAGCTGCAGATCGTCTTCCAGGACCCGTACTCCTCGCTCAATCCGCGAATGCGCGTGCGGGAGATCGTCGAGGAGCCGCTGGTCATTCACGGGGTCGGCTCCCGGGCCGGGCGGGCGGGACGGGCGGCCGAGCTCCTGACGCTGGTCGGCCTGGACGCCTCCCAGCTCGATCGGTACCCGCACGAGTTCAGCGGCGGCCAGCGCCAGCGCATCGGCCTGGCGCGGGCGCTGGCGCTCAACCCGTCCTTCCTGGTCCTGGACGAGCCGGTCTCGGCGCTCGACGTCTCGGTGCAGGCGCAGGTGGTGAACCTGCTGCTCGACCTGCAGCAGCGTCTCGACCTGACCTACCTCTTCATCGCGCACGATCTGCGGCTGGTCGAGCACATCTGCGATCGCGTGGCGGTCATGTACCTCGGCCGGATCGTCGAGATGGGCCCGACGGCGTCCCTCTTCCGGACGCCGCAGCACCCGTACACGCAGGCGCTGCTGTCCGCGATTCCCGTGCCGGATCCCGACGCGACCGTCCAGCGCCTGCGGCTCGATCCTGCCGCAATCGACCGGAACGCCGCGTTGCGCGAGGTCGGCGCCGGGCACTGGGCCGCGGTGTAGGGACGGGCCGGGCCGCGAGGCGGCGTGTCAGGCCGCCCGGCGGACGTCGTTCTCGACCTGGCCGTCTCGGATGTGAATGGTGCGGTAGGCGAACGCCGCCACGTCCGCTTCGTGCGTCACGAGCACGATCGTGTTGCCGGACTGATGGAGGCGCTCGAAGAGCCCCATGATCTCGTGCCCCGTCTTGGAGTCGAGGTTGCCGGTGGGCTCGTCCGCCAGGAGTATCGACGGGTTGTTGACGAGGGCACGGGCGATGGCGACGCGCTGGCGCTGGCCGCCGGACAGCTCGTTGGGCCGGTGCGTCATGCGGGTGCCGAGCTCGACCCGCTCGAGCGCTTCGCGCGCGCGCACTTCGCGGTCGGCCGCCGGCACGCCGGCGTAAATGAGCGGGAGCTCGACGTTGTGGAGCGCCGTCGAGCGAGGCAGCAGGTTGAAAGTCTGAAAGACGAAGCCGATCTCCTCGTTCCGGATGCGGGCCAGCTCGTTGTCGTTCATCTGGCTCACCTGCTTGCCGTTCAGCAGGTACGACCCGCGCGACGGCGTGTCGAGGCAACCGATCAGGTTCATCAGGGTCGACTTGCCGGATCCCGAGGGCCCCATGATGGCCACGTATTCACCGCGCTCGATCGAGATCGACACGCCCCGCAGCGCGTGGATCTCCTCGGTCCCCATCACGTACGTTTTCCAGAGATCGACGGTTTCGATGAGTGGCATGACTTGTTCAGACGGAGGCGCTGCGGGCCGTGTTCCCCGGCCCATCCGGCTGATCTTATCGTGACCCGCGCAGGCGCGCCAGCAGGTCCTTCGCGAGCGGCGGTGTGTCGATCGGCACGTGGGCTCGCCACTCCGTGACCTCGACCGGGATGACGATGATCCTGGCGCGCGCCGCACCGCTCGTCCGGCGCCGCTGCTGCGCGATGGCCGCGGCCAGCTCGGGCGCGGGCACCATCGACGGTCCCATCAACAGCACGCACACATCCTCGGGCGCGGGCACCCCCCAGCGGCCGGCGTAAACCCACGTCTCGGCAACCGCCGCGCCGTCGACGCGCGGCACGAACCGGCCGAGCAGCCGGGGTCCCGCGATCCGGCTGCGGGCGAACCGCTTCGGCCGGGGGACGGCGACGATGTCGAAACCCGCGACATCGGGCTCGTCGAACGCTCCCAGCAGTCCGGTCACCGAGGCGCGCAGCTTGCCGACGGCGGCGCGGCGGACGAACCGGTCACGCACTTCGCGCTGCTCCCGGAGCAGGTCGCTCGCGTGCGCCGGTTCCTGCTCCTCGACCCTCGTCGCGGCCCCGGCCTCCTGCTTCCGGACCGACGCGGCTGCCGTGCGCGGCGCGCGCGACTCGGCGGCCTCGACGTGCGCGTCGAGCGCGCGGTCGTACGCGGCGCGGCGCCCGGCGTCGAACAGCACGCGATACGCTTCGGTGAGCTCCGCGGCGCGGTCGGCCGCCATCGCCTGGAACTCCCGGCCGAGGTGCTGGACCTTGTCGGGATGGTAGCGGGCGATGAGCAGCCGGAACGCGTGCTTGATGTCCTCGGTCCCGGCGCTCCGCGGGACCTGCAGCAGCTCGTAGTAGTCCTTCACCTACTTCTTGAACTCCTTGAATTCCGCCACGTTGCCGGGCGGCAGCTCCCGCCTGGGCTCGGCGCCGCGGGCCCGCACGCGCCGGCGCGAACGGCTCACGTCGGTGCTGCGGGCGCAGTAGGGACAGAAGTTCCAGCCGGACTGGAGCGACCGCCCGCAATGCGGACAGCCGCCGCTGAGCCGCTTGCCGCACTGCGGACACGCGACGAAGTCGACGCCCACCGCAGCGCCGCAGGAGGGACAGATCGATCCCAGCTCGCGCACCTCTGTCACGACCCGCAGCAGCTCTTCCGGCGTCGTGACGCCGCTCTTCACCTTCGCCAGGCCGTCCTCGCCGAGCGAGACCATGCCCCCGGCGAACGCGGCGTCGCGAAGCTGGTCCTCGGATGCGGCGGCGGCGATCAGGCGCCGCATCTTGTCGTTGATCCTGAGCACTTCGTAGATCCCGATCCGGCCGCGATAACCGGTGTGATTGCACTGATCGCAGCCGACGGCGCGGAAGAACGGGATCGCCGCCGCGTCCGCTTCGGAGATGTTCAGCGTCCGGAGCGTCTCGAGGTCGGGCGTGTACTGGCGGCGGCAGTGCACGCAGAGGCGGCGGACGAGGCGCTGGGCGATGATGCCGATGAGCGCGGTCGCGATCATGAATGGCTCGGCGCCGATCCCGGTCAGGCGCGTGATCACCGACGGCGCGTCGTCGGTGTGGAGCGTCGAGAGCACGAGGTGCCCCGTCTGGGCCGCCTGCATGGCGATCCTGGCGGTGTCGGCGTCGCGGATCTCGCCGACGAGGATCACGTCCGGGTCCTGGCGGAGAATCGACCGAAGGGCGTTGGCGAACGTGAGCTTGATCTTCTCGTTGATCTGCGTCTGGTTCACGCCGCGGATGCGGTACTCGATCGGATCCTCGATCGTGATGATGTTCGTCTTCTCCGACTGCACCGAGCTCACGGCGGCGCTGAGGGTGGTCGTCTTCCCGCTGCCCGTGGGGCCGACGACCAGGATCATGCCGTGCTGGTGGCGCAGGAACTGGCGGAGATCGTCCAGCGCGGGCGCCGACATGCCGAGCTCCTCGAGCGCCGGCACGCCCTTGCGGTTGTCCAGGACGCGCAGCACGACCTTCTCGCCGAAGAGCGTGCGCAGGGTGGAGACGCGGAAATCCACCTCCGAGCCGTCGTCGGTCGCGGCCCGGAGGCGTCCGTCCTGCGGCAGGCGCTTTTCCGCGATGTCCATGCCCGCGAGGATCTTCAGTCGCGCGATCAGCCCCTCGTGCACCCACTTGGGCAGATCCATGACTTCCTTCAACAGGCCGTCGAGCCGGTGCCGGATGAGGACGCCCTTCTCCATCGGCTCGACGTGGACGTCGCTCGCGCGGCTCCTGATCGCGCTGCGGACGACGAAGTCCACCAGGTCGATGACCAGCGCCGCCTCGCTCCCGTCTCCCGCGCTCGTCGCGGGAAGCTGCGCTGGCTCGAAGACGGCGTCCTCGAGGCGATGGGCGAGGTCGGTTCTGGACTCGTCGGGGGCCGTCCGCCCCTCGCGCGACGGCGAGGACACGACGGTCGCGAAGTCGATCCCGGGCCCGCCCACCCGCTGCACGGCCTTGTCGGGGTAGCCGCCGGCGATCGCCTCGACGATCTCCGCGCGCGTCGACACCACCTGCTTGATGCGGTAACCCGTCTGGAACTCGAGATCCTGGACGACGCTGAAAAGCAGCGGATCCGCCATCGCCACGGTCAGGAGGTTCTTCTCGAGGCGCACCGCGACGCACACGCGCTTCAGCGCGACGTCCTTCGGAATCAGGACGACGGCGTCGGATTCGGGCGGATTCTCTTTGAGGTTGATGTAGGGGAAGCCGAGCTGAAACGCGAGGGCCTTGGCGATCTGCTTCTCCGTCGCCAGGTTCATCCGCACCAGGGCCACGCCGAGCCGCTCGCCCGTGCGCTTGTGCTCGGCGAGCGCATGGCGCAGGTCGTCTTCCGTGATGAGGCCCGACTGAACCAGGCACTCGCCGATCTTCTTGCGCACTCGCGATCCTCGTCCCTAACTCACCGGTGTCGGACCAGCGAACCAGAATGGTATGGAACCGTCTTCGGGCCCATCAAGGTGAAAGCCTGTGCAATTCCGCTCAGGGGCGTGCGTCGCCAATCCGGAGCTCGGTGCGTGCTCCCGTCCGGTCCTCGACAATGACGGTCGTCGGCGTGATGTCGACGACGCGGGCCCCGTGAATGAGATCGCCGGGCTCGACGATCTGCCCGTCGATGAACGCCAGCTTCCGCTCCGGGGCGTAGAGAATCGTGCGCACCTCGGCCTTGAAGGGACGGACGGGCGGCTGCGGGGCGGAGACGGGCGCCTCGCGGACCGCCCGAGGAGCGGGCGCCGCGTCGACCGGCGCTTGGGCGGATGCGGCCGGCCCGGCGTCGGAGAGCGGTTCGGAGGACCGGACGAAATCGGCCGCCGTGAGCGGCGGATCGGCCGGCGGCCTGGTCTCGACCGCGGGCGGCGCCGCCTGTATCACGGTGCCGCGGGGCCTGGCCTCTCGCGGCGCGCGTCCCGCCTGAACCAGGGCCGCCGGGTGCGGCGCCGGACTCACGCGGGAGACGGCGGTCTCGATGCCCAGGCCGACCGCGAGCCCGGTCGCCATTCCGGCGACCATCGCCGCGCCGGCCACCCAGCCGCTCCGTTCGCGCTGCCGTTGCTGTCGCAGCAGGTCCAGCGGCGCCGGCCAGTCGGCGGCGGCGGCCCACGCGAGCCGCATCTCGGCGGACCGTTCGCGCAGGTCGGCGCCGTTGGCCGGCAGGCGCGCGACGTCGATCGCGAACAGGGAGTCGAGCGGCTCGACCTCCAGGTCGAGCGGCTCGATGAGCAGGGCGGCCATGGTCCGCAGCCGCGGCGCGCCGCCGCAGACGAGCACGGTCGAAACGGCGCCGTGCGCGGCGCGGGCCGTTTTGAAGTACGCGGCGAGGTGGCCCGCGAGCGTCGCGACGATCTCGTCGGTCTCGCGCGGTGCGAACTGCCGATCGGGATCCAGGAAGCCCCACGGCACCTCGTGGGCCGACACGAGGGCGCGATCGCGAATGAGGGCGATCGCGGTGCCCGTCTCCGAGAGTGCGACGTAGGCCTGCAGGGCCCCGGCAGCCTCCGGACCGCGCCGCAACCGGGCAATCGACATCAGGGCGGCGGCCGGCGTGAGCACGCTGCGGGTCCGGATGCCCGCCCGGTCGAGCACCTGCAGGGCGGCGCCGATGCCTTCCCGGTGCGCCGAGGCGAGGACCACGTGGCGGGTCGAAACGCCACGGGGCGACGGCCCCACGGGCGCGATGTCGGCCAGCACCCGGGCGACATCGTCGCCCGCAGGATTCGCGCGCTGCCTGAGCGCGTCGCGGCGCATCTCCCGGTACCCGCCCCTCGCCACGACGGACTGACCGTGGTCCGCAGCGACGCCCCAGACCACGACCGCGGCGCGCTCACCCCGAAACGCCCGCAGGCTCTCGACGACATCGGGGCGGCGTGAGGCACACACGCTGAACGCCCGGACCCAGGTCTCGCGGCCAGGCAGGCCGATCGCGGGCCCCGCGTCGAGCGCCACCAGACGGCACGCAACCGGACCGACCTCGATGCCAAGGCGTGTGGGCATGTGTATCTGCCGTGTTTTCGGCTCCAACCGGGCAGGCCGGTAGCGCCCATCCTTGCGCCCCGTCACACCAATGGGCGAACATTGGGCACCCGAACGGGGATGACAGGCATGGCGCCCGACGACACCGTCGCCAGCGTACTGTGGCGACGGACTTCCACGCTGCTGCAGGAGCGGACCGACCAGATCACGGCGGACGTGATCGGCTGCCTCGACGGCGCCGCCGAAACCGTCGAGCCCGACCGTGCCGCACCGATCGCCCGCGAGTTCGTCCGGCTGCTGGCCGCGGCGCTCGAAGACGGCCAGGCGGACGCGCACGGCGGACTGATCCTCGAGCTCCACCAGCTCACGCGTGAGCACCAGGTCGCGAACGCCGAGCTGTTCGCGATCGCCCACCTGGTCGAGCGCACGGCCCTCGACGAGCTGGCCCTCGACACGAGCCTCGGCGCCACGAGCGAGTCCTGGCCGGAAGTCGCCCGCCTCGTCCGTCGCCGCACCATGGACGCGCTCGCCGCCTACACGGATCGTGCGCAGCCGCCGGCGGTGGAGTCACCCTTCGTCGATCGTCTGACGACGCTGGGCACGCGGGCAGTTCTGGATCTGATACTCGGCAAAGAAGCGGAGCGCGCGACGCGCGCCGGGTATCCGCTGTCACTGGTGCTGTTCGACGTCGACCGCCTGTCGTCACTGAATCAGCGGCTGGGCTACGGGGTCGGCGATCGCATCCTCGAGCGGATCGGCATCCTCCTGAGCTCGTTCTTCCGGCAGCAGGACTGGACCGTCCGGTACACCGAAAATGCCCTGGGCGTGCTGCTGACGCACACCGACCCCGACAACGTCGCCGATCTCGCCGAGCGCTTCCGGCGCATGGTAGAGGAACGTCTGCGGCTGGTCGATCACCGCGACGGACAGGACGCGGTCGTGACGATCAGCGCGGCCGTGCTGAACGCCCGTCTCGTGGCGGGCGACGGCATCGACCCCGACCGGATCCGCGCAGAGGCGGAACAGGCGCTCCAGCGCGCCAAGGACCGCGGCGGCAACTGCGTCGAGCGCGTCGACCTCGCGTCGACGGGGCGCGGCGACGCCCCCCGCTAGGCGCCGTACTCTTCCTCGTAGTTCTCTTTCAGCCGGGCGACGACGCCGGGATCGGCGAGCGTGGTGGTGTCGCCCAGGGCCTTGCCTTCGGCGATGTCGCGCAGCAGGCGGCGCATGATCTTCCCCGAGCGCGTCTTCGGCAGGTCCGCGCTGAACAGGATGTCCTCGGGCCGCGCGATCGCGCCGATCTTCGTCACGACGTGGTTCTTGAGATCCTCGACGAGCATCGGTCCGCCACGGGTGCCCTCCTTGAGCGTCACGAACGCGGCGATCGCCTGGCCCTTGATCTCGTGGGCGCGCCCGACGACCGCCGCCTCGGCGACGGCGGGATGGTCGACGAGCGCGCTCTCGACCTCCATCGTGCCGATCCGGTGGCCGGCGACGTTGATCACGTCGTCGACCCGGCCGAGCAGCCAGAAGTAGCCGTCCGCATCCCGCTTGGCGCCGTCGCCAGTCACGTAGACGTCCCGACCCCACTTGCTCCAGGTACTGGCGCACGTAGCGATCGGGGTCGCCGTAGATCCCGCGCAGCATCGAAGGCCACGGCCGCGTCAGCGCGAGCAGACCGCCGCCGACGTCGACGGTCTCGCCCGTCTCGGTCCGGATCTCGGCCACGATCCCCGGGAAGGGTCTGGTGGCCGACCCGGGCTTCAGCGTGGTGACCCCGGGGAGCGGGGCGATCATGATCGCCCCCGTTTCCGTCTGCCACCACGTGTCGACGACGGGACACCGCTCCCCGCCGATGACCTTGTAGTACCAGACCCACGCCTCGGGGTTGATCGGTTCGCCCACGGAGCCGAGCAGCCGGAGCGACGACAGATCGTGGCGCGCGGGCCACTCGGTGCCCCAGCGCATGAACGTGCGGATCGCGGTCGGCGCCGTGTAGAAGATCGTGACGCCGTGACGCTCGATGAGCGACCAGAACCGGTCCTTGGCCGGCCAGTCCGGCGCGCCTTCGTACATGAGCGCGGTCGCACCGTTGGCGAGCGGACCGTAGACCAGGTAGCTGTGTCCCGTGACCCAGCCGATGTCGGCCGTGCACCAGTACACGTCCTCGTCTCGGAGATCGAAGACGAGCTTCGTCGTGGCGTAGGTGCCGACCAGGTAGCCCCCCGTGGTGTGCACGATGCCCTTGGGCTTCCCCGTCGTGCCGGACGTGTAGAGGATGTAGAGCATGTCCTCCGCGTCCATCTCCTCGGGCGGGCAGGTGAACGAGGCGTCCTCCATCAGCTCGTGGTACCAGCGGTCGCGCCCCGGCGTCATGTGGACCGGCATGTGATCGTCGGTGCCCCGCCGGACGACCACGACGTGCTCGATCGACGGCGTCTCTACGAGCGCGTCGTCGGCCACGCGCTTGAGCGCGACGATCTGGCCACGGCGATAGCCGCCGTCGGCGGTCACGAGCACGCGCGCCTGCGCGTCGTTGATCCGGTCGCGCAACGCCTCGGCGCTGAAACCGCCGAACACGACGCTGTGGACTGCGCCGATGCGCGCGCATGCCAGCATTGCAATGGCGAGCTCCGGCACGAGCGGCATGTACAGCGCGACCCGATCGCCCTTTTTGACGCCGAGCGACCGCAGCACGGAGCCGAAGGCGCAGACCTCGCGGTACAGGTCGAAGTAGGTCAGCGTGCGCCGGTCGCCCGGCTCGCCTTCCCAGACGAGGGCCGCCTTGGTGCGCCGTGGGCCGCGCAGGTGGCGGTCCAGGCAGTTGACGCTGACGTTCAGCCGGCCGCCGACGAACCACCTGGCGTGGGGCGGCTGCCAGTCGAGCACGCGGTCCCACGGCCTCGACCACTCGAGCTCGGCCGCGTACTTCGCCCAGAACGCCTCCGGATCGCGCGCGGCCTCCTCGTAGATCGAGGGATCGTGCACGAGCGCGCGACGACGGAATGCCTCGGGCGGGGGAAACGTGCGATCTTCGTGCAGCAGGTCGGAGATTTCGGCAGGCTTGGGCTCGGCCATGCGCCGAAGGATACCGTACGGATTCCGGTGCCGCCCGCCTAGCCCACGAGCGCCGCCAGGCGCGCGCGCACCTGGGCGGCCAGATCGCCGTGCGAGACGGCGCCGAGCCGCAGGAACGCCCGGTAGTGCTCGACCGCGGTCGTCACGTCGCCCGCTTCGTCGGCGACCACGGCGAGGTCGTAGTGAACGGCGGCATTGCCGCGATCGATCGCGACCGCCTGCAGCAGCAGGTCGCGCGCGTCGGCGGCGTGGCCGGAGGCGCGGCGCGCGAGCGCCAGGTTCACGAGCGACTCGACGTTCCGGGGATCGGCGGCGAGCGCCACCCGGAGCTCGGCGACGGCCGCGTCGGTCCGGCCCATCCGCATCAGCGCAACGCCCAGGTTGTTGTGCGCCTTGACGTGGCCCGGATCGATCCCGATGGCGAGCCGGAATTGATGCTCGGCGTCGTTGAGATCGCCGTGATCGAGGTACAGCAGCCCGAGGTTGTTGTGCACTTCGGCGCTGTTCGCGTTCGCGTCGAGCAGCAGCCGGTACTGCCCCAGGGCATCGTCGAAGTCGCCGACGCGCTGGTAGTAGAGCGCGAGGGCGAAGTGATCGGTCGGGGCGGGCGCGGCCGGCGCTTCGGACGGCGGGATCTGGACCGGCCGCGGGGACGGGCGAGAGGCCGGCGGAACAGCCCGGCGCGCCGGCGGCGTCGCCGGACGCGAGGGAGCGCGACGCACCGCCGCGGAACCGTTCGAAGGCCGGGCACTGGGCGCCGGCGACCGCGCGGCTTCGGCCAGGCGCGCGGGCGGCGGGACGGCTGCCGGCGACGGTGCGGTCGGGGCCGCAGCCGACGCCTCCCGGGCCGCGGGCGGCGAAGTCGAGCGCTCCGTCGCTGCCGGTGCCGCCGTCGTCGGAATCGGGGACGCCGGTGCGGTTCGCAGAGGTTGCGAGGGACGCGGAGTCGCAGGCGCGGCCGCTCGGGCCACGACCGTCGCCCCGGGCTTCGGCGGCGCGAGCAGCAGGATCACGGCCGACACGGCCGCGAAGCCGACTGCCAGCGCGGCGACCGCGTAGAGGGCAAACCGCTTCAGCGACCAGCCGTGATCGTCGGGGCTCGGGTCGTTCAGCGTCGCGAGCACCGAGTCGGCTCCGGCGCCTCGAGGGTAGGCATCGCCGCCGGCCGCCGGGCCATCGGGCTTCCGGCGGCGCAGGGCGTCGAGGATCAGGCTCACGTCGCGCTCGCTCGTCCGATCGCGAACGCCGCCGGCACCACCACCGCGTCGAGCCGAGGCGCCGCCTGGTTGATTCGCGCGGCCTGCCGCTTGGCCTCCGCCGGATCGGTGTACGCCCCGGCCAGCACCCGGCGCCACCGTCCGCGCGCACCGAGGTCCACCTCCGCATAGTACACGTGGAAGCCGGAGGCCTCGAGCCAGTCGGTCAGCGCCCGGACGGTCCCGGCCGAGGCCGGGTCGTTCACGGGGTAGGACCCCGCGAGAATGGTCACGGCCGCCTGGGCCGGCAGGTCGCGGTTTTCGGCGACGGGTGCCGCGGGTGCGCGCGCCGGCGCCGGGCTCTTCGAGAGCGCCGGCGCGGCGGGCGCATCGACGGTCCTGGCGAACCGCGCGTACAGATACGCGGTCGCCCCGGCTCCGAGCGCGGCCGTCAGGGTGAGGGCCGCCGCCGTGGTGGCCAGCGTGGGTCGCGGCCGGCGCCACCAGCGGAGGGCGGGCGCCGGCGTTTCGAGATCGAGGCTCCGGGCGGCGCGCGTCACCAGCTCGGGTGTGATGCGGTTCGTCCGCAGCGAGAAGCCCGCCAGCAGGGCGCGGTCGCACACGAGGTTGATGAGGCGCGGGATCCCGCTGGAGAGCCGGTACACCTGTCGGAGCGCCGGCGTCGAGAAGGTGACACCCGCGGTGCCTCCGGCGATGGCCAGCCGGTGGGTCACGTAGGCGGTCACGCCCTCCTGATCGAGCGGCATCAGCCGGTACCGGATCGACACGCGCTGGTCCAGCTGTCGCATCTCGGGCGCGTGCAGCACGCGCTGCAGGTTCAGCTGTCCGACCAGGATGATCTGCAGCAGCTTTTCCTTGTCGGTCTCGAGATTCGACAGGATCCGGATCTGCTCGAGCACCTGCGGCGGCAGGTTCTGCGCCTCGTCGATGATGAGCACCGCCGTCGCGCGCTGCGCCACCAGCCCGAGCAGGAAGTCGTACAACAGGTCGATCAGCGTTTCCTTGCACGCGCCGGCCAGGCGTCCGGTCCGCAGCTCGTCGCGCGTCGCGACGCCGAAGTCCTGGAGGACGCGCCGGAGCAGGTCGTCTTCGGAGAGGAACGGGTTCAGGACGAGCGCCGTGTACGTCGTGCGATCGATCTGCTCGAGCAGCGCCCGGCACAGCGTCGTCTTGCCTGTGCCGATGTCGCCGGTGACCACGACGAAGCCCTCGCGCCGGCGAATCGCGTACTGGAGCAGTTCGAATGCACTGGCGTGCGACGGACTGCGGTAGAGGTACTTCGGGTCCGGCGTCAGGCTGAACGGCTTCTCGGCGAATCCGTAATAGTCTTCGTACATCGACCTACTCCGCGGCCGTGTTGACGACGGTCGGCGTGAGCAGCACGACCAGCACGACGCGCTTCGTGACGACGTCCGAGTGGCCGAACCAGCCGGTGCGGTGCTGGCGAATCTCGCGATCGCGCCAGAAGCCGGACACGACCATCGTCTCGCCGTTCGCGAGGCGGGCGAGCGTGTCGGTCTCGCGCACCGACACGACGTCCGGCGCGTGGGCGGTGGCGCCGGCGGCGCGCAGCGTCACCACCGGTCCGACCGCCAGAGTCACCGTGCCGTCCTGCGCGATCTGCGGCGTCACCGTGATCGTGACGCCCGCGGGACGGCCGGCCTGTCCGACGGCCTGGCTCGTCCCCCGCACGATCGCAGGTTCGTTGTTCAGGACGAGCACCCGCGGGCTCGCCAGGAGGGACACCGTGCCCTGTCCGGCCAGCGCCGCGAGAAACCCGGGGACGTCGCGGATGCGGGCGCCCGGCGAGGCGCCGGCGGCGCCGCGCGGCGCCCGTCCCGCCTCGGCGAGCCGGCCCCAGTCGAGGTCCTGCGCCTGCGGATCGTCGAGCTCGACTTCCAGCACGCGGGCATCGACCTGCACCTGCCGGTGCACGCGGTCGCGCACGGCATCGAGGTACTGAGCCACGCGGTCGAGACGATCGGCGGTGTCGGTCACCTGGATCAAGCCGGCCTTGCGATCGACGCTCGCCGTGCCCGTCGGCGACAGCAGGGCGCGGACGCCTCGCTCGAGATCCGCGAACGGGTCGATGCCGGTCGCCGGCGTCACCGCCGCGCCTCCCTCGCCGCGCGTGGGGGAGGCGGGCCGGTCGGTGGCCATCAGGTTGACGTCGAAGATCCGCGTGGTCGGCCGGCGCGGAAACACGTGGATGACGCTGCCGTCGATCGCGTAGTCGAGGCCGAGCGGCGGCAGGATGAGGGTCAGCGCCCGGCGCACCGTGACGTTCTTCAGCTCGCCGATGAACGTCCCGGAAATCGACGGGTCGGGCACGACGCTGAGGCTCGTGCCGCGCACGAGCAGCAGCAGCAGATCCCCGATCGGCGTCGGCTCACCGAAGGTGAGCGAGAAGACGCGGTTGTCGAGGTCGGCCGCCGCCGCCTGCTCGTCGAGCTGCGTCAGCGGCAGCGTCGGCATCTGCGCCGGCGCGGGCGCAGCTTGCGCCAGCAGCACGAGGATCGGCAGACACACACAGTCCACGTCTCAAGTGTCGGTGCGAGCCGGGATCGGCGACAGGGTGAAGAGGCGTGAAGCGGCGGGAAAAGCCGGTAATGGAGCGGTTGGGTACCGGGGGAACGGCTCTTTCTCTTACCCCATTACCCCATTACCCCATTACCCCATTACCACATGCGCTAGTCGTAGTACTCCCTTCCCAGGTGCGTGATGAGCTCTTCGCCCTTCAGATAGCGCAGCGTGTTCTTCAGCTTCATCAGCTGGATGAAGAGATCGTGCTCGGGATACAGGCCGGGCGCGTGCACGGGGCTCTTGAAGTAGAACGAGAGCCACTCCTGGATGCCCGACATCCCCGCGCGCTTGGCCAGGTCGAGGAACAGCGCCAGGTCGAGGATGATCGGCGCGGCCAGGATGCTGTCGCGGCACAGGAAGTTGATCTTGAGCTGCATCGGATAGCCGAGCCATCCGATCAGATCGATGTTGTCCCAGCCTTCCTTGTTGTCGCCGCGCGGCGGGTAGTAGTTGATGCGCACGACGTGGCACAGGTGCTCGTACAGGTCCGGATAGAGGTGCGGCTGGAGGATGTAGTCGAGCACCGACTTCTTGCTCTCCTCCTTCGTCTTGAACGACTCCGGGTCGTCCAGCACCTCGCCGTCGCGGTTGCCCAGGATGTTGGTGGAGTACCAGCCCGTCACGCCGAGCAGCCGCGCCTTCAGACCGGGCGCGACGATCGTCTTGATCAAGGTCTGTCCCGTCTTCAGGTCCTTGCCGGCGAGCGGCACCTTGGTCTTGCCCGCGAGATCGACGAGCGCCGCGATGTCGGCCGTCAGGTTCGGCGCGGCGTTGGCGAAGGGAATGCCCTCGCGGATCGCCGCGTACGCGTACACCATGCTCGACGGAATCGCCGGATCGTTCTCCTCGAGCGCCCGGACGAAGCTCTCCATCGTCGCGTGGGCCGGCGACTCGGTCATGAACACTTCGGTGCTGCCGCACCAGATCATCACGAGCCGGTCGAGGCCGTTGTCGGCCTTGAACTTCCGGATGTCGGCGATGACCTGCTCGGCCAGGTCCATCTTGTTCTGGCCCTTCTTGACGTTGGGACCGTCGAGGCGCTTGACGTAGCGCTGATCGAAGACCGCCGGCCAGGGGCGGATCTGTTCCAGCTCCGGGCGCACCTGCTCGAGCAGCGACTCCTCGATCACGCCGGCCGTGCGGGCGGCGGCATAGCAGTCGTCCTCGAAGATGTCCCAGCCGGCGAAGACCAGATCGGTGAGCGCCGCCAGCGGCACGACGTCCGTGATGCGGGGCGAGCGGCCCTCCGTGCGCTTGCCGAGCCGCACGGTGCCCATCTGGGTCAGCGAACCGATTGGCTTGGCGAGGCCTTTGCGAATGGCGAGAACGCCGGCGACGAAAGTGGTGCTGACGGCGCCCAGCCCGACCAGCAGAACCCCCAGCCGCCCGCGGGCAGGAGCGATTTCGACGGGTGTAGACACGAGCGAAAACTATATCATCAATGTTCATGAACCTCTTCGGACGCCGCGAAGATCCGCACCTGCTCGCCGTCGGCATGACGGGGGTGAAGATGGGCGACCGCGTGGCCTTCGTCGGATGCGCCAACGGCAGCCGACTGGCGGCGATTGCCGCCAAGGTCGGCCTGTCCGGACGCTCGCTGGCGATCGTGCCCGATCAGATGGACGCCGACCGCGTGCGCAAGGCGGCCGAAGGGGCCGGCGTCCTGGTCGAGGTGCAGATCGCCCATCCGGCGCGCCTGCACGCCGACGACGAGACATTCGACCTGGTGGTCGTCGACGACACCGGCGGCCTGCTCGCGACCATGCGGCCCGAGGACCGAACGGGCGCCTTCAAGGACATGCGGCGAATCGTCCGCCCGGGAGGCCGCGTGGTCGTCGTCGGCGCGGTGCCCCGGGGCGGCGTCGGGGCGGTGCTCTCGCGCGTCCAGAGCGGTCCGCCCTTCGACCCGATCCCCTGGCTGACGGCCGAGGGATTCAAGCCGGTCCGCGTGCTCGCCGAGCGCGACGGGCTGAAGTTCGTCGAGGCCATGCGGCCCCGCCTCTCCTGAGCGGACGTTCCCGCCCCTAGCGCAGGCAGGTCAGGTGCCGGCCGCCGTCGACGGGAATCGTCTCTCCCGTCATGAAGGACGCGCGGTCGGACGCGAGGAAAAGGATGAGCGCGGCGACTTCGTCCGGCTGTCCCGGCCGACCCAGCGGATGGGTCTGCTTCGACCGTTCGAGGAACGCCGCATACTGCGACTCGTCCATCCCGCCCCGCCGGTGGAGGTTGGTCACGGTCACGCCTGGATTCACGGCGTTCACCCGGACGCCGAGCGGCGCCATCTCGAGCGCCGCACACCGCGTGAGCTGGTCGAGCGCCGACTTGCTCACGCAGTACGCGAGCACGCCGGGGAACGACCGCAGGCCGTTGACACTCGACACGTTCACGACCGAGCCCCTGACCGCGGCCAGTCGCGGCGCCGCCGCGCGCATGAGCCGGAACGGCGCCCGGACGTTGATCGCCATCATCGCGTCCCACGCGTCGTCGGTCGTCGTCTCGATCGTGCCGGCCGCGATCACCCCGGCGCCGTTGACCAGGACGTCGATGCCGCCGAACCGGTCCACGGCCGCCCCGACGATGCGGTCCGGTGCGTCTGCGGCGGTGACGTCGGCGCGGCAGGCGGCGGCCCGACCGCCGGCCCCCTCGATCTCCCGCGTCAGCTCATCCAGCGCGTCCTGGCGTCGGCCGACGAGCAGCACCGACGCGCCCCCCTGGCCGAATGCTCTGGCGGCGGCGCGGCCGATGCCGCTCGTCGCACCGGTCACGATCACGGTTTTGCCCTGGAAGGACATGCCCGTCAGTGTAATGCCCGCCCGCGGTGCCCGTCAGGGGACAAATGTCCCGGCCGGAGCACATCCTGGACCGGGCGGGACCCGGCACTGGCGGCCAACGCGTTCGGCAAGGCTTTTGCGGCGCGGATCCTGACGACCGCGCCGGCATGCACCCGGTGTGCCGCGCGATGACCGACGCAGACGCGACGCCGGGCGTTTCGGCGTTACCATCAGACGTAGGGTCGGGGCCGACGCGCGCCCCGGCAGCATGCCCATGACACACTCGCTCCGCCATCGGGTCGCGCTCGCCTGCCTGCTGACCGGCGTCGGACTCGTCGGCCTCCATGGCCAGCAGACGCCGAACGGCAAGGAGGACGATCATCCCCGGTTCACGGGCGGCGTCGAGGTCATCAACGTCACGGCCACCGTGTCGGACGCGAACGGGCACTTCGTCCCCGGGCTCACCCGCGATGACTTCGAGGTGTACGAGGACGGGGTCCGTCAGACGATCACCAACTTCAGCGCCGAGCGGGTGCCCGTGAGCCTCGGCATCGCGCTCGATACGAGCGGCAGCATGGCGGGCGCGAAGATCCATGCGGCCGAGGGAGCGCTGAACCGCTTCCTGTCCGATCTGCTCGACCCGTCCGACCAGATCTTCGTGTACGAGTTCAACGATCGGCCGCGGCTCGTACAGGGCTGGACGACCGATCGCCGGCTGCTCAGCGACGCCCTCGGGCGCATCAGGCCGGACGGCGGCACGGCGCTGTACGACGCGGTCGCCGAGTCCGTGAAGCTCGCCGGAGAGGGCCAGAACCAGAAGAAGGCGATCGTCATCATTTCCGACGGCAACGACACGTCGAGCCGCACGCCGCTGAACGACCTGCGCCAGCAGATCCGCGAGAGTCGGCTGCTCGTGTACGCCGTCGGGATCGATGGTCCCGACGAGGCGGCCGCGCCGCGGCGGCCCATCCAGCCGCCGCGCCGGCCCTCGCCGTTCCCGTTTCCGCCGCGCGGGGGATTTCCGTTCCCCGGCTTCCAGGTGCGGCCCCAGGCCTCGTGGGCCCAGGGCCGCCTCGATCAAGGCGTCAACGAGGGCGCGCTGCGCGAGCTGACCGACGACAGCGGTGGCCGGACCGAGATCATCCGCAGTCCCGACGACCTCGACCCGGCAACCGCGGCCATCGCCGACGAGCTGAGCAAGCAGTACTACCTGGGCTACGTGACGAGCGCCAAGCAGGACGGTCAGTTTCACTCGATCAAGGTCGTCACCCGCAATCCCCAGTACCGCGTGCGGGCGCGGAACGGCTATATCGCGAACTGAGGGTGTCGGGCGCCGCACGTGGTGCTGGGTGCGGGTACCGGGCACCTGGTGCCCGGCACCCGAACTAGAATGACGCCCCATGGCCATCGACAAGGGGAGTCTCGCGACCGTTCAGAAGATGTGGCAGCGGGAAGTCGAGGCCGCCGCGACCTACCGGCACCTGGCCGGGCGCGAGACCGACCCGAAGCGGCGCGACATCCTGACCCGCCTGGCCGAACAGGAGGAGACGCACGCGGCGCGCTGGTCCGACCGGATCGCCTCGGCCACGGGACGCGCGCCTGATCCGAAGTCGGTCGAGCAGGGACTGTCGTGGTTCCAGCGGATCTCCGATCCGATCGTCGTCCTCCACCGGCTGGAGCAGGAAGAGAACCGCGCCGAAGCCGACTACGACCAGCTCGTCGCCCGCCTGAGCGACCCCGAAGACCGGCGGATCGCCGAGGAAGCCAAGCTCGAGGAGCGCGACCACGCCGTCATCCTGCGCTCCCTCGCCGGCGGCGCCGCGCCGTCTCCGGGGTCGACGCTGGACCGCATTCTGCGCCGCGAACGCTGGCACGTCCGCGGCACCGGGTGGATCGGCGACGCGATCTACGGCGTCAACGACGGCCTCGGCGCCGTCTTCGGCATCGTCTCGGGCATGGCGGGCTACACCGGCGGCAGCGAAGTGGTCCTCGCGGCGGGTCTCGCGGGCACGCTCGCCAGCGCGCTGTCCATGGGGGCAGGCGCCTACCTCGCGTCGAAGTCGGAGCGGGAAGTGTACGAGTCGGAAGTCGCGCGCGAGCAGGCCGAGATCGAGGAGGATCCGCACGAGGAGATGCTCGAGCTGGAGCTCTTCTACCAGCTCAAGGGCTTCTCGCCGGAGGAGTCGCGGAACATGGCGGAGCGCCTGCAGAAGGAGCCGAAGCAGTTCCTGCGGACGCTCGTGCACGAGGAGCTCGGGCTCGCCGAAGAGACCTTTCCCAACCCGTGGCGGTCGACGATCTCGGCGGCCGCGTCGACCGCCATCGGCGGCTTCATCCCGATCATCCCGTTCTTCTTCACTGTCGGGATGCCCGCCGTGATCGCGTCCTTCGCCATCAGCACGATCGCGCACTTCGCCGTCGGCGCCTCCAAGGCGCTCGTCACGACGCGCCCGTGGTGGGCGACCGGCGCCGAGATGACCCTCGTCGGCGTGCTCGAAGCCACCGTCACCTACGGGCTGGGGCTGGCGTTCGCACGCCGCTGACCCGGACGCCGGACGGAATGTCAACGGACGCCCAGATGCCTGAGACGATCTCGATCGCCGTGCCGGGCGGAGAGACGACGGCGACGATCTACCGGGCGTCACCTCCTCCCGGCCGCGCCGCGCTGACCCTGGCGCACGGGGCGGGCGCCGGCCAGAACAGCGCCTTCATGGTCGAGTTCGCGTCCGCCCTCGCCGCGCGGGGCCTCGACGTCGTCACGTTCGATTTCCTCTACACCGCGCGCGGCCGGCGGCTCCCCGATCGCGGACCGGTGCTCGAGGCGTGTTATCGCGCGGTGCTGACCGCCGTTGGAGCAGCCGTGGAAAGCGCGGCGCGCGCGCTGTTCATCGGCGGCAAGTCGATGGGCGGCCGGATCGCGACGCAGATCGCGGCCGCCGATCCGGCGCTGCCGATTGCCGGACTCGTCCTGCTCGGGTATCCGCTCCATCCGCCGGGGCGCCTCGACTCGCGACGCGACGCCCACCTCCCGGCGGTCCGCAGGCCGATGCTGTTCGTGCAGGGCAGCCGCGACGCCTTCGGCACGCCCGAGGAGCTCGCGCCCGTGCTCGACCGGCTGTCGCCGCGCGCGGTGCTCCATGTCGTGAGCGGCGGCGATCACTCGTTCAAGCTGGCGGGCAGGGGCATGGCCGCCGCCCAGGCGGAGGCGCACGCGGCAGTCCAGACCGCGATCGCCGACTGGGTCCGCCGGACGACAGCGGTTTCGAGCTCGATGTCGCCCCGAGATTCGGTGTCGCCGCGGACCTTCAGGTCCGCCAGGGCGAAGCCGACCTGAAGGTCGGCCGCTACAGCGAAACGAACACCGCTCTAGCCGAGCGGGTGCTCGACGATGAGCAGGTCGGCGACGATGCGGCCGCCGATCAGGTGCTCCTGAATGATGCGCTCGAGCGCCGGCGGACGACAGCCCGCGTACCAGGCGCCTTCCGGATAGACGACCGCGATCGGTCCGCCCTCGCAGATCCGCAGGCAGTTCGCCTTGCTCCGCAGGATGCCGCCCTGCTCGGAGAGCCTGAGCTCCTTGAGGCGGCGCTTCAGATAGGCCCAGGACTCCAGCCCGTCCTCCTTCGCGCAGCACTTGGGCGTCGTCTGGTCGCAGCACAGGAAGATGTGCCGCCTGGCGGCGGCCACGCCGATCGACCCGACGATCTCGGCGAGCGTGACGGGATCGGAATTCATGCGTTCTGACAACGGCCTTTCATCATAACCGCCGGGCGCTCGATCTCGCGTGGTCGCGGAGATATGATGGAGCATGACCTCGATGCACTACGGCTCCAAGGACCAGCCCCTGCACGCGCCGACGTCGGAAGCCGTGACCAACAACGTGCGCGTCGAAGTGGAATCGAGGTTCGCGCCGGAGTACTCCCGGCCGCTCGAGCAGGTCTGGTCCTTCTACTACACGATCCGCATCACCAACGAGGGCCACCAGACGGCGCAGCTGATCAGCCGCCACTGGATCATCACCGACGCCACCGGCCACGTCGAGGAAGTGCGCGGACCGGGTGTCGTCGGCGAGCAGCCGACGCTGGCGCCCGGCGAATCGTTCGAGTACACCTCCGGCTGCCGGTTGACGACGCCGACGGGTCTCATGCGGGGGACCTACCAGATGGTGGGCGAGGACGGGGAGCACTTCGACGTCGAGATCGCGCCCTTCGCGCTCGACGAGCCGGCCACGATTCACTAGCGTCCGGCGGCTATCCGCCGACGCCGAGACCCTGCTGCGATCGCCGCCGGTAGTGCGTGTGCACGTAGTCGTCGACGAGACCCTGGAAGGCCGCGGACAGCTGTTCGTAGGAGCCGCGCAGCGTGGTCACGTGCTGGCCGTCGATGTAGATCGGGCAGTTCGGCTCTTCACCCGTTCCCGGCAGGCTGATGCCGATGCTGGCGGCCTTCGACTCGCCGGGGCCGTTCACGACGCAGCCCATCACGGCGAGCGTCATCGTCTCGACGCCCTCGTACTCCTGCTTCCACGCCGGCATCCGCTCCCGGATGTAGCCCTGAATGCGCTCGGCGAGCTCCTGGAAGGTCGTGCTCGTCGTGCGCCCGCAGCCGGGGCACGCGGTCACGCTCGGCGAGAACGACCGCAGGCCGAGCGCCTGCAGCAGCTCGCAGGCGGCGTACACCTCCTCGCGCCGATCGCCGCCCGGCCGCGGGGTGAGCGAGACGCGGATGGTGTCGCCGATCCCGTCGTTGAGGAGCACCCCCATGGCCGCGGCCGACCAGACGAGGCCCTTCACGCCCATGCCGGCCTCGGTGAGCCCGAGGTGCAGCGGCTGATCGGTCGCCCGCGCCAGCGTGCGGTAGACGGCGATGAGGTCGCGCGGCCGTGACGTCTTGCACGAGATGATGATCTGATCCTTCCGCAGGCCGCAGTCGATCGCGAGCGCCGTCGACTCCACCGCCGAGATCACCATGCAGTCGTTGATGACCTGCTCGGAGGTGAGCCCGCGGTCGCGGTCGGTGTTCTCCTGCATCTTGGCGACGACGAGCTCCTGGTTGAGCGAGCCGCCGTTGACGCCGATGCGGACCGGTTTGCCCTCCTCGACCGCGACCTTGCAGATCGTCGAGAACTGCTCGTCGCGGCGTCGACCGGTCCCGACGTTGCCGGGATTGATCCGGTACTTGTCGAGCGCGCGCGCGCACGCGGGAAACGCGGTCAGCAGCAGGTGACCGTTGTAGTGGAAGTCGCCGATGAGCGGTGCGTCGCACCCGGCGTCGCGCAGCCGCTGCTTGATCTCGGGTACCGCGGCCGCGGCCTCCGCGCGGTTGACGGTCACGCGCACCATTTCCGATCCCGCTTCGGCGAGCTCGAGGCACTGCGCGGCCGTCGCGGCGGCGTCGGCGGTGTCCGTCATGGTCATCGACTGGACCACCACGGGCGCGCCGCCGCCGACCTGAACGGCGCCTGCGCCGCGTCCGACTTTCACGCCCACGGTCCGGTGGAGACGGGTGAAGGACATCAACTCGTCATGATAGCATTCGGTCCATGCAGGCGATTCTCGTTCGCGCGTTCGGGGCGCCCGACGTGATGCAGATCGAAACGGTGCCGGACCCCAAGCCCGGGCCGTCGGAAGTGCTCGTCCGCATCCGCGCGGCCGGCGTGAATCCGGTCGAGACCTACATCAGAAGCGGCGCCTACGCGCGCAAGCCGCCGCTCCCCTACATCCCGGGGTCCGACGCGGCCGGCGACGTCGAGGCCGTCGGCACCGAGGTCCAGGGCATCAAGCCGGGCGACCGCGTGTACATCACCGGCACGATTGGCGGCAACGTCGGCGCCTACGCGGAGCGCGCCGTCTGCCGGACGGCGCAGGTGCATCCGCTTCCCGCCGGCGTCTCGTACGCGCAGGGCGCCGCGCTCGGCGTCCCGTACGCGACCGCGTACCGCGCGCTCTTCCAGCGCACCGCCGCGCGGCCCGGCGAGACGCTCCTCGTGCACGGCGCGACCGGCGGCGTCGGCCTCGCCGCCGTGCAGCTCGGCGTGGCTCAGGGCCTGCGCGTGCTCGGCACCGGCGGGACCGAGCGCGGGCTCGAGCTCGTTCGCGGCCAGGGCGCGCATGCCGTGTTCAACCATCACGCGGCCGGCTACGTGGACGACATCATGCGCGCCACCGCGGGCCGGGGCGTCGACCTCGTCCTCGAGATGGCAGCGCATCTCAACCTGGACAAGGACCTCGGCCTGCTCGCGCCCCGCGGACGCGTCGTCGTGATCGGCAACCGCGGCCGCGTCGAGATCGACGCGCGTCAGAGCATGGCCCGCGACGCCGCGATCCTCGGCATGCTGCTGGCCAACACGAGCGAGGCCGACCTCGCGTCCATCCACGCGGGCCTCGTCGCCGGGCTGGCGAACGGCTCGCTCACGCCAGTCATCAACCGCGAGTTCCGCCTCGCCGAAGCGCCCGCCGCGCACGAAGCCGTCATGCAGGACGGCGCTCTCGGCAAGATCGCCCTGAGCGCATGACTCCGACCGCGACCCGCAGCGTGCCTCCCCGGCCATCCCGATCGGCCGGGCGGAAATGCGCGCGGATCGCCCTCGCGGCGCTCGTCGCGGCCGCCGGCGGGCTGGGCGTCGCGGGCCTCGGCCGTGCGGTGCTCGACGCCCAGGCACCGCCGCCCGCCGCCGACGTCTCGCGCGGACACACGATCTACGACGCGCACTGCGTCGAGTGCCACGGCGCGGACGGCCGAGGTGACGGCCCCGCCGCGCCGATGCTCTCGCCCCACCCTCGCGACTTCACCTCCGGCAAGTACGAGATCCGCAGCACCGAATCGGGCAGCATCCCGACCGACGACGACCTCGTCCGCTCGGTTCGTCAGGGCCTGTACGGCACGGCCATGCCCGGCTGGGGCGGCGTCCTTCGAGACGACGAAATTCGCGACGTCGTCGGCTACATCAAGTCGCTGTCGCCGCGGTTCCAGAGCGAGCGCCTTCAGCCCGTCACGCTGGGCCCGCCCGTCGAGCCGTCCGAGGAGAGCGCCGCCCGCGGCCTCGCCGTCTACCAGCGCCTCCAGTGCGCCAAGTGCCACGGCACCGACGGGCGCGGCGCCGGGGCGGTGACCACCACGTTCGAGGACGACTGGGGATACCCGATGCCCACCGCCGATCTCACGGAGCCGTGGGCCTTCCGCGGCGGCGCCACGCCCCGCGACATCTATTTGCGCTTCCGCACCGGCATGTCCGGCACGCCGATGCCGTCGTTCAAGGAAGCGGCCACCGACGCGGAGATGTGGGATCTCGCCAACTACGTGACGTCGCTCGGACGCAAGCCGGTCTGGCAGATGAGCGCGAACGAGATCACGGCGCTGTACGCCAGGAACGACGAGGAGGCCAAGGCCGACCCGGTCGCGCGCGGCGCCTACCTGGCGAACACGCTACTCTGCCCGATCTGCCATTCGCCGATCGACAGCAACGGCCGCATCCTGCCGGGGCTCCGCATGGCCGGCGGCCAGCTGATCCGCATCGAGCCGTTCGGCGACTTCCCGACCGCCAATCTCACCTCCGATCACGACACCGGCCTCGGGTCGTGGACCGACGATCAGATCAAGGCCGTCGTGACGCGGGGCGTGCGCCGAGACGGATCGCACCTGCTGCCCTATCCGATGGACTGGCCGAGCTACTCCGCGCTCGCCCCCGACGACCTCGACGCGCTCGTCGCCTACCTGCGCACGATCCCGCCGGTGGTGAACCGCGTGCCGCCGCCGTCGCGGCCGTTCCTGCCGGTCTACCTCTGGGGCAAGTTCAAGATGCTCATCCTCAAGATCGACCCGCCGATGGTCTTCTTCCCCGGAAACGTGGGAAGCGCGGGCGTGGGAGCGGGCCAGTGAAGCGCCGGCTGAAGCAGGCCGTCGTCGTCATCGCCGTCCTGGGCGCGCTGGCGTTCCTGGCGTTCCTGTACTTCATCCCGCCGTTCGCCTTCACGCCGCCCGAGCAGTTCTCGGGGCCCCAGAACGCGGCGGCGCCGCCGATCACGGACATCGCCGACCCGGCCGTGCGTGCGATCGCGGCGCACGGGCGCTACCTGGTGATGACCTCCGGCTGCATCGGCTGCCATCAGGTTCCCGCCCTGCAGGGGCCCGACTACAGCCGGTACCTCGCCGGCGGCGTGAAGTTCGTGACCGCACACGGCACGTTCGTCAGCCGCAACCTGACCCCCGATCCGGCGACCGGACTGGCGCGCCGGACCGACGACGAGGTCCTGCGCGTGCTGCGGAGCGGCGTCTTTCCCGACGGACGTGTGACGTCGTACCGCCTGATGCCGTGGGGCGCCTTCACCCACTGGACGGACGAGGATCGCTACGCCGTCCTCGTCTACCTCCGCCACCTCCCGCCGGTGGCGCACGCGATCCCCGATCCCGAGCCCGCCTCCACGCTCAAGCTGCCGGGCGCCGTCGAGGCTGCCTACGGCGGGATGGACTACGGACACACTCCCTAGGCCGGCGTCGCGCCGGGCTCGACGTTCCGGGCCTCGGTGTCTCCGGATCTCTCTGACTTCCGCGAGCGATCCCCCGGTGGTTCCTGGGTTTCCGGGATCGGGTGTGAAATAATGATCGGTCAATGGCCGAAACGATAGACTGGCCACCGACCAGGCGAGCACAGCGGCCGGTCGGCATCCTCGTCCTCGCGCTGCTGGCCCTGCTGTTCCTCGCAGGCGGCACAGTTCTCTCCTACTACGTCGACGCCCTCTGGTTCGGATCGCTCGGGTTCGCCGGCGTCTTCTGGACCACGCTCGACTACCAGGCGGTGACGTTCGCCGTCTTCGCCGTCCTGACGTTCGGGATCCTCTACGGCTCGTACCTCGCGCTCAAGCCGGCGCGGCTCTCGGACTACATGGGCGGGCCGATCATGATCAACGGGCAGCCGCTGCGGCTGCCCGTGGAGCCGGTCCTTCGCCTGATCGCGCTCGGTGCCGCACTGTTCATCGGCGTCGTGACCGGGTTCGGCATGATGAGCGACTGGCAGGCGTTCGCGCTGTACCGGCACGCGCCGGCGAACATGCCCGGCGCGCTCGATCCGATCTTCGGCCGGCCGCTGACGTTCTACTTCTTCACGCTGCCGGTCTGGCAGCTGCTGGCGAGCTGGCTCCTGATGCTCGCCGTGATCGCCTGCCTCGTCGCTGTCTTCTTCCTCGTCGTCACCGGGGGGACGTGGATGGCCGTCGGCCGCCGCCGCGACGCCGGCGCGCCGTCGATTCGCGGGCTCTCCCTGAGCTTCGCGGCGCTGCTGCTGGTGCTCGCGGCCAGGGCGTACATCGGCCGCTTCTCGACGCTGTTCGACGATCACACGGTCTTCAGCGGCGTGGGCTACACCGAGGCGCACGTCACGCTCACGGGCCTGCTCGTCGTGTCGGGTGCGCTCGCGCTGGGCGCCGTCATCGCGACCGTCAATGCCCTGTGGGCCCCCAAGCTGCGGTGGCTCGTGGTGGCCGTCGTACCGGCGGCGGCGGCCTACGTCGGCATCGGCCTCCTGAGCTGGTACGTGAGCTCGTTCATCGTCGCGCCGAACCAGCTCGTCCGCGAGAAGCCGTACATCCAGCACAACATCGAGGCGACGCGCGCCGCGTACGACCTCGACCGGATCGACCGGCACGACTTCCCCGCCGACGCCGGCGTCGCGGCCGTGGACGTCGACAACAATCGCGAGACGATCGACAACATCCGGCTCTGGGACTGGCGCGCGCTCCAGGACACGCTCCGTCAGATCCAGGAGATCCGGACCTACTACGACTTCCCCGACGTCGACATCGACCGCTACCGGATCGGCGGCTCGGTCAAGCAGATGATGCTCGCTGCCCGCGAGCTGAGCATCGACAAGCTGCCCGAGAGCAGCCGCAACTGGATCAACGAGAAGCTGATCTACACCCACGGCTACGGCGTGACGATGAACCCGGTGAACGGGTTCACGTCCGAAGGCATGCCCCGGCTCACCCTCAGCGACATGCCCGTCATCAGCACGACGCCGGACATCAAGGTCACGAGGCCGGAGATCTACTTCGGGCAGCTCACCAACACCGACGTCTACGTGAACACGAAGCAGAACGAGTTCAACTACCCGCAGGGCCAGTCGAACGCCTTCGCCTCGTACCAGGGGACGGGCGGCATCGTCCTGGGCGGCATCCTCCGGCGCTCGATCATCGCGCTCGATCGCGGCGACATCTCCAAGGTGCCATTCAGCGACGACATCACCGCGCAGAGCCGCCTGCTGATGCGGCGCAACGTCCAGGAGCGCGTCCAGACGCTGGCGCCGTTCCTCGTCTTCGACTCCGACCCCTACATCGTCGTCAGCGACGACGGGCGCCTGTACTGGATGATGGACGCGTACACGACGTCGGACAGCTACCCGTACTCGCGGGAGTACCGCCTCGGCAACCAGCCCCTGAGCTACCTGCGGAACAGCGTGAAGGCCGTGGTCGACGCGTACGACGGATCGGTCACGTTCTACGTCTTCGATCACGAAGACCCGATCATCGCCGCCTACGAGAGCCTGTTCCCGACGCTCTTCACCGACGAGTCGAAGATGCCCCAGGACCTGCGCCGACACGTGCGCTATCCGGAGCTCTTCCTGCAGATGCAGGCGGCCGTGTACGGGCTGTACCACATGACGGATCCCGAGGTCTTCTACAACCGCGAGGACCTGTGGACCGTGGCCTCCCAGGTCGGATCGTCCGGCGGAACGCAGCAGTCGCAGGTCATGGAGCCCAATTTCGTCCTGATGCAGCTGCCGGGCGAGAAGTCGCTGGAGTTCGTCGAGATCCTGCCGTTCACGCCCGCCAACCGCAACAACCTGATCGGCTGGATCGCCGGCCGCAGCGACGATCCCCACTACGGCAGTGCGGTGGTGTACGACTTCCCGAAGACGAAGCTCATCGACGGGCCGCTCCAGGTCGAGGCGCGGATCGATCAGAATGCCCAGCTGTCCGGCCAGCTGTCGCTCTGGAACCAGCAGGGCTCGCACGTCGTTCGCGGCGGGTTGATCGTCATCCCGATCGGACGCGCGCTGCTGTACGCGGAGCCGATCTATCTCCAGGCCCAGCAGAGCCCGATGCCGCAGTTGCGCGTCGTCGTCCTGGCGCTGCAGGACAAGCTGGCGTACGGCACGACCTTCCAGCAGGCGCTGGACGCCCTGTTCGGCAACGCCGAGTCGACGCTCGCGGCGCCCGACGAGAACGCGTCGACGTCCCAGCCGGGCGCGCCGCAACTGGAGACGCCGGCCACGGCCGGATCCCCATCGGCGCCGACGCCGACGCCGGCAGCCGGATCGATGGACGTGAACGCGCTCATCGCCGGCGCCGCCCAGGATCTCGCCGCGTATCAGCGCCTCACGGCCGCCGGACAGCTCGGCGAGGCCGGACAGCGCCTCGAAGCCCTCAAGCAGAAGCTGGACGAGCTCTCCCGCCGACAGTGACGTGAAGCGGCTGCTTCCGCCCCTCATCGCCCTCGCCGCGCCGGTGCGGGCGTCCGGCTCCTGGTTCGTCGACATCACGTGGCCGTCGGTGAGCAACGTCTATTACGAGATGGGCGCGGGTACGGTGACGCGATGAGCGGGCCGTCGATCTGCGTGTTCGCCGGGTCCGGCTCCGGCTCCCGGCCCGAGTACGCCGACGCCGCCCGCGAGCTCGGCCGGACGATGGCGATGAGGGGCATGGAGCTGGTGTACGGCGGCGGCAGGGTCGGCCTCATGGGAACGCTGGCCGACGCGGTGCTGGCGGGCGGCGGCCGCGCCGTCGGCGTGATCCCGGACTTCCTCGCCACGGAGGAGATCGCCCACGCCGGCCTGTCGGAGCTGTGCGTGGTGACGTCGATGCACGAACGGAAGGCGCTGATGGCCGAACGATCCCGGGCCTTCCTGACGCTGCCCGGCGGGCTGGGAACGCTCGACGAGCTCTTCGAGATGATGACCTGGACGCATCTCGGCCTGCACGCGAAGCCCTGTGGCCTGCTCAACGTGTCCGGCTATTTCGACGGGCTCCTCGGCTTCCTCGCCCACGCCGAGGCGCACGGCTTCGTCCGTCCCCGGCACGGCACCCGGCTCATCGTCGAAGACCGTGCGGCCCCCTTGCTGGAACGTCTGGAATCTGCCACGATTTCGTGATGCGCACGCTCTTCACGCTCGCCTTCGTCCTCGTGGCCGCCGTCGCCTCGGCACAGATTGCCGCTCCGTCCGACGTCGCGGCGCCGCCGCCGGACGCGCAGCGGACGCCGTCGGGGCTCTACACGAAAGTGATCACCCCGGGGACCGGCACGGCCCACCCGGGCAAGACCGACATCGTCACGGTGCACTACACCGGCTGGACGACCGACGGCAAGATGTTCGACAGCTCGTATACGCGCGGCGAGAAGGCGACGTTCCCGCTCGATCGCGTCATCCCCGGCTGGAGCGAGGGCGTGCAGCTCATGGTCGTCGGCGAGAAGCGCCGGATGTGGATTCCGGAGAACCTGGCCTACAAGGGTCAGCGCGCGCCCAAAGGCATGCTCGTGTTCGACGTCGAGCTGTTCAAGTTCGCCGAGTCGCCGCTCACGGCCCCGGCCGACGTGAGCGGACCGCCGACCGACGCGAAGAAGACGGCGTCGGGACTCGCGTACAAGGTCCTGCGCCCTGGCACGGGGAGCCGGCATCCGCTGTCGTCCAGCCAGGTGACGGTCGATTACTCGGGCTGGACGACCGACGGCAAGCTGTTCGACAGCTCGATCACGCGCGGCGAGCCTGCGACGTTCGGGCTCGCCGGCGTGATTCCCGGCTGGACGGAGGGCCTGCAGCTGATGGTGGTCGGCGAGAAGATGCGCCTCTGGATCCCCGAGAACCTCGCGTATCAGGGACGCCAGGCGCCCTACGGCATGCTGGTCTTCGACGTCGAGCTGCTCGACGTGAAGTGACGCCGATCAGCTCGCCCGTCCGGCTTCCACGTTGATCGTGATCGTCACCTCGTCGCCGAGGAAGACGCCGCCGGCGTCGAGCGCCTTGTTCCACACCATCCCGAAGTCCTTCCGGTTCAGCTTCGCCGTCGCCTCGAAGCTCGCCTTCTCGTTGCCCCACGGATCGCGCAGGGATCCCAGATAGGCGACCGGCACGTCGATCCGCTTGGACACTCCGTGCAGCGTCAGCGTGCCCGAGACGACGAGCGCGCCGTCGCCGGAGGATTCGACGCGGTCGCTCGTGAACGTGATCGTCGGATACGTCTCGACGTCGAAGAAATCCGGCGATTTCAGGTGGGCGTCGCGATCCGGCACGTTCGTGTCGACGCTCGCGGCGTCGATCGTGAACGTCACCGAGGAGGCCTCGGGTCGGGCCGGGTCGAACTGGATCCTGCCCGCGAAGGTCCCGAAACGCCCGCCCGCCCGCGTGAGCAGGTGCCGGACGCGGAACTCGACTTCACTGTGGGCCGGGTCGATCGTGTAGGTGCCGGCCGCAGCCGGGGTCGTCAGGGTTGCCGTCATTGCCATGGTGCGATCTCCTCAGTTAGCTTACTGAACAATAATTGACCAATCATGTTTTTGACGCGCGCCTCGCGCGCCGGGATCCCGCCCTCGCCTATTCGTGCGCCTCCCGAATCCGGTCCAGCAGTCCGATGAGCGCCTTGCGATCGCGCACCGGCAGCCCCTTCACGCAGCGCTCCAGGTGGGCGCGGATGGGGTCGTCGAGCTCGTCCAGCAGGCGCGTGCCCTCCGCGGTCAGCCAGCACAGATGCCGGCGTCGGTCCTTCGGGCAGCGCTGGCGCCGGATCAGGCCCTTGAACTCGAGCCGGTCCAGCAGACGCGTGACGCCGGGCGTCTGTTCGAGCATCCGATCGGCGACCTCGAGCGTCGGCAGCCCGTCGGCACCCGCACCGCGCAGGATGCGCAGCACGTTGTACTGCTGGGGCGTGATGCCGTGCGGGTCGAGCACCGCGGTGCCCAGCCGGCGGAAGAGGTCGGTCGTCCGGATGACGCCGAGGACGGCTTCTTCGGCGGTCGAAGAAAACGGCCGCGTCTGGCGGAGCTCACGTTGCAGCCGGCCCGGAACGTCACTCACGCCATGTAGTATGACCAATCAATAGATGATGTGTCAAGTTTATTCCTGACGTGCCCCCGTGCCCGGGCCCTGCCCCGCCCTAGCGGCCGGCCCGCGCGCCGCCGGACCGGCTGCCCTGGCGTCCGCCGGCGGGCGCGCCCGCCTTGCCCAGGATGAACCGGCACGCCCGGTCGAACCGCTCCGCCAGGGGACGTCGGACGTCGTCGGGAACCGGTCCCACCCGCGCCCAGGCCGCCTGCGCCTGCCGCACGTCCTCGGCGGCCGCGCGCCAGCGCGCGCCCTCGTCCACCTTGCCGCCGATCGTGTTCGACGCCAGCGCCTCCTTGAGCATCGCCGCGAGGCGCGTCGCGGGGGACACCTCCTCGTCCCCGGCGGACTCCTGGGCGCTCGTCGAGGCCGCCAGTCCTTCGATGCGCGTGCAGAGGGATTCGAGGCGCGACCGGTTGGCGTCCGGATCCAGCTGACTCCCCGCAAAGGCCGAGGGCCAGCGCGCGACAACGGCCGACATCGCCTCGGCGAAGCGCCGATCGAGACGGGCGGCGCGATCCCGGTCCACGCCACGCGCGGCGAGCTCCTGGTGCCAGCGCCCGTGCAGCGCCCTCACGATCTGCGCGAGATCGGCAGGCGGGTCCGCAGCGTCGCCGGCGGCCAGGCCTTCGATCTCGACGCAGATGGCCTCGCGCGCCGCGACGCGATCGGCCGAGGCGGCATCGTGGCGATGCGCATAGCGGGTGAAGAACGCGTCGCAGGCCGCACGGAAGCGCTGCCAGATCGCCTCGGACCGGGTCTTCTTGACCGGCCCGATCGCCTTCCACTCGACCTGCAGCCGCTTGATCTCGGCGGCCGCGGCCTCCCAGTCGGTCGACTCGGCGAGGGCCTCGGCCTGGGTGCACAGCGCTTCCTTCTTCGCCAGGTTCTCGGCCCACATCGCCTTGCGC
Organism: uncultured Acidobacteriota bacterium; assembly: GCA_963761615.1. GTDB lineage: Bacteria > Acidobacteriota > Vicinamibacteria > Vicinamibacterales > CAVVIG01 > CAVXGU01. The sequence continues at coordinate 447,790 of CAVXGU010000003.1, read as the reverse complement.
CGGACCAGGTCCTCGTGCCGGCGCGTGAAGAACCGGTCGCACGCGGAGCGGAAGCGCTGCCACAGCGCTTTTTCCTGGCCCCGCGAGGCCGCGCCGACCGTCTTCCACTCGCTCTGGAGCTTCTTGATCTCCTCGGCGGTCTGCAGCCAGTTGGTCGAATCCGCCAGCGCCTCGACGCGTTCGCAGAGCGCCACTTTCCTGGCGAGGTTCTCGGCGCGGACGACCGTCTGGGCGGCGAGCCACTCCTCGCAGCGCGGCCACAGCGCGTCGTGGGCGGTCTTGAAGCGACGCCAGAGCGCGTCCGCCTGGGCCCGCGGCACATCGGCGGCCGCGCGCCACTGCGTCTGCAGGTCCCGGATCGCGGTCACCAGGGCCTCCGGCTCCTCGACGCTCGCGAGCGCCTCCATCCTCGCGCAGAGCTGCTCCTGGATCCCCGCGTTCGCCCACCGCCGCCACTCGGCGGCTTCCCGGAGCTCGAGGGCCTTGGGCGAGAGGGCGGCCTGCGCGGCCGCGAGGCGTGCGCTGAGCTCGTCGTGATCCGCTCTCGTCGCCAGCGGCGGCATCGCCTCGAGGGCGGCCCGGACGTCGCGCAGCGCGCGCTCGACGGCCTTGAGCGTCAGATCCGGCCGCGCGGCCAGCGCGTCTGCGCGGGCCGCCAGGCTCCGCAGCCGCGCCAGGTTCTCCCGCTGCGCCTTTTCGTCGGCCTCGCGCTGACGGGCGGCCTCGGCATCGGCCTCGGCACGCGCCTGTTCGGCGGCTTCCGCCGCCGCGCGCGCGGCATCCGCGTCGGCGTCCATCGCCTCCGGCGCGATCTCGTCGACCGGCTGTGCGGCCGGTGCGCTCTCCTCGACGGGCTCGGCCACCGGCTCCTCGGCCGGCGGCGTCTCGACGGCCACCTGCGCGGCGGCACCCGCCGCCTCCCGCTCCGCCTCCATCGCGTCGGCTTCGGCCAGCGCCACGCGCGCGGCCTCGGCCGCCGCCGCTTCCTCGTCCATCTGATTCAGCATGATCCGGGCCCGCTTGGACGCGCTCTTGTTCTGGGCGCGCGTGGCAACCTGTTCGAGATCCGCGCGCTCGTTCAGTCGTTCGAGCGCCGCCAGGGCGGAATCGCGGAACTCGCTGTTCATCGCGACCGCGACGATCTCGTCGCGATGGGCGACCGCGTCGAGCGCGTCGAGCGCCGCCCGTCGCACGGGATCGAGCGCGGCGTGCCGCGCCACGGATCCGCGGGCGCGCGCGTCGTCGAGCCGGGCGAGCGCCCGGAGCGCCGTGCTCTCGCGCAGTCCGCCCTTGGCCACCTGGGCCAGCGTGCGCGGATCCGCGAGCGCATCGACGGCCGCCAGACTCTCGGCTTCGCCCAGCCCCTCGAACGACTCGAGCGCGATGTCGCGCAGCATGTCCAGCGCCAGGGCGCGCACCGCCTCGTCGCGCTCCTGCTGCGCGATCCCGGCGAGTGCGGCCGGGTCGAGCAGCTTGCCGACCGCCGCGCGGCGGACGCGCGGATCCTCGTCCTCGCGGGCGACCTCGGCGAGGAGATCCCGCTCGTCGAGCGGCACTTCCTCGACGAAGGCGAGCCGGACGCTCGCGTCAGGATGCTTGTGGGGCGCTGTGGTTCGGAATCGGTCGAGCAGAGTCATGACGTGGGACACCCAGTTCAGCCAGCCGCGCCGCGATGTCGGACCCGTGCGTCGCGGGCCTCACGTGGCGATCGACGTCGAGGATGCGGCCATCGGCGCCGATATAGAACGTCCAGCGGGATGCAAAGCCCGAGGCGCCGAGCACCCCGTAGGCCCTCGCCGCCGTCCCCTCCGGATCGCTCAGCATCAGATAATTCACGCCGAGCTCGCGGGCGAACCGGCGGTTCTCCGCAGGCGCGTCCACGCTCGCGGCCACGTATCTTACGTTGAACTGACCCAGTTCGGCGCCACTTGCACCCAGTGATTTGCACTCCGCTGTACAACCGCCTGTAAACGCCTTGGGAAACCATGCAAGGACAACAGCTTGGCGTCGATCCAAAAAATCGGCGAGCCGGTATTCGCGGCCGTCGGACCCGACCATCTGGAACGTCGGCGCCCGATCGCCGCAGCTCAGCATGACACGGGGCGCGCGATCGCGCCCACGCACGACCCGCCAGAGGCCGACGACGACGGCCTGGAGCGACGCACGCAGCACGGACGATCGCGAGATCATGGAGGGCGGTGTCAGAATGACGGAAGCCGTTCGGTTCTTTTGACGCGCGCGGGCTCGATGCCGTTGTCCGATTCGTTCCCCGACTTTCTCGCCGACCTCCGCCGGGCGTTCGAGGCCCCGCTCCCGGGCGCCCGGGCGCACCAGCTCATGGCCCCTCGACACCGGCGCCCCCTGGCCCCGCCCGGATCACTGCGCGACGCGGCCGCGCTCATGCTTTTCTACCCGATCGACGCCCGCCCGCGCGTCCTCTTGACGGTTCGCGACGATGCCCTCGGGCGGCACGGCGGGCAGGTGTCGCTGCCCGGCGGCGTCGTGGATCCGGGCGAAACGATCCAGGCGGCGGCCCTTCGCGAGGCACAGGAAGAGGTCGGACTGGCCGGGGACGGCGTCCGAATCCTCGGCGCGCTCTCGCCAGTCGACATCGTTGTCAGCGGATTCCGCCTCCACCCGGTGGTGGCGACGCTCACCGTCCGGCCCCGCCTCGAGCCGGCCAGCGGAGAAGTGGCCCGGATTCTTGAGGTTCCGGTCGCCGATCTGGCCGATCCCGACTCCCTCGTGCTCGTGCGCTACCAGCGCGGCGACCATCTCGTGGACGCACCCGCGTTTCGCGTCGCCGGCGTCGACATCTGGGGCGCGACGGCCATGGCGCTCGCCGAACTGCTGGTGATGGCCGGCCGCCACCTCTCGCCGCCGCCATGATCCTGATTTCGTGTCGATCAGGCACGGCGCGCGCTGCAGGATGCAATCGATGACGATCTGGACGCCTGACTGACGCCGCTTTTCTGCATTTCGTGCACGAAATGCGCGATAATGCAGAATCGATCGTATGCGCGTTATCATGCGCAGTCCTAATCGGAATCCACACTTCTGACGATTCCACACACACGACGAAGGGGGACGCGATGGGTTCGGCAGTGCTCGGTGACGCGATCAGCGCGATTCGCGCCTGGTCCATGGGAGAAGCAAAGGGATCCGGCGGCCTGGGCGCCGATGACACGTTCGGCAGCCTGGTGTTCAACGAGGCCGTCCAGCAGGCCCGGCTACCCAAGTCGGTGTTCGAGGCGCTCCGCCGCACCATGACGCACGGGGAGCCCCTCGACCTGTCGGTCGCCGACGCCGTCGCCACGGCGATGAAGGACTGGGCCGTGGAGCACGGCGCGACGCACTACACGCACTGGTTCCAGCCGCTCACGGGCATCACCGCCGAGAAGCACGACTCGTTCCTCGCACCGACCTCCGACGGCAAGGCGGTCGCCGAGTTCTCCGGCAAGGAGCTGATCAAGGGCGAGCCGGACGCATCGAGCTTTCCCTCCGGCGGCCTGCGCTCCACCTTCGAGGCCCGCGGCTACACGGCGTGGGATTCCGACCAGCCCGCCGTGGCTGCTGCGCAGCGGCGGCGCGGTCACCCTGGTGATTCCAACCGCATTCGTCAGCTGGACCGGCGAGGCCCTCGACAAGAAGACCCCGCTCCTGCGCTCGATGGAGGCGCTCTCGAAACAGGCGGTGCGCGTCCTCAAGCTCTTCGGCTCCAAGGCGACGCGCGTCGTCACCACGTGCGGCCCCGAGCAGGAGTACTTCCTGATCGACCGCTACTTCTACCTGTCGCGTCCGGACCTGATCAACGCGGGCCGCACGCTCTTCGGCGCCCGCCCCCCGAAGGGCCAGGAGCTCGAGGACCAGTACTTCGGCGCCATTCCCGAACGCGTGATGGCGTGCATGTCCGAGGTCGAGAGCGAGCTGTACAAGACGGGTGTGCCGGTCAAGACGCGCCACAACGAAGTCGCGCCGAGCCAGTACGAGATCGCCCCGGTCTTCGAGAACGCCAACGTCGCGACGGATCACCAGATGATGGTGATGGAGACGTTGCGCCGGATCGCACCGAAGTTCGGGCTGGCGTGCCTCCTGCACGAGAAGCCCTTCTCGGGGGTCAACGGCTCCGGCAAGCACCTCAACTGGTCGATGAGCGACAGCGAGGGCAACAACCTGCTGGGCCCCGGCAAGAACCCGCACGAGAACGTCCAGTTCCTGGTGTTCTGCACGGCGGTGATCCGCGCCGTCAACAAGTGGCAGGGCCTGCTGCGCGCGTCGATTGCGAGCGCCGGCAACGACCACCGGCTCGGTGCCAACGAGGCGCCCCCGGCGATCCTGTCGATCTTCCTGGGCGACATGCTCACCGACATCTTCGACCAGATCGAGAAGGGCGGCGCGAAGTCGACCAAGGCGGGCGGCGAGCTCGACACCGGCGTCATGGTGCTGCCCAAGCTGCCGCGCGATCCCGGGGACCGCAACCGCACCAGCCCGTTCGCCTTCACCGGCAACAAGTTCGAGTTCCGCGCGGTCTCGTCGAACCAGAGCATCGCCTACCCGAACATCGCGCTCAACGTGGCCGTCGCCGAGTCGCTCGACTACATGGCCACCGAGCTCGAGAAGCTGATGAAGGGTGGCAAGTCGGTCGAGAAGGCCGCCGCGGAGCTGCTGCCCAAGGTGATCAAGGAACACAAGCGGATCATCTTCAACGGCAACAACTACTCGGCCGAGTGGGAAAAGGAAGCGGCCAAGCGCGGGCTCCTCAACCTGAAGAACACGGTCGACGCGCTGCCGCAGCTCGTGACGAAGGACACGACCGCGCTCTTCGAGAAGTACAAGGTCCTGAACGCCCGCGAGCTGCACTCGCGGTACGAGATCATGTTCGAGACCTACAACAAGGTGGTCAACGTCGAGGGCCAGCTCATGGTCCTCATGGCGAACCGCTACATCCTGCCTGCGGCCCTGACGTACCAGAAGGACGTCGCGCAGAGCGCCGCCGCCGTCAAGCAGGCCGGCGGCACCGCCGCCGAGACGAAGAAGGTGCTCACGAGCATCACGCGCCTCACCGACCAGATCAAGCAGCGCTCCGACAAGCTCGCCAAGGCGCTCGCGCACGAGGACGCATCCGCCGAGAAGCACGCCAGGCACTACCGAGACGTCGTCATCCCGGCGATGGCCGCGCTGCGCCAGTCCGGCGACGAGCTCGAGGTGATCATGCCGCACGGACTCTGGCCGCTCGCCACCTATCGCGAGATGCTGTTCATCAAGTAGCTGGATAGGGTGCCACGTACCAGGCCCCGGGCACCAGGTGCCCGGGGCCTGGCGCCCGGCGCCCTTTTCAGCGCACGTACAGCTCGAGGCGCGGGAACGTGAACTTCGCCGCGACCTCGTCGATCAGATTCACCTGGCAGGTATAGAACCCCGGCTTCAGGCTCCCGGCCGGGATCTCGAGCTGGAACGCCGCGACGTGGCGCGCGGCGTCCACGCTCGTCCGGTCCACGATCGGCGTCTCGAACACCTTCACCTTCCCCCGGTAGAACGCCAGACTCGTCCGGATCTGCGCCGCGCCACCCGACTCTGCCGGGTCGTACACCTCGTAGTAGAAGTACAGCGTCTGGTCGTGGCCGACGATGTGGGTGAGGTTCGGGACGAGCTCCACGCCGTCGTGAATCAGCGGGTCGGCGGTCTTCCTGGCCTTCACGGTCTCGAGCTGGGTGCTCAGGACGACCGAGCTCACCTTCAACGGCGCCTGCTTCAGGTCCGGCACCACGATCGGCGTCTCGAACGTGCCCATCAGGCCGTCGGCGTTCTCGCGCACGACGACCTTCACCGAGAAGCGGCCGGGCGGCAGCGTGACGCTCGTCTGGTACAGGACCTGGCGCGACGCCAGCGTGCCGGCGCTCGCCGGCGGCACCGTGACCGTGTCGCGAATGCGCCCTACCGGAAAGCCGCGCTCGTCCCGGATGAACCCCGCCACGTCGAGGGTGGTCTGGTCCCTGGACGCCGGGACCGCCGACCCCGGCACCGCGAGCGAGATCGGAACGAAGTACCGATCCGGCGCGAGGCGGAACCAGCCGGCGGTCACGAACAGGGGCACGTCGGTCGCGCCGATGGGCGTCGCCAGCTGCTCCTGGAGCTGCTGTTCGCGGTCCTGCCTGGCGGTGTGCGCGAAGTCGCGTTCGGCGTAGTAGCCGTCCTTCGCCTCCACCTTGAGGCCCGGATGGGCGCGCAGCTTGACCGCGATCCGCCGGTAGCGCCCGTCCTGGGCCGGATTCGTGCTCGCGAACCCGAGGATGTAGTAGGACGAGATGTCACGCTCGACCTTGGTGAACGCCTCTCCGAAGTCGTTGGTGTCGGTGAACGCCGTCCCGCCGGTGTCGGACGCCAGCGAGGTCAGCGTCTCCTGCTCGGCGAAGAGCGTGTTGAACTGGCCCGCCATCGCGCTCCCGGTGAACGCGGACAGGCCGCCGCGCCCCCCCTGCCGCGCGCTGCCGAAGGGCACCACGGCCTGCAGCCCCCGCGCGTCGACGGGATAGATCGCGACGTTCGCCTTGACCGCCGCGTTCACGGCGGCGCGGAGCTCGACCTGGTTGTCGGTGCCGCTCCGCTGCATGCCGGAGCTGAAATAGATGATGGCCTTCTTCTGGCGGATCGGCTGCAGCGCCTCGGCGAGCGTCTTGAGCGCGCGCAGGCGCACGTCGTTGTTGAACGTGTCGAGCTCCTGCGCGCTCGCGTCGACGGCCGTCGAGTCGTCGGTCGCCGACTGCGCCGCATCGTCGGTGCTCGCGGTGGACGCGTCGACGGCCTCGAACGCCGTGCCGTCGGTCGCCGCGAACGCCGACAGCGTCGCGCGCAGCCGGTCCCGGCTGTTGGTGAAGTCGGTCAGCACCTGGAGGCTCGAGCCGATCGCGGCAACGGCCACCAGGTCCGCCGGCGTCATCTGCTCGTTCACCCACTTCGATGCGGCATCCACGGCCTGCTGGACGTCCTCGGGCTGCATGGAGCTCGTGTCGAAGACCAGCGCGAGCAGCCGGTGGCCGGCGACGTCCTCCTCCGTGAGCGGATGGGTCGGCGCGTCCGTCGCCGGCGCGGCGCCTGCCGCCGGCGCCGCCGCCGTCCCCGCGGCCGCGTTGCCGCCCGCGCCCGCGAGCGCGGCGAGCGTCGACGCCGTCTCGACGGTCGGAGCCGTATTCCGGACCTGCTCGAACGCGAACGACTGGATCTGCTGGCGGACACCGTCCTCGGTCAGCTCGAAGTCGTCGGCGGTCAGCCCCTTCACGACGGCGCCCGTCTTGTCGCGCACGACGACGTCGACGAGCACGAGGTTGACGCTGCTGCGGAACACGGCGGCCGATGGCGCGGAAGGCGCCGGCTGCTGGGCGTCCAGCGCCCCGGTGGCGACGAGGCCGAGGATCGTGAGCAGAACGGGGAGTCGGCGGCGCATGTCAGAACCTGAGTCTGGCGGTGATCGTGACCGTCCGCATCGGACGGGCCGACAGCACCTGTCCGAACGTCGGAGAATTGATGTTCGTGTCGACCGCCGCCCACTGCACGGTGTTGAGCAGGTTCAGCGCGTTGATCTGGATCGTCAGCGCGCGCGTCCCGCCGATCCGCAGGTCGCGCTGCAGCATCCCGTCGAGCTGGTGCGCGCCGGGACCGACGATCATGTTGCGCGACGAGTCGCCGAAGGCTCCCGGGACGGGCGCCGCGAAGGCCGACACGTTGAAGTACTCGTCGACCGTCGGGTCGGGCAGCGCGATCGACTGACCCGTGTAGTCCGCGCGCAGCGACCCGTTGACGCCGCGGAGGAGATCGCTGGCGGCGCCGAGCACGCGCGCGGTCAGCGGCGTCCCCGACTGCAGCGTCAGCGTGAACCGCGCCGACCACTCGCCGAACAGATCCGCGAGCGTGCCGCCGTCCTTCAGCCAGTGCCGGTTCGGACCCCACGGCAGCTCCAGGTACAGGTCGGCGGCCACCTGGTGGCGCCGGTCGAAGTTCGACGGCCCCCATTCGGCGGCGAGGTCCTTGTCGTTCTGCGCGACCACGGCGCCGCCGGCGCCGAGCGACGAGGCGTCGTCCATCGACTTGGCGAGGGTGTACGAGACGCCCCCGCTGTAGCCGTTGGCCAGGCGGCGCCGGATCTGGAACGTCCCGCCGTTCATCAGCGACCGGCCGCCCGACGACTCCCAGATGAACGGCTGCGTGCCCGACGCCGGCGTGTCGCCCGGACCCAGGCCCGGCGCTCGCAGGACGTCGAGGTTGCTGCCCTTGATGCCGGTGTACCCCGCCTGCACCATCCAGTTGGCGGTCAGGTTGCGCGTCAGCGTGGCGTTCCACGTCTGAATCCGGCCGAGCGCGTAGTCCTTCGCCACGCCCCAGTTGTTGGTCGTGGTCGACCCCGGCGAGAGCAGCGCCTCGGCCAGGGTGAGCGGCTCGGTCCCGTCGCCGGTCACGGTCTCCGTGTCGGCGAAGGGCGGCTGCCCCGACAGCTCGCGCGCGATCGAGGCGTACGACCCGCTGTTGTAGGTAATCCCGTAGCCGCCGCGGAGAATCGTGCCCGGGCCGAGCCGATACGCGAGTCCGACCCTCGGCTCGAGGTTGTTCGCGTCCGTGTTCAACAACCCGGCCGGGAACGCACCCTCGTACGTCCCGGTCGCGCCCGGCAGCACCGGCGCCACCACCGAGAAATCGGGCGACGCGTCGAGGTTCGCCATGCGCCCGTTCACTTCGACGTAGGGCAGCGCGAGGTCGTACCGCAGGCCCAGATTGAGCGTCAGGTTGCCGCGCGCCTGCCAGTTGTCCTCCACGAATCCGGTGAAGGCGTGCTGCCGCAGGTGCGACGTGCTGCCGACCTGCAGCGTCGCCTGGGCGGGCAGACCCAGGAGGAAGTCGGCGAAATCGGCGCCGCCCGTGTCGAGGGTCGTTCCCGACGAGTACAGCCCCGTGAAGGTGAAGGTGCCGCGCGCGTTCGCGTTGATGTCGCTCGTCGTCTCGTCGAGCCGATACTCGCCGCCGATCCGGAGCCGGTGGCGACCGCGCGGGAACATCCACGTGTAGCCCGCCGTGAGGCGGTCGTCGTGCCGCGCCGTGGCTGCGCCGCTGCGCACGCCCGTGAAGCCGGAGAACGCGAGGTTCGGCACGCCCCAGTTCAGCGGGTCGGTCGTCCCCGGATACTGGATCCCGGCGAGCCCGCTCACGTTGTCGACGTTGGCGAACGCGTTGGTCGTCTCGGTGCCCGTGCGCGCGAGGTTGACCGTGACGTTGTGGACCGACCGCGCGTGCCGGATGTTGAGCGAGATCGGCGCCGCCAGGCTCGTGTTCGTCGTCGTCGTCCCGAGATCCGGAAACACGTTCAGGTTCTGCGTCGTGTTCCGCCGGTACTGCAGCTGACCCGAGAGCACGATGTTGGTGCCCTGCACGGCCGGCGGACCGCCGCGGCCGCCGGGTCCGCCCCGCCCGGCGAAGCCCCCGAACCCTCCGCCCCGTCCGCCGCGCCCGCCGCGGCCGGCCTGCGGGTTCGCCGACAGGTTCTGCACGACGCGCAGGCTCAGCGCTTCCGACGAGGAGCGCGCCGTCGTCGAGACGTGGTAGTTCTGCGTCGTTCCCGGCAGGTTCGGCGCCGGGAGGTACTGCAGGAGCGCCGCCGACGTCGGATCGATCTGCCCGGCGGGAATCTGGTTGTTCGCGAACGGCTCGCCCGTCGCCGGATCGATCAGCTGGACCGGACTCGCCGAGAAGTCGCCGGCGCGCTCGGCGTCGGTGGGAACCGTCGCGTACTGGTCGAAGACGTTGTTCGAGCGGTTTCCCGTGTAGTTCAGCTGGAAGTTCGTGCGCTGGCTCGCGTCCGCGTACAGACCCGGCAGACGCAGGGGCCCGCCGACGGTCCCGCCGAACGTGTTCTTCGCGAACTGCGGCTGCGTGACCGGCACGTCGGAGCGAAGCTGATACGGCGCGCTGTCCAGCGCCGATCCCCCGAAGGAATACGTCGCCGACCCCTGGTACGGGCTCTGGCCGCGCATGCCCCGGCCCCCGAGGAAGCCGCCCCGGCCGCCGGGACCGAATCCCCCGCGTCCGCCGCCGAACCCGCCCGGTCCGCCGCGCCCGCCGCCCGCGCCGAGCGGTCCGCCGGGGCCTTCCGGACCACCGGGTCCGCCGGCGAGTTGCCCGGTCACCGGATTGATCTCGCCCAGATTGATGGCCTGCAGACGATCGTTCATCGAGCCGCGGTCGAGATTGGTCGCGCCGCTGGCGCCATTGATGGCGATGGCGTCCGCCTGGGCACCCTGCAGCGAAAATCCCGGCGGCAGCAACTGCGAGAGGCCGGCGGAGTCCGCGGCGGCGTCCGCCGTATCCGGTGTTTGTGGCGCGTCGCTGTTCGCCTCGACGGTGAGGGTCTGGAAGCCCGGCCGGCCCTGGCCGCCGCGTGCGTCGGCGCCGGGCGCGCCGCCCCGTCCGCCCCCCCCGCGGCCCGCTCCGCCGCGCCCGCCCGCCGCCGGGGCGGAGGCGACCCCGGTCGACGCGGGGATCGACGGACGCTGCAACGCGAGCTGGAAGTCGACCGTCTGTCCGCACGGCGGCGCGCCGAGCGTCAGGTCGCGCGCGACGCCGGCGAAGCCCGTGAGGTCGACCGACAGGTGGAAGGTCGAGCCTGGCGTGAAGAGGATCGTGTAGCGCCCGCCCAGATCGGTGGACGTCGCCGCCTTGACGGCGCCCCCGGCACGCACGACGACGGAGGCGCCCGGCAGGGCCGTGGCACCGCTGCGCACCGTCCCCTCCACGCGGCAGAGATCGGCCCGAGCCGGCGGCGATGCGGGCGGGCGGTCCTGCGCCATGACCACGCCCCCGCAGATCACGGCCGCAGCCAGGGCGATGAACGCGCTCACTCCTCGAACGGTCACGTCGTGCCTCCCGCGCGGCGCGCGCACTCTCTCTTCGGGATTACGCCCGCCGTCCTCCTAGCATGACGTCTGCCGTCTCGCGGGCCATCGAGAAAAGACTGTGACTTGACCGGTCGGTGCATACTACTGGGACCGATGTCGATTCCTTACGAGTCCGGCCCCCGTGGCTAAGCGGAAGCCCCGCCCGCAGTCGCTCTTCGACAGTCTGGAGACACACGAACACGGCGCGACGGCTCCTCCCACGCCCCCGGGCGGGGGCGGCTCGACGAGCACCGTCGCCCTCCACGAAGCGGCGCAGGCGCGCTACCTGAACTACGCGCTCTCGGTCATCACCGCGCGCGCGCTTCCCGACGTCCGCGACGGGCTGAAGCCGGTGCAGCGCCGCATTCTGTACACGATGTGGCAGCAGAACCTCACCGCCGACGCGAAACACCGCAAGTGCGCGAAGGTGGTGGGCGACGTGATGGGCAGCTTCCATCCCCACGGCGACGCCGCGCTCTACGAGACGCTGGTGCGCATGGCCCAGCCGTTCTCGCTGCGCTATCCGCTGGTGGACGGCTCCGGCAACTTCGGCTCGCTCGACGGCGACGCGGCGGCGGCGATGCGCTACACCGAGTGCCGTCTGGCGCGGCTGAGCGACGAGATGCTCGCCGAGATCGATCAGGACACGGTCCCCTTCCGTCCGAACTACGACGGGACGAAGACCGAGCCGGTCGTCCTGCCGGCGCGGATCCCGAACCTGCTGGTGAACGGCGCCACCGGGATCGCCGTCGGCATGGCGACCAACGTGCCGCCGCACAACCTCGGGGAGGTGTGCGCGGCGCTCGTCAAGCTGCTGGACAACGAGGATACCGGCAACACGCAGCTCTGCCGGATCATCAAGGGCCCCGACTTCCCCACCGGCGGCCAGATCCTCAACTCGCCCGAGGAGCTGCGCGAGATCTACCGGACCGGGTCGGGCTCGATCCGTCTCCGCGGCACGTGGGACATCGGCCCCGAGGCGCGCGCGACCAAGACAATCTACATCGAGAGCATTCCCTACACGGTGAACAAGGCGCAGCTGGTCGAGCGGATCGCGGAGGTCGTGCTGAGCCGCAAGCTCCCGCAGCTCCTGGACGTCAAGGACCTCTCCACCGAGGACGTGCGCGTCGCGATCGAGATGAAGAAGGACGCCGACGAGAAGATGATCATGGCGTACCTCTTCAAGCACACGCCCCTCCAGATCAACGTCGCCGTCAACCTGACCTGCCTGATTCCGACCGAGCAGGCCGACGTCGGCCGTCCGGAGCGGCTCGACCTGAAGTCGATCCTCTGGCACTTCCTGCACTTCCGCCTCGACGTGGTGACGCGGCGGCTCGAGCACGAGCTGGCGGCCCTCCGGAAGCGCATCCACATCCTCGAGGGCTTCGCGACGGTCTTCGACGCGCTCGACGAGATCATCCGGATCATCCGCAAGTCGGACGGCAAGGCGGACGCCGCCCAGACGATCATGAAGCGGTTCGACCTGGACGCCGACCAGACCGACGCGATCCTCGAGCTGAAGATCTACCGCCTGGCGCGCCTCGAGATCCTCGTCATCCGCACCGAGCTCGAGGACAAGCGGAAGCGGGCCCGCCAGATCGGCGCCCTGCTCCGCGACGAGGCGAGCCGGTGGGCGCTCGTCCGGGAGGAGCTCGAGGAGATCCGGAAGACCTACGCCGACCCGAAGGCCGACAGACGGCGCACGCTCATCGCGAGCGACCGCGACGAGGTCGAGTACACCGCCGACGACTTCATCGTCGAGGAGGACAACGTCGTGATCGTGTCCCGCGACGGCTGGGTGAAGCGCCAGAAGGAGGTCAAGGACCTCTCGACCACCCGCCTGCGCGAGGGGGACGCGGTGCTCGCGGCCTTCGCCGGCAGCACGCGTGCGACCTGCGTGTTCTTCTCGAACTTCGGCGCCGCCTACACGTCCCGGATCATCGACGTGCCGGCCTCGACCGGCTACGGCGAGCCGATCCAGAAGCAGTTCAAGCTGCACGACGGGGAACGGATCGTCGCGGCGATGAGCCTGGACCCCCGCGCCTCGGGGGCCATCGCGCCGAAGCGGGCCGGGGAGCCCGCGCCGGTGCACGCCGTCGCCGTGACGAGCGACGGCTACGCCCTGCGCTTCGGCCTCGACGGGTTCGTGGAGCCGAGCACGCGCGCCGGGCGGCGGTTCGCGAAGCCGGCCAAGGGCGCCGAGGTGCTCGGCGTGGAGCGGTCCACGGGCGACGAGGTCCTGATCGCCGCCACGGCCGCGGGCCGGGCCATGCTTTCCCGCGCCGAGGACGTCAACTTCCTGTCGGGCCCGGGCAAGGGCGTCCTGCTCATCAAGCTCGGAAAGGACGACCGCGTGCTCGGCTTCGTCGCGTCGACCGGCGACCGGGACCTGCTGACGGTCGAGACGACCCGCGGCGCCGAACAGACCATCAGCACGGCGAAGTACGAGGTCACCGGGCGCGGCGGCAAGGGTCGCGAGCTCCTGCAGCGGGGCCAGTTCACCCGCGTGATCCCGTCCGCCCCCGAGGCGCCCGCGCCCCTCTCCGGGGCGCCCGAGCCGAAGTAGGAACGCCCCACGTGGCGAAACGCTCCGGCTCGCTAGTACAATGAGACCGAAAGGATTTCATTTGGCTCAAGACCGACTGAACATCGCCGTCTTCATCGACTTCGACAACATCGAGATCGGCGTTCGCACCACCCTGCACGAGCACTTCGACGCCGGCACCGTCCTCGAGGCCATCAAGGAACGGGGCGAGGTGGTCACCAAGATCGCCTACGCCGACTGGACCCGGGCCGGGGAGTACAGCCGCGAGCTGACCCAGCACGCCATCCGCCTCGTGCAGCGGAACCTGACGCCCGGCGGCGACAAGAACGGCGCGGACATCAACCTCGCGCTCGACGCCCTCGAGATGGCGTTCACCCATCCCCACATCAACGCCTACGTCATCGTCGGCGGCGACAGCGATTTCCTCTCGCTCGTCGAGAAGCTGAAGCAGTACGACAAGAAGGTGTTCATCATCGGCGGGCGGCAGTTCACCAGCGTCATCCTGCAGCGCAACTGCTACGAGTTCATCGCCTACGAGAACCTCTCGCGGCCGCGGCGCTCGCAGGGTCACGGCCGGGACGTCCGCCCCGCCCCGTCGCAGGCGTCGGCGCCCATCGAGCAGGCCATCCCGCTCGTCCGCCGCGCGCTGAAGATCCTCTCGGACCGCGAGGTCACGCCGCAGACCGGGCTGCTCAAGAGCACGCTGCTGCAGCTGGATTCCACGTTCTCGGAGCGCAGCTACGGCGCCTCGTCGTTCCTCGATTTCGCCGAGAAGCTGGCCACGACCGGCGTCGTCACGCTGAAGCACACCGGGCGCAGCGTCACGGTCGAGTTGCAGGAGGGCGCGGAAGAGGGCGAGGCGGCCGCCGCGGCGGAGCTCGCCGCAGCCCCCGCCGTCGAGACGCCGGTGGAGGCGCCGCCCGCGTTCGACGTCCAGCCCGCCGCCGACGGTGTCCGGCTGGTCGCCGACATCCTCGGTACCGCCACGAGCGTGCGCTGGCCGATGTACGTCCGCAACCTGAAGCAGGTCCTGCGTCAGTCCGATCGCGGGTTCGACGAGCGCCGCTACGGCTTCGGCGGGCTGATGGATCTGGTTCGGGCGTGTCAGCGCGAGAACATCGTCCGCGTCGAGCGCGACCGGCGCGGGGGCCTGCGCGTCTTCCCCGGCACCGCCCTGCAGCGGACCACACCGCCGCCGGCCGAGGGGGCGCCCTTCGAGGGATCTCCGGTTGGGCCGTCGGAGCCGTCCCAGCCGCCGCTCGAGAGCGGCATGGACATGGCCGGCGAAACCGCCTCGGAAGACGTCGACTTGCTGGACGAGTCGCCGCAGCCGGATCTGGTCGACACGACGGCGGAACTGCTCGGACGCGCCAAGCCGCGGCCCCGGCGCGCCCGGCCGGCCGCCGCCCCCCGCAAGACCGCGCCGGCCAAGCCGCGCAAGGCGACGTCGCGCCGGCCGCGGACGAAGAAGCCCGCCGGGGACACGGACGGCAACCGCTGAGTCAGTGCTGCTCCAGGAAGTCCAGCCACTGGCGCACCAGCGGCGCCTGGGGCCCTTTCGTCCGCGCGTACGCGGTGGCCCAGGTGCGGGCGAGCCCGAGATCGTCCGCCGCCGAGTGGGCGACGGCGCCGTCGCTGTGAAGGTCGTACAGCCACTCGAGTCCGTAGAAGAGGGCGTCCGGGTCGTCGGGACGCTGGTCGAGGTACCGCTCGAGCATTCGCACCGCCTCGACGCCCTGGCCGAAGGTCGCGTAGATCATGGCCAGGGGTCGCGTGAATCTCGGGTCGGACGGCCACTGCTGCACGGCTTCTCCCAGGATTGACCGCGCCTCGTTCAACTGGTGGCTCCGCAGCAGGGCCTCGCCGAGCCACCGGTAGATGTCGTGCGCGCCTTCGCCGTCGATGAGCGCCGTCTGCCACGCGCTCGATGCCTCGGCGTCGTGCCCCGAGGCGGCGAAGGTCGCCGCCAGGTACGTGAGCGCGGGCGTGCTGTCGACGTCGGGCCGGATCGCCCGCTTGAACCCGTCTTCGGCCTGGATGTAGTGTCCCGATCGCAGCTGCGCGACGCCGGCGTCGAAGGCATCGCGCACGCCGGGCGCCACCAGGGCACGGAACGTCTCCAGCGTGTCGGGCGCCAGCGCTTCGTCGCGCTCGAACGCCGGCTGGAACGCCGTGTCCGACACCGGGAGGAAGATCCGGCGGTCGGCCGCGACCACGTCGTCCGCGGATGACGCGAGCACCGGCCGCGGAGCGACGGCGAAGCCGCGCGTGACGGACGCGACCTGCTCGCCCCCGTCCGACACGACCGCGCGCAGCCGGTAGGCGCCCGGCGGCAGCTGACCGATCGACATCACCTGCGTGAAGATCGTCCGCGCGTCTCCCGCCGTTTCTCCGGGGGCGTCCGATCCCAGGATGGCGGGGCCATCGTCGCTCCGCGCGACCTCGTAGCGGACGCGGAGCGCGGACGACTGGCGCCCGTACGCTTCGAGGTAGCCCTGGAGCGCGCCGAAGTCGGCATCGGGCGTGATCGTGGGCTGGATGCGTTCGGCGAGCGTCGCCGGCCCGCCGACCATCAGGTCGCTCAGATCGGCGACACCGCCGTCGACCAGGCCGGCGGAGAACTCGTGCTCCACGCTGCCGACCAGCTTGCCCTCCGCCACGCTCAGCTTCAGGCGATACCGGCCCGGCGCCAGGCTCGCGCCGCCCGAGAACTGCAGCGGCGACGGCAGGCCGGGCATCAGCGGTCCGACGCGGGTCGTGAGGCTGTTCGCCTGAACCTGATGCCCCTGGAGGTCCGTGACCACGTAGGCGACCGCGACCGGCCGGCCGGTCGTGTAGTCGCCGCCGATGTCCGCGTGGATGAGCATCTGCACCCTGCCCGGGTCCGGCCCCTGCAGCGAGAAGGTCGCAACGCGCAGCGGCAGCCCCTGCGCGAGCAGCGGCGATTCCAGCGCGGCGACGGCCTCGTCGTGGAGCGTCCTCGGCTCGGGAATGGCGAGCGCCGAGCGATCGAGCAGGGTACGCCGCGACCGCACGTCGACGTCCGGACGCGACACGCCCACCGCGAGGTGGTGCGGACGGCCGTCGCGGTCGGAGGGCTCCGACTCGACCCCGATCAGATAGTAGCCGGAGGTCTCGGTCTCGATGCGCTCGAAGGGGCGGTCCGCCGATCCCGCCAGCTGGAACACGGTGCCGCGGCTCGCGGCGGCGAGCGCCAGGACGGTGTCCAGACGCTGCCGGGTGTCCTCGCCGCGCGCGATCGGCAGATCGGACTGGGTGATGTCGAAGAAGTTGTCGTCGAGCTTGAGCACGTAGATGCTCGTCCGCGCCGCTGCGGCGAGGTCGCCCAGCTGGTCGGCGGGCGAGCGGATGCCCTCGGACGAGATGAACCCTTCGGTCACCAGGATGAGCGTCTTGGGCGCGTCGATCTGCCCGAGGGCCGTCAGCACCTCGGCCAGTCCGCGGCGCGTCTCGTCGCCTTCGTGCTCCGCCTCGAGGGCGACGGACTTCGCGATGTTCAGCACCATGCCGGCGCAGAAGTCCAGGTCGGCCGGCGGCTGGTTCGCGCACTCCCGCAGGATCACGGCCCGCTGCGTGCTCGTGTCGCCCGCCTCCATCGCCAGCGCCTCGGGCAGCGCGACGTGATAGATCGCCGCGCGCCCCACGTCGGACGCCTCCATCTGCCCGTGCATCCCGTTCAGGGCGGCGCGGATGCGGTCGCGATCGGCGAGGAACGGCGTGGCCGGCGAGCCGTCTCCGAACCCGATCACGGCGACCCGGTCCGACGGCTCGAGGCGGTCGACGAAGTCCGAGGCCGCCTTCACGATGGCCCGGCTCGCGCCGAAGCGGATGTTCGGCTCGTCGACCACGAGCACGAACAGGCGGCCGGCCGTGCTCCCTTCGTTCGTGCTGTAGCCCTCGGGCACGGGCGTGGGGGGCGACGGCGCCGCATCGCTCTTGAGCCGCACCCACTCGGCCGTCACGACGCGCCGCGGCTTGCCGTCCAGCTTGACCGTGAACTCCCCGGGTCCGAGGTCGGTGACCGGCTGTCCCTTGCGATCGAGCACCGTCGCGTCGATCGTGGTCACCTCGACGCCGGCGCGGAAGACCGGCGGCTGGTCCTGGGCCAGCGCCGGCGCCGTGATGGCAATGGCCGCCGCCGCGCACACCGCTCGTCGAAGGCTCGTCCCCATGACTCTCACCGTGCCGGATCCGCGCGATAGCCCTGGCGCGCGCGGACGCCGCCGTATCCGTCCACCGCAACCTCGATCCGCCGCCACGATCCGTCGTGCGCCGCATTCGAGGGCTGGTACGCGAGCAGATACTGATTCGACAGCTCGTCGATGATTTCGTCGAACCGGGCCTGCAGATCCTCGATCTTGTCGGTGAAGAGGGCGCGCCCGCCGGTGGGTTCCGCGAGCGAGGTCATGACGCTCCTCAGCCGGTCGAGCGTCACGCCGCGTCCCTGGCCGATCATGTAGAGCGTCACGTCACTCGACTGCAGCCGGCGCTGCACGTCCGCGATCGTCGCGTGGCTGCCCTCGTCTTCCCCGTCGGTGAAGATGACGAGCGCCTTGCGGCCGGTCTGCTGCCCGAGCATGTCGACGCCGCGCAGGATGACGTCGTAGAGCGCCGTGGCCCCCCACGGCGCCAGGCGGTCCACCGCCGCGACGCGATCCTCGGGCCGCGTCGCGCGGCGCGTGAGCGCGAAGATGCTGTCGTTGAACCCGAGCAGCGTCACCTGCGCCTGCCCGGGCACCGCCACGAGGAAGTTCTTCACCGCCCGCTTCAGCGTCGGCATCGCCGTCGTCATGCTGCCGCTGATGTCGACGGCCGCGATGAGTTCGAGCGGCACGTCCTCCGACGAGAAGTACGTGATGGCCTGGCGGCGGCCGTTCTCCTTGACGTGGAACGCCGACCGGGGGATGCCGGGCACGAAGTGCCCGCCGGCGGTGACCGTGACCGTGACCTGGACCGCGTCCACGTCGACGCGATCGGCGTAGCCGAGGGACTTCGTCCGCAGCGTCCCCACGATCCGGTCGCCGCCCGTCAGGTAGGCGACCGCCCGCACCTGGTGCGCGTTGATCGCCGGGCCGGCGTCCCAGGCGCACTCGTACGGCGGCGCGGACGCCGTGCAGACCTGGCGGCCGTCCACGAAGAACACGACGTCACGGACGCCGTTCTGGGGGTCCACGGCGGCGCGCAGCGTGGTCGGACCGCTGACGTACGCGCCGGCGGCCGGCGAGAGGATGTGCACCGCCGGCGGCGTCGACGTGCCACCGGCCGGGGCCGGCGCACGCGTCAGCGCGGAGTCGAGCGGCTCCTGCGCGCGCAGGACGACGGCCCCCGCGGCAACGACGACGATCAACGACGCCGCGACGCGCCCCCACGTCCTGGGCATGGCTGAAGTGTCCGCCCTTCCCTACTTCCCGTCAGGTACCAGAGGCCCCGCGGCCGCCGATGCGGCCACGTAGTCCTCGATTCGGTCCCGCGGAACCGCCCGAGCGGCGCGCACGAGCGCCAGCCAGTCGTCCGGATCCGTGGGCCGCACCTCGTCCTCGAAGTCCTGCGCCGCCGACCGCAGCACATCTTTACCAAGCGCGGCGGGCAATCGCAACTCCCGAAGTACGAGGGCGACCCGCAGGTCGAGGTCGGGCATCGCGGTCGCCAGCAGGCCCAGCGGCGGACGTCCGCTGCGCAGTTTCCACTGATTTGCCGGGATGAACTCGAGACAGAGGCAGTCGTCGCTCCCGATCCCCGACGTCCCCCAGCCCGCCGGAAGGGGCCCGCCCGCGCCTCCTCCCAGCTCGAAAAACTCCCCGAGGGAGAAGAACGAGTCCACCTCGCCCCGATTGCGACCGAGCGCCCAGGCCACCGCCCGGCGGCGCCAGCCATCGAGCTGCACCGCATCGGCGATCGCGTCGAGCGCCGGCCCCGGGCCGTCGAGCGCCGCGACGCGCGCCCGCCCGCGATCGATCGCCGACGCGATCCGATCGCGTTCCTCGTCGTCGAGCGCGAGCGGGTTCATGAGCGCCACGCCGTCCGTGACCGTGTCCCGCTCGTTGACCGTCAGCGTCGGCGCGGGAATGGGGCGCTCCGCGTCGATGCGCCGCAGCGTCAGCGACCCCAGCGCGACGTCGATGCCGAGGAGCGACCCGGTGATGTGCCACGGCGATCCCGGCATGACCTGCACCCGCGGCAGGGTCCACGCGAGGCGGTTCCAGTCGCGGAGATCGTGCAGCGCGAAGCCGAAGTCGTGCCGCCTGGAGATGTCGCCCGCGAGGAGCGCCGTGCCGTCGGGATCGCCGATGCCGAGCGCGTAGCCGACCGAGATGAGCGCCCGCGCGAGCAGCACGTCTCCGAGCTCGCGAAGCGGCGCGACCGAACGCGCGGGCGGCGCGCCCCCTTCGGCGTCGACCTGCGACAGGGCCGCCGTCGTCTGGCCGATCACCGATACGGCGTCCGGCAGCTCGAGGCCGTCGGGCGAGACCTTTCGAGTCGGGTCCCGGGCGATTTCATCCGAGAGGCGCTGGAGCGCGTCCCCGGCCGGGGCGACGCCGTCGGGGTCCGGCGGGTTCGCCGCGAGGCGATGCGCGATGCGCGCCACCTCGACGGCGCCGTCGATCGACTCGGTCGCCTGACGGCGCCGCACGCGCTCCAGCCGCGCGCGTTCGGCCTCCCCGAGATCGAGGCGGTACGCCTCGCCCTCCCACTCGACGCGCCGCGTCGCGCCATCGGGCCCAGCTGCGCCGCCGAGCGCGGCCACGATCGTCGGCTCGACGCCCGACTTCGACGGCAGCCTGGGCAGCAGGGTCCCCGTGATCCACTGGGCGATCGCTCCGCCGTACCAGCCGTCGCCGCCGATCTCCACCGCGGTGAGGCTGCCGATGAGCGCATTCGCCGGTGGCCCGGTCGAGCGTGCCCGCGCGCACCATGCGCGAGACGAGCACGAGCGCCCCCTGGTACTGGCCCAGCGCGGCAAACGCGCGAACGCCGTCGAGCGCGTCGATCCGCTCGGCCCGCCGCGCCGCCGCGGCGTAGACAGCCGGCGACTGCACCCCCGCGCGTTCGAGGGCGAGCATCAGCGCCGGAACGCGCGCGTATGCGCCGAGCGCCGTGACGACGTCCGGCGGCACGGGCGTGCCGACTCCCGAGAAGACCCGCTGTCCGAAGGCAATCTGGCCGAGGCGCACGGGACGGCGACGCCGGTCCGTCTTGAAGACGGCGCGCAGGAGCCAGTCGGCATCGAACGGCTCGTCGTCGCCCGCCGCGGCCGGCCCCGCGCGGCCGCCATCGTCGAAGGCCCGGGTCCAGACGGCGCGCGAGGCAGGCGGCAGCGGCGCGCCCGAGGGCGCGGCGCGCACGCGCCAGAAGAGCGACGCCGCGTCGACGTCGGGCCGCGAGAACGGCTGGAGCTCGATGTTCCAGCCCGACACGGCGGGCTCAACGGCCGCAAGCAGATCGGCGAACCGGCTGAGGCGCTCCGCTGGATCGGCGATCCACTCGCCCAGCACGAAGCGCGCCTGCGGCGGCTCGAGCTGGGCGATCGTGTCGCCCAAGTACGCCGCGCGTCCCTCGTCGAGCGCGAGCCAGGCGGGGATGAACGCCGCCGGATCGGCCACGCGCTGGCCGACGACGGACTCCCAGAGCGGCGCGGCCGAGTCGCCGCCCGCCGGCACCACACGGCCGTCGCGGACGCGGAGCGACGAGGCCGCCGCCGCGAAAATCCCTGCCGAGTGCCGGTACACCTGCGACACGACCTCGGGGTGGGCGCTCAGATATTCCAGCGTGGCGTCGTCCAGCCCCGCGAGACCGTAACAGAGGAGCGCCGCGTCGCGGTCGCCGAGGATCGCGGCGAAGAGGCGGTCGGCCGCCACGGTGCGGCCGAAGACGGCGCGGCTCCAGACCGCGGCGGACAGGGGAACGGGCGCCACGTCGTCCACCGACGGCAGCGTGCGCGCCGCCGCTTCGAAGCGCGCGATGCGGCGCTTGAAGTCGGCGTTGCGCCTGTCGGGCAGGGTGTAGGCGATCCGGGCGACCTCGGCCACGAAGCGCGCCGCGTCCGGCGTCGGGCGCACGCCGAGCAGGCCCGCGACGACGTCGCGGCCACCGGGAATCGGCACGTCCTGTGTGACGGGGTCCCCGGCGGCGGCACGAGGCGGCGTCCAGGCGATCGCCGCGCACACCAGGGCCGTGCAAACGACGCGACGAATCGCGATCGGGGGCGCTGGCATGGATCTCTCGGCCCGGGACGCCGAACGTTAACACAGCGATGTGACGCGAGCACGTGCGATCTGACGGAAAACCGCCGGGGCGACACCGCCTCTGAACCCGGCAAACTTCGGTACAATCGTCGCCCATGGCCGCGTCGACGTACACCGCGAAAGACATCACCGTTCTCGAGGGCCTGGAGCCGGTCCGCAAGCGGCCGGGCATGTACATCGGCGGCGTCGGGTCCACCGGCCTGCACCACCTCGTCTGGGAGATCCTCGACAACGCCGTCGACGAGGCGATGAACGGCCACGCCTCCAATATCCGCGTGACCCTGCACGAGCACGGATCCTCGATCACCGTCGAGGACGACGGCCGCGGCGTGCCGGTCGATCGGCATCCGACGACCAAGAAGAGCGCCCTCGAGGTCATCTTCACGGTGCTCCACGCGGGCGGCAAGTTCGAGCACGACACCTACAAGACCGCGGGCGGCCTCCACGGCGTCGGCGCCAGCGTCGTCAATGCGCTCTCGAAGGAGCTGGTCGCGACGGTCACGCGCGACGGCGCGACGTGGGAGATGCGCTTCAAGCAGGGCAAGGTCGCCAGCCCGCTCAAGAAGCTCGGCCCCGGGCGCGGCTCGGGGACCAGGGTGTTCTTCCAGCCCGACGCCGCCATCTTCCCGCGCATCGAGTTCGACCCCGCCGTCATCGCCGAGCGCCTCGAGGTGGTCAGCTACCTGCACAAGGGCGTGAAGGTGACCTTCGAGGACGAGACCTCGAAGACGAAGCACGTCTACCAGCACGACGACGGCCTGGTCGCGTACCTGCGGAAGATCGTCGCCGAGCGCGCCGCGAGACCGGTGCACGAGCTGCCGTTCGAGCTCAGCCGGACCGACGGCCTGCGCCTCGACCTCGCGCTCCAGTGGACCGAGTCGACCGAGGAGCACCTCCGCTCCTACGTCAACGGCATTCCGACCGGCTCGGGCGGCACGCACGAAAACGGGCTGAGGGCCGGCGTCGGCAAGGCGGTGCGCAACTTCATCGAGACGCACAACCTGTCGCCGAAGGGCGTGACGCTCACGGCCGAGGACATCCGCGAGGGGCTGACGGGCGTGCTGAGCGTCTTCATCCAGGAGCCCCAGTTCCAGGGTCAGACGAAGGACCGCCTGAACAACCCGGAGCTCACGTCGGCCGTCGACGGCGTCGTGCGGCCGGCGCTCGAGCACTGGCTCAACCACACCATCAGCGTCGCCGAGGCGATCGTCGCGCGAATCATCCTCGCGGCGCGGGCGCGCGAGGCCAGCCGGGCGGCGCAGGCCGAGGTGTCGCGCAAGAGCGCGACGTCGGGCCGGCTGAACCTGCCCGGCAAGCTGAGCGACTGCACCAACGCCTCCCCCGATGCGAGCGAGATCTTCATCGTGGAAGGCGACTCGGCCGGCGGATCCGCCAAGCAGGGCCGCGACCGCGCCCGCCAGGCGATTCTGCCGCTGCGCGGGAAGGTGCTGAACACGGAGAGCGCGTCGCTCGCCAAGGTGCTCGAGAACAAGGAGCTGTCCGACCTGGTGACCGCGCTCGGCTGCGGGCTCGGGAAGAACTTCGATTTGTCCAGGCTCCGCTACGGCAAGATCATCATCCTCGCCGATGCCGACTCGGACGGGAACCACATCGCGACCCTGCTGCTCACGTTCCTCTACCGGCACCTGCCGCAGCTCATCGCGAACGGCAAGGTCTACCTCGCGCAGCCGCCCCTCTACCGGATCGACATCGGGAAGGAGACGTTCTGGGCGCTGGACGACGCGCAGAAGGACGCGATCCTCCGCCAGCAGAAGAACGGCGGCCGCTCCACGCCGGAGATCACGCGCTTCAAGGGGCTCGGCGAGATGATGCCCCGGGTTCTCTGGGACACGACCCTGAATCCGCGGACCCGGCGCCTCCTCCGCGTCGAGGTCACCGACCAGATCGTGACCGACCGCGTGATGAACGAGCTGATGGGCAAGGACGCGTCGGCGCGGTTCCGCTTCATCATGGAGCGGGCGGAGGAAGCCGACGAACTCGACGTGTGACGCGGCGCCTCAGGCCCCGCAGATCGCCCGCAGCCCCTGCACGAGCCGCCCCAGCCCTTCCGCCACCGTATCCTTCTGCAGCGCGCCGTAGGCGACGCGGAAGTAGCAGCCGTCGCTCATGCCGAACGCGGTGCCGGGAATCACCGCCACCCGGTGCTCGCGAATGAGCCGTTCGGCGACGACGAGCGGGTCGAGCGTCGTGTGGACCTTCAGCAGGCAGTAGAGCGCGCCGTCGGAGGTCGGCGCCTCGACGATCGGCGCCAGCCGGGACAACTCCTCGAGGACGGTGCCGCGCAGCGCCTCGAGGTCGCGGACGAACGGCCGGCAGTAGTCGCGTCCCACCTCGAGTGCCGCCTCGGCCGCCACCTGCGCGACGATCGTCGGGCAGATCAGGATCGTGTCCTGGCTCTTCATCATCGCCGTCGCGAGACGGTCGGGATACACGGCGTACCCGATGCGCCAGCCGGCGAAGCCGTACGCCTTGGAGAGCGAGTACATCGCGATCGTGTGGCCGCTGGCGCCGGGCAGGGCGGCGACCGAGGTGTGTGCCGCTCCGCCGTAGGTGAAGTACCTGGTACACCTCGTCGGCCAGGTGATAGAGCCCGCGCTCGGCGCAGATCGCGTTGACCTCGGCGAGCGCCGATGCGGTGAACACCGCGCCGCTGGGGTTATTGGGCGAGATTGTGACGACGGCGCGCGTCCGGTCGGTGATGGCACGGCGGACGGCGTCCGGCGACAGCTGGTAGTGCGCGCCGGTCGGCACGGCCACGGCGCGGCAGCCGGCCATCTGGATCGCCATCTCGTGGTTGAAGTAGAACGGCGCGGGCAGGAGCACTTCGTCGCCAGGCTCGGTCGTGGCGAGGACGGCGTGCATGAAGGCCATGTTCGCGCCGGCCGTCACCATGACACGCCAGCCGTCGGCGACGTCGATCCCGTTCTCCTCACGGAGCTTCCTGGCGATCCGCGCGACCAGCGACGCCCGGCCCGCGCCGTCGCCGTACTCGTGCACCTCGGTGGAGGCGAGGGCGTCCCGCGCCGCGGCGACCGCCTGCGGCGGCGGACCGTAGTGGACGACCCCCTGGCCGAGGGAGATCGTGCCCGGCGTCTCGCGGATCATCCGCCCGATGACGGGGATAATCGGCGATTGCACCGCGTCCATTCGGGATCGCGGGGTGACGGCGTGCGGCATCGGTCGGATCCGCTTTTGTACCACACACGGGCCGCTTCGCACACGGGGTCGAATGGCCTTGGGTTATAGTGACCTCGATGCGTCGCGTCGCCGCAGTCGCTGCCCTGGTGGCGGCGGCCGTCCTCGTCGGATCGGCCGCCGGCCAGCTCGAGACGCCCGAGAGCTTCCTGGGATTCCGCGTGGGCGCGGACAACCACCTCGCCCGCTGGGACCGCATCATCCAGTACATGCAGGAGGCCGCGGCCGACTCGGACCGCGTGCGGTACCGCCAGCTCGGCACGACCACCGAGGGGCAGCCCTTCGTGCTGATGGAAATCAGCTCGCCCGAGACGCTCCAGAATCTCGACCGGTACCGCGAGCTCGAGCGCCGCCTCTACTTCCAGGACGGAACGCCCACCGACGCCGAGCGCGACGCCGTCTTCGACCAGGGCAAGGTCGTCGTGCTCGTGACCTGCAGCATCCACGCGACCGAGGTCGGCGCGACCCAGATGTCGCTCGAGCTGGTCCACCGGCTCGCCACCGACGACTCGCCCAAGGTCCGGAAGATCCTGGACAACGTGATCTTCCTGCTGGTGCCGAGCCTCAATCCGGACGGCCAGATTCTGGTCACCGACTGGTTCAACCGCAACGTCGGCACGGAGTACGCGAACAGCCCGCTGCCGTTCCTCTACCATCCGTACGCGGGGCACGACAACAACCGCGACATGTTCATGTTCAACCTGAAGGAGAGCCAGCTCACCGCCCAGCTCGTGTGGCACGACTGGTTCCCCGTCATCTGGCTGGACGAGCACGAGATGGCGCGCGACGGCCCGCGCATGTTCGTGATGCCGGCGACCGATCCCATCAACCCGAACGTGCACCCGCTGATCTACCGGTGGAACACGATCCTGGGGCAGTCGCAGGCCGCGGCGCTCGAGGCCGAGGGCAAGGTCGGCATCATCCACCACTCGACGTACACGAACTTCTGGGAAGGCGCCATGGCCTGGTCGGGCTGGTGGCACGACGAGATCGGCCTGCTCACCGAGGTGGCCGGCGTCCGCATCGCGGCACCCACCGATCAGCAGCGCGCGACGCTCAACCAGCCGCCCGGCCGCCGCGACGGTCCCGTCTTCTCGCTGGGCAACCTGTTGCCGCCGCCGACCGACGTCACCCCCCGCCTCGACTACCCGCGCCCCTGGCTCGGCGGCCACTGGTCCCTGCGCGACATCGTCGACTACGAGATGACCGCGACGATGGCCCTGCTCGACACGGCGGCCGACCGGCGCGAGGCGCTCCTGCGGCAGATCTACGAGGTCAACCTGGAGACCGTCCAGAACACGGAGAAGGGCAACCCCTCCGCGGTGGTGCTGCCGGTCGCCGGCCAGCGCGATCCGCGGGAGGTCGCGCACCTGGTCGATCGGCTCCGATATCGGGGGCGTCCAGGTGGACCGCGCCGACGCGCCGTTCACCGCGGACGGCACCCGGTACGACGCGGGCACCTTCGTGATCCCGATGACCCAGGTCTTCGCGCGGTACGCGAAGGATCTGCTGGAAGTCCAGACCTATCCGGACCCTCGCCTGAACCCCGAGGGACCGTCCGCGCCCCCCTACGACGTCACGGGCTGGACGCTCGGGATGCAGTTCGGGGTGCGCACGGACTTCATCACGGATCCGCTGCCGGCGTCGATCCAGCTGACGCGCCTCACGGGAGCGCCGGCCGTCACCGGCGAGGTACGCGGATCGGGCACCGACTACACGTTCACCTATGCCGGCGCGGACTCGGCGATCGCCGTGAACCGCCTGCTCGAGGCCGGCGCGGACGTCGTCCTCGACACCAGCCGCGCCGGCGCCGCGCGCGCGCTGGTCGACCGCGTGTCCCGCGACACCGTCGCCGGCGTGGCGCGCGACCTGGGCCTGCACGTCACGGCCGATACCCGGTCGGCGGCGCCGAACCCCGAGACGATGATGGCCCTGCGCGCACCCCGCGTGGCGCTGTACGAGCCGTGGACGGGCGACGGCGTCGACGCCGGCTGGACCCGATTCGTGCTCGAGCAGTACGAGTTCCACCCGACGATCGTCCACAACTCCGAGATCCGGGGCGGCGACCTCCGCGGCCGCTTCGACGCGATCATCTTCGCGGACCAGGATCCGCAGGAGATCGTGCAGGGCTTCGACTCGGCGGGCATCCGGCCGGAGTACCGCGGGGGGATCGGCGAACCGGGGCTCGAACAGCTCCAGCGGTTCGTCGCCGGCGGCGGCACGCTGATCCTCATGGGCTCGGCCTGCGACCTCGTGATCGATCGGCTGCCGGTGCCCGTCCGGGACGTGAAGAAGCTGCTGCCGAGCCAGATCCACGACGCGCCGGGCACCCTCGTCCACCTGCAGATCGACACGAGGCACCCGATGGGCTACGGGATGCCGGCCAACGCCGACGGCTTCTACGACAACGACCCGTTCTTCAACGTCCTCGACGGCTTCACGTCGTGGCACACGACCGTGGTGGCGCGGTACCCGAACACCGACGTGCTGGCGTCGGGATGGATGAGGGGCGCCAAGGAGATGGAGGGGCGCCCCGCCGTCGTGTCGATCGAGATGAACCCGGGCCGGATGATCCTCTTCGGCCTCGAGCCGCAGCACCGCGGCCAGACCCATGCGACCTTCCCGCTCCTGTTCAACGCCCTCTACCTCTCGGCCGTGAACGGCCCCGTGCCGGACGGCGCGACACAGTAGCCAGGATGCGCGGGCGCGACGGGATCGACGGCGGTGGGTCGACGAACCCGGGTGGCACGTCCAGACCCGGCGACGCCGACTTGCCCCGGCGCACGTTCCTCGACGCGCTCCTCACGGTCGGATTCGTGTCGACTGCGGCGGCCATGGCCTATCCGGTGTCCCAGTACCTGGTGCCCCCGCCGAGCGGCGAGCCGGAAACGGCCAGCGTCGTGGCGGGCACGGCGGACGCCCTGGCGCCGAACAGCGGCCTCATCTTCAAGTTCGGCACGCGCCCCGGCATCGTGATCCGCACGCCGGACGGGGACCTGCGCGCCTTCAGCGCCGTCTGCACCCACCTGGGGTGCACGGTGCAGTACAAGGCCGATACGTCGCAGATCTGGTGCGCCTGCCACAACGGCGTCTACGACCTGAACGGCAACGTCGTCTCCGGACCGCCGCCGCGGCCGCTCGATCGGTTCACCGTCAACCTCCGCGGCCAGCCGGGCCACGAAGACATCGTCGTCTCGCGCAGCTGATTGGCCATGCTGGAACGCACCCTCGACTGGCTCGACGAGCGGCTCGACCTGAGCGGCCTGAAGCACTTCGTCTCCGAGAAGGGCGTCCCGGTCCACGCGCAGAAGGCCTGGTACTACCTGGGCGGCCTGACGCTATTCCTGTTCGTCGTCCAGGTGGTCACCGGAATCCTGCTCCTCCTCTACTACCGGCCGAGCGCGTCGGAAGCCTACGAGAGCGTTCAGTTCATCGTCACCAAGGTGAAGTTCGGCTGGCTGATCCGCAACATCCACAGCTGGTCGGCAAACCTTCTCATCGCCGCCGCGTTCGCGCACTTCTTCAGCGTGTTCCTGCTCAAGTCGTACCGGAAGCCCCGCGAGCTCACGTGGGTCAGCGGCGCCCTGCTGCTCTTCCTGATGCTGGCGTTCGGCTTCAGCGGCTACCTGCTGCCGTGGAACGAGCTCTCGTTCTTCGCGACGAAGGTCGGCACGGGCATCGCGGGCTCGGTGCCGTTCGCCGGCGCGTTCCTCCTGCGGCTGTTCCGGGGCGGTGACGACGTGACGGGCGCGACGCTCTCGAGGTTCTACGGCCTTCACGTGGCCATCCTGCCCATGCTCGCCACCGCGCTGGTCGCGCTGCACCTGCTGTTCGTCCAGCGGCAGGGGATGAGCATCCCTCTCGGCCTCGAGCGCCGCCTGAAGGCCGGCGAGCAGCCGCGGCAGATGCCGTTCTTCCCCAACTACATCCTCCGGGACGTGCTCGCGTGGTACGTGGCGCTCGCGATCCTCGCGGCGCTCGCCGCCTTCTACCCGTGGGAGCTCGGGAAGAAGGCCGACGCCTTTGCCGCCGTGCCGGCGCACATCCGCCCCGAGTGGTACTTCCTGGCGATGTTTCACACGCTGAAGCTGATCCCGAGCCACGTCCTGGGCATCGAGGGCGAGCGGCTGGGCGTCATCGGCTTCGGGCTGGCGGCGGCGTTCATCGTGTTCGTGCCGTTCCTCGACCGCCGCGCCTCGCGCGGCGAGCGCAGCCCGCTCTTCACGGCGATCGCCGTGGCGGCGCTGGTCTACCTCGTGGTGTTCTCGATCTGGGGCTACTACGCGAGCTGAGGCGATGATGTCCCGATGGCAGGCGTTCAGGTGGGCGCTGGTCGCGCTGCTCGTGGCCGCACCCGCGGCCGCGCAGCCGCCGGCAGGGGCGAATACCTGCCTGACGTGCCACGCCGCGTCGACCGATCCGCGCCTCTCGGCGCCCGTGACCGCGTTCTCGGGCGACGACGTCCACCGGGCGAAAGGGTTCGCCTGCGTCGACTGCCACGGCGGCGACGCGACAGCCGCCGACGCGGCCCGCGCCCACGACCGGGCGAAGGGCTTCCGCGGGGCGCCCCGCGGCGAGGCGCAGATCGCGGCCTGCGCGCGGTGCCACAGCGACGCGGACCTGATGCGGAAGTACGCGCCCGGCGAGCGTGTCGACCAGGCAACGGAGTACGCGACGAGCGTCCACGGCAAGCGCCTGGCCGGGGGCGACGAGAAGGTGGCCACCTGCGCGAGCTGTCACGGGGCGCACGGCATCCTCGCCGTCTCGAATCCACGGTCGCCGGTCTATCCGACCAACGTGGCGTCGACGTGCGCCACCTGCCACGCGAGCGCCGATCACATGGCGGGCTACACGCTGCCGGACGGCTCGCCCCTGCCCACGACACAGTTCGCCGACTACGAGCGGAGCGTGCACGCCCAGGCGCTGAAGGGCGGCGACCTCTCGGCGCCGACCTGCAACGACTGCCACGGCAATCACGGGGCGGTGCCGCCCGGCGTCGACTCGATCGTCAACGTCTGCGGCACGTGCCACGCCGTCTTCGCGCAGAAGTTCGCGACGAGCGTGCACGCGTTCGTCTTCGACCGCGGATGCGTGGAGTGCCACGGCAACCATGCCATCGCGAAACCGACCGATGCGATGCTGGGCACGGGGAGCGGGGCCGTCTGCGCGCAGTGCCACAACGGACCCGACGATGCGGGCGCGACGGCTGCGACGACGATGCGGCGCGGGATCGATCGGCTCGAGGCCGGCATCGACCAGTCGAGCACGCTGATCGCCGGCCTCGAGAACGCCGGCCTCGAGGAGAGCGCCCAGGACCTGGCCCTGGGCGACGCCCGCAACCAGCTGACGCTCGCGCGCACCGAGATGCACGCGTTCACGCCGGCGACCGTGAGCGCCATCATCGACAACGGCATGCAGATCGTGACGCGGGTGAACGCCGCGGGCCAGGACGGCCAGCGCGAGCTGCGGTTCAGGCGCCGCGGCCTCGCCGTGTCGCTCGGCCTGATCCTGCTCTTCGTGGTCGCGCTCGCGCTCAAGATCCGGCAGATCGACCGGCGCCGCGGGGCATAGCGGCCCGGCACCCGAACTGAGATCGTCGATTGCACGACCGTCTTCGCGCTGCGATGCCGCGTGAGGAGCTCGGGCACGATCCGCTTGCTCGAGGTACACCTTCGACTCGGCGTTGTCCCAGAGGTGGCGCTCGTACTTGACCACTTCGAAGCGCAGGCGGTCGAGCGTGCCGCGCATCTCGTAGAAGCGGTTCTTCGTCTTCACGACGATCTCGTTGAAGCCCTGCTCGATGGCCCAGAGCTCCTGCTGCTCGGTGAGCGCCCGGAAGTGCCCCTGTCCCCGCCAGTCGCGGCGCGTGCCGCCGATCCACGTGTAGAGGATGTGCCGCCCCTCGAACCGGATGTGATCGCGCAGCCGCGCGACGAGGTCGGCCAGCTTGGGTTCGGTCTCGTGCAGATGGATCTCGTGGGCCACCTTGAACGACACCGGCACGATCGTGCCCGCCTCGTCGCCGAGCGGCGCGCTGGCCATGAGGATCAGATGCCGGCGGCCCGCCAGGCGCGCCACGATCTCGCTCGCGGTCTTCTTGCGCGGGAACTCGCCGAAGAACTCCTCGATGTACTGGATTTCGAGGGCGCCCTGCTCCAGATCGGTACTGGGTGATGCGGTACTCACGGGACACGCGTCAGGCCCCCCGCTGCTCGAATCCTCGCCCAGGTGTCCCGGAGCGAGACCGTGCGGTTGAGCACGAGAGCGCCGTCGCGCGAATCGGGATCGACGCAGAAGTACCCGATCCGCTCGAACTGCACGCGGGTGCCGGCCGGCGACCCGGCCAGACCGGGCTCGACCCGGCACGCGGTCAGGACCTCGAGCGAGTGCGGATTCAGATGGTCGAGGAACGTCCCCCCCTCGGGCACCTGCTCGGGATCCTCCGCCGAGAACAGGCGGTCGTAGAGGCGGACCTCCGCGGGAATCGCGTGCGCCGCCGACACCCAGTGCAGCGTCGCCTTGACGCGCCGGCCGTCGGGCGCATCGCCGCCCCGCGTGTCGGGGTCGTACGTGCACTGCAGCTCCACGACGCGGCCCTCGGCGTCCTTCACCACGCTCGTGCACGTGACGAAATACGCGCAGCGCAGGCGGACCTCACGGCCCGGCGCGAGGCGGAAGAACTTCTTCGGCGGATCCTCGCGGAAATCCTCCTGCTCGACGTAGAGGACACGGGAGAACGGGACCCGTCGGGTTCCCGCCGCCGGATCCTCCGGGTTGTTGATGACGTCGACGTGCTCGACCTGCCCCTCGGGATAGTTCGTGATCACGAGGCGCAGCGGCCGCAGCACGCCCATGACGCGCGGCGCGCGCCGGTTCAGATCCTCGCGGATGCTGTGCTCGAGCTGCGCCACGTCGATGACGTTCTCCTTCTTCGCCACGCCGATCCGCGCGCAGAAGTCGCGAATCGATTCCGGCGTGTAGCCGCGCCGCCGCAGCCCGCTGATGGTCGGCATCCGCGGATCGTCCCACCCGTCCACGTGGCGCTGCTCGACGAGCTGCAGGAGCTTGCGCTTGCTCATCACCGTGTAGTTCAGGTTCAGGCGCGCGAACTCGGTACTGCCGCGGCAGCTCGCCCGCGAACAGGTGCGCCACGAGCCAGTCGTAGAGCGGGCGGTGATCCTCGAACTCCAGCGTGCAGAGCGAGTGCGTGATCCCCTCGATCGCGTCCGACGGCGGGTGCGCGAAGTCGTACATCGGGTAGATGCACCAGGCGTCGCCCGTCCGGTGGTGCGTCGCATGGCGGATCCGGTAGAGCGTCGGATCGCGCATGTTGAGGTTGGGCGACGCCATGTCGATCTTCGCCCGGAGGACGTGCGCGCCATCCGGAAACTCGCCGGCGCGCATCCGCGCGAACAGGTCCAGGTTCTCGTCGACCGATCGATCGCGGTACGGGCTGTTCCGGCCCGGCTCGGTCAGCGTGCCGCGGTGCGCGCGGATCTCGTCCGCGTTCAAACTGTCGACGTACGCGAGCCCCTTCCGAACGAACTCGACCGCCAGTCCGTACAGCCGCTCGAAGTAGTCGGACGCGTAGCGCAGCTGGGCCCAGCGAAAACCCAGCCACTCGACGTCCGCCTTGATCGCGTCGACGTACTCGACGTCTTCCCTGGTCGGATTGGTGTCGTCGAACCGCAGGTTGCACGTGCCGCCGAACTCGGCGGCCACACCGAAGTTCAGGCAGATCGACTTCGCGTGCCCGATGTGCAGGTAGCCGTTCGGCTCGGGCGGAAACCGCGTCGTGACGCGCCCGCCGTGTCTGCCCGCCGCGACGTCTTCCTGGACGATGGCACGGATGAAGTCGGTCGGCCCGGCGGCCGCCGGCGTCGGGGAATCGGAATTCGCGGACATCGAATCCGACCATTTTATAGGCAAATTCCCGCCGGACCGCGCCGCGCCGGATGGCCGGCGCCCGATCAGGGCTGCCGGATCCAACGGGACGTAATCGTGCCCGCCTCGCGCCCCGGTACCCAGATCGGCGCGAACGTCATCTCGGCGACCGAGACCTCGGGCCCGAC
This sequence comes from uncultured Acidobacteriota bacterium, assembly GCA_963761615.1. Classification (GTDB taxonomy): domain Bacteria; phylum Acidobacteriota; class Vicinamibacteria; order Vicinamibacterales; family CAVVIG01; genus CAVXGU01. The sequence goes on along the minus strand of CAVXGU010000003.1, from coordinate 414,777 downwards.
GTTCGGCTCGTCGAGCAGCACGCGGATCGACGTGGCGCCGTTGGGCGACATGTCGAGCGTGCCCTGCGGCTCCTGGGCGGAACCCGGCGAGACGAGGCAGACGACCAGGACGGCGGCGCGAATGCGCGTCATCATCGAGCCTTCCGTTTTGGCGATGATGATACGTCGACCGCTATAATCCGGCGATGCAGCTCACCACATTGATCGACACCGCCGCGCTGGCCGCCAATCTCGGCCGCGCCGACCTCGCCGTCGTCGATTGCCGATTCCGGCTGGCCGACACCGGGTGGGGCGAGCGCGAGTACGTGGCCGCGCACATTCCCGGCGCCGCGTACGCCCATCTCGACCGCGACCTCTCGGGGGACAAGACCGGCACCAACGGCCGGCACCCGCTGCCGGACCCGGCCGCCCTCGCCGCCACGCTCGGCCGCCTCGGCATCGACGCCGGTACGCAGGTCGTCACCTACGACCAGGACAACGGCATCTTCGCCGCGCGGATGTGGTGGCTGGTGCGCTGGCTCGGCCACGACCGCGTCGCCGTGCTGGACGGCGGGTTCAGGAAGTGGCGGGCCGAAGAGCGGCCGGTCGAAGCCGGCGCGGCCCGGCCTGGCGCCCGGACCTTCACCGGCGCACCGCGCGCGGGAATGCTCGTCTCGGCGGACGACGTCGTGTCCCGCCTCGGGGATCCGGCGTGGCGCCTGCTCGATGCGCGTGCCCCCGAGCGGTATCGCGGCGACGTCGAGCCGCTCGACAAGGTCGGGGGCCACATCCCCGGCGCCCGCGACTATCCCTACACGGAGAGCGTGGACGATCAGGGCGTGTTCAAGGCCGGGCTGCAGCCCTCGCTCGCCGCGGCCGTCGGCGGGGTGCCGCCGGACCACGTGATCGCCTACTGCGGCTCGGGCGTGACGGCGTGTCACAACATCCTGGCGCTCGAGCGCGCCGGGATCAGCGGGACGAAGCTGTACGCCGGGTCCTGGAGCGAGTGGTCGAGCGACCCGTCGCGGCCGGTCGAGAAAGGCTAGGCCCCCCCGCCGCGCGCGCCGCGGCGGGCGCTTGCCGCGCGAGCAGGTCGACGAAGGCCTGCACGTAGTCGACCCGCGCCATCTCCTTCCGCATCACGACGCGCCAGTGCCGCCGCGCGGCCGCAACGGCGAACGGCAGCCCGATCAGCCCGCCGGCGTCGATGTAGGGCTGCACCGCCCATCGCGCCAGCGCCGCCACCCCGAGCCCGGCCTTCACCAGCTCGACGATCGCCTCGGTGAGCTTGATCTCCTCGACGCGCGGCGTCACGCCGGCCGGCATCAGCACCTGCTGCAGCACGCCGCTCTCCTCCCGGGGCGGATAGATGAACAGCGTCTCGTCGGCGAGGTCGGCCGGCCGCACGCTCTTCCGCGACGCGAGCGGATGGGACGCACTCACGATCACGACCAGCTCGTCGTCCAGCACCACGCGGCGGGTGAGGCGCCGATCGAGCGCGGTGTGCTCGCTGACGGTGACGGCGACGTCGATCCGGTGGTCGAGCAGCGCCTGGATCGGATGGCTCGTGGCGTCGACGTCGATCCGGACCTCGACGCCGGGACATCGCTCGCGATAGGCCGCCAGGAGCGGCGGCAGCCAGTGGTAGCAGGTGTAGCACTCCGTCGTCAGGCGCAGGACGCGGCGCTGGTCCTTCCCCATCTGGCGCACGTCCCCCTCGACCGCGTGCAGGCGATCCAGGACGTCGCGCGCCGACTCGACGAGGCGCTCGCCGGCGGGCGTCAGCACGAGGCGCCGACCCACGCGAAGGAACAGGGGCGTGCCGAGCCGCGACTCGATGTCGCGGAGCTGATGGCTCAGCGCCGACTGCGTGAGGTTCAGGCGATCGCCGGCGCGCGTGAGGCTGCCGACATCGGCCACGGCGACGACGAGCCGCAGGTGCCGCACTTCGAGATCCATGACATATGAAACTACTTCATCGATCTGATGACGACAAAGAGTTTTGTTCATGGGTTGGGCATTTCTACGATCGACGGCATGAAAACGCCTGCCCCCGTCGCCGTCGCGTGCATCCTCGTCGCGCTGCAGCCCGCCGCCGGGTGCGGACCGGAGGTACAGGCCGCCGGCCGCGCGGCGCGGGTGGCGCTCGTCTTCGAGCCCGGTCCCTCAGATGGCGTGTCGGCGGACGTCGCAGCGGCGGCGCTCGACGAGGCCCGCGCGATCTGGAGGACGGCCGGCGTCGAAATCGACGCCGAAGCGCAGGGCGCGCCGCGCCTGTGGGTGCTGCCGGTCGAGCCGCGGACGGACGGCGAGACGGACGGAGGCGTGCCCCTTGGCGCGCTCCGGTTCGACGGGGGCCAACCGGAGCGGCGGATTCAGGTGTTCATGGACCCGATCGAGGCGGTCGCGGCGCAGACACCGGCGGGGATAGTGCCGTTCTGGAGCCCGGCTCCCGGCGGCCGCGACCGCATCGTCGCCCGCGTCCTCGGACGCGTCATCGCACACGAACTGGGGCACTACCTGTTGCACTCGCCCGCGCACGCGGAACGCGGCCTGATGAGGGCGCGCCACTCCGTCCGCGACTTCGTGGTCGAGAGCCGGACGCCGTTTCTGCCGACTGCGGACGAGCGTCAGCGCGCCGCGGCGGCCGCCGGCACCGACGCCGGCCTCGACTGACACACGCGCGCCGCGCGCCAGTCGTCGGCCAGGATCGACCACAGGTCCCGATCCTGGCAGCGGCCGTCGCGATCGAAGGACCGCCGAAGGGTCCCTTCGCGGACTGCGCCGACCTTGTGGAGCGCGGCCGCGCCGCGGCCGTTCGCGATCGACGTGCGCGCCTCCAGGCGCTCGACGCCCATGTCGTCGAAGGCGAGGGCCAGCACCAGGTGCGCGCCGACCTCGAAGACGCCGGTGCCCCAGAACGCGGGGGCCAGGACGAATCCCCACTCGGCCGTCCTGAACGACGGTTCGAGCGCCCGAATCTGGAAGATCCCGATTGGCCGATCATCACCCACGGTGATGCCCAGCGACACCTGACAGCCGGCCCGCCTCTGGGCATCGTCCCACGCGATGAAGCGCTCGAACCCGGCCTGGGTGGCCGGCGGGGGAGGCAGGAAGCGCGCGACTTCGTCGCACGCAAGCGCGGCGAGCAGCACCGGCGCGTCCGAACGGCGCAGGCCCCGAACGGAGACCGTCGCCCGCGCCGGCCCCCAGACCGACGTGCGCCGCGGATCCAGCAACGCCATGGCGACGGTCACGCCGCCGACATCGCAACAAGCGGGCCAGGAGGCCCAATCGAGCTCGGCCGCCGGATCCTGCGCCCGCGCAGGCGGTTCCAAAGACTCGCAGGAAGCAGACGAGCTTCAGCGGGTCAAGAACCGCCACGCCACGCCGGTCTCCTGAGGGCGAAAACTGCCCGCCCGCCGCCGACCTGTCAGCTGGTCGAGACGGGCTCGTACGCCAGATTGGAGCTGAGCCAGCGTTCGGCGGCATCGACGGACTCGCCCTTGCGCCGCGCGTAGGAGGCCACCTGATCGGCGCCGATCCGCCCGACCGTGAAGTAGCGCGCCAGCGGGTGCGCGAAGTAGAGGCCGCTCACGCTCGCGGCCGGCGTCATGGCGCCGTGCTCCGTCAGGTCGATCCCGACCTCGCGTGCGCCCAGCAGGTCGAACAGCTTGAACTTCTCGCTGTGGTCCGGGCAGGCGGGATATCCGAAGCCCGGCCGGATGCCGTGATGGCGCTCGGCGATCGCGTCCGCGGCGGTGCCCGCCGGCTCGCCGCCCCACTCGCCGCGCACGCGGTGGTGCAGCCAGGCGGCGCCAGCTTCGGCCAGTCGGTCGGCCAGCGCCTTGACCAGGATCGCGCTGTAGTCGTCGTGCGCGCGCTCGAAGCTGCGAGCCAGCGCGTCGGCGCCGATCCCGGCGGTCAGCGCGAACGCGCCGAGGAAGTCGCGGGCGCCGGCGCCGCGCGGCGCCACGAAGTCGGCGAGCGACAGGTTGGGCTGCCCGGCCGACAGCGTTTCCTGCTGGCGCAGCATGTTGAACCGGAGCAGTTCGCTCGCCTCTCCGCCCTCCCCGAACACCGCGATGTCGTCGTCTTCGCTCGCGGCGGGCCAGTAGCCGTAGACGCCGCGGGCCTCGAGGAGCCCGCCCCCGACGATGTGATCGAGCAGCGTGCGGGCATTGTCGTAGAGCTCGCGCGCCGCGTGTCCGTACTGCGGGTGATCGAGGATGGCCGGGAAGCGCCCCTTCAGCTCCCACGCGGCGAAGAAGAAGGTCCAGTCGATGTACGGCACGAGCTCGGCGAGCGGGATCACGTCCAGCACGCGGCGCCCCGTGAAGGGCGGGGCCGGCAACGGCTCGCGGCTCCACTCGATCGCGAGCCGGTTGGCGAGCGCCGCGTCGTACGGCAGCAGCGGGCTCGACCGGCGGGCGCCGTACTGATCCCTCAGCGAGGCCTGCGCCTCGCGGTTCTCGCGCTCGAACGTCGGGCGCACGTTCTCGCTCAGGAGGCTCGAGACGACGTCGACGACGCGGGATGCGTCGAGCACGTGCACCGTGGCCCGGCCGTATTCGGGGGCGATCTTCACCGCCGTGTGCTGCCGGCTCGTCGTCGCGCCGCCGATGAGCAGCGGCACGGTGAACTGCCGCCGCTCCATCTCCCTGGCGACGAACACCATCTCGTCGAGCGAGGGGGTGATGAGGCCGCTCAGCCCGACCAGGTCGGCCCGGCGATCGATCGCTTCCTGGAGGATCCGGTCGCACGGCACCATCACGCCGAGGTCGATCACCTCGTAGCTGTTGCACCCGAGCACGACGCCGACGATGTTCTTGCCGATGTCGTGGACGTCGCCCTTGACCGTTGCGATCACGATCGTGCCCTTGCCCGCCGGCGCGTCCCCGCCGGCCGCGCCCTTTTCCATGAAGGGCTCCAGATAGGCGACCGCCTTCTTCATCGCGCGTGCGCTCTTGACCACCTGCGGCAGGAACATCTTGCCGGCGCCGAACAGGTCGCCGACCACCTTCATCCCGTCCATGAGCGGCCCCTCGATGATGTCGAGCGGGCGGGGGTACTGCCGCCGGGCCTCCTCGACGTCGGCCTCGATGAAGTCCACGATGCCGTGCACGAGCGCGTGGGAGAGCCGCGCCTCGACGGGCGCCTCCCGCCAGGACGAATCCTGTTCGCGGCGCGAGCCCGCGCCCTTCACCGTCGCCGCGAACTCGACCATCCGTTCGGTGGCGTCCGGCCGCCGGTTGAAGATGATGTCCTCGACGCGCTCGAGCAGGCCGGCCGGGATGTCCTCGTACACCGCGAGCTGGCCGGCGTTGACGATCCCCATGTCGAGTCCGGCCTTGATCGCGTGATAGAGGAACGCGGCGTGGATCGCCTCGCGCACCGGCTCGTTGCCGCGGAACGAGAAGGAGAGGTTGCTGATGCCGCCGCTCACCTTCGCCCCCGGGCACGAGGCCTTGATGAGCCGCGTCGCCTCGATGAAGTTGATCGCGTAGGCGTTGTGCTCCTCGAGCCCCGTGGCGATCGCGAGCACGTTGGGATCGAAGACGATGTCGGTGGGATCGAAGCCCGCCCGCTCGGTCAGGAGCGCGTAGGCGCGGTGGCAGATCTCGACCTTGCGCGCGACGGTGTCGGCCTGGCCCCGCTCGTCGAACGCCATCACGACCACGCCGGCGCCGTAGCGTCTCGCGGTCGCCGCCTTCTGCAGAAAGTCGGCCTCCCCTTCTTTCAGGCTGATCGAGTTGACGATCGGCTTCCCCTGCACGCACTTCAGACCGGCGACGATGACCGACCACTTCGAGCTGTCGATCATGAACGGCACGCGCGCGATTTCCGGCTCGGTGGCGATGTAGTTGAGGAACTCGGCCATCGCGCGCTCGGAGTCGAGCATGCCCTCGTCCATGTTGACGTCGATCAGATTGGCGCCGCCGCGCACCTGCTCGAGCGCGACGGCGGCCGCGGCGGCGTAGTCGCCGGCGGCGATCAACCGCGCGAAGCGCTTCGAGCCGGTGACGTTGGTCCGCTCGCCGATCATCTGGAAGTTCGAGTCGGGCCGGATCGTCAGCGTCTCGAGGCCGGCGACGGTCGTGAACCGCTCGGTCGGCTGGTGGGGACGCGGGCGCGGCGGCAGGTCGCGCACGGCGCCGGCGATGGCCCGGACGTGGTCGGGCGTCGTCCCGCAGCAGCCGCCGACGATGTTGACGAATCCGCTCGCGGCGAACTCGCCGAGCTGGGCCGACGTGTCGGGCGGCTGCTCGTCGTACTGTCCGAACGCATTGGGCAGGCCCGCGTTCGGATAGCAGCTCACCCAGCAGTCGGCCAGGCGCGCCAGCTCGGCGACGTAGGGACGCATCTCCCGCGCACCGAGCGAGCAGTTGATCCCGACGCTGAACGGCTTCGCGTGCGCGATCGAGACCCAGAAGGCGTCGATCGTCTGCCCCGAGAGCGTCCGGCCGCTGCGATCGGTGACGGTGACCGACAGCATCAGCGGCAGCCGGACGCCCCGCTCTTCGAAGACCTCCTCGATCGCGACGATGCCCGCCTTGGCATTGAGCGTGTCGACGATCGTCTCGAGCAGCAGCAGGTCGGCGCCGCCGTCGATCAGGCCCCGCGCCTGCACCTTGTAGGCCTCGCGCAGCTCGTCGAAGGTGAGGTTGCGGAACGCCGGATTGTTCACGTCCGGCGAGATCGAGAGGATCTTGTTGGTCGGCCCCATCGATCCGGCCACGAACCGGGGCTGGCCGGGCGTCCGCGCGGCCCACTCGTCACACGCGGCCCGCGCCAGCCGCGCACCCTCGAGATTGAGCTCGTAGACGATCGCCTCGAGGCCGTAGTCGGCCTGCGCGATCGCGGTGCCGTTGAAGGTGTTCGTCTCGACGATGTCGCTGCCCGCGGCCAGGTACTCGCGGTGGATGCCGCCGATGACGTCGGGGCGCGTCAGGTTCAGCAGGTCGTTGTCGCCCTTCAGATCGCGCCGGTGATCGGCGAACCGGTGGCCGCGAAAGTCCGCCTCGGACAGCCCGTGCCGCTGGATCATCGTCCCCATCGCCCCGTCGAGCACGAGAATGCGCCGCGCGAGCAGTTCGTCGAGCACCTTGCGAACGTCGGTCATGAGTCGAGCCTCTTTCGTCAGTGCGAGAATCACGATCCCGGGAACGGCACCACGACACGGAGTCTCAGGGCGTCGGCTTCTTCTTCCCCGTCCGCCGTGCCTCCGCCGCTTCGCGGGCGCCGGGCCCGGGCCTCGTGCCCACGGCGATCAGCACGGCAAAGGGGTCGCCGGTCTTCCTCGCGCCCACGATCGTCCGGACGTCGGTCAGGCCGGCCCCGACGAGCAGGCGCTTCAATTCGCGATCGTCGAACCCGAGGCGCCGATCGCCGAGCTTCGACCGGACCCAGTCCTCCCCGTGCTTGCGCAGGTCGAGGAGCAGCACGCGGCCGCCCGGACAGAGCACACGGACGGCTTCGGTCACGGCCCGCGCCGGGTCGTGCGCGTGGTGCAGCGCCTGCGACAGCAGCGCCACGTCGACCGACCCGTCGGCCAGCGGCAGCTTTTCCAGGTCGCCGCGCTTCCAGGTGATGTTCGAGATGCGACGCCGCGCGGCGAGCGCCCGCGCGCGCGCCAGCACGGCGTCGGATCGAATCCACGGCGACCACCCGGCGCGCCCACCGGGCGGCCTCCACGGTCAGGTATCCCTCGCCGCAGCCGATGTCGGCGACGCGCAGCGGCGGCAGCAGGAGGCCGAGCGCGCGCGACCAGGCCGCCCAGCTGCGGCCCGGCACGAGCTGACGCGCATCGCGCGCGTCGGGGCCCGCGTGGCGCTCGAAGTTCTCCTTCCGCAGCCGCAGCACTTCCTGCAGCCGCGCGTCGTCGGCACGGACCGCGGAGTCGTCGGCGGCCGCGTCGAACTGCGCCTCGAGCAGCGCCCAGACCGCGCCGCCGCTCTTCTCGCGCAGGCCGGGCGCCAGCCGGTAGTACGAGAAGCCGCCGTCCTTCTCTTCGACGACGAAGCCCGCCTCCTTCAGGAGCTTCAGGTGGCGCGAGACGCCGGACTGGGCGAGACCGAGGACGCCGGTGAGCTCGGTGACGTTGAGGCGCTCGCGCGCCAGGGCCCGCAGCAGCCGGAGCCGTGCCTCGTCGCCGAGCAGCCGGTGGAGCCCTGAGGCGGCCTGCACATCGATAAATCTACATTCAGTGATGTAGTTCGTGCAACCCCGGCCGTCAGGTCCCGTCGTCGAGCGCGCGCGGCCAGTCCTCCCGGAGCAGCCGCGACAGCGCGCGGTCGGCCAGCCGGCGCCCGCCCGTCTGGCAGCGCGCGCAGTAGTTGCACTCGTTGTCGGCATAGACGATGCGCTGCACGGGCGCCCCGCACACGGGACACGGCCGGCCGAACCGCCCGTGCACGGCCATCTCGCTCCGGAACGCCGTCACTTTCTCCGGAAACGCCGCGGCCGCCTCCCGGCGCAGGTGGTCGATCCAGACGAGGAGCGTCGCCCGCGTCGCGTCGTAGAGGCGCAGCACCTCGGCGTCCGACAGCCGCCGCGTGAGCGCGAGCGGGGAGAGGCGCGCCGCGTGCAGGATCTCGTCGGAGTACGCGTTCCCGATACCGTCGAAGAGCCGAGGGTCGGTCAGCGCCCGCTTGAGCGTGTGCGATTCCCGCATGAGCGCCTCCCGGAACGCCTCGGCCGAGGCGCCGATCGGATCGAGACCGCCCGGGTCCAGGCCGGCCAGCGACGCCTCGCCCCGCACGACGCGCATCCAGGCGCGCTTCTTCGACCCGGCTTCGGTCAGGATGAGCGAGCCGTGGTCGAACTCGAGCGTTGCCAGCACGATCGTCGCGGGGATCGCGGGAGCCTTCCGCGCCGGCGGCGCCGCAGGCCGCCACCGCAGCCGGCCAGCAATCATCAGGTGCAGAACGAGGAACAGATCGCGCCGGTCGCCGAAGGCCAGCACGATCCGCTTGCCGAGCCGGCTGACGCCGTTCAGATCGAGACCCTCGAGGGCGGTCAGGGGCGGATCGACCGATCGCAGCACGAAGCTGCTGCGCAGGGTCGCCCGCAGCAGACGATGGCCGGGCAGGTGCCGGTTAATCGCCTCCAGATAGGCCAGAATGTCGGGGAGCTCGGGCATGCCGGCCTCAGTCTATACAGCCCCGTTGGCGCGTGTAATGCAGCGTTGGTTGGTGTCATGTCGAACAACCGCGGCAGCCTCAACGGCGTCCAATCAAGTATGCGATTGATGGCACTGGTGTTAGCGGCGGTGTGCCTGGCGGCCCCGGCGCTGGCGCAGGACCAGACGACGTCCCCCGCCTCCGAAGCGGCGTCACCTGCCGACGACAGCTCGACGAACCTGCCGGTGTCGCTCGACGCCATCCGCAAGGGGCTCGAAAAGTCCGCGAACCCGGACGACCAGCTGAAGGGGCTCAACGAGCCCGTGCACTTCAAGGTCGAGATTCAGGAAAAGCAGAAGATGCCGGAGAACGTCCTCACCGGCACGACCAAAGAGGACTACGCGAGCCCGGTCGTGCCCGGCGGCATCTACGCCTACGAGATGCAGCAGGTGCTCTTTCCGAAGACCGACAACCCGCTGGCCCAGCCGTATGCCGCCTACAGCCAGGGCGAGCTGCTGACGGTCTCGATCACGACGCTGCTCGAGCAGCTGCTGACGCCCAAGCTGGTCCAGAGCGTCGACAACGCCCGCAAGTCCCACAACGAGCAGGCCGCTCGCGACGAGCTGGCCCGCGCGCTGGGGGAGTACTGCGCATCGAAGCCGGACAATGGCGCGGGCATCTTCGGGTGCGACCCGAACGCCGTGCAGCAGGCCGCGGCGACGGCTCCGTAACCGCCCGGCCGCGCGGCCCGGCGCCTCCGCCGTTTCTGCGCTTGACTCGCCCGGCGCTCTATCGTTTAATCCGGATTCACGGATTGAATGACCGGCCGGTCCCCTGCCATCCTCGACCACCTGTCGGCGCTGGCCGACACCACACGGAGCCGCATCCTGCTCGTCCTCGAGCGCCGCGAGCTCACGGTGGGCGAAATGTGCGCCGTGCTCCAGCTTCCCCAGTCGACGGTCAGCCGCCACCTCAAGGCGCTCGCCGACAGCGGCTGGGTGACGGCGCGGGCCGAGGGCACGAGCAACTTCTACACGATGGAGCGCGAGGGGCTCGACCAGGCGACCCGGCGCCTCTGGCAGCTGGTGCGGGAGCAGGTCGGCCCTACCGCGGCCGCCGCGCAGGATCAGCGGCGGCTGCAGGCCGCGCTCGCCGACCGGCGGACCGCGTCGCAGGAGTTCTTCTCCTCCTCCGCCGGCCAGTGGGACCGGCTCCGCGATGAGCTGTTCGGCGAGCGCTTCCACCTCGCCGCGCTGGCCGGCTTCGCCGATCCCTCGTGGGTCGTCGGCGATCTGGGCTGCGGCACCGGCCGCCTGACCGCGGCGCTCGCGCCGTTCGTCGCGCGCGTCGTGGCCGTCGACCAGTCGGCGGCAATGCTGCAGGCCGCGAAGAAGCGGCTCCGCGGCATCGAGAACGTCGACCTGCGGCGCGGCGACCTCGAGTCGCTGCCGGTCGACGACGCGCGCCTCGACGCGGCGACGCTGATGCTGGTGCTGCACCACCTGGCGGAACCGGACCGCGCCCTGGCGGAAGTCGCGCGCGTCCTCAAGCCCGGCGCGCCGCTCCTCGTCGCCGACATGCTGCCGCACGACCGCGAGAGCTATCGGACGCAGATGGGCCACGTGTGGCTCGGCTTCGACGAGGAGCACCTGGGCGATCTGCTCGACGGCACGGGCTTCGACCACGTCCGGTTCGTGCCGCTGCCCACCGACACCCGGGCGAAGGGCCCCGCACTGTTCGTCGCGCGGGCCACGAAGCGGATTCTCGCAGAACGAAAGCCGTGAATTCGGCGAACATCCTTCTTGAAGGGGAGAGACAGAATGGCCACTGTTGTCGAGAAGATTCATCCGTTCGCCGCGGCCAGGGCCGCGGGCCGGGAACCGTACAAGGTCCGCGATCTCGCGCTGGCCGACTTCGGGCGCAAGGAGATCCGGCTCGCCGAGCAGGAGATGCCCGGCCTGATGGCGCTCCGCGAGCGGTTCGCCGGAAAGGCGCCGCTGGCCGGCGCGCGCATCATGGGCAGCCTGCACATGACCGTGCAGACGGCGGTCCTCATCGAGACGCTCACCGCGCTGGGCGCGGACGTCCGGTGGGTCTCCTGCAACATCTTCTCGACCCAGGACCATGCCGCCTCGGCCGTCGTCGTCGGACGTCCGGAGACGGGCGGCACGGCGGCCGCGCCGAAGGGCACTCCCGTCTTCGCCTGGAAGGGCGAGACGCTCGAGGAGTACTGGTGGTGCACGAGCGAGGCGCTCGAGTGGCCCGACGGCTCCGGACCGACGCTCATCGTCGACGACGGCGGCGACGCGACGCTGATCGTGCACAAGGGCGTGGAGTTCGAGAAGGCCGGGAGCGTCCCGCCGTTCGATCCCCACGGCCACCCCGAGGAGTGGGGCGTGATCCTCGAGACCATCCGCACCTCGATCGCGAAGGAGAAGGGCCGCTGGACGCGGCTCGCGTCGACGATCCGCGGCGTCAGCGAGGAGACGACGACCGGCGTGCACCGCCTGTACCAGATGATGGAGGCGGGCAAGCTGCTCTTCCCTGCCGTCAACGTGAACGACTCGGTGACCAAGAGCAAGTTCGACAACATCTACGGCTGCCGCCACTCGCTGCCCGACGGGCTCGCGCGCGCGACCGACGTCATGCTGGGCGGCAAGGTCGCCGTCGTCTTCGGCTTCGGTGAAGTCGGCAAGGGGTGCGCGCAGGCGCTGCGCGGCCAGGGCTGCCGCGTCGTCGTTACCGAGATCGACCCGATCTGCGCGCTGCAGGCCGCGATGGAAGGCTACGAGGTCGCGACGCTCGAGGACGTGATCGAGACGGCGGACATCTTCATCACGGCGACGGGCAACTGCAACATCATCACCGCCGCCCACATGGGGCGGATGAAGGACAAGGCCATCGTCGGCAATATCGGCCACTTCGACAACGAGATCGACATGGCCGGCCTGAAGAAGGTGGCGGGGATCGAGCGCATCAACATCAAGCCGCAGTACGACGAGTGGCGCTTCCCCGACGGGCACAGCGTGCTCGTGCTCGCCGAGGGCCGGCTCCTGAACCTGGGCTGCGCGACCGGGCATCCGAGCTTCGTGATGTCGGCGTCGTTCACGAACCAGGTGCTCGCGCAGCTCGATCTGCATCAGAACGCGGAGAAGTACGGACGGACCGTGTCGATGCTGCCCAAGAAGCTGGACGAAGAGGTCGCGCGGCTGCACCTGGCCAAGCTCGGCGTCAAGCTCACGCAGTTGACCGACGAACAGGCCAACTACCTCGGCGTGTCGAAGGACGGCCCGTACAAGCCGGCGCACTACCGGTACTGAGAATGCCGGCGCCTGCGGCCACGCGAGTCCGAGGACGTGGAGAGCCGTCAGAACATGTCTGACCTGCGAAAGATCTGGCTGGTTGCCGCGGCCGTTGTCCTGTCGATGGCAGGACAGGCGGCGGCCGCCGATTCGTTCAACGGGTGGTGGCGGCTGGACGAGGCGGCCAGCACGGGCGTGCCGGCGATGATGCACGGGCACCAGACGGTCGTGCACCTCATGGAGAGCGGCGACCGGTTCACGATCGAGTTCCTGTTCGACGGTCAGGCGATGAACAGCAGCGAGTTCGTGCTCGACGGCAGGACCCATCCCGGCCAGCTCGGCGCGACCCAGGAAGCGCGCTGGGTCCGCCGGCCCGGCGAGATCCAGATCGACATCCACCGGCCGCAGGGCGGGCCGATGCCCGGCGGCAACGAGCACCTGATCTGGCAGCTGCAACCCGGCGCCCGGGAGATCCGGAGGACGAGCACGGATCCGGACTCGAAGGCGCCGGCCCAGGTCTACGTGTACCGGCGCATCCCCGCGCCCGCCGGGTCGGACGCCGGCACGGGATCGTCGGGATCGGGCCAGAACCGCCGCGTGAGATAGTGCAGGGCGATGCCGACGCCCCATCGCGGGCGCGCGGTGACCAGGAGCAGCGCCGCGATCGCCGCGTACAGCGAGAATCGAAAGACCGGGTGCGCGCGGAACAGGTCGAAGTAGACGAGGACGACCAGGGCCGCGATCGGGAGCCGGTCGCCGACGACGACGTACAGCCACGTGTCGCCCGAGCGGCGTTCGTACACGAGGCCGCAGGCCGGACAGGCGGGCAGCTCGTGGTGCCAGCCCCGGTAGATCGGCCCCCGGCCGCAATGCGGGCAGCGGTTCCGCCACCCGCGCCCGACCGCGCTCCAGCCGATCCGCCAGCGCGACTCGGATTCCACGTTCGTCTCCAGTCTACTCAATCGACGGGGCCGGATTCGCCGCCTCCGGCGGGACTCGCCAGAAGTCGCGGGTTGCGGTATCGTGCGCACCGCACGCATTCCCGCCGCGATCGACGCACCACGGCAGAAGGATGAAGGTATGACGACGAACTTTCAGCTCCGGCACATCCTGTTTCCCTACGACTTCTCTCCACAGAGCCAGCAGGCCCTCCCGTTCGTGCGGGCGCTCGCCAGCCGGACGGGTGCGCGGGTCACCCTGTTCAGCGTCGTGCCGCCGGCCTTCGAGCTGGTGCCCGTCGAAATGGGTGGATCGACGCTGCGCGCCGGCGACACCTCGGAGCAATGGAAGCGCGAGCTGCAGCAGCGGCTCGACGCGGCGCCGGTTCCGGAACTGCAGGGCCTGCAGGTGGCGCGCGTGGCCGACGCGGGGGATCCCGCGTTCCGCATCACCGACTATGCAAAGCACCACGACGTCGATCTCGTGATGATGCCGACGCACGGGCTCGGTCTGTTCCGCAACCTGCTGATCGGATCGGTGACGTTGAAGGTGCTCCACGACGCGCCGTGTCCGGTCTGGACGGCCGCGCACACCGAGACGCAGACCGCGCCGGAGGCTCCGCGCACGATCCTCTGCGCGGTCGACGGCGGCGCCGACAGCGTCAAGGTCATGCAGTACGCCGCCGCGCTCGGCGCGGCGACGGGCGCCACGCTCGCGCTCCTCCACGTGGTCCCGCCGATCAGCGACTGGCCGTCGGCCACGAGCGAGCGCCATCTGCAGGACGAAGCCCGCGACACCGCCGAGCAGAAGGTCGCCGCGCTCGTGAAAGAGGCGGGCGTCGCGGCCGAGCCCCGGGTCGCCGTCGGCGAGATTGTCGAGACGACGACGGAGCAGGCGCGTCAGGATCACGCCGACCTGTTGGTCATCGGTCGGGGCGCGGCCGCCGGTCCGTTCGCGCGGTTGCGGACGCACGCGTTCGGGATTGTCCAGGCCTCGCCCTGTCCGGTGCTGAGCGTCGCATGAGCGCCTGAGATATCCTAGCGGCGCATGTCGCCGACCACCGCCGCCGCCCGGTCCCGCCTGACGACGAATCAGGTCCGCGGGTTCTGGGCGGCGTGGGGCGGATGGGCGCTCGACGGGATGGACTCGTTCATCTACGCGCTGGTCCTGGTGCCGGCGATGACCGAGCTCCTCCCCCGTTCGGGCATCCCGGCGACGCCCGGCAACGTCAGCTTCTACGGCAGTCTGCTCTTCGCCCTGTTCCTCGTCGGATGGGGCGCGTCGATGGCCTGGGGCCCGGTGGCGGACCGCTTCGGCCGCGTCCGCACGCTCGCGCTGACGATCCTCTGCTACTCCCTGTTCACGTTCCTGAGCGCCGTCACGACCGGCATCTGGCAGCTCGCGGTGTGCCGGCTGCTCGCCGGGGTCGGGATCGGCGGCGAGTGGTCGATGGGCGGCACGTTCATCGCCGAGGAGTGGCCGGAGGATCGCCGCAAGATGGGCGCCGGGTACATGCACACCGGCTACTACTTCGGCTTCTTCCTCGCGGCGATCGCCAACTCCACGATCGGCGCGTCGCACGGCTGGCGCTGGATGTTCGCGGTCGGCGGCGTGCCGGCGCTCCTGGTCGCCTTCGTCCGCTACGGCGTCCGCGAGTCGGAGAAGTGGGAGCGCGAGGCGGCACGCCCGTCCATGCGGCAGGCGTTCGCGGAGCTCTTCTCGCCGCTGTACGCGCGACGCACCGTCCTGAACTCGACCTACCTGCTCATCTCGGTGGTCGGCCTGTGGGCCGGATCCGTGTACGTACCCACGGCCGTCACCCAGATTGCCGGGCGCGCCGGACACGCCGCGCCGGAGGCCGCGCGCCTGGCGTCCTACGGCACGATGCTGCTCTCCGTGGGGACAATCGTCGGCTGCGTGGTGCTGCCGCCGATCGCCGACGCGCTCGGGCGACGCCTCACGCTCGCCATCTACTTCGCGCTGATGTTCGCCGGAATCCTCTGGGGCTTCGGCTTCATCTACTACATGGGCGGCGGCGCGCTCACCTGGTTCATGATCGACCTCTTCGTGCTCGGCCTCGGCGGCGCGAACTTCGCGATGTACACGCTGTGGCTGCCGGAGCAGTACGAGACCAGCTGCCGCGCCAGCGCGTTCGCCTTCGCCACCTCCTCCGGGCGCTTCATCGGTGCCGCGATCACCTTCATCGTCGGCGCCGGCGTGACGGCCTACGGATCGCTGGGCATCCCCGTGGCGTGGACGTCGGTTGCGTTCGTGATCGGCATCCTGCTGCTGCCCTTCGGCGAAGAGACCACCGGGAAGCCGCTGCCGGCGTAACATCGTCCTCTCGAAGTAACCGTCAGGGAACCTCGAGAACCTACTCTTTTTCGACCAGATGAATGTTCGTCGCCTTGACGGCGGCGACGATCGGGCTGCCTGCCTCGAGGCCCATCTCCTCGCGGGCGTTGCGCGTCACGAGCGCCACGAGCGGGAAGCCGCAGTCGAGCGTCACCCGTTCGACGTGACCTTCGGCCTCCACGCGCACGACGCGGCCGGGAAGGTGGTTGCGGGCGCTCGCCGTGGCCGGGGCCGCACGCTCCAGGGTCACGTCCTCGGCCCGGATGCAGGCGAACACGTCGGCTCCCGCCGGCAGGGCGGCGCTGTCGGCGGCCCGGATGCGCGTGTCGCCGACCCGCAGCTCCACGAGGCCCGCCTCCACCCGCGCCACCCGCGCCGGCACGACGGACTCGACCCCCACCGACTCGGCGACGACGAGGTCCGCGGGATGGCGGAAGACCTCGGCCACCGGGCCGATCTGCCGGACGCGGCCGCCGGCGAGCACGGCCATGTCGCGACAGAGGGCGATGGCATCGGTTCGATCGTGCGTCACCAGGATCGCCGCGATCTGCAGCCGCTCGACGAGCGCCCGCAGGTGGCCGCGCAGCCGCACGCGGACCGGCAGATCCAGGCCGCTGAAGGGCTCGTCCAGCACGAGCAGGCGCGGTCCGGGCGCCAGGGCGCGCGCCAGCGCGACACGCTGCGCCTGGCCGCCCGACAGCTCGCGCGGCCGGCGCGACGCGAGCCCCTCCAGCTCGAGCATCGACAGCAGGTCCGCCGTGGAGAAGGCTGCCCGACGTCCGTCACCGGCGTGTCGCCAGTACTCGATGTTCTCCTGGACGGTCAGGTGCGGGAAGAGGGCGGGCGCCTGGCCGACATAGCCCACGCGCCGACGCTGCGGCTCCACCCACGTGCGGCCGTCGAACCACGTGTCCCCCCCGAAGCGGATGGTGCCGCGATCGGGGCGCTCGAGCCCGGCGATCGTCCGTACGATCGTCGTCTTGCCGGCGCCGGAGGGGCCGAAGATCCCGAACACCGAGCCGCCGGGAAGCGACACGTCGATTGACGCGGCCACGACTGCGCCGCTCGGAAAGCGCGTCTCGAAGGCGACTACGAGCTCATCGGCCATACGACCCACACCGAGCGCTGCAGCGCGTAGGTCATCGACAGGATGACGAACGAGACGGCCAGCAGCACGAGTGAGGTGTGCCACGCCGCACGGTAGTCGAGCGCCTGCACGCTGTCGTAAATCGACACCGAGATCGTACGTGTCGTGCCGGCGATGTTCCCGCCGACCATGAGGACGACGCCGAACTCGCCGAGCGTGTGCGCGAAGCTCAGCACCATCCCGGTCACGACGCCACGCACCGACAACGGCAGAACGATCCGCCGGAAGGTCTCGGCGCGGGAGACGCCGAGCGACCAGGACGCTTCGATCAGCCGGCGGTCCACCGACGCGAACGAGGTCGCGAACGGCTGCACGGCAAAGGGCAGGCTGTAGATGACGGAGGCGACCAGCAGCCCCTGGAAGGTGAACGGCAGGCCGCGGCCCGTCACCGCCTCCAGCAGACGGCCGACCGGGCTCACGGGTCCGATCGCGACCAGGATGTAGAAGCCGAGCACGCTCGGCGGGAGCACGAGCGGGAGCGCAACGACCGCCTCGGCCAGGAACTTCGCCCGCCACGTCGAGAACGCCACCCAGTAGGCGATCGGGATCCCTATCGCCACGAGGACCGTCGTCGTCGCCGCCGCGAGGCGGACGCTCACGCCGAGGGCGACCCAGTCCACCTCAGCCCGCCACCATGGAGAAGCCGAAGCGCTGGAGGATCTGCCGGCCCGTCTCGCCCTGCATGAAGGCCGTGAACTGGCGCGCCGCTTCCGGGCTGGCGGCGGTCTTCATGATCGTGCCGCCCTGCTCCAGGCGCGGATAGAGGTCGAGCGGCACTTCCCAGTACCGGCCCGCGTCGACCACCGTCGGCGCCAGCGCCAGCGAGAGCGCGACGATTCCGGCGTCTGCCGATCCGCTTTGCACGAACTGCAGCGTCTGCGAGACGTTCTCGCCGAGGACCAGCTTCGGCTCGACGGCCGCGAACACTCCAGCCTTCGTGAGCGCCGCCTGCGCCGCCTGGCCGTACGGCGCGTGCTGTGGATTCGCGATGGCGACATGGGCCACCGACGGGTCGAGGAGCGTCTGGAGTCCGCGGCCGAGGTCCAGCGTCGACGTCTTCCGCACCCAGACGACGATGCGCCCGACCGCGTAGATGAACGTCGACCCGGGAAGGGTGAAGCCGGCCGCGTCGAGCTGCTTGGGATAGTCCACGTCGGCGGACAGGAAGACGTCGAACGGCGCTCCGTTCTCGATCTGCGAGTAGAAGACGCCGGAGGACCCGTACGCCGTGGTGACGGTCACCTCCGGGTGCTGCGTCTTGAACCCGGCCGCCAGCGCTTCGAGCGCGTAGCGGAGATCGGCGGCGGCGGCAATGCGGACGGTGGCCGACCCGCGCGCCGGTCCCCCGCAGCTGGCCGCGGCGGCGGCCAGCACGGCCGCGATCGCGGCACGAAGAATGGTCTTCACAATGACCCACCCATTTCAATATGATTAGAGTCGATTATGTTAGTCGATTTCAGCCGTACACGCCAATGGCGCTAGTCACGGTGCGCGACGCGGCCGAACGGCTCGGCGTCGGCTACTCCACGCTCAAACAGTGGATCTACCAGGGGCGCGTCCGGACGACGCAGACGCCCGGCGGGCACCACCGGATCGCCGAGGCGGAAATCGAGCGGCTGCAGGCGCAGCGGGGGCGCGGCGTCGGGCGCCGCGTGAAGAAGGACGACCACACCGTGATCGTCACGCTCAGCGGCCGCAACCAGATCCGCGGCTTCGTGGAAGAAGTGCGGATCGAGGGGCTGCTCGCGCAGGTCCGCCTCCGGGTGGGCGATCAGACGCTCACCGCCGTCATCACGCGCGACGCCGTCAACGAGCTCAAGCTGCGCCGCGGCGACGATGCGCTCGCGATCATCAAGTCGACCGAGGTGATGATCGCCCGCGCGACCGAGCCGCGATCCTGACGCGGGCCGGGATCAGTACTGGCGGAACGTGAGGTTGAACCGACCGGAGAGCCCGAGATCCGGCGGCGCGGTGCCGGACAGGATCCGCGAGACGCCGTGGTAGCGCAGGCGCGCCGCCCCCCCGAACACGAAGGCATCGCCCGACGCCAGACGGATCGCGGAGACGGGGTCGCGTCGTCTCGTCCCTCCGAACAGGAACCGCGCCGTGTCGCCGACCGAGACGGAGACGACCGGCAGGCCGGCGGCGATCGATGCCGGCGTCTCGTCCTTGTCCTGGTGCAGGCCCATCCGTCCGTCCGCGGCGACGTAGAAGTTCAGGATGCAGATGTCCGGATCGAAGGCCGCCCACCCCGCCGCCTCGGCAGCCCGTCGCGCGAGATCGTGCAGCCCGGCGGGGATCGGCGGCGCGGCGCGGCCGTCGAAGTCGCTGCGCGCCGGTTCGTACCGGTACGTCTGTCCGTTCCAGTGACGTCCCAGACAGAGCATGCGCACGTGCATCCGGCCGCCCCCGCGGACGACGGGAACGTAGCCGGGCGTCTCGCCGTCCATGAGGGCGGTGCAGGTCAGCACGAGCGCGAGCTGCTCGTCTGGCGGCAGCCAGCCCGACAGGTGAACGGCTCCAGGGCCGAGCGGGATCGACGCCGGCACGCCCTCGAACAGGTTGACCACGGCCATGCCTCGGTCGATCCTAGCCCTCAGGATGCGGCGCCAGGAAGCCCCGGCGCGCGGAAACCTTGACTCCCCGGCTCCAAACCGACTACGCTTTGACGTCATGTTCGTCGCGACTCGCCGCCACCACGTGCATCATCACCACGGCCGCCACGGCCGGAGTGTGGAGCTGCGCGTGCGCTAGGTTGGTTCGAGAGCTTCGCGACGACACGCAGCCCCGCCCTCCGGCGGGGTTTTTTGTTTTCAGGGACACAGACGATGGCTATGGACTTCTCGAAACTCGACGGCCTCATCCCCGCGGTCATCCAGGACCACCAGACGGGCGAGGTCCTCATGGTCGGCTTCATGAACGAACAGGCGCTGGCCGACACGAAGCGGACCGGCTTCGCCACGTTCTTCAGCCGCACGCGCAACAAGCTCTGGATGAAGGGCGAGACCTCGGGGAACAA
Organism: uncultured Acidobacteriota bacterium; assembly: GCA_963761615.1. Lineage (GTDB taxonomy): Bacteria > Acidobacteriota > Vicinamibacteria > Vicinamibacterales > CAVVIG01 > CAVXGU01. The sequence goes on along the minus strand of CAVXGU010000003.1, from coordinate 394,914 downwards.
GCTGGAGGTCGTCGAGTCCTTCGTCGACTGCGACGAGGACACGGTGCTCCTGAAGGTGAAGCGCCTCGGCGACGGCAACGTGTGCCACACCGGCGAGCGGACCTGCTTCTACCGGACGCTGGATTGAGGCGGGCCCGACGCCCCCCGACGACAGGAACATACCGATGAAACTCAGGCTGGGGATCCCGAAAGGCTCGCTGCAGGACGCGACGATTCAGCTCTTCGCCCGCGCGGGCTTCAACGTCTACGTCAGCTCGCGCTCGTACTTCCCGACGATCGACGACCCGGACATCGAGTGCATGCTCATCCGCGCGCAGGAGATGGCACGCTACGTCTCCGACGGGGTCCTCGACGCCGGCCTCACCGGCCTCGACTGGGTCGCCGAGCACGAGCTGGGCGACGGCCGCACGGGCGTCCTGACGCCGATCACCGATCTCGTCTACGCGAAGCAGAGCTTCGGCAAGGTCCGCTGGGTGCTCGCCGCGCCGGAGGATTCGACGATCCGCTCGGCGAAGGACCTCGAGGGCAAGGTGGTCGCCACCGAGCTCGTGCGCGTCACGAAGGACTACTTCGAGAAGCAGGGCGTGAAGGTGAAGCGCGTCGAGTTCTCGTGGGGCGCCACCGAGGTCAAGCCGCCGCACCTCGCCGACGCGATCGTCGAGGTCACGGAGACGGGGTCGTCTCTCCGGGCCAATCGCCTGCGCGTGCTCGACACCGTCATGGAGTCGAACACCCAGCTCATCGCCAACAACGTCACGCTCGCCGATCCGTGGAAGAAGACGAAGGTCGAGAACCTGGCGCTGCTGCTCAGGGCCGCGATCGAGGCCCAGGGCCGCGTCGGCCTCATGCTCAACGTCCGCCACGGCCACCTCGACGCCGTCCTGTCGCTGCTGCCTGCCCTGCAGCGCCCCACGATCTCGAGCCTGAGCGATCAGGACTGGGTGGCCGTCAACACGATCATCGAGGAGCGGACGGTCCGCGATCTGATCCCGAAGCTGAAGGCGGCGGGCGCACAGGGGATCGTGGAGTACCCGCTCAACAAGATCGTCCTGTGAACATGCGCATCCTGGAAGCCAGCAACCGCCGGGCGGTGAACCGCCTGCTCGCCGCCGACCGCACCGCTGATCGCGGCTTCGAGCGGCGCGTGCGGGCAATCGTGGACGCGGTGCGGGACCAGGGCGGTCCGGCGCTCCTGCGATTCGCGCGGCGGTTCGACCAGGCGCGGCCGCCGCTCGAGATCCCGTCGAGCGAGATCCGGCGCCAGGCCGCCCTGGTGCCTGGCGCCGAGCGCCGCGCGCTCGCGCGCGCGGCGCGCCACATCGCCAGGGTCGCCCGGCAGCAGATCCCGAAGCGCCGTCGCATCACCGTCGCGCCGGGCGTCGTGATCGAACAGCGGGTCGAGCCGCTGGACCGCGTCGGCTGCTACGTGCCCGGCGGCCGCTTCCCGCTTCCCTCGTCCCTGCTGATGACCGCCGTCCCCGCGCGCGAGGCCGGCGTCCGCGAGATCGTCGCCGTCTGCCCGAGGCCCGAGCCCGTCGTGATGGCGGCGGCCCTCGAAGCGGGCGTGACGCGGCTCTTCCGCCTCGGCGGCGCGCACGCGGTGGCGGCGCTCGCCTACGGCGCCGGGCCGGTGCCGCGCGTGGACAAGATTGTCGGACCGGGCAACCGGTGGGTCGCGGCGGCAAAGGCCTACGTGTCGGGAGACTGCGCGATCGACTTCTTCGCCGGCCCGACCGAGATCGTGATCGTCGCCGGCTCGGGACCCGCCGAGTGGATCGCCGCGGATCTCGTCGCGCAGGCCGAGCACGACCCCGACGCCCGGTCGATCCTGATTACCTGGAGCCGGCGCCTGGCCGCGCGCGTCGCCGCAGAGGTCGACCGCCGCGCCGAGGGCCGCGACGTCGTCGAGCAGTCGCTGGCCCGGCACGGCGCCATCGTCATGGTCCGCAGCGCGAAGGAAGCCGTCGCGCTCGCCAACCGCCTCGCGCCGGAGCACCTCGTCGTGGATCGCGAGTCCCTGGCTCGCGGACACCTCGTCGCCGGTGCGGTGTTCGTGGGGCCGTTCACGGCGCAGGCCGCCGGCGATTACGCCACGGGCTCGAACCACGTGCTGCCCACCGCCGGCGCCGCGCGGTTCCGCGGCGGACTGAGCGCGGCCGACTTCGTGCGCGTGATGGCCGTGCAGCGCGTCACGCGCCGCGGCCTCGCGAGCCTGGCGCCGACGATCACCACCCTCGCTCGCGCGGAAGGGCTCGCCGCTCACGCGGAGTCCATCGACGTCCGGATCGCGGGCAGGGCGACGAGGCGGGAGGCCGGAGCCTAGAGCCATGCCAGCGAAGTACCAGAAACCGGCGGAGCTGTACAGCGGCCTCCGCCTGCACCAGAACGAGAACACCGGTGGCCCGTCGCCGAAGGTGCTCGAAGCGCTCGCGGCGTTGCGGCCCGACGATGTCGCGTTCTACCCGCCGTATGCAGCGACCATCGACGCCTGCGCCCGCTATCTCGGCGTGCCGTCCGATCGGGTCGCCCTGGTGAACGGCCTGGACGAAGGCATCATGTTCCTGTCGGTCGCGTACCTCCGGGAGCGCGCCGACGGCCTGGTGCCGGAGGTCGTCGTGCCGGAGCCGGCGTTCGAGATCTTCCGCGTGGACGCCGACAGCGTCGGCGCGCAGTTCGTCGGCGTGGCGCCGCGGCCGGACTTCTCGTTTCCGCTCGACGACGTCCTCGCCGCGGTCACGCCGCGCACGCGGGTCGTCATCGTCACCAGCCCCAACAACCCGACGGGTGTGGCGGTGCCGCTCGACGACATCCGCACGCTGGCGCGCGCGGTGCCGCAGGAGGTCGTCGTCTTCGTGGACGAGGCCTACGCCGAGTTCTCGGGTCAGAGCCTGCTGCCCGAGCTCCAGAAGCACCCGAACGTGATCGTCGGACGGACGTTCTCGAAGGCGTTCGGCCTCGCCGGCCTGCGGATTGGCTGCCTCGTCGGCGCCCCGGAGGTCCTCGACCCCGTGCGTCTGGCCGTTCCCGTGTACAGCGTGAACGCCGCCGCCACCGCCGCCGTCCACGCCGCCCTCGCGGACCGCGCCTGGCTGGACGGCTACCTGCGGCAGGTCGAGGAGTCGAAGGCGCTCGTCTACGAGGCCTGCGACGCGCTCGGTCTCCGGTACTGGAAGAGCGCCGCGAACTTCGTCCTGGTGCGAATCGGCGATCGCGTCGGGGACTTCGTGACGCGCGCAGAGGAGCGCGGCATCTACGTGCGCGACCGGTCCGCCGAGCCCGGGTGCGAAGGCTGCGTGCGCGTGGCCGCCGGCGTGGTCGACCACACCAAACGCTTCGTCCAGATGATGGGAGAGCTGTTGTGAGGCGCGGTTCGATCGACCGCCAGACGACCGAGACGCGGATTGCGCTGACGCTGGTGCTCGACGGGCGCGGGCGCTACCGCGTCCGGACCGGCATCCGCTTCTTCGATCACATGCTCGAGCTCGTCGCGCGCCACGGCGGCTTCGACCTGACGCTCAGCGCGGACGGTGACCTCGACGTGGATCAGCACCACACCGTCGAGGACGTCGGGATCGCGCTGGGGGAGGCCGTCACCGCGGCGCTCGGATCCCGGCGCGGCATCAACCGGGCGGGTTACTTCGTCATGCCCATGGACGAGACGCTGGCGCTCGCGGCCATCGACCTGGGGGGCCGCGCACACGCGGTGGTCGACTTGAAGAAGGTGAAGTCCAGGCGGGTCGGCGATCTGGAGACGGACCTCGTCCACGACTTCTTCGACGGCTTCGCGATGGGCGCGCGCGCGAACGTGCACGTGAAGGTGCTCTACGGACGATCCAGCCACCACCAGATCGAGGCGGTGTTCAAGGCCTTCGCCCGTGCGCTGCGCGTGGCGGTGGCCAGGGACCGGCGGCTGGCGCGCATGCTGCCGAGCACGAAGGGACTCCTGTAGAGGCGGACCTTCAGGTCCGCGTCGAAGCAGGCCTGAAGGCCTGCTCTACGTTCGGGGAACATGCGGATTGCACTGATCGACTACAAAGCGGGCAACCTGACGTCGGTGAAGAAGGCCTTCGCCGCGATCGGGCATCCCGTGTACGTGCCGGAGCGGTCCGCCGATCTCGCCGCGGCGGACGCGGTCGTCGTCCCGGGCGTCGGGCACTTCGGGGCCACGCGCGCGCTGACGTCCGACTGGGTGACGGCCGTCCGCGAGGGCGTGGACGCCGGACGGCCGCTCCTCGGGATCTGCCTCGGGCTCCAGTGGCTCTTCGACGGGAGCGACGAGGAGCCCGGCGCCGCCGGCCTCGGCCTGCTCCGGGGCCGGTGCTCCCGGCTGAGCGGACGCGACGCCGCGAACGGCGTCGCCGCGATCAAGGTGCCGCACGTGGGCTGGAACGCCCTGCATCTCGTCCGGCGCGACGCGATCGTCGCCGGCGTGGACGAGGGCGCGCAGGTGTACTTCACGCACAGCTTCGTCGCGCCCGTGACCGCCGACACCGTGGCCACGACCGAGCACGGCGACGTGTTCGCCGCGATCGTCCAGCGCGGCCGGGTCGCGGGCGTCCAGTTCCACCCCGAGAAGTCCGGCGACGTGGGGCTTCGGATCCTGCGCAACTTCGTCGCCCTGTGAGGTTCGATCTCCGGTGACCTTCGTGCGCGCCACGGTTCGTCGTCATTGCGTGATTCCTGCCTCATGCTGAGCAAACGCATCATCGCCTGCCTGGACGTGCGCGACGGCCAGGTCGTCAAGGGCGTCAACTTCGAGGGGCTCCGGTCGGCGGGCGATCCGGCCGAGCTGGCGCGGCGCTACAACGCCGAGGGCGTCGACGAGCTCGTCATCCTCGACATCACCGCCACGCTCGAGCGCCGGCGCGCCCTGGCCGACACGATCCGCGCCGTGGCGCGCGAGCTCTTCATCCCGCTCGCCGTCGGCGGGGGGATCCGCACCGAGGCCGATGCCGGAGCCGCCGTGGAGGCCGGTGCCGACAAGGTCAGCCTGAACACGGCCGCGCTCGCCCATCCGGAGCTGATCACGACGCTCGCAGCCCGCTACGGCAGCCAGGCCGTGCTCGTCGCGATCGACGCCAAGAAGGCCGGCGACCGCTTCGCCGTGTACGTCCGCAGCGGCTCGACGGCCACCGACCGCGACGCGGTCGAGTGGGCGCGCGAGGCGGAGTCGCGCGGCGCCGGCGAGATTCTGCTCACGTCGATCGACCGCGACGGCACGAAGGTCGGCTTCGACTGCGAGCTCACCGCGGCCGTCTCGACGGCCGTCTCGATCCCCGTCATCGCTTCAGGCGGCGCCGGCTGCCTGGACGACTTCGTGGACGTCTTCACCACCGGCTGCGCCGACGCCGCCCTGGCGGCGTCCATCTTCCACTACGCGGAGACCAGCGTGCCGGCGCTCAAGGCCCACCTCAGCGCCCGCGGGATCCCGGTGCGCCTGTGAGGGCTGCCTTCGCCTGCCCGCCTGGTGTGCCCCTGGTGCGTCCATGCTGATTCCCGCCATCGATCTCAAGGACGGCGCCGTCGTGCAGCTCGTCCAGGGCGAGCGGCTCGCCATCCGGCACGACGACGTGTTCGAGTGGGTGCGCCGGTTCGCGCGCTTTCCCAAGGTCCAGGTGATCGATCTCGACGCCGCCATGGACACGGGCGACAACCTCGCCCTCGTGCGCCGGATCGCGGGGTCGCTCAGCTGCCGCGTCGGCGGCGGCGTCCGCACGCTGGCCCGCGCCGAGGACCTGCTGGGCGCGGGGGCCAGACAGGTCATCGTCGGGTCCGCCCTGTTCAAGGACGGCGCCGTGGACACGGCGTTCGCCCGCACGCTGGCCGGGGCCGTCGGCGTCGAGCGCGTGATCGCCGCCGTCGACAGCCGGGGCGGACGCGTGGTGGTCCACGGCTGGAAGACCGCGCTGCCGATCACGGCGATCGAGGCCGTAAGGATTCTCGAGCCATTTTGCGGTGAGTTTCTTTATACCCACGTCGATGCCGAGGGCTTGATGCAGGGAACCAATCTGGCGGCCATTCTCGGCGTGCGGGCGGCCACCTCGCGCCGGTTGACGGCCGCCGGCGGCATCACGACGCGGCAGGAGATTGATGAGCTCGACGCCGCGGGCGTCGACGCCGTCGTCGGAATGGCGGTCTACACGGGGACGCTCGACCTTGACGCCCCGGAAGTGCAATAAAATGGTTGTGAGATCGGTGTCGATCCCCGCTCAATGAGCTCTTCCAGCGCGAGTGGCGCTGCCGCTGTCCTCCGGCCCGACTGGGCCCTTCCATCTGCCACCGCAGCGGGTCCGCTGCCGCGCGTCACGGCCGACGGGAAGTTCCTGCGCGCCGGCGGCGAGCGCTTCTTCGTCAAGGGCGTCACGTACGGCACGTTCGCGCCCGACGCCGACGACTGCCAGTTCCCGCCCATCGCGCAGGTCTCCGCCGACTTCCGGCAGATGGCCGAGCTCGGCATCAACACGGTTCGCACGTACACGCCCCCGCCGCGTGCGCTGCTCGACGAGGCCGCGCGCTTCGGACTCCGCGTCATGGTCGGGCTGCCGTGGGCCGAGCACGTCGCGTTTCTCGACGACCGCGCGCTCTGCCGCGGCATCCGGCGCGATCTGCGCGCGGCGATCACGGCGATCGCCGATCACCCCGCCGTGCTGCTGTTCGCGGTGGGCAACGAGATCCCGTCCGGCGTCGTGCGCTGGCACGGACGGGCCCGGGTCGAGCGCTTCCTGCACGATCTCTACCGGGACCTGAAGGCCGCGTCGCCATCGAGCCTGTTCACCTACGTGAACTTCCCGCCGACGGAATTCCTCGACCTGTCGTTCTTCGACGTCTGCGCGTTCAACGTGTACCTGCACGACGAGCGGGCGCTGCGCGGGTATCTCGCACGCCTCCAGCACATCGCCGGGCACAAGCCGCTGCTGCTCGCCGAAGCCGGCGCCGACAGCATTCGCGAAGGCGTCGAGGGCCAGGCGCGCATCACGGCCACGCACATCCGGGCCGCCTTCGAGGAAGGCGCCTGCGGCGCGATCGCCTTCGCCTGGACCGACGACTGGTGGCGGGGCGGACATCCCGTCGAGGACTGGGCGTTCGGCCTGGTCACACGGGATCGCCGGCCCAAGCCCGCGGCGCTCGCGGTGGCCGATGCCTTCGACCATGTGCCCTTTTCCGAGGAGGCCCGCCGGACCTGGCCGCGCGTCTCGGTCGTCGTCTGCGCGTACAACGCGGCCGACACGCTCGAGGACTGCCTCGGGTCGCTCGAGCGCCTGACCTACCCGGACTACGAAATCATCCTCGTCAACGACGGCTCGCGGGATCGGACGAGCGAGATCGGCCGCGCGCACGGCCGCGTGCGCGTGATCGACATCCCCAACGGCGGGCTGAGCGCCGCGCGCAATGTGGGCCTCGCCGAGGCGACCGGCGAAGTCGTCGCCTACACCGACGCCGACGTCCGCGTCGATCCCGACTGGCTCACCTTCCTCGTCCAGCCGCTCATCGGATCCGACCTGGTGGGCTCCGGCGGGCCCAACGTCGTGCCGGCCGACGACCCGCCGATGGCGCAGGCCGTCGCACGCGCGCCCGGCGGACCGACGCACGTGCTGCTCGACGACCGGATCGCCGAGCACGTCCCCGGCTGCAACATGGCGTTCCGCCGCGACGCGCTCGTCGCGATCGGCGGATTCAATCCGGTCTACCTCCGGGCCGGCGACGACGTGGACGTGTGCTGGCGGCTGCAGGCCCACGGCGGGAAGATCGGCTTCGCGTCGTCCGCGCTCGTCTGGCACCACCACCGAACCTCGATCAAGGCGTACTGGCGCCAGCAGGTGGGCTACGGCGAGGGCGAGACCTGGCTGATGGCGCATCACCCCGAGAAGTTCCTCGACGGGCACATGCTGTGGCGCGGGCGGATCTACAGCCCGCTGCCCTTCGTGCGGTCGCTGTGGGGCGAGCGCGTCAACGCCGGCATCTGGGGCACGGCGCCCTTCCCGTCGGTCTACCGGACCGACGTGCACCCGTTCGCGTTCATGCCGCACTCGATCCGCTGGCAGATGCTGTCGTCGATCCTGATGGTGGCCGGCGTGCTGGTCGCGGTGATCGGCGCGCACGCCTGGGCCGCCACGCTCCTGCTCGGTGCGGGGCTGGTCGGACTCGCGGTGACGGTCGCCAAGAACCTCTCGTACGCGTTCCGCTCCGACGTCGAGTCGCTCCTCGACCGCGGCGCCCCGGAGCGTCCCCGGTGGCGCCGCGCGATCACGCGCGGCTGGTACCGGGGCATGGTCGCGTACCTGCACTTCATCCAGCCGCTCGCGCGCGCCTGGGGCCGGCTGCGGGGCCTGCTGTCGCCGCCGGCGCTCCCGACCGCACCAGAACCGGCGCCGAGCAAGCGGGCGCCGGCGCCGTCGGTGTTCGAGGCGGCGCGCGCGCTGCTGCTCATCTCGGGCAGCGTCTCGGAGGATCGCTTCTGGAGCGAGTCGTGGACCTCGGCCGACCGCGTGCTGTCGGGTCTGATCGACTGGCTGCGGCGCTCGCGGGCGGTGACGACCATCGACGTCGACGAGGGCTGGTGGGACGACCGCGACGTGAGCGTCTTCGTCGGACGCTGGGCGTGGCTCGACCTGCGCGCCATGACCGAAGACCACGGCGGCGGCCGGACGCTGCTGCGCGTCAGCACGCAGTTCCGTCCGACGACCTTCGGCGTGCTGGCGGCGATGGTGCTCGGCCTCGGCCTGCTCGGCGGTGCGGTGTTCGGCGTGGCGCTGCGGTGGCCGGCGGCCGGCGCATCGGTCGCGGCGCTGGCCGTTCTCGTCATCGCCTTCACGGCGTGGCGCGCCGCCCAGGTCACGGCGATCGTCCGTCGGGCGATCGAGCGCGTCGCGATCGACCAGAAGATGGTGCGCATCCGCTCGGGCCCGGTGCGCCCGCCGCTGGTCGCGCCCTCGCTCGCCCGCATCTACGGCCTGCGCAGCGCGTTCATCTTCGTCGTGGCGATCATGGCCGTCGGCGCCGGCACGCTGATGCTCCGCGAGGCCGCGACCGCCGCCGTGATCGGCCAGCACAAGGGCTTCGCCGGCGACAACGGCCCGGCGATCCAGGCCTGGCTCGATACGCCTGGCGGCATCGCCGTGGCACCGGGCGGCGCCGTCTACTTCGCCGACTCGAACAACCACGTGATCCGCCGCATCGACCCGCGCAACGGCATCATCACCACGGTCGCCGGCAACCACGGCCTGGGCGCGGGCTTCTCGGGCGACCTGGGCACGGCCACGCGCGCGCGCCTCGACAGCCCGGCCGGCGTGTCGATCGCGCCCGACGGCGACCTCATCATCGCCGACGCGCACAACAACCGGATCCGCCGCGTCGACAGCGACACGCGAATCGTCACGACCATCGCCGGCACCGGCGACAGCGGCTTCAACGGCGACGGCATCGCCGCCACCGACGCCACCCTCGACTCACCGTCGGCCGCCGTCGCCGCGCCGAACGGCGACATCTACATCGCCGACACGCTCAACTACCGGATCCGGCGCATCGACCACGTGACGGGTCAGATCGACACCGTGGCCGGCGACGGCGGGCCGGGCGACGACGACGGCCCGGTCGGCGACGGCGGACCGGCGACGGCGGCGCACCTGAACATGCCGAGCGACGTGGCCGTCGGCCCCGACGGCAACCTGTACATCGCCGACATGCACCACAACCGCGTCCGCAAGGTGGACCTGCGGACCGGGATCATCAGCACCGTGGCGGGCAGCGGCCAGTGGGGCTACTGGGGCGACAACGGCCCCGCGCTCGACGCCGCGCTGGCGGGCCCTGCCGGCATCGCGCTCACCGCGGCGCCGAACGGCGGCGTCACGCTCTTCATCGCCGACTACTACAACGGCGTCGTGCGCGCAGTCGGACCCGACGGCATCATCCGCGACGTGACCGGCGACGGCCACACGAGCTTCGGCGCACCCACCCGGGTCGCCTTCGCGCAGTCGGGCCCGCGGCGCGGCTGGCTCTACGTCACCGACTCGAGCCGCGATCGCATCGTCTCGCTGGACATTCCGGAAATCGCACCCAGTCTGGTGCCCAAGGCCACGGCGCGCCGGGTCGGCTGAGATGGTCGCCTGGATTCTCGCCTGCCTCCGGCCCCATCGCCGCCGGGTCGCGCTCGTCACCTGCCTGTTGCTCGGCCAGATCGCCCTCGGCGCGCTCGAGCCCTGGCCGCTCAAGGTAGTCATCGACTACGTGCTGTCCGCCGACCGACGGCCGCTGCCGGAGCCGTTCGCCACGTGGGTGCACGCGCTCACCGGCGGCGGCCTGATTGCGATGCTGGTCTTCTTCGTCGTCGGCGGCGTCGTGCTCCAGATCGCCAAGGAGCTCATCACGGCGTGGAGCACGCAGGCCCAGGTCGAGACCGGCCAGCGCATGGTCTACGACCTGCGCTACCGCCTGTTCGAGCACCTGCAGGCCCTCGGCCTCCACCATCACACGACGACCAGCACGAGCGACGCGGTGTACCGCGTGGACGTCGACGCCTACGCGGTCGAGAACCTCATCATGGGCGGCGTCTTCCCGGTGGCGACCTCGGTCGTGACCCTGTCGGTCATGTTCGTGATCCTCCTGAAGCTCGACACGACCGTCGCCCTCCTGTCGCTCGCGGTGGTGCCGTTCCTCTACCTCGCCCTGCGCTACTACATGTCGACGCTCGTCGAGCGCGAGGAGCGGGTCAAGGAGCTCGAGTCGACGCTCATGGGGCGGGTGTTCGAGTCGTTCTCGGCGATCCGGCTCGTCAAGAGCTTCGCGCGCGAGGGCCACGAGACCGCCCGCTACGCGGAAGCGGGCGAGCGCACGATGCGCGAGCGCATCACGCTGACGTGGCAGCAGTCGCTCTTCTCGGTGGCCGTCACCGCCATCACCGTCCTGGGCACGGCGCTCGTGCTGATCGTCGGTGGCCTGCACGTCCTGCGCGGCGAGATGACCATCGGCAGCCTCATCGTCGTGGTCGCCTACCTGGCGGCGGTGTACGGACCCCTGTCGGCCATCGCGCACACGACCGGCCAGCTGCAGGGCGCCCTCGCCGGCGCGAAGCGCGTGCGGGCGGCCCTCGCGCTCATGCCCGAGGTGCCGGAGGACGAGGAGACGTCTGATGCCCTGGACGCGTCCGCGATTCGCGGCGACATCCGCTTCGATCGGGTCGGCTTCCACTACCCGGGGGCCGGGTCGGTCCTCCACGACATCAGCTTCGCGGCTCGGCCTGGCGAGATGGTGGCGCTCGTCGGCCTCACCGGCGCCGGCAAGACGACCCTCGTCAGCCTGGTGCCGCGCTTCTACGACGCCACCGAGGGCCGCGTCCTCATCGACGACGTGGAGGTCGGCCGCTACCGGCTGCGATCGCTGCGCGAGCGCATCGCGATCGTGCTGCAGGACCCGGTGCTCTTCCAGGGAACGATCGCCGAGAACCTGCGCTACGGGCGTCTGGACGCGAGCGATGAAGAGGTCCAGGACGCAGCGCGCGCGGCGGCGGCGCACGACTTCATCATGCGGCTGCCCAAGGGCTACCAGACCGAGATCGCCGAGGCCGGCGGCGGCCTGTCGGGCGGCGAGCGCCAGCGGCTGAGCGTCGCCCGTGCGCTGCTGAAGGACGCGCCCATCCTCATCCTCGACGAACCGACCTCGTCGCTCGACGCGATCTCGGAGGAAGTCGTCTTCGCCGCGCTGCGCCGCCTCCGCCAGGGGCGGACGACGATCGTCATCGCCCACCGGCTGTCGACCGTGCGCGACGCCGACCGGATCCTGGTGCTCGACGGCGGCCGGATCGCCGCCCAGGGCCGCCACGACGAGCTGCTTCGCACCAGCCCGCTGTACAGGAAGATGTGCGCGCGCCTCTCGGTCGGCCGCTCGCTGGACGAGCCCGAGACGGTAGACGAGGTCATCGAGGCGGTGCGTTCCTAGGGTGGCGGGCACGAGGGCCGCGGCGCCTGGTGCGCCGTGTGCAGGGTGCGTCGGGCGCCCTCCGGGCATCGGGTTCGAGACCAGGCACCGTACGGGTCTATGAAGATTCTGTTCGCGGGCATCATCGCGCGGTATCCGTTCGGCGGCGTTACGTGGTGCTCGCTGATGTACCTGGCCGGCCTGCGCGCGCTGGGGCACGAGGTGTTCTACGTCGAGGACACGGGCGAGTGCGTGTACGACCCGGTCGCGAACACGCGCGCCGTCGATCCGCGGTACGGCACGACGTACATCCACGACGCGCTCGCGCCGTTCGGCCTGGGCGATCGCTGGACGTTCGTGAACTACGACGGCACCTACCACGGCCGTAGTCACGACGACGTGCGGCGCTACTGCGCCGACGCGGATCTCTTCCTCAACCTGTCGGGCGGCTCGTGGTTCTGGCGCGACGAGTACGCGCGCATTCCGCACAAGGCCTTCATCGACTCGGATCCCGCCTTCACCCAGATCGCCATCGCGAAGGCGGAACCCTGGTACGTGGACTTCTTCGCCCGTTTCGATCGCCTCTTCACCTTCGGCCGCAACATCGGCACCCCGGCGTGCGCGGTGCCGGTGGGTGACTTCTCCTGGCGCCACACCTGGCAGCCGGTGACCCTCGACGACTGGCGCACGTCGGTCGAGCCGGGCGATCGCTTCACCTCGGTCATGACCTGGCAGATCGAGAGCTTCACCGACGTGGGCGGCAACAAGGACCAGGAATTCCTGAAGTTCATCGATTTGCCGGCGCGCACCCGCCAGCGCTTCGAGCTCGCGGTCAACGGCCCGCAGACGATGCTGCGGGCGCACGGCTGGGACACGGTGGACGCGATGCAGGCATCGCGCACGCCGGCCCTCTATCGCGACTTCATCCACGGCTCCAGGGCCGAGTTCGGCGTCGCGAAGCACACCTACGTGTCGACGCACTCGGGCTGGTTCAGCGACCGCACGGAGTGCTACCTCGCCTCGGGGCGGCCGGCGCTCGTACAGGACACCGGCTGGACGCGGCACCTGCCCTCGGGCGAGGGGCTGCTCCCCTTCTCCACGCCGGACGAGGCGCTGGCCGGCATCGACCGCATCAACAGCGACTATCCCCGGCACGCGCGCCGGGCCGCCGAGATCGCGGCCGACGCATTCGACGCCCGCAAGGTGCTGCCGCGCCTCCTCGAGGAGGCCTGCGCGTGAGGATCGCCCACGTCGCGCCCGTCGCCTCGGCGGTCCCGCCGCCCCGCTCGGGGTCCGTGCAGCTGATGACGTCCCTGCTCACCGAGGGCCTCGTCGCGCGCGGGCACGACGTCACCCTGTTCGCCACGGGCAATTCCACGACGCGCGCGCGCCTGCACGCCACCTTCGAGCGCGGCTACTGGGAGGACGCCCGCATGTGGCCGTGGGAGCTCTGCGAGCTGCTGAACCTGTCGGCGGCCGTCGAGCGCGCCCACGAGTTCGACCTGATTCACTACGAGGCGCTGTACTACCCGATGTCGATCGCGTTCACGCGCGTCGTGCCGACGCCGATCGTGCAGTCGCTGCACCACGCGCCGAGCGAGGCCGAGATCGCCCTCTGGTCGCAATATCCGGACGCGCCGTTCATCGCGATCTCGGGGAGCAGGCCCGCCTGCTCGCGCCCCTGAACGTGGTCGGCACCGTCCGGCACGGCGTCGACACCGCCAGCTTCACGTTCCGCGAGACGCCGGACGACTACCTGCTCTTCCTCGGACGCTTCACGCCGGGCAAGGGCGTCCTCCAGGCCATCGACGTCGCCCGCCGCGCCGGCATGCGCCTGCTCCTCGCGGCCGCCGACGAACCCTACTACCGCACCGCGGTCGCGCCGCTCGTCGACGGCGAGCAGATCGTCTACGTGGGCGAAGTCGGCCACGCGCGCAAGGTGGAGCTCTACGGCGGGGCGCGCGCGCTCCTCTACCCGGTGCAGGAGCGCGAGCCGTTCGGCCTCGTGCTCGTCGAGGCGATGGCGTGCGGGACGCCGGTCGCCGCACTCGACCGCGGCGCGGTCGGCGAGATCGTCGACGCGGGCGTCACGGGCTTCGCCTTCGCGGATCTCGACCAGCTCGCCGCCGGCCTGCCGGACGTCCTCGCCCTCGACCGCCGCCGCGTGCGCGAGCAGGCCGTCGCCCGCTTCGGCGTCGCCCGCATGGTGGACGAGTACGTCGCCGTCTACCGCCGGCTCCTGGATCGCCACCGTGGCCGCCGACTCGCCTGACGCCGCCCTGCGCGGCCGGACCGTCCTCGCCGTCTTCGCGCATCCCGACGACGAGTCGCTGGCGTGCGGCGGGACGATCGCCCGCCTGGCGGACACCGGCGTCCGCGTCGTGCTGGCATGCGCCTCGCGCGGCGAGCAGGGTGCCGGCCCCGATCACACGGTCGACGAGGGCGCCGCCCTGGCGCGTCTGCGCACCCGGGAGCTGCACGAAGCGGCCCGGGTCCTCGGGATCGCCGACGTCCTCGTCTTCGACCACCCCGACGGCGAGCTCCGCTGGGCCGACGTGTCCGAGCTCCACGAGGAGCTCGTGTCGGTGATCCGGGCCGAGCAGCCCGACGCCGTGATCACGTTCGACAACGACGGGCTGTACTGGCACGCCGATCACATCGGGGTCCACGAGCGGACCGACACGGCCGTCCGCTCGCTCGGGGCGCAGGCGCCGCCGCTGTACTACGTCAGCTTCGACCCCGCCATGATGAGCGAGGTGGCCGGCGTCGCCGCCTCGCGGGGCTGGACGCCGCCCGCCGACGGTCTGTGGAGCCTCGATCCGGCCGCGTTCGGCCTGGCGGCGCCGAGGCCGAGCTTTTCGATCGACGTGGGTCCCTGGGTGCCGCGCAAGCTCGAGGCGATTGCGTGCTACCGTTCTCAATTCCGGCGCGACAACCCCTTCGCCCGCCTCACCGCGGAGGAAGCCCGCCGGTGGCTCGGGCGGGAGCACTTCCGGCGCGCGCCGCACAACGTGCGCGCCGCAGCGTTCGAGCGACTGGGCCGTGCGAGCGTGACCTGATGCGCGAAGAGACACTCGACCTGCTGCGCTGCCCGTACTGCGGCGGCCGCCTCGAGCTCGTCGTCTCGCTGTACCACCGGCGCGACGGCGGCGAGATCCACGACGGCATCCTCGGGTGCCCGTGCTGCGTCTTCCCCGTGATCGACGGGATCCCCGTGCTGCACCTCCTCGCCGGCGCCACGCGCGCGCGCGAGCTGGTCGAGGCCGGCGACCCCGGCGCGGCGCGCCGCGCGATGCTCGACCTCGACGATCCCCGCGACGCCGAGCGCTTCGAGGCGGCCGCCGACTCGTCCTCCTCCACCTACCGCGACATCGTCGAGGCCCTCGGACCGTCCTTCGAGGGCGGGTACTTCCTGTATCGCTTCTCGGACCCGACCTATCTGGTCGCCGACGCCGTGGTGCGCGCCGTGGCCGGCACGGTCCTGGCCGGGACCGGCCGCGCCGTGGACCTCTGTGGGGGCTCGGGACACCTCACGCGGACGCTGCTCGACCTGACCGATCGGCCGCCGGTGCTCGCGGATCTCTACTTCGCGAAGGTCTGGCTCGCGCGGCGGTTCACGGCCCCGGGCTGCGAGCCGGTGTGCTGCGACGGCAACGCCCCGATGCCGTTCGCCCGCGGCGCGTTCCGCTACGCGATGTGCTCCGACGCGTTCCAGTACATCTGGACCAAGCGACAGTTCGTGCAGGAGATGCTCCGGCTGATCGACGCGCCGCAGGACCCGCCGGGCGCCGTGGTCATCTCGCACACGCACAACGAGCGCACGTGGAGCCCGTCGCACGGTCAGCCGCTCGCGCCGGAAGGCTACGCCAACCTGTTCGAGACCATCGAGCCCAGGATCTTCGGCGAGACGGGCCTCTTCGCCGACATTCTCGCGGGCGGCCCCCTCGATCTCTCGCGCCGGGACCCGCCGGCGACGCTCGACGCCGACCCGGCGCTGACCGTCATCGCAAGCCGCCATCCCGGCGTCTTCGCGTCCCACGCGCTCCAGACGCCGCGGCCGCCGCGCGGACGGCTGCGCGTGAGCCCGCTGTACGCGACCGAGCCCGCCGCCGGGGGGCTGCGCCTCACGCTCCGGTTCCCGTCCGACGACTACGCGGACGAGTACGCCGCCAGCCGGCGGTACCTGCCCGAGGAAGTACGGCTCTCCGCCGCCGACGTCGCCGCGCTCGACGCCGGACAGCCGAACGACGCGATCAAGGAGCTGATGCGACGAAGGGTGGTGGTCGATCTCCCGCACAACTACTACTGACGATCCGCGGGAGACCTTCGGATGGTCCATGTACGACTGGGCCAACTCCGGATTCCAGACGACCGTCGTGACCGTGCTGGCGGGCCCGTACTTGACGTCGCTCGCCCAGCGCGCCGCCGGCGACAACGGCATCGTCCTCAGACTCGGCGCGTTCGGCGCGGTGACCGCGAAGTCGTTCTTCCCCTACTGCATCTCCCTGTCGGTCTTCCTGCAGGTACTGCTGCTGCCGTGGCTCGGCGCCATCGCCGACTACACCCACCTCAAGAAACGTCTGATGGCGGCGTTCTGCTATGCCGGGGCTGCCGCGACCTGCCTCATGTTCTTCATCAGCACGTCGCGCTTCCTCCTGGGCGGCCTGCTCCTGATCGTCGCCAACGTCTGCTTCGGCGCCTCGATCGTGCTCTACAACGCGTACCTGAACGATGTCGCCTCGCCGGACCGGCGCGACGCGGTGTCCAGCCGCGGATACGCGTACGGCTATCTCGGCGGCGGGCTGCTGCTCGCCGCCAACCTCGCGCTCGTTTCCCGCGCGCCCGCCCTCGGCCTCGGCACCGACCTGGCCGTCCGCCTGTCGCTGCTGTCGGCGGGCGTGTGGTGGGGCGGGTTCGCGCTCGTCACCTTCGTGCGCCTGCGCACCCGCCAGCCCTCGCACGCGCACCCGGCCGGCCACTCGTACTTCAAGATCGGCGTCTCGCGGACGGTGGCCATCTTCCGGGAGCTGAGGCGGCTGCCACACACGCTGCGGTTCCTCGTCGCCTACATGTTCTACAACGACGGCGTCCAGACCGTGATCTCGG
This sequence comes from uncultured Acidobacteriota bacterium, assembly GCA_963761615.1. Taxonomy (GTDB): domain Bacteria; phylum Acidobacteriota; class Vicinamibacteria; order Vicinamibacterales; family CAVVIG01; genus CAVXGU01. Next base: position 377,898 of record CAVXGU010000003.1, on the reverse strand, counting down.
TGGCGTCGGTGTTCCTCGCTCAGGAACTGTTCGTCGCCCGCGGCCTGCCGGTGAACGACGCGTTCCTGATGGGCGTCATCCTCATGGTCCAGTTCGTCGCCTTCTTCGGCGCGCTCGCGTACGCGTGGATCGCCGCGCGCATCGGCACCAAGCAGGCCATCGTGTCGTCGCTCGTGATCTGGACGGCGATCGTCATCTACTCCTGGGGCTGGCTGGCCACCACGACGCAGGCCTGGGCCCTCGGCGCGTGCATCGCCGTCGTCCTCGGGGGCTCGCAGGCCCTGTCGCGGTCGCTCTTCTCGCGGATGATTCCCCACGGCGAGGAAGCCACGTACTTCGGCGTCTACGAGATCTCGGAACGCGGCTCGTCGTGGATCGGCCCCCTCATCTTCGGCGCCGTCGCCGGCGCGACCGGCTCCTACCGCCGGGCCATCCTGTCGGTCATCGTCCTGTTCGTGATCGGCCTCGCGCTGCTCCTCGTCACCGACACCGACCGCGCCACCCGCGACGTGGCGTCTCGCGTCTAGGCCCGGGCCTGCCTCTCCGCGTCCCCCGGAGACGACATGGATGAGCTCGTCACAAATCGCCGGTAGCATCTTTCCGGGCGCCGGAGGCGGTGCAGCGCTGCCTTCCAGGTTCTCCGAGGGCCGGGCGCTCCGGGCCGGGCGCCGAGAGCCATGAAGATCGTCATCGCCGGCGGGACCGGCTTTCTCGGGCGGCCGCTGGCCGCAGCGCTCCTGACGCAGGGGCACGACGTCGTCGTGCTGACACGCGGGCGGACGGCGCCGCAGGGCCGCGCCGTCTCGTGGAACCCCGCCGAGGCGCCGGGTGACTGGGCAGCCGAGATCGACGGCGCCGACGCGGTCGTGAACCTCACCGGAGAGTCGATTGCCGGCGGCCGCTGGACCGAGTCGCGCAAGTACCAGCTGACCGCGAGCCGGATCCAGCCCACGCGCCGCCTGGCCGATGCCATCCTGGCGGCGCCCCATCCTCCGCGCGTCTTCGTGAGCCAGTCCGGCGTGAACTATTACGGGTCGCGCGGCGACGCGATCGTCACCGAGAGCGACGGCGCCGGCAGCGACTTCCTCGCGACGCTCTGCGTCCAGTGGGAGGCCGAAGCGCAGCGCGCCGAGGCCGTGACGCGGACGGTCCGGCCGCGCACCAGCCTCGTGCTCGAGCGCGGCGGCGGTGCCCTGACGCCGATGCTGCTGCCCTTCAAGCTGGGGGTCGGCGGGCCGGTCGGATCCGGCCGGCAGTACTGGCCGTGGATCCATCGCCGCGACTGGGTGGAGCTCGTCAGCTGGGCGATCGCCACGCCACAGGTGCACGGGCCGATCAACGCCACCGCGCCCACGCCCGTCACCAATGCCGAGTTCGTCCGGAAGCTGGGCCGGGCCCTCCACCGTCCCGCGATCGTGCCCGCACCGGCGTTCGCCCTGCGCCTGCTCTTCGGCGAGATGGCCGACGTCGCGCTGCTCTCGAGCCAGCGCGCGGTCCCGGAAGCCGCTGCCGCTTTGGGCTTCACCTTCCGGTATCCCGACCTGGACGCGGCGCTCGGGGCGATCTTTCGGACTTGAGGCCTCGGGGCTGGCTCCCCGCTCGCCAGGGACGCTCGCCATCAAACTGTCACTTGCGTGACGGGTCTGTTACGGGCATGATACGGCGTTCAACCTGCTTACCTGCTGACCACCCCCTCCGAGAACCACTGCCATGCCCATTCTTCCGCTGTTGCTCGTGTTGTTTGTCGGGAGCGGCTGCGCGGCGCTGATCTATGAAGTCGTCTGGTTCCAGCTGCTCACGCTGATTGTCGGGTCGTCGGCCGTGTCGATGGGCGTCGTGCTCGCCACGTTCATGGGCGGCATGTGCCTCGGCAGCCTGGGCCTCGCGCGCGTGGTCTCCCCGCGGGCGCATCCGTTGCGCGTCTACGCGCTGCTCGAAGCGGGCGTCGGGGTGTTCGGCCTGTTGATCCTCTTCGGCCTGCCGTACGCCGGGGGCCTGTATGTCGCCATCGGCGGGCCCGGTCCGCTCGGGCTCGTCATCCGGGCGATCTTCTGCGCGATCTGCCTGCTGCCGCCGACGATGATGATGGGGGCGACGCTGCCGGCGGCGTCGCGCTGGGTGCAGTCGACGCCCGAAGGCGTCTCCTGGCTCGGGTTCTTCTACGGCGGCAACACGATCGGCGCCGTCATCGGCACCCTCGTCGCCGGCTTCTACCTGCTGCGCGTCTACGACTCGGCGACCGCCACCTACGTCGCGGTCGCGATCAACGCGCTCGTCGCCGTGCTCGGCCTGACGCTCGCCGCGAAGGCGCACTACACGCCGGCGCACGAGGAGGCGGCCGACTCGGCGCCGGTCTCGATCCCGCCCGAGGCGCGGCCCGTGCTGGTCGTGATCGCGCTCTCGGGCCTCACGGCGCTCGCGTGCGAGGCCGTCTGGACGCGTCTGCTCTCCCTGCTGCTGGGCGGCACGGTCTATACGTTCTCGCTCATCATCGGGGCGATCCTCGTCGGCCTCGGCGTCGGCAGCAGTGTGGGCGCGCTGGCCGGCAAGGCCGTGAAGAGCCCCCGCGCCGCGCTCGCCTGGTGCCAGTTCCTGCTGGCGATCGCGATCGCGTGGGCGGGCTTCACGCTCACGCGCCAGCTGCCGTACTGGCCGATCGACCCCGAGCTGGCGTCGGGCTCGATGCTGTTCCAGGCCGACTTCGCCCGCTGTCTCTGGGTCGTGCTCCCCGCGGCGTGCCTGTGGGGCGCGAGCTTCCCGATCGCGCTCGCCGCCGCCGCCACGAAGCGCCAGGATCCCGGCCGGCTGGTCGGCGCCGTCTACGCGGCCAACACCGTCGGGGCCATCGTCGGCGCGCTCGCCGGGTCGCTCCTCCTCATCGCCTGGCTGGGCACCCAGCAGGCGCAGCGCATCATGATCGCGATCGCGGCCGTGAGCGCGTTCATCGCCATTCCGCAGCCGGAAGGCGAAACGAAGAACGCGGTGTTCGGGCTCCGGGTCGCCGGCCTCGTCGCCGCCGTCATCCTGCTCGGCGCGGCGGTGGCGCCCGTGCCTGCGCTGCTCGTCGGCTACGGCCGCTTCTCGGCGATGCGGCAGAACGACCACGGCGAGTTCATCTACGTCGGCGAGGGCATGAACTCGTCCATGGCGGTGTCGCGGCTGGACAACGGCGTGCTGAACTACCACAACGCCGGCAAGATCCAGGCCTCCAGCGAGCCGCAGGACATGCGCCTCCAGCGCATGCTCGGCCACATGACGACGCTGATTCCTCCCAAGGCGAGCAAGGTGCTGGTGATCGGCTGCGGCGCGGGCGTCACGGCGGGGGCGGTCAGCGTGGATCCGGTGGTCTCCTACCAGGTGATTGCCGAGATCGAGCCGCTCGTCCCGCGCGTCGTCTCCACCTACTTCGCGGCGCACAACTTCGACGTCGTCCACAACCCGAAGGTGCACGTGCACGAAGACGACGCGCGCCACTACCTGCTGACGACGAAGGACACGTTCGACGCGATCACCTCGGATCCGTTCGACCCGTGGGTGAAGGGCGCCGCGACGCTCTACACGAAGGAGTTCTTCGACCTGGCCAAGCGCCACCTGAACCCCGGCGGCGTCGTCACGGTGTTCGTCCAGCTCTACGAGAGCAACACCGCGGCCGTGAAGAGCGAGATCGGCACGTTCTTCGATGCCTTCCCGAACGGGATGATCTTCGCGAACACCGACAACGGCTTCGGCTACGACGTGGTGCTCGTCGGACAGGTCGAGAAGACGCACATCGACCTCGACGCGATCGACGCGCGTCTCGCGCGCCCCGAGTACGCGACCGTGCGGAAGTCGATGTCGGAGATCGGCTTCAACTCGGCCGAGGAGATGTTCTCCACCTACCTGGGCAACGCGCAGACCCTGAAGACCTGGCTGGCGGACGCCCAGATCAACCGCGACCGCAACCTCCGCCTGCAGTACCTGGCCGGCCTGGGGCTCAATCTCTATCAGCAGGATCTCATCTACCGCGAGATGGCGCCCTACCGGCAGTACCCGGCGGGCGTCTTCAGCGGCTCCCCTGCCCGCCTCGAGGTCATCCGGGAAGGCACGATGCTCGGCACGGCACAGCCGATCGAGTAGCCGTCACCGTCCCGACGCTCCGGGCGCCGGCCGGGACAGCGCCGGCGCGATGAGCTCGTAGGACCGCAGCCGGGCGGCGTGGTCGTAGATGTGCGAGGTCACGATCAGCTCGTCGGCCTTCGTCCGGTCGACGAACGCCCGCATCTCCGCCTCGACGGTCGCCGCCGATCCGACGAACGACACGCGCGCGGGCGGCGTCGCGTCCTCCGCGGCCGGATCCGGCTCCCAGGCCTTCGACGGCGGCGGCAGCGGGATGGGACGCCCCTGCCGCAGGCTGGCCACGGCCTGCCGTCCGGAGGAGGCGAGCAGGCGCGCCTCCTCGTCCGTCCCGGCGGCGACGACGTTCGCGCCGAGCATGACGCGGGGCGCCTGCAGATACGCGGACGGCTGGAAGCGCTCGCGGTAGATCGCGAGGGCTTCGAACAGCATCGCCGGCGCGAAGTGCGACGCGAACGCGTACGGCAGCCCGAGCGCGGCGGCGACCTGTGCCCCGAAGGTGCTCGATCCCAGAATCCAGACCGGCACCCGCGAGCCGGCGCCGGGCACCGCCCGCACCGCCTGGCCGGGGCTCGGCTCGCCCAGCAGCGCCAGCACCTCCAGGACGTCGTGCGGGAACTCGTCGGGATCGCTCTGCAGCGTCCGGCGCAGCGCCATCATCGCCGCGTGGTCGGTGCCGGGCGCCCGCCCGAGCCCGAGATCCACGCGGCCGGGGAACAACGCCTCGAGCGTCCCGAACTGCTCGGCCACCTGGAGCGGCGCGTGGTTCGGCAGCATGATGCCGCCGGCGCCGATGCGGATCGTCGAGGTCCCGGATCCGAGGTGGCACAGGAGCACGGCGGTCGCGGCGCTCGCGATGCCCGGCATGTTGTGGTGCTCGGCCACCCAGAAGCGGCGGTAGCCCCACCGCTCCGCGTGCCGCGCGAGGTCGAGCGACCGGCGGAACGCGTCGGCGGCCGTGCCGCCCTGGACGATCGGCGCGAGGTCGAGGACGGAGAGGGGGATCAATACGCGCTCAGCTCGCGCAGGGCCGCGGCGATCCGGCCGGCGTTCGGGAGGTTCGCCTCCTCGAGCACGCTCGAGAACGGACAGTGCGTGTCGGGATAGGTGAGACGCCTGACGGGCGCGTCGAGCGCGTCGAAGCGCTCCTCCATGATCACGGCGGAGATCTCCGCGCCGATACCGAGCGTCTTCACGTCCTCGTGGACGATCAGGCAGCGGCTGGTCTTCTCGACCGACTGGAGGATCGCCGCCTTGTCGTACGGCATCAGCGACCGCAGGTCGATGACCTCCACCTCGACGCCCTCCTTCGACACCTGCTCGGCCGCCTCGAGCGACGGCGCCACCATCGCCCCGTAGGTGACGAGCGTCACGCCGCCGCCTTCGCGCCGCACGGCGGCCTTGCCGATCGGGACGAGCGTCTCGTCGTCTCCCACCGGGCCCTTCGCGCGGCGGTAGAGATACTTGTGCTCGAAGAAGATCACCGGATCGTCGTCTCGGATCGCGGCCTTGAGCAGGCCCTTCGCGTCGAACGGCGTCGACGGCGCGACGACCTTCAGCCCCGGCCGGTGGACGAACCACGCCTCCGGGTTCTGCGAGTGGTAGAGGCCGCCGCCGACGTTGCCGCCGCTCGGCGCACGCACCACGATCGACGCGCCCACGCGGCCGCCGTTGCGGTACCGCAGCGTCGCGGCCTGGTTGACGATCTGATCGAAGCCGCACGAGATGAAGTCGGCAAACTGCATCTCGGCGACGGGCCGGTAGCCCCGCAGAGACGCGCCGATGCTGATCCCGACGATCGCGGACTCCGAGATGGGCGTATCGACGACGCGGTGCTCGCCGAACTCCTCCATCAGGCCCTGTGTGGCGCCGAAGGCGCCCCCGTAGGCGCCCACGTCCTCGCCCAGGACGAAGACCCTGGTGTCGCGCCGCATCTCCTCGGCCAGCGCTTCCCGGATTGCCTCGAGATAGCTGATCTCTCTGCTCATCGAACCACCCCATCACTCCCGCACGCAGGCGACACGAGGCCCGCCGGGACGGGCGTGCCCGTCGCGGCCGGCTCCTTCCGCGCTGCGTCGCTCACGCGTACAGGTCCGTCGTGGCTTCGCCGGGATCCGGGTCCGGGGCCTTCATGGCGAACTCCACCGCATCGTCGATCGTCGCGACGACCCGGGTCTCGATGTCTTTCTGCTGGGCGTCGGAGAGCACGTCCATCTCCTTGAGATAGGTGGTGAAGGTGGGGAGCGGATCGCGGCTCTTCCACATCGTCAGCTCCTCCTTGGTCCGGTAGAACGCCTTGTCGTGCTCGGAGTGGCCGTGCCAGCGGTACGTCTTGCACTCGATGAGCATCGGGCCGTGGCCGGACCGGGCGCGGGCCAGGGCGCCCTGCGTCGCCTGGTAGACGGCGAGCACGTCGTTGCCGTTGATCGCGACGCCGTCGAAGCCGTAGCTCTCCGCGCGCACCGCCACGTCGTCGATCGCCATGGCCTTCTCGATCGGGACCGAGTAGGCGTACTGGTTGTTCTCGCACACGAAGACGATCGGCAGATGGTGCACGCCGGCGAAGTTGAGCGCCTCGTGGAAGTCTCCCGTGTTGCTGGCGCCCTCGCCGAAGTACGCGATCACGACGTTGTCGGAGCGCTCGAGCTGAAAGGTCAGCGCGAGGCCGGCCGCCACGGGCAGGTTCGCGCCCAGCATGCTCGTGTTGCCGAAGATGCCCAGGTCCGGGACGGAGCTGTGCAGGGCCGAGTCGCGGCCCTTCGAGAGTCCCGTCGTCCTGGCGAACATCTGCGACATCATCGTCCGCGGCTCGACGCCCTTCATGAGGAACGAGCCGAGGTCGCGGTGCAGCGGGCAGATGTAGTCCTCCGGCCGCAGCCCGTAGCAGGTGCCGACGATGATGGCTTCCTGGCCGATGCCGGTGTAGACGCCGCTGCGCACCTTGCCCTGGCGGACGAGAATGCTCAGGCGCTCGTCGAACGCCCGAATCAGCTTCAGCCAGTAGAACATTTCGAGCAGTTGTTCGGGCGCGAGCTTGAACTTGGTCCGTTTGATGGGAGGCATGGTGAGTCGGCCGCTCAGACGATCATTACCACAACGACGTGCGCGCCGGAACACGAGTCCCGGCCCGCGGCGCTATCCGGTCGCCGCCGCCGGCAGCGGCTGTCGGCTCAGCAGCACGTCCACCATGACCCGCCGCTTGTACAACGCCTCGAAGGTCGCGGGGACGGAGGGCTTGAACGCGGTCGTGTACAGCCACTGGTAGTCGTTCTGCAGGTCGTACGCGCTGAAGCCGGCGCGCGCGAACGGCTCCAGCGTATCGCGAATGTGGGGTGCCTTCGCCTCGACCGCGACGCACAGGCGCGGGTGCGTGAACGCCTGCAGGATCTCGTCGACCACCCGGTGCTCGACGCCTTCGACATCGAGCTTGACGAAGGAGATCCGCGGCGCGTCGTCTCCGGCGAACGCCGACAGCCGGTCGGCGCGGACCGACACCGGCGTCCATTGCCGGCCCAGCAGCCAGTAGTCGACCTCGTTCATCCTCGGCCGCTCGAGCCGGCAGCACATGTCGTTCTTCGGGTAGAGGTGGAACGTCACCTGTCCGGGGGCGTCGCTGCAGGCCGCGCCGACGATCGTGACGCGATCCGTGAAGCCGTTGAGCTCGACGTTCCGGGTCAGCCGCGCCACGTTGCCCGGAGCCGCTTCGATGGCGATGACCTTGCCCGTCGGGCCGACGCGCCGGGCGAACAGCAGCGTGAAGTATCCCGCGTTGGCGCCGGCGTCCAGGCAGACGTCCCCGGGGCCGACGATCTTCCAGATCATCGCCGACAGCGTGGGCTCGAAGACCCCGCGGTAGACGATCGCCCGGTTGAGCGCACAGTCGGACGGCTTGCCGGAGAGCCGGCAGCCGCCGTACGTGGTGACGGCGGTGGCCTCGAACGACCGCATGGGCCGACAGATGAGCATCGAGTTGCAGAAGAGCAGCCACGCGGCCTTGGCGACGGAAGGCAGCCGCGACGCAACGCACGATCGCATGGAGCCGACAATGCCGTTGCCAATGCGATCGACCAACGTCGTCGGCGTCTTCTCCGGGCGCAAGATGGTCCCCTTCTTCACGAGGCCGAACGCCGCCTCGTTCAGCCCTTCAGTGTATCGGCTGCGCGTCGAGCCTCGCACGGGTGCAGGCCCGTCCGCAGCCTCCGTACCTCCATCCCGATCATGAATTCGTCCCGCCGGGCGTCGTCTGCCGTTCGGTCACGAGGCGAGCGCCTCCCGGACGATCTCGCCGAGCAGCGCGACCGCCAGCCCGGGTGCGCGCGTCAGGAGGCGCCGCCGCAGCCGCCGGTAGCTGGTCTCGCGGCCGACGGCGAAGTCGAGCACGAGCGGCGTGACCGGACTCTTCGCCTCCGCTCCACGGATCACGGCGGCGATCCGGCGACGGTCGCCGAAGAGATAGCGCTGAATGAGCACCGAGTCGCGCAGCTCCGGCCCGATCTCGCGCTCGCACGCGCGCGCGTACCGGCGCGCGAGCGTGTCGATCCGATACGCGGGCGTCTCCGCAATCGTGCGCGCCGCCAGGTCGCCGGACACCATCGCGTAGTAGATGCCCTCCGCGGTGAAGCCGTTCACGAAGCCCCCCGCGTCGCCCGCGAGCAGGACGCGTCCCCTCCCCGGGCGGCGCAGCGGACCGCCCACCGGGATGATGAACGGCGTGAAGTGCGCCCGCACGGACTCCCCTTCCACGATGCCGCGGTCGCGGAGATCGTCGATGAACTGGCGTTGGAGTTCGTAGGGCGCCTCGTCCCGCGCCTCGCGGTAATGCGCGAGCACGTACCCGATGCCGATGTTCACGTGATCGCGCTTGGGAAAAATGTAGGCGTACCCCTCGGGTGCCGGGCGCCGGGCACCAGGTGTCAGGTCCTGGCGCCGGGTGCCGGGGGTCGGGGGCTGGCGGCCGGGGGCTGGAAGCGGGCGTGCGGCGCCGGGCTCGTACCCGTAGGCCACCCAGAGCGTCGACGGATCGACATCGCGGAGGCTGGTGCGGGGCGTCTCCTCCATCATGTCGAGCGCCACGGCGGTCGCGGGCCAGCCGGGATTCAGGCGGAGGCGCCGGGCGACGATGCTATGAACGCCGTCGGCGGCGATCACGATTGGCGCCTCGAAGCGCCGGCCGTCCCGAGCGGTGAGTCTCACGCCCTCCGCGGTCTCCTCGGCCTGCACGACGTCGACGCCGGTGACCAGCTCTGCGCCGGCCTCGCGGGCGAGCTCGACGAGCATCGCGTCGAACTCCACGCGCCGGATCATGAGGGCGGCGGGCGTGTCCGACGTGATGACGGCAGCCTCGCCCCCGGGCCCTTCGAGGTACAGCCGCGAGACGCGGTGGGTGGCGATGCGCGGCAGGGCGTCCCCGAGGTCCGGAAAGCGCCGGAGCGCGCGCAGACTGATGCCCCCGCCGCACGGCTTGTTCCTCGGAAACGCGTGGCGATCGACGATCCGGACCCGGACGCCCGCCCGCGCGAGCGTCCGGGCGGCGGTCGCGCCGGCGGGTCCGGCGCCGACGATGAGCACGTCCCGCGTCTTCACGACCGGGATCTCGCCGGCTCGAGGGACCGATGACGTCCCCGGCGCGTTAATGTCCTGGACATGTTCGGAAGACTAGTATGTCTGGATTCCGGCAACTGGAAACGAGGCTCCTATGACGAGACGTCTGCTCACCGCGCTCGCGCTGGTCTCGGCCGCCAGCCTGGCCGTGCCCGCCATCGCCTGGGCGCAGGCCTTCAAGGTCGAGAAATACGATATCAAGGGCGACGGCGGGACCGACTACGTGTCCGTCGACGCCGCCACCGGCCGAGTCTTCGTGTCGCGCGGCTCCCACATCATGGTGGTCGACGGGGCCACGGGCAAGGTGGTCGGCGACATTCCCGACACGCCCGGCGTGCACGGCGTCGGCATCGACGACAAGACGGGCCACGGCTTCACGACGAACGGCGGCAACGAGACCGTGACGATGTTCGACCTGAAGACGCTGGCCGTGATCAAGCAGATCAAGGTCGGCCCCGGGCTCGACGGCATCATGTTCGACGAGCCCGACAACCTCGTGATCCTGACGCGGCACAGCCGCCCGATCGGCACGCTGACCGCCCTCAACCCCGACACGGGCGCCATCGTCGCGACCGTGGACCTGGAGAACAACGGGCCCGAGGGCGCAGCCGCGGACGGCAAGGGGCACATCTTCGTCAACCTCGAGGGCAAGAATGCCATCCAGGTCGTCGACGTCAAGACGTGGAAGGCGACGGCGACGTGGAACGTGGCTCCGTGCGACGGTCCGACGGGGATCGCGTACGACGCGGCGTCGAACCGCATCTTCGCTGGGTGCGAGGGCAGCTCGGTGGTGGTCGATCCGGACACGGGCAAGGTCGTGGCGACCATCAAGAACGGCACGCGCGTCGACGCGCTCGGCTGGGACGCGCAGAAGAAATTGATCTACATCCCGAATGGCGGGCAGGGCAACGTCACCGTCGTGCACCAGGACTCGCCCGACAAGTACTCGGTGGTCGCGACCGTCGCCACCGTGGCCGGGGCCAAGACGATTGCCGTCGACCCCAAGTCGCACGACGTGTACCTGTTCCAGCCGGAACGGGGCCCGGCGCCCGCAGGGGCGGCACCTCCCGCCGGAGCCCGGGGCCGCGGCCGCGGCCCCATGGGCCCGATCGTTGCGTCCTGGTTCGTCGCCATTCGCCAGTGACGAATCACGAATGGGGTGATGGGGCCGCGTGGTGATGCGGTAAGGGACTGCACGCCGTGTCAGCGTGACGTCCCATTACCCCATCACCACATTACCCCGTTACCACATCTCCCTGTCTGCCCTTCTCCAGGACTTCCCTGTAGTACGCCTCGTAGACCGGCACGATCTTGCTGTCGCAGAAGCGGTCGGTAGCGCGCTTGCGGGCGGCGGCGGAGACGCGGGCATGAAGCGGGGAATCGGTGAGCAGGCGCACCGCGGCGGCCGCCATGCCGTCGAGGTCGTCGACCCCGAACATGAACCCGCTGACGCCGTCCTCGATCACCTCGGGAATCCCGCCGACGCGGGCCGCCACGACCGGCACCTGGCAGGCCATCGCCTCGAGACCGGCCAGCCCGAAGCTCTCCTCCCGCGACGGAAGCAGGAAGACGTCGGCGATCGACAGGAGCTGCTGCACCTGCTCCTGCTCGCCGAGGAACAACACCCTGTCGCGCAGGCCGAGCGAGGCGGCGAGCCGGCGCGCATCCTGCAGATCCGGGCCGTCGCCGACCATCAGGAGGCGCGACGGCACCCGCTCCTGGATCCGCTTGAAGATCTCGACGACGGCGCACACGCGCTTGACCGGCCGGAAGTTCGAGACGTGGATGACGAGCTTCTCGGCGTTCGGCGCGAGCGCCCTCCGCAGCTCCGGCTGCTCGATCCGCTTGTGGACCGAGCAGTCCAGGAAGTTCGGGATGACGCGGATCTCGCAGCGGACCTCGAGCTCGCGGTAGGTGTCCTCCTTCAGGCTCTCGGAGACGGCCGTCACGCCGTCGGACTGCTCGATGCAGAAGGCGACGGCGCGCTTGTACGAGCTGTCGGCGCCGAGCAGGGTGATGTCCGTGCCGTGGAGGGTGGTGATGACGCGCGGCACGTGACTCCCGGGGCTCCCGGCGCCGCCGTTCGACGAGGCGAGGATCTGGCGCGCCAGGTACGCCGCCGTGGCGTGCGGGATGGCGTAGTGCGCGTGGACGATCTCGAGGCGCTCGTCCCGGGCGACCTGCACGATCTTGTTCGCGAGCGACAGGATGTATTGCGGCTCACGGAACAGCGGGTACGACGGCGTCTCCACCTTGTGGAACGTCATGCCCGGCTGGTAGTCGCCGAAGCGGAACGGCGTATCGGCGCTCATCACGTGGACGGCATGGCCCCGCTCGGCCAGGGCCTTGCCGAGCTCCGTCGCAATGATTCCGCTGCCGCCGATCGACGCGTAGCACACGATCCCGACGTTCATCGCCGCACCATGCGCCAGCCCCCGGCTCCCGCCGGGCACGCGGCACCCGTCACGAGGCACCCTTCATCAGACCCGCCCGCACCACCGGCTCCTTGACCATGAAGCCCTCGGCCCACGCGGCACCCGCGAGCGCGCCGAACTGGGCGTCGCGGCTCTCGATGAGCTGGCGGAAGGTGGGCGCGTTCAGCCGCGTCGCCGCCGCCCCCTCGGCCGGGCGGAACTGGCTGGCGTGGCACTCGAGCGCCCGCCGCTTGGTTTCGTAGAACTCCGAGACGTCGACGACGAACGAGGGGGGCACCGAGTCGTTGATGAAGTAGTAGCAGATCCACTCGGCCTTCCACGGTGCCGCGCTGGTCTTGAACCGGCGCAGCCCGCTCGTGAAGAGGGCCTCGGTCAGCACGCTGCTCGCGGTCCCGTGATCGGGGTGGCGATCGTCCCAGTACGGGATCGCCACCACGCGAGGTTGATGCCGCCGGATGAAATCCACGGCGTCCTTCAGGTGCGTGTCGCTCCGGCCGATGTGCCGATCCGGCCACCGGAAGTTCTCGCGGAACGCCGCGCCGAGCACCAGGCGCGCGGCCTCGGCCTCGGCGAGCCGCTCGTCGAGCGTGCCGTTGCTGCCCATCTCGCCGGCCGTCAGGTCGCACAGGCCGACCGTGAGGCCGCCGGCCACGTGCTTCGCGATCGTCGCGCCGAGACCGATTTCGATGTCGTCGGGATGAGGACCGAACGCGAGAAGATCTACCGCCACGTCACCACCAGTTCAGCGATTGAAGTCGAACGCCGCGTCGGCCGGCTCGGCGTCTCCGAGGCAGTGACGGACGATGAGCCGGCTCGCAAGCCACGAACCGGTGATGCCGGGGCTCGAGTCGCCCCACGCGAAGACATGAAACGGGAAGTTCCGGTGCGGTCCGATGTACGGCAGGCCTTCCGCCGTGCGCGCGTACGGCACGGCCCACCCGTACGCCGGCTGGATGCCCGAGATCTCCGGATAGAGCATCGAAAGCTCGTACATCAGCTGGCCGGTGCGCTGCACGACGGTCTTCTGAAGGAGCCGCGCCGGCACCTCCGGCGCGTTCGCCCCGGCGACCATCAGCTCGTGTCCGTCGATCCAGCGGATCAGGTGCGGCGGATCGGCGGCGTCGCGCACGACGGCCCCCTCCGGCGCAGCGGTCCGGCGGATCTTCCCCGGCACCGGCGCCGTGACTGCCGCGAACGCATGGTGATACCAGAAGTGGCGCTTCAGGGAATGGTAGAGGCTGGTCGGCGCGCCGGTGGCGACGACCACGTGCTTGGTGCGAATCGTGCCGCCCGCCGTGTGGACGTCGGCGATCCGGCGGGTGAAGGTGACCTTGCGGGCCGGCGACTGCTCGAACACCTGGGCGCCGGCCGCGCGTGCCGCCGCGGCGAACCCGATCGCGGCGCGGTAGGGATCGATCGTCGCGCCGTCGCGTGTGCGAAGCCCCCCGGCGGCGTCGATCCGCGTGTCCGCGCGCGCGGCGCGGGCATTGAGCAGCGCCGCGTCCAGTCTTGCCGCCCTCCGCTCCCGGTAGTCCCGGGCCAGGCGGGCCGCCTGGTCCGGCGTCCGGGCCGCCGTGAGGGTGAGGGTCGGTTCGAGCGCGCACTTCACCTTGAGACGCCGGAGCTGGGCGCGAAGGTCCAGGGCCGCCCGGCGCCAGGCCTGGAAGGCCCAGCGCGCGCGCTTCAGGCCGAGCGCCTTCTCCGCGTCCTGAAAGGGCAGGCCCGGGTCGTCCGCGATCCAGCCGGTCGAGAACGCCGTCGCGCCGCGCCCGATGTGATCGGCCTCGAGCAGGATGACGTTCAAGCCCTCCGACACCAGCCCGTGGGCGGCCGCGCAGCCCGTCAAGCCGCCGCCGATGATCACCACGTCGGCCAGCTCGTTGGCCTTGTGCTTCGGAAACGACGGCACCCGCGCCTTCGGGCACCGGTCGATCCAGGGCGACTTGTCGTAGCGGGTCATGGCTAGATGTTACTAGCTTCTCCAACCTGTCCGACCTCCTCCGTCTCACCCTGCCCTTCGACCCATCAGGTTGAGGTGCGTCGTCCGGATCGTCTCGGCCTCGATCACCCGGCAATCGTCGTACCGGAAGCGCAGGGCGTCTTCGGGGCACTGGACGATGCACGCGCCGCACTCGATGCAGTGATCGGACCGCGCAATCGCGACCTTGCGGCGCGCGCCGGTCATCTGCAGGACGTCGCGGGGACACACCCGCACGCAATCGGCGGAGCCGGTGCACCGGGGCTCCACCAGATCGATCGATGTGGACCGGGTTCCGGCGGCTGTTGATGGAGCGCGCGTACCACGGCGTCGTACCCGCCAGATCGACCGACACGACGGCCATTGCCGCGTCTGCGCGGCGGCCCACGCGAGGTGGCCGGGAGACGCCGCCCCCAGGAGGCGAAGGACGGCCGCGGCGGCCCCGAAACCGCCGCCGGCGAAGGCCGCGAAGGTGATCCACCAGCCGCGGCCGGTCACCCGCAGCCACGGCAACAGCCGGTCGCGCACAACTGCGGCAGCACGATCTGGCGGCGGTCGACCAGCCTCCCGATCCCGGACGTCCGGATCGCGGCGATGATCTCGTGGTGCGTCAGGGGCCCGCCGCCGGCGGCGCACCACACGTCCATCCCCTTGCTGTCGGCGCAGATCAGCCACGCGCTGCCGGCGTTGCTGTCGATGGCAATGACGCGTACGCCGAGGGCCGCGCAGGCCAGACTGACGGCGCCCGTGCCGCATCCGATATCCAGCACCCGGCGTCCCGGGCCGGACGCCAGGGCCGCCACGCGCCGGCAGACATCGTCGATCCGTCCGCGGGAGAGCAGGCGGATCCCCCGGTCGTAGCGCTCGGGCGTCGACTCGAGCACCTTCATCCAGACGAAGCTGCTCACGCCACGGCGTAACCTACCCGGCCTGCCCTACCCGCCCGGCCCGCCCCCCGCCTGCCCTCGTTCAGAATTTGACCCTGGCGGAGAGCTGCAGCTGCCGCGGCGCCTGCGCGCTCACGGGCTGCCCGAAGAGCGGCGACCCGATCGTGCCCACGTACCGGTCGTAGTTGACGCGGTTGAGCAGGTTGAAGGCATCAATCGCCAGGGTGAGCGTCTTCGCCCCCGAACCGAGCGTCAGGTCGCGCGACAGCCGCAGATCGAGCTCGGCGTTGCCGGCCCCCTGGAGGCTGTTGCGCGGGACGCCGGCGGGCCGCGCGTCGCCGCGGCCGTTGTTGAACGGATCGGTCCCGAGCGTCTCGGTGTACGGCAGGCCGCTCTCGAGCGTGAGCGCGACGCCGAGGCTGAGGTGCTTCGCGGGCAGGAAGGTGCCGAGCAGCGCGAGCTTGTGCCGGCGATCGAAGTCGGCGCGCGCCCACTCGCCGGTCGGGTCGTAGTCGTTCGACGGGTACCAGTTGAGGCCGCTCGAGTCGTTCATCGTCCGGCTCAGCGTGTACTGCACCTGGCCGTTGAACGCGCGGGCGATGCGGCCGCGCAGCGTGACCTGCAGGGAATTGCCGCGCTGGCGGGCCGACGCGTCGATCTGACGGATGACGCCGTACGCCGGGTTCGGCCGCACGGCGTAGAGCGGCGGCAGCGGCGCATTGACGTCGCGCGATCGCAGCAGCCGGGCGTTCGAGCCGTAGTACATCACCGACAGCGTTGCCGTCTTCAGCTGCCGCTCGATCCCGCCGCTGTACTGCAGCGTCCAGGGCACCTGGATCCCCGGCGCCAGCTCGGCGATGCTCGGCGGCGTCGCCTCGGCCGGCGCGGTCGCGTACGGATCGGGATACGACGGGTTCGCGATGACGCTGCGCTGCAGCCCCCCGGGCTGGTACTCGAGCACGTCGACCACCGGAAACGGGCCGACCTTGTCGTAGAAGAGGCCGGCCCCGCCCCGGAAGACCGTCGAGGCGCCCCAGGGCTCGAGCGCGGCCGAGACGCGCGGCGCCAGCGTGTCGTGATCGTGGAAGTAGTTCGACCAGTCGTAGCGCAGCCCGTAGGACAGCGTCGCGCCGGGCCGGATCTGCCAGTCGTCGTTCACGTAGGCGCCCAGCACCTTCTCCAGCCAGACGACGCGCCCGTTGCCCGACTGCTGGACGTAGGAGTACGGCCGTCCGGCGGCGTAGGCCGCGAGGTCGGAGAAGTAGTACGTCCCGCCGAAGCCGCTGTGGTCGTCGAAGCCGCGCCGGCTCCAGTCCGGCACCTGGAACCCGACCTGCAGCAGATGGGGCCCGCGCGTCGCCGCCAGGTTCTCCGAGAGCTGGAAGTGCAACTCGGTGCGGCGCTGATCGACCTGCGCGCCGCCGCCGGTGAACGCGCCGTTCACCACGATCCCGGCCAGGGACGACACGCTCGTCGTCGGCTCGATCTCGTGGCCGACCAGGATCTGGAACTGGTTCACGAGCGTCGGCCGGACGATCGTCTGCTGGTTATAGGTGAGGTCGATTTCGCGGTGGTAGTAGGTGGTCCCGGCGGTGCCGAGGGTCGTGCCGCCGATGCCGCGGCCCTCGTCCATCTCCTGCTCCCACGACGGCCGGATCGAGATGGTGGACGATCCGGCCTGGCGGGTGACGCCAATCGAGGCGAGCTCGTGCCGGAACGGCTGCGCGACGTTCTGGCGGATATCGCCGTCCAGTCCGCGCGCGAAGACGATCGCCTGACGGTCCTCGCTGTCGTCGCTCAGCGACAGCATGAACGAGGTCGTGCCGCCGTGGCCGAGCGGCCCGCCGAGAAAGCCATCGCCGATGCGCCGCTGCTCGGGCGGCTTCACGCCGGCGAACGCATTCCGCGCGTTCAGTCCCGAGTCGCGGAAGATGAGGCTGCCGTTGCCGTGGAACTGCTGCGAGCCGGGCTTCGTGAGGATGTCGATACGGCCCCGCCCCGGCCGCGAGTACGCCGCCGAGTACGGGTCCTGGTTGATCTTGATCTGCTGGATGGCCGCAGTGCCGACGTCGAGGCTGTTCACCTCCATCCCGTTGACGAGGAGGGTCACGCCGCCCGAGCCCGTGGAGCCGCTGTCGAGGAAGCGCGAAATCGTCGAGACCGCATCGTTGTCGAAGATCGGGAGCGCGTCGATCGTGTTCTGATCCACGGTGACGGCGTCGGCATTGCCGGCTGCGCCGACGCTCACCTGCGGCGTGGTGTTCGTGACGGTGATCTCCTGGTGCACGCCCGACAGCGGCAGCGTGATCCGGAGCGGTCCGCCGGGGGCGGCGCCGACGGTCACCGGCGTCGTCCTGGTCTGGAACCCCTGCAGCGCGGCCCGCACCTGGTACCGGCCGGGTGGCACGCGGCCGAACGCGAAACGGCCCGACCCGTCCGTCGTCGTCGAGGCGACGGCCGCGCCCGTCGACGAGGCGAGCGTGATCCGGGCGTTCGGCAGCACCGCGCCGGTCGAGTCGAGCACGACGCCGGAGACCGACGTCGCGGCCCGCGACTGCGCGAACGCCGCGGCGCACGACAGCAGGATTGCCAGGGCCGCCGAGATCACCAGCCGGCCGATCTTGTCGGCCCGACCCGTCACGCCGGAGCCTCGGTCCCGGGCGGCAGCATCAACAGCCGGACCAGGTTGTCCTCGAACTCGTCGAGCGTGGCGCCGAGCTCGCTGGGGACGCCCGTGTAGACGAGCCGGCCGCGGGTGATCACGCTGATCTTGCTGCAGAGGCCCCGGATCTCCTGCGCGTCATGGCTGCTCAGGAACGTGGTCACCTCCTCGTCGGCCGCGAGGCGGCGCAGCAGGGTCCACATCTCGCGCTTCGCGGGCAGGTCGAGGCCGCGCGTCGGCTCGTCGAGGAAGAGGACCTTCGGCCGGCCCATCAGCGCGCGCGCGATCTCGACGCGCCGCGTCATGCCGGTGCTGTAGGTGCCGAGCAGCTTGTCCCGGAATCGCGCTTCCAGCCCGACCTCGTCGAGGATGTGCTCGACCTCGGCGACGGGGTCGGACAGGCGGCGGATGCGGGCGAAGTACGCGAGGTACTCGCGCGCCGTCCACGCCGACTGGCTCTCGCTCGTCTCGTCGCTGACGAGCCCGACGAGCCGCCGTACCGCGAGCGGGGCCGTCGCGACGTCGTGGCCCCACAGCTTCGCGCTCCCCCCGCTCGGCGGCAGCAGCGTCGTCAGCATGCGGATCGTCGTCGTCTTGCCGGCCCCGTTGAGGCCGAGGAATCCGTACAGCCGCCCCTTCGGGATCCGGAGCGTCACGCGGTCGACGGCCACGAAGTCGCCGAACCGGCGCGTGAGACCGTCCATCTCGATCGCCCAGCCGGTCTCGATGCTCATCGCGTGCGCCGCCACCGGAGGATGGCGGCCCCCAGGCAGAAGAGCGGCAGGACGAGCGACGCGAGCCCCATTTCGTAGATCGCGCTCCCGACCTCGGCATTCACCGCCCCGCGCGCGCTGAAGCTGCGCGACTGTCCGTCCACGTCGTAGGTGGCGGTGACGCCGAGCGGGTAGCGGTCGCCGCCGATGTCCCACGGCTTCGTGGGCACGAGCGTGACGGGCACGCGGGCCACCCACCCGGTCGTGACGCGGTGCCCGTCGGATGCCGCCGGTCCCGTGTCGGGCGGATAGGTGCGGGTCTCGAGCTGCGCGCCGCGCCCGGGCGCGCCGCGATCGACGGTCGCCTCGAGGCCGTTCTCGCCCGTCACCTCGACGCGGAAGCCGCTGATCCGGTGGCTGGCCTCCTCCGGCAGGAACAGCAGCAGATCGCCGGACGTCGGCCGGCCGGTGCCGAGCGGCCACGCGTCGCGGTTCAGGATCGTGCTGCAGCACCGCCGCGGCGGGCCGCCGCCGGGCGGCACGAACGTCATGCTGCCCCCGGCGCGTGCGAAGAGGCCGCGGATGGCGGGCGCGCCGGTCGCCGGCGGCGCCGCGACGTCGTAGTTCGTGTCGGCCAGCACGACCGGCAGGAGCGCCATCGAGACGATGGCGACCGTGATCGTCCAGCGCTGGCGGCGCGACGCCTCCCAGGTCTCGACGCCCTGCGCGCGCAGGAACACCCAGCTGGCGAGCGCGAACGCGCCCCCGACGATCGCCAGCAGGCAGATCCACGTCTTCGTCGTCGTCGCCGGGATGCTGGAGGCCACCAGGGTGAAGCCGAGCGCGTTCTTGAGGAGCACTGCCGGGCTGAGCAGCGTGAGATGGCCGGTGCGCGTCGCGCCGTTGCCCTGCGCGACCATCAGCTCCTGGAGCGGGATGAGACCCGCGTACGCCAGCAGCACGCCCATGCCCGTCGCCGCGGGCGCGGCGATGCTCGGGCCGATGAAGAGAACGCCGACCAGGGATCCGACGGCGATGCTCGCGAGGAGCAGCCCCGGCGTCCAGATCAGGAACTTCCCGAGCAGCGGGGGAACCCCGACGTGCCAGGTGTAGACGAGCATCATCGGCACGAGGGCCACGTAGTACGCCGCGGCGAAGGTGATGAGGACGAGGAGCTTCGCCAGGAGCCAGTCGCGGCGGTCGACGGGCGCGGTGAAAACGCTCTCGACGAACCGGTTGGCGCGCGGGCTGGCGATTGCCCCCGCCGCGAGCGGCACGAACGCGAGGGGGACCAGCCCGTAGGCGATGATCCCGTAGCCGTCGAGCCAGGTGTCCTGCGTGCCAACGGTCGCCAGCGCACCGACCGCCAGCAGCACGACGGCGGCGCCGAGCCACGCGAAGCGCCCGCGCATCGCGGCCTTGAGCTCTTCCGCGTACAGCGTGAGCACGGAACTGGCCATGGAGATGTCGACCCGGCCAGTGTAGCGATCGGTCGATGAACGGCGAATGAACGGCTGTGTTCACCGTTCGCACCGGCGGCAGTATCATCGCGGCGGCATGGCACCGTCCCCGATCTTCATCGTGGGCACTGGGCGGTCGGGGACGACGCTGCTCCGGCTCATGCTCTGCGCGCACCCGCGCATCTACATCGCGCACGAGCCGTCGTTCTACGTGTTCGAAGCGTTCTACCCGCGCAAGGCGCCGCGTCGCCGGTTCCTGGCCTACTACTTCCGGACGCCGTGGTTCAGGTGGCTCGGCGTCGATCCGGCGCGCGTGCTCGCGGCCCTTCCGGACCCGCTCCCGCCCGAGCGCATGGGGGAAGCCTACGACGCCATCATGCGCGAAAAGGCGGCGCAGTACGGACGCGTCCGCTACGGCGAGAAGACGCCGTCGCACGCCTCCCACCTGGGGCGGATCTTCGCCGACTTCCCCGGAGCGCGCGTCATCCACGTGATTCGCGACCCCCGGGACGTCGCGCAGTCGCTGTCGCGGATGCCCTGGGCGTCGGCGAACCCGTGGACGAACGCCCGCCTCTGCGCCCAGCAGTGGCGCGAGGCGGCGAGGTTTCGGGACCGCCTCCTGGAAGTGCGCCTCGAGGACCTGCTCGCGTCGCCGGAGGCGACGATGCGTCGCGTTCTCGACTATGTCGGAGAGCCATGGGACGCGGCCGTCCTCGATCACGCCGCGAACGTTCCCGACGCCGACGACATGCCGCCGCTGCCGTGGCTGCGCCAGGCGGCGCGCCCGCTGGCGCCTGCCGCCCGGCCGCTCTCGCTGCGGCCGGCCGAGATCCGCGCCATCGAGCGCGTGTCGCGACCGGTCATGACGGCGGTGGGGTACGAGCCCGTCACACTGCCGGAAGAGCCGGGCGCCCTCGCCGTCCGGTGGGCCGCCCTGTGCGGATTCGGCGGATGGATCCACTACGTCGGCGCCTATTTCAGGCTGGGCCTGTGGCTGCGGGACCCGAGCCATTTCGACGGGGACAAGTACGCCCTGCTCTGGCGCCGCATCAATCGGCGCGCCTGGGCCAACTATCCGGGTTTGGAGCTCCCCGTCGCGCCGGCCCTCCCGTCCGCGCGCGCGGTCACGGCCGTGCCCAGGGGGGCGCCGGCCGCCACCTCGATCCTCGACTGATCGCCGTCGCGCACCTCTGCGGGCGGGGGCACGTTGGCGTCGATGGTCGCCCCGTCGCGGACCGTCACGGCGCCACGTGCCGCCAGATCGGCGTCGATCCGCTGCAGCACGTTCCCGGGCGGCTGGATCACCAGCGCCCCCGCGGGCACTTCGCGTCCGCTGCCGATCCACACTCCGCCGGCGACGCGCGCCCACGGCCCGAGGCAGACGGAGAGAAAGCGCGAGCCGGAGTCTTCGACCTGGCCGCGGCGCACGACGTGGACGTTGCGCACGAGGTTGAGGTCGTAGAAGTAGGAGCCCGTGAACGCGACGGCGTGTTCGCCCAGGACGGAGAACTGCATCTTCTGCTGCGCCGCGAACGCTCCCGGATACAGCACCGAGGCGAACACGCAGGCGCCCGTCGCGACGAACGACCCGGCCCCCAGCACGCACGCGTTCACCACCGCGCCATCGTCGATCCGGGCGTCGCGTCCGACGTAGGAGTTCTTCACGACGGCGTGGGCGCCAATCTGGGCGCCCGGCTCGACCGTCGTGAGCTCGACGTGGGCGCTGTGATGCACGCCGGCGCCGCGCGAGACGCGGTTGATCGCCGCCGCCAGGCGGCCGCGGCGCCACGGGAACCCGCGCACGGCCCGCTGGAGGTACCACAGCTTGCCGCCGGCAGTGTTCCAGCGCTCGAACCACCCGCCCACGACCGCCGCGAGGTTCAGCCGGAGGATTTGCGCCCAGTGATCGACGCGCACGAGATAGGCGTCGGTGGCGCCGAAGGGCTCTTCCGACTGGCCCGTCATGCCGGCCGGCGTCGGCAGCTTCCACTCGACTTCCCGGTACGGGAGGACGACCGGCGCCGCGTCGGCGAGCGCGCCCCCGCGGACGAGCCACAGCGGCGCGGTGAACGCGTCCGCCCCGTCGATTGCCACCGGGGTCAACCCGCCGAGGTGCGAGAGATGCCGGGTCGCGAGCGCCGCCGGCAGCGCCGCGGTCAGCACCGGGCGGCGATCGCGCGCGCCCGCTGCGAGGAGTCCGCGCACCACCGACCGCGAGAACGCGACCGAGTCGTGCGTCACGAGGGCGCCGTCCGGCAGCCGCGAGGCGCGCGCCATCGCCTCCTCGAGCGTGTCGACCAGCGCCACCGAGAGACCGCAGCCCTCGAGGCGCGCGCGCATCGTCTCGAACAGCGTGCCCCCGAGGAGGACGCTCGCCGACGCCGGCGCTTCGAGCGGCGCGATCACGTCCCGATCGCGGACGACGATGGCGTGCTTCATGCGACGTCCGCGATGAGCTCGGCCGCGCGGCGCGCGCCGCCGGCCTCGATGAACGACGTCTGAATCGCGCGCGCGGCCGAAGCGAATTGCGGCTCCTCGAGCACGCGCCGCACCGCCTCGCCGATGAGGGCCGGCGACGCGTGGCCGAACCGGACGCGCAGCCCGGCTCCGGCCTCGACCACGAGCCTGGCGACGACGGGCTGGTCGTCGCGGATTGGCGCGCACACGAGCGGCACCCCGTGGGCGAGCGCCTCGCAGACCGTGTTGTGCCCGGCGTGGGTGACCACGGCGTCGACGTGCGGGAGGAGGGCGAGCTGGGGCACCCGCGGGCGGACGATCACGTGCGCGGGCGGGTCGGGCACGAGCCCGGGCGGCGCGGCGATGATCAGCTGCGCGCCGGACACGCCCTCCATCACCGCGCGATAGAACCGAGCACCGCGCTCGGCGCTGATCGTCCCGAGCGAGACGAGCACGCGCGGAACCGGCGCGAGCGCCGCCCATTCGAACGGCGTGGGATCGGGGCGGCCGGTGATCGCCGGGCCGACGAACCGGAACGACGACGGGTAGTCGCGCTCGCCGGTGAAGGCGGGCGTCGACAGCACCAGCGTCAGGCGCGGCGACAGATCGCCGGCGGGCAGCACCGGCAGGCCCGCGTCCTCCTGCAGACTGGCGAGGTGGCCGTCGACCCACGCCTGCACCTTCGGCAGGACCTCGAACGGATCGACGAGCGGCGCGGTCGTCGTGCACAGCGTGACCCACGGGATCTGGAGACGCCGCGCCGCAAGCGCCCCGCCAATCGCCTGCTGGTCGCTCACGATGACGTCCGGACGCAGCTCGCGGGCGGCGCGCTCGACCGCCGGCGTCATCATGCGGGCCAGCGGCACCAGGATCCGCTCCCAGAGCCACCGCAGGCTCGCGAAGTCGCGCAGGCGGCGCCCCGCCGGGTCGGCGAGGACGTCGGCGGGCAGCGTGCCCAGCGACACGACGCGCGCATTGGCGGGCAGCAGCCCCGCGATCTGCTCGACGTGACCGGCCCACGCGACGTCGTGGCCGGCGTCGACGAGCGCGGAGGCGATGGAGACCGTGGGATTCACGTGGCCCACGAACGGCGGCACGACGAACAGGATCCTCACGTCGCCACCCGGTCGAGGAAGCCGAGGATGCCGCCGCGCACGTCGCCGGTCGCCTCCCACAGCACCGAATGCGTGCAGCCCGGGAACACCAGGAGCTCGCAGTTCCGCAGCCCGCCGAGGCACGACTCGCCCCGCGCGCGCAGCTCCGATTGCTCGCCGTAGATCGCCAGCACGGGAGCCGAGACGGCCTTCAGCGCGTCTCCCGAGAGCGGCGGCGTCCGCCGCATGTCCTCCACGAGCGAGGTCTCGTTGACGAGCGCGGCGGCGGTCTCCGCGAGGCGGTTCCGCTTCCGGCGGGAGTGGCGGCCCAGCCAGTTGTGGAACGACGCGGCGATCATGCGGTCGCGCTCGGCGCCCTGAAGCGAGAGCGTGGTCGCCATCTGCGCGCCGAACGACTCGTCGCCCAGGTGCGCGTCGACCAGGACCACGCCGGCGACGCCCGACGGTCTGGCGAGGGCGAACGCCAGGGCCAGCAGTCCGCCGAAACTGTTCCCGACGAGCACCACCGGACGCGAGACGTCGAGCGCCTCGATGAGCGCCGCGAGGTCCGCCACCATGTCGTCGAGGGCGTAGCCCGAGCGCGGCCGCTCGCTCTTCCCGTGGCCGCGGAGGTCGTACAGGATCACGTCCGCGCGCTGCGCCGCGGGGTTCGCCACCGTGAAGTACCAGGACGACAGGTTGTCCATCACCAGGCCGTGCAGGAAGACCGCCGTGACGGGGGCCGACGGCGTCCCGAGGCGCTGGACGTGCAGGCGGACGCCGCGCGCCGACACCTCAGGCATCGCACCACTCCGCCAGCGTGTCGGCGAGCGCCGCGCCGGCCTCGGCCGGCAAGTCGTGGCCGCCCGGCAGCAGCTGCAGGCGGGCGTTCTCCATCACGCGCGCCAGGCGATCGCCGGTCGGCCGGCACCGGGAGCGGTCGCCGTACACGAGCAGCGTCGGACACGCGACGCCGGCGAGCGCCTCGTCGGCGAAGTCGCCTTCGGCCTCGAGATCCTTCAGCAGCGTCGTCCGCTCCGACAGCTCGCGCAGGCGGGTGAGGAAGCTCGTGGCGGCGCGGCCGCCTCTCGCGATCTCGCCGCGCACCGTCGCGGGCAGCAGCCCGGCCAGCTCGGGCAGCGGCAGCCGCAGAAAGGCGCCCACGTCGCCCTGGCGGGAGGGCGGGAGCGGCGCCTCCACGAGCGCCAGACGGCGCGCGCGCTCCGGGTCGGTGATCGCGAGGCGCAGCGCCAGGAGCGCGCCCCAACTGTGGCCGACGAGCGTCGCCGGTTCCGCTGTGAAGTCGGCGAGCAGCGCCGACAGGTCCTCCGTCATGGTGGCCAGGTCGTATCCGGAAGCCGTCCGCGTCGTCTTGCCGTGGCCGCGCAGATCGAACAGCAGGACGCGATGCGTCCGCGCGAGGCGCGGGGCCGCGCTGAAGTACCAGGTCGCCATGCTCCCGAGCAGCAGCCCGTGGATCATCACGAGCGGCGGCCCGCTGCCGAGCACCTGCGTGTGGAAGCTCAGGCCGCGTCGGTCGACGAAAGGCATGTCACGATGAAGTCGACCACCTCGCCGACGCGCAGCTCGATGATCTCGTCGAGCTCCTTGCCGGCCAGCCAGCCACCGAAGTCCACGCGGGATCCATACTGGTCCTGGAGCCGTCCGGCGAGCGCCACGAACTCGATGCTCTCGAGCTCGAGGTCCTGGCTGAACGACGTCTCGAACGTGATGGGGATCTCCTCGGCCCAGGGCTCCGCGATCACCTCCCGGATGATCCCGGCCGTCGTCTGCAGCACCTCGTCTCTCACGGCTCCACCGTCCACGCCACGACGTGCGCGCCCTCGCGGCACGTGTCGACCCACAGTCCGTCCACCAGCAGGCGCTCGCCGCCGCGGCCGCACACGCGCCGCCGGGATCCCTCGAGCGCAGAGCCCCGAACCTCGGCGGCCACCTGCCTGGCCGCCCACAGCCGGGCGAGCCACTCCTCGCGGTCGCCGGTCGGGAGCAGCGCGAGCTCGGCCTCGTCGAACGCGGCGGCGAACGACGCGTCGTCCGGTTCGATCCGCTCGACGTGGATGCCCACCTCGCGTTCGGTCGCCGCAATCGCGGCGGACACGTCCCCGGCCTGCGAGAGCGACACGCGCAGGTCCGCGCCCGCGACGGTCGCGCGCGGCCGCCCGTCCGGCGCGTCCGCGACCTCGACCTCGGCCGGAAACATCGAGCCGCGCCCCTCGCGCCAGAGCAGGTCCCGCACCGCGTCCTTGATCGCGATCCGTCCCGACAGCCAGGCGCGCTGCACGCGCGGCGGCTGAGCGTCGAGGACGCGCCGCTCCGCTTCGCCGAGGAACCGGCGTGCGAGCTGGTCGCGCGAGGGCGCCGCGCGGTACCGGTCCGCGAACCAGCACCAGCCCCCGGAGCGCGGCTCGGACAGCAGGTTCCGCTCGGGAAACCGCAGCACCTCCCAGAGCCTCGCGTCGGTCTCGAAGCGCCGGTCTTCCCAGTCCTCGATCCGGCACCAGACGCGGCCGGCGCGGGAGAGCGTGAGATCCGCGACGACGGACCGCGGATCCTCCCGCCGGATCACCGCCGTGCAGTCGATCCGCTCGCCCACGGCCGGATGCGGACCGTAGAAGCTCACGCGTCCGAGGGCGACCGGCATCGCCATGCGATCGACCGTGAAGTGCAGCATGATCCAGAAGCCGAACAGCTGACCGGCGTTGTCGAGCAGGGCGCCCAGCGCGGGGCGGGTCTCGATGGATCCGCGAATCCCGTTCGATCCGACGGCATCGAGCGAGACGACGCCGCGGTACGCCGGCCCGTGGAACATCCAGCGGTCGGTGTAGAAGGCCTCGGCGCTGCACGGCGCCGGCCGCACGTCCGCGAGGGGCTCGGCTGCCTCCGCGGGTTGGTGCGGATACTGGTCGGCGAATCGGACGGTGCCTTCGGCGTAGCCCTCGATCTGGACGGCCACGCAGTCGCCGGTGCGGCTCAGGCGGATCCGGCCTTCGACCGGCGAGGAGACGACGAGCCAGCGGAACGCCCGCACCCGCTCCACGGCCACCGCGACGCGGCCCGGCATCAGCTTCGACGCCTCCTCGATCATCAGCGCGATGAGCCCGGTCATGGGCACGACCGGGTGCCGGTCGGCGATGACGGCCCAGCCCTCGGGCTGGCGGAAGAACGTGTGGTCGCGCAGCTCGGGGAAGGCGGACAGCGAGAGCCGACGGACGATCGTCGCCTCGCTCGGCTGCGCCTGCATCCGCGCCAGAACCGCCTCCTGCGCGCGGGCCATGGCGTCGAGCGTGCTCGTGAACGCGTCGGCCAGCGGGCCTGCCGCCACGGGTCGGCTCTGCGGACGCACCACGCTCGTCGGCAGCGGGGTGCCGAGCCGCACGAGCGGGGCGCCGAGGCTGAGGGGCACGTCCGCGCGCCGGGGCCAGAGCCTGGGCAGATCGACGCGTCCGCCCTCGGCCCAGATCGCCGCCACCGTGCGCCGCAGCTGCGCCATGCCGCTCCGGTCGTGCACGTTGGCCGAGATGGCGGCGTGCGGCCGGCCGCGCAGCGTGTCCTCGACGAACTGCACCAGGCTGCCGGTGCCCGCCTGCACGAACACGCGCACGCCGCTCTCGTAGAGGGCCTCGACGAGCTCGCGGAAGCGCACCGGCGAGACGAGATGCTCGATCGCGAGTGCGCGCACCTTCTCGAGGTCCGCCGGGTACTCGGCGCAGCTCGTCGCCGACCAGACGGGCAGGCGCTGCGGCGACAGCGGCATCCGGGCGAAACGCTCCCGGTGCGGGGCGATGTGCGTGGCGAAGAGCGGCGTGTGGAACCCGGACCGGAAGGGCAGCTTCTGCGCGAGCACTCCCTGCTCGCGCAGCCGCCCCATGGCGACGTCGATGCTGCGCTCGACGCCGCAGATGACCACCTGGTGCGGGCAGTTGTCGTGCGACAGCGAGATCCGCGGCAGCCCGTCCATCGCCGCCAGGACGGTCTCGACGCTGCAGCCCGCCGCCGCGAAGACGACGTCGGGCGCCACGAGCACGCCCTCGCGCGCGGCGGCGATGATCTCGTCGACCACCGGCTCGGCAATCATGCCGGCGGCGATCATGGCGCTCCACTCGCCGATGCTGTGGCCGATCAGCACGTCGGGCACCACGCCGCACGAGCGGAGCGCGCGGTCCACGAGCCGGTTGACGCCGACGATGCCGCTGCCCGTCAGGGCCAGCGGCAGCGCCTCGGCGCCGGCCGAATCGATGCCGTGTGGCATCGGGATGCCGAAGCGGGCGGCCAGGTCCTCGACGCGGGGGCGAAACGCGGCGTCGACGCCGGGAAACACGAAGGCGAGCCGCCCGTCGTGGAGCAGGCCCGCCGGCGTGAACCAGATGCCGTCGTGTCCCGTCCAGCGCCGGCCATTGGCGACGATCGTGCGGGCGCGGGCGAGCCGGTCGCGCGTCGGGCCGAGCACGACCAGCCGGCAGCGGCCCGTGCCCGTCGCGCCCGGCAGCTCGCTCGGCGCCTCGGGCAGGGCGGCCAGGAGGGCGTCGCGCGACTCGGCGGCCACGGCCAGGAGCCGGTCGTCGGCGTGCCGCGCCTGCCGCGCCGCGCGGCGCCGCGGCGGCACGCCGTCAATCACGACGTGGGCGTTGATGCCGCCGAAGCCGAAGGCGTTGACGGCCGCCCGGCGCTCGGAGGCGCCCCACTCCTCGGGCTGCGTGACCAGACGAAAGCGCGTGCCCTCGATGGCCGGGTGCGGCTCTTCGCAGTTGAGCGTCGGCGGCAGTACGCCGTGGTGCGCCGCGAGGGCCGCCTTGATCAGGCCGGCGGCGCCGGCCGCGGGCATCGCATGGCCGATCATCGACTTGACCGACCCGAGACCCGCTCGCGTTCCGCTGGGCGGACCGAAGAACCGGTGCAGCGTCTCGAGCTCCGCCGTGTCGCCGGCGGGAGTGCCGGTGCCGTGCGCCTCGACGAGGCCGATCGTCGCCGGATCCAGCCCGGCGGACCGCCATGCGCGCTCGAGCGCGAGCACCTGCCCCTCGACGCGCGGCTTCATCAGGCTGGCGTCGCGGCCGTCCGACGACACGCCGGTTCCGCGAATCACCGCGTAGATCCGATCGCCGTCTCGTTCGGCGTCGGCACGCCGCTTGACCACCACGATCCCGACGCCCTCGCCGATCAGGATGCCGTCGGCGCGGCGATCGAAGGGCCGGATCTGCTGGCGGCGGCTGAGCGCGCCGAGCTGGCAGAACACGCTCCAGAACGTCTCTTCGTGGCACAGGTGCACACCGCCGGCGATCGCCAGGTCGCACCGCCCGGTGGTGAGCTCGGCGCAGGCCTGATCGACGGCGACGAGGGCGCTCGCGCACGCCGCGTCGATGGTGAACGCCGGGCCCTGCAGGTCCAGGCGGTTGGCGATGCGCGAGGCCGTGAGGTTCGGCACGAGGCCGATGGCGGCGTCGGCCGCGGCCGCGGGCACCGCGGCCTGGAACTCTTCCTTCACGCGCGCGAGGCGCTCGGGCGGCAGATCCGGCAGCAGGTCCTGGAGCACCGCGACGATCTGCTCGGCGCTCCGCATCCGCTGCTCGAACAGCGTGTGGCCGGTCCCCGGATAGTTGCCGCGCCCGATCAGCACGCCGGTGCGGGCGCGGGGGAAGGGCCGTTCCTGGTAGCCGGCGTCGGCCAGCGCCCGGGTGGCCACTTCGAGCGTGAGGAACTGGTCGGGCTCACCGCCCCTGGTCGCCGACGGCATCACGCCGTGCCGCGCGGCGTCGAAGCGCGCGTACGCGTCGACGAACCCGCCCCGCTTGCAGTACAGCCGGTCGCTCGTCGTCGCCTCGGGATCGTAGAACGCCGGGTCCACGCGCCACGGCGGAGCCTCCGAGATCGCGTCCACGCCGTTGGTGACGTTGTGCCAGAAGGTCTCGAGGTCCGGTGCGCCCGGGAGGACGCACGCCATGCCGATAATCGCGGCGTCGATCACGAGGCGAAGACCTCGGCCGCCGATCGGTGCATGATGATCACCTGCGCGGCGTCGCGCTGCTCGATCTCGGCGAGCGCCCGCTTCACGCCTTCGTCGAGCGGAATGAGGCCGATGCCGCGGCGGGCGTACTCCCGCTGGAGCTCGGGCGTCACCATCCCCGCGCCTGCCCACGGCCCCCAGTCGATCGAGACGACGCGGCCGGCCAGCCGGCGCGACAGGTGCCGGGCGATCCCGTCCAGCGCGTCGTTGGCTGCGGCGTAGTCGGCCTGGCCCGGGTTGCCGAACGCCCCGACGACGCTCGCGAAGAAGAGCACGAATCCGACGTCCGAACGCAGGCGCTCGGCGAGGATCCGGGCGCCCTGCACCTTCGTCTCGAACACCCGATCGAACGACTCGGGCGTCTTGTCGACGAGGCGCTTGTCCTCGGTCACGCCGGCGCCGTGAATGACGCCGTCGATCCGGCCCTCACGCGCGTAGATCCCGTCGATCAGATCGCCGAACGACGCGTCGCGCACGTCGCACACGTGGTACGTCGCGCAGCCGCCGGCGCGCTCGATCGCCATGAGCGTCTCCCGCGTCTCACGCCCGGCCAGGATCCGCCGCACGCGCGCCTCGATCGGGGCCGGCGCGCTCATCGACTTCGCCAGTTCGACGCGCAGCGCCGCGGCGTCGGGGCACTCCTCCAGGTTCCGGGGCTCGGGCTCCGGGAGCGGCGAACGCCCGACCAGCTCCAGGCGGCAGTGGTACCGCGTGGCGAGCGCGATCGCCACCGCGGCGGTGATGCCGCGCGCGCCCCCCGTGATCAGGATGACCGAGTCGGACCCGAGCGCCAGGCCGCCGCCATGTCCGTTGCCGTTGCCCTTGCCACTTCCATTTACCTTGGGCTCGGCCAGCACCAGCCGGCGGGCGCGCCGCTCCAGGCCCGCGTAGCCGACTTCCACGAGGCGATCGTCGGTGATCAGCTCCCGAAAGAGCGCCGCTGCCAGGTCCGACGCCGGCTGGGCGGCGTCGAGATCGACGACGCGCGCGCGCATGGCCGGCACTTCCTTGGCCACGGTCTTGACGAAGCCGGCGATGCCGCCGCGCAGAGGCGTCCCGTCCGTCAGCGAGTCACCGAACGCACCCGTGCGTGCGCTGGCCGCATACAGACACGGCACGCCCGACTCGATCACTTCCTTCCCGCGGCGGTAGAGGGAGCGACACGGGTCGTCGGCCGGCGCGGACGACAGCGACTCGAGGTGGATGAAGCCGTGGACCGGCCCGACGGGCTCGCCGCGGTCGAGCACCTTTCCCGTCGCCCCGTGCTGGGACAGCAGCCGCCTCAGCTCGTCGGCCACGCCGCCATCGTCCGGCGCGATGGCATAGACCCGGTCGCGAAGGACGCCGGGATTGCCGGCGGGCGGCTCGACGGCCGTCTCGGTGAAAACGTACCGGCTCGTCGCCGGGCCCTCGGCGGGCTCCGGTGGCGCGACCGGTGGCGCCGGCGCGTCGGTCGCCGCGCGCACACGCCCGGCATCGGGGCCGGGCGACGCCGGCGCGCTGCCCAGCGCCGACAGGCTCTCCGCGATCTGCCGCATCGTCTTCAGCGGCGCCAGCTTCTCGACCAGGTCCGAACGGTTGCCGCTCTGCGCCGGCAGGTGCCAGCGTTCGCCGAGCGTGCCAAGAATCTCCACGCGCTTGATCGAATCGATGCCGAGGTCGGCCTCGAGATCGAGGTCGGGATCGAGCATCTCGGTTGGATAGCCGGTCCGCTCGCTGATGATGCCGATCAGGACCGACAGCGGATCGGCCGGCGGAGCGGGAGACGCCGGTTCTGCGACCGGCTCCGGCTCCGCGACGGCCACCGCCGTGTCGGCGGCAGCGGTCGCGCGCGCCGACGCGGCGGCGCGGCGAGCGGGCGGGGCCGCACCCGCGGCGACGGACGCGGCCGCGGGCTCGGCGAGGCGCTCCGCGGCGTCGGTGCCCCCCAGGAACCGCAACATGACCGTCGTCTGGCTCTCGACGACGCTCCGCATCATCTGGAGGTACTCGAGCACCGTGGCCTCGCGATCGCCCGCCGCCGGAACGGCCGGCAGGGCCGGCGCGATCGGCTCGGTGATCGGCTTCATCGCGAAGTCCGGCAGCTCGCCCGACACCGGGCGCGCCCGGTGTCCGTTGACGAGCCAGGCGGTGGGCGCCAGCGCGAGGTTCGGGGGCGAATCCAGGTCGAACAGACGCGCGTCGCGGCCCTCGAAGAGCGGGGCGACGTCCACCGGCACCCCTGCGGCCAGCAGGCGCGCGAGCGAGTCGAGCAGCGATCGGAGCGCCGGCTGGCCATGCGGCGCGCAGGCGATCGCCACGTGCGGCCGGCCGCGCAGGATGCGGCCCACCAGATCGGTGAGGACGGCGCCCGGTCCGACTTCGACGAACACGCGGGCGCCGGCGGCATACATCGCTTCGATCTGCTCGGCGAAGCGCACGGGCAGGACGATCTGTTCGGCCAGTCGGGCGCGCACGTCCGCCGGCCCGGCCGGATACGGCGATGCCGACGAGTTCGAGTAGACGGGCAGCGCGGGCGCGTGGAAGTCGACCGCCGACAGCCGTCCGGCAAACGCCTCGGC
Organism: uncultured Acidobacteriota bacterium; assembly: GCA_963761615.1. GTDB lineage: Bacteria > Acidobacteriota > Vicinamibacteria > Vicinamibacterales > CAVVIG01 > CAVXGU01. The sequence continues at coordinate 345,915 of CAVXGU010000003.1, read as the reverse complement.
GGCGCCGGCCATGATCGGGCTGTGGAACGCGCACGCCACCGGCAGCGTCCTGCTCGACAGCCCCGCGGCGGCCACGGCGGCCACCGCCCGCTCGATGGCGGCGTCGCTGCCCGCGATCACGGTCTGATCCGGGGCGTTCAGGTTGGCGAGCGTGACGTCCGCCCCGACGAGCCCGCGCACGGTGTCAGCCGGGGCGCCGACCGCGGCCATCGACCCCGGCGCGCTTCCGGCCGCTTCGGCGATGGCCTGCGCCCGCGCCTCGCTGAGCGGCACCAGATCCGCCTCCGCGATGGCACCGGCGATCGTCAACGCCACGAGTTCGCCGAAGCTGTGCCCCGCCGTCATGGCCGGCCGGACGCCCAGGCGCTCGAGCAGGCGCGCGACGGCCAGGTCCGCGACGGCGAGCGCCGGCTGCGCGACGCGCGTGTCCGTGACGGCCGCCCGCTGGGCGGCGCGGCGTGCCGGCGTGAGCGCGGCGCCCGGGAACAGAGTGGGCGCCAGCGTCCTGACGCGATCGGCGATGCACTGCAGGCCCGGAAGGGCGACGAACAGGTCCGCCAGCATCGACGGGCGCTGACTGCCCTGTCCGGGGAACAGGAACGCGATCGGCCCGGCGTCGGCCGGCTCGAGGCGGGGCTCGCGCAGCTTCGCGGCCAGGTCGGCGCTGCTGTCGGCGACCACCGCCAGCCACACCGGTCCCGGGACGGCCGCCGCCGATCGCGCGAGATCGCGAAGACGGTGACCGCCCGCCGCGAGCGCCCGCAGCGTCTCGGCGGTGCGACGGGCGGCGTCACGATCCGCGCCGCGGATCACCACGAGCTCGCACGGCCACGCCGGCTCGGCCGCGCGGGCGTCGCGGGCGTTCTCGAGGATCACGTGGAAGTTCGTCCCGCCGAAGCCGAAGGCGGATACGGCGGCTCGCCGGCGGTCCGACAGCCACGGCGCCGCGGTGTCGCGGAAGACGAAGGGGCTCGCCCGCTCGTCGTAGCCGGGGTTGGTCTGCTTCAGGTTCGCGATGGGCGGCAGGACGCCGTGATGGACGGCGAGCGTCGCCTTGATGAGCCCGGCCATCCCGGCCGTGCACTTGGTGTGGCCGATCTGGCTCTTCACCGATCCCAGCGTCACCGTGCCGGGCAGGGCGCCGGCCCCGCTCCAGATGTCGGTGAGTGCGGCGAGCTCGGTGCGGTCGCCGACGACCGTGCCCGTGCCGTGCGCTTCCACGAGTCCGACGTCGGCGGGCGAGACGCCCGCGCGCTCGTACGCACGCTCGATCGCGCGGAGCTGACCGTCCTTCCGGGGCGCGGTGAGGCCAAGGCTCTTGCCGTCGCTCGATCCGCCCACGCCCTTGATCACGGCGTAGATCCGGTCGCCGTCCCGTTCGGCGTCGACGAGGCGCTTGAGCACCACCGCGGCCACGCCCTCGCCCAGCGCGATGCCGTCGGCCGCGGCGTCGAAGGGACGGCACTGCCCGGTCGGCGACAGCGCGTGCACGCTGGCGAACAGCAGGTAGTCGTCCACGGAGTTGTGGAGGTCGGCGCCGCCGCACAGGACGAGATCGCTCGTCCCGGCGACGAGCTCCTTGCAGGCCGCGTCCACCGCCGCGAGCGACGAGGCACAGGCGGCATCGACCGTATAGTTCACGCCGCCGAGGTCGAGGCGGTTCGCGATACGCCCGGCAATCACGTTCGCCAGGACGCCGGCGAAGGAGTCCTCGGTCAGCCGCGGCAGGGCGGCATCGAGCGCGTCGGGCAGCGGACCGAGCATCTGCGGGTGCCGGGCGCGGAAACCGTACCCAGCGGACAGCTCCGTGCCCGCCTCGGCGCCGAAGATCACCGACGCCCGTTCGCGATCGAACGGGCGGTCTCCGTACCCCGCATCGTCCAGCGCGCGGCGCGCGACCTCGAGCGCCAGGAGCTGCACCGGCTCGATGGCGGCGAGTGAGCGGGGCGGGATGCCGTACGCGGCGGGGTCGAACGGCACGTCGGCGAGGAACCCGCCCCACTTCGACGGCGTCTTGTCGCCGGTTCCGTGCGGATCGTAATAGGTGTCCGCGTTCCAGCGCTCGGGCGGCACCTCGGTGATGCTGTTGCGGCCGGCGACGATGTTGGCCCAGAACGAGGGCAGATCGGGCGCGCCCGGAAAGAGCGACGCCATCCCGATGATCGCGACGTCGGTCTGATGTCCTGCCGGCGCCCCGACGGTCGGCGCCTGTGCCAGGACGCGCGTGCTCCCGGCGCTGATCTCGTCGTGGAGCGCGGCGACCGAGCACGTCGCCCGGCGCAGGGCCGCCACCTGGCCGATCATGAACATGCCGTCGCGGCGCTGGACGTGCTCCTCGATCGCGTGGACCTCGCTGCCGTCGCGCACCAGGCCCTTGGCGGCCATGCGGAGCCGCCCGAGGTTGAGCTGCTCGAGGGCCTCCCACATCGCGCGCGGCTCGACGCCTTCCCCTTCCAGACGCGCGCGCTCGGCGCGGAAGGCGCGCACGTAGTCGCTCTCCGCGCAGCGCGTCGAGTGGCCCGGGCCAGTCTCGAGGAGCGTCGTGTCGTCGCACTCGAGCGCCGCCTGCTGGTAGCCGGGCAGGATCGCGCCCGAGGCCACCGCTTCCTCCGTGAAGAGATAGGCCGTGCCGGCCAGAACCCCAATCCGGGCGCCGCGCGCGGCCAGCGGCGCCGCCAGCGCGGCGACCATCGCGGCGGACCGCCCGTCGTGGATGCCGCCGGCGAACACCGCGCTCGTCCCGTCGAGCGACGGCTCGGCCAGCAGGCGCTCCACCACGGTGTCCCAGAGCACGAAGCTCGTGCGCGGTCCGACGTGGCCGCCGCACTCGCGCCCCTCGAAGACGAAGCGGCGTGCGCCGTCCTTCAGGAACTGATCGAGCAGCCCCGGCGACGGCACGTGCAGGTAGGTGGCGATGCCCGTGTCCTCGAGCGCCCTGGCCTGGCCGGGGCGGCCCCCGGCGATCAGCGCGACCGACGGCCGGAACTCGCGGACGACGGCCAGCTGTTCGTCGCGGAGCTCGGGCGGCACGAATCCGAGGATCCCGACGCCCCAGGGGCGCTCGCCCAGCCGATCGCGCGTCTCGGCGAGCAGCGCGCGCACCTCGGGCGCGCGCATCAGGGACAGCGCCAGGAACGGCAGCGCGCCGGCCTCGGCGACCGCCCCCGCAAAGGGGGCGCGGTCGGAGACGCGCGTCATCGGCCCCTGCGCGATTGGATACCGGAGCCCGTGATCGGCGCAGAACGGCGATCCGGACCCGAGCGGGTCGAGCGCCCGGGCCTGCCGGAGGTGCCCGTCGGCGGCCTGGAGGAGGCCGCGCACCAGCCGGCGCGCCGTCTGGAACCGTGCCGCCAGCGGCCGCGCGAACACCGCGTCCTGCCCCACCGGCAGCGCCAGCCTCGCATGCACGCGGCGGCCGCCGTCGATCGTCGTCTCGCTGCCGTCGGCGGCGGCGATCACGTCCTTGATCGATGGCGGCAGCGACGACTCGGCGAGGAGCGCGAGCTGCGAATCGAGCACGACGCCGTACGCGCCGCCGGCGAGGCACGCGCCCACGGTGTGCAGGCCGACGCCGCCCTGGACCCAGATCGGGACGCCGAAGCCCTCGGCGACGAGGCGCTGGAGGAGAACGAAGCTGGTCTCCTCCGAGACGAGACCGCCGCTCTCGCAGCCTTTCGCGATCAGGCCGCCGGCGCCGGCCGCGACGGCCGCACGTGCGGCGGCGATCGTCGACACCTGGACGAGAACCCGTCGCGGACCGAGCGCGGCGATCGCCGACGCGTCGCAGACGAGGATCGTCGCAGCGTTGTCGGGAAGCTCGAACGAACTGTTGGTCAGGCCGTCGGGAATGCGGACGCCGAAGCGAGACACGCGACGCGCGATCTGGTCCAGTGCTTCCACCGATCGCAAGCGATCGCGTCCGAGATCCAAGACGCCGAGCGCGCCTCCCCTGATGAGCGCTTCGGCGAGCGAGGGATCGGGTCGTTCAAACGGCGTGATTCCGATCAGCCGTGGTGGCATCTCCACGGGTCGTCACCATGCAGGCGCGCCGACAAACCACTCGCGGTCTTCTTTGCGCCCAGACCGCGACTATAGCAAGCGCGCGTAACAACGAACAATCACATTCGCGCGCGTCGACGAGAATTCGTGATCGATCACAGCATCGTGATGCGACCGATCACCACGGCTCAGCTTCGCAAACGCGAGCGCGCAGGATTGAGCGCGAGCGACGTTTCGCGGATCGCCCGCTGCCGGCTCGACAATTCCGTCCGTTGTTGCATGCAGATCACCGCCACACGGCATCTCTGTCGCTTTCCCACGTTCGTCTGCGCGAAAGAATTTCTCGATGGCGAAAAAAGTTCACTCAACAGTGCGCGTGGGTCGTCATTCTGTACAGAACGAATGCATTTGGAGCTGATCGCCAGCTCATGCAATCATGCTGATGCATTCGTCGTTCCATGGCTGAGCCCGCACGTGGGCGAAGCGCGACGGTATCCGGGATGCGAGGAGGCGCGGCATGAAGCGTGTGATCTGGATGGCACTTCTCTGTGGCGTCGTTCCGGCAGCGGCGTGGGCGCAGGGCGCGCCGGCCGATCCCGTGTCGACCGAGCTGCGCGCGGTCCTCGACAGCTACGCGAAGAATCTCGTGGCGACCGCGCAGGAATTTCCCCAGGACAAGTACACCTACCATCCGACGCCGGAAGGCATGACCGTCGGCGCGACGATGGCGCACATCGCACAGGTGAACAACTTCGCGTGCGCGCGCGTCGGCGACATGATGCCGCCGCCGGCCGCCAGAGTGGCGGAGACCGACAAGGATCAGCTCGTCAACGGGCTGCAGGCGTCGATGGAATTCTGCAAGAAGGCGTTCGCGACGCTGACCGACGCGAAGATGAGCGAGCCGGTGAAGCTGTTCGGGGCCCGCAACACCACGCGATTCGCCGCGGCGCTCGAAGTGACCAACGATCTGATCGATCACTACGCGACGCTGTCGGTCTACCTGCGCATCAACGGCCTGCTGCCGCCGACGGCCCAGCGCAAGTAGCGCAGACCGTCCGGGCTGGCGGCACCGTCAGGCCCGGCGCTCGCGGGCGAGAAGGCGCTGTTTCCTCGCCTGGCCCCACCGATACCCGCCGGCCCCGCCGGTCTTCGGCATGACCCGGTGGCACGGGATGGCCAGGGCCGCCGGGTTCGCCGCGCACGCGCGCGCCACCGCGCGGACGGCACCGGGACGCCCGATCGCGCGGGCCACATCTCCATAGGTGCGCGTCTCCCCGTACGGAATCGCGCGCAGCGCCTCCCACACCAGCTGCTGGAAGGCCGTGGCTCGAATGTCCAGCGGCAGATCGAGCCGCGGGCGTCTTCCGGCCAGGTGGGCCAGGACGGCCGTGGTCCACCGCCCCACCCCGCGCGCGTCCTCCTCGATCCGCGCCGCCGGGTATTCGCGCGCGAGCCCGCGGACCAGCGAGTCCCTGCCCGACCCCATCGCGATCCGGCAGACGCCGCGATCGGTGGCGGCGACGAGCACCAGGTCGACCGGCGACTCGACGATCGCGTAGCGGATGGTCAGACCCTCGCCGCCCTTCTTGTAGGCCGACGGCGTCATCCCCAGCTTCGCCGTCGCACGCTCGTAGAAGCGGCTGCTCGACCCGTATCCGGCGTCGACCACCGCGCTCGTCACGTCGCCGTCGCGGCGCAGCGCCGCGCGGACCTTCTCCATCCGCCGGGCCTCGGCGTACTCGCGCGGTGAGATCCCGACGATCCGCGTGAAGTTGCGCTGGAGGTGGTAGGGGCTGCCGCCGAGACGCGCGGCGAGCGCGGCGAGCGGCAGGTGTCCGTCGACATTCGAGAGGTACACGCAGGCGCGGCGGACCTTGTCGAGCCACGGATCCACGACCGCGGCCTCGCGCGGCTTGCACCGTTGGCACGCGCGATAGCCCGCGCGCTCGGCCTCGTCCGGTGTGTCGAAGAACACCACCCGGGGACGCTTCGGCTTCCGGCTGGGGCAGGACGGACGGCAGTAGATGCCGGTCGAGCTGACGGCGTACACGAAGGTCGCGTCAGGGTTGCGGGAGAGGACGTCGTTCCATCGATCGGTCGTGGCCGCGAGCGGCATGATCATCATGCGGACAGGATGCCCGCGCCGGGGATCCGGAGGCTATCCGGGGCTTGCGGGGGAATTGTACAGGCTCCCTCTCGGGGTTCGGGCGGGCTTATCATGGTCCCGATGGAGAAAGCGGCGGTCTTCGCCGAGCGGCCGCAGCGGGTGTACTGGGAGATCACGCGCGCGTGCGATCTCGCGTGCCGGCACTGCCGCGCGGAAGCCGCCCCCGAGCCCGATCCGGACGAGCTCACCACCGCGGAGGGCCGGAGGCTCCTCCAGCGCGTCGCCGCTTTCGGTGAGCCGCTGCCCCACGTGGTTCTGACCGGCGGCGACCCGCTGAAGCGTCGCGACCTCTTCGAGCTCGTCGCGACCGCACGCGGGCTGGGCCTCGGCGTGTCGGTCGCGCCGAGTGCGACGCCGCTGCTGACGGCCGACTCGCTCCGCCGGCTCGAGGCCTCAGGCGTCGAGGCCATCTCGCTGAGCCTCGACGGATCCTCGGCGGCGAGCCACGACGCCATCCGCGGCATTCCCGGCACCTACGAGCGGACGATGGACGCGGCGGCGGTCGCGCGGGAGGTCGGGCTGCCCTTCCAGGTGAACACGCTCGTCTGCGCCGAGACGATCGACGAGCTGCCGGCCGTCCACGAGCGCGTGAAGGCGATGGGCGCCGCGCGCTGGAGCCTCTTCTTCCTCGTCTCGGTAGGCCGCGGACAGGTGCTGCAGCCCGTCTCGCCAGAGCGCGCCGAGCGCCTGCTGCACTGGGTCGCGGGCCTCTCCGGCCCGCCCGGCCGCGGCGGTCTGATCGTGACCACGACCGAGGCGCCTCAGCTGCGGCGCGTCGTGATCGAGAAGCGGCGCGAGGCGGGCGCGGCGCCTGCGCCAGGCGGGGGCCATACGCACGCGGCGGCCGGCATCCGCGACGGCAACGGCATCGTGTTCGTCTCGCACACCGGCGCAATCTGCCCGTCCGGCTTCCTCGAGATCCCCGCCGGCAACGTCCGCCGCGACGACCTCGTCGACGTGTACCGGACCTCGCCGCTCTTCCGGGACCTGCGGGATCCCGGAGCGTTCGGCGGACGATGCGGGCGTTGCGAGTATCGCTGGCTCTGCGGCGGCTCGCGATCGCGCGCGTTCTCGGCCACCGGCGATCCCCTCGCCGAAGATCCGCTCTGCACGCACGAACCGCCGTCCTGATGCCGCGCGCGTCCACGCGCTCAACGACAGGAACGTCCGCCTCCCGCCAGGAGCGTAATCGGCGTCCCCGAGTCGCGGTGTCCTGCCACGCGGCTCAGCCGCGCCGTGCTGCGCGTTCCTGACCGTTCCCTGCCCGCCCGTGCGCGGAATGTCATTTGCTATTTCGCTCGGCGCCCGCGCCGAGCGGCACTCCATGCCGACGACCCGCCCCGACCTGACGTCGCGCCTGAGAGCCGTCTCCCGATGGCTGGCGATGGCCGTCGTCCTGGTCTCGTCGCTCGCCCTCGTCGGACGGCTGACGCAGGCCGTGCTGGCGCCGCTCGTGCAGCCGATCGCGGTGACGACGGGAACGGCGTGGATGCTGCTGCTGGGCGGCGCGTCGTTGTGGCTGCGCCACGCAGGCGACGAGCGTCGCTGGCGCCGAGCGAGCGCCCTGCTCGCGGCGACGGTCGTCGTCTTCGTGCTCGTTGCGGCGATCTGGAACGACGCTCCGACCGGGCATGGCCTGTGGGCCGAAACCACGTCGCTGCCGATTCAGTCCGCCATCGCGCTGGCGCTCCTCGGCCTCAGCCTGCTGACGATCGACTGGGAGCTCGCGAGCGGCCTGCGCCCCTCCCAGGTGCTCGGGTGCGGCGTGGTGCTCGCCGCCCTGACGGTGCTGTTCGGCTATCTCTACGGCGTGCCGCTGCTCTACGCCACGGACCCGCGGCGCCCCGTCCCGATTCAGGAGTCGATCGCCCTCTTCCTCGCGGGCACGGCCGTGCTGTTCGACCAGCCGGACCGCGGCCTGCTCCAGGTCGCGACGAGCGACACGGCGGGCGGCATGCTCGCGCGCTCCATGCCCGCGGCGGTGCTCCTCGCGCCAGCCGTCCTCGGGTGGCTGGCGCTCGAGGGGCAGCGGCGTCGCTGGTACGACGCCTCGACCGGCACCGCCCTGCTCGTCTTCGAGCTCACCGTGTTCTTCTCGGTCGTCATCTTCCGCGTCGCGCGATCGCTCGATCGCGCGGACCGCGACCGCCGGCAGGCCGAATGGCAGCTCCGGCAGCGGAGCCTGCAGCGTGCGAACGTCGCGGACCTGGGCCAGCGCGCGCTGACGTCGGCCGGCGATCCGCAGGCCGTCCGCGAGGAGGCCGTCGGCCTGGTCGTCGCCAGCCTGGCGGCCGCCTGGGGTGAATTCATCGAGCCGCAGGGCGACGGCCCGGCGTTCGTGTCGACCATCGGACCCGACCGCGGCAAGGAGCTGTCGGGGAGCACCGCGCTGTTCGCGCGGGCGCTCGCCTCCGACCGCCCGGTGCTCGTCGACGACCTGGCCGGCGAGCCGGGCGCCCCGGATCCGCGCCTGGGGGGACACGGCGTGATCAGCGCCGCGCTGGTCGCCGTCCGGGGCACCAGCCGCGCCCACGGGATCGTCTGTATCTACTCGGATCGCCGGACCGCGTTCACGGCCGAGGACGGCCACCTGCTGCAGACCGTCGCCAGCATGCTCGCCGCGGCCGAGGATCGCCAGCGCAGCGAATCGGCGCTGCGGCTGTCGGAAGCGAAGTTCTCCGGGCTCTTCCGGTCCATTCCCGACGCCATCGCGCTCGTCCGGCGCACGGACCGGCGCGTGATCGAGGTCAACGACGCCTTTCTCCAGATGACCGAGCTCCTGCCGGACGACATCGTCGAGCAGCCGATTCGATCGGCCCGGCCTCTGGCCGGGCACGGAACAGGAGCCGGCCCCGGACCTGCTGGCCGAGGTGCCGCTGCGGAACGTCGAGATCCGGTTTCGCACCAAGTCGGGCCGCGACCGGGTCGGCCTCTGCTCGACCGAGTTCGTCACCCTCGAGGAGGGGCCCGCGCTGCTGGCGATGCTGCGAGACATCACCGACCGCAAGGCCGATCAGGAAGCGATCGAGCGCGCCAACGCCAGCCTGGGCAACTGGGTGGACGAGCTCGAGGGACGCAGCCGCGAGATCACGCTGCTCAACGAGCTCAGCGAACTCCTGCACGCCTGCGTGAGCGCGCCCGAGGCGTACGCGGTGACCACGAGATTCGCCCGGCAGCTCCTGCCGGGCACCTCGGGGGCGCTCTGCCTGTTCGCCGGCACGGCCGGGCTGCTCGAAACCGTGGGCGCCTGGGGCGAGACCGTGTCGTACGAAGCGGCGTTCGCCCCGGAGGACTGCTGGGCCCTGCGTCGCGGCCGCGTGCACGCCGTGTCCGAGGACGGGGCGCTGCTCTGCGCCCACGCGCGCGACGAATCCAGGCCGCCGTGCCTCTGCGTGCCGATGGTGGCGCAGGGCGAGCCGCTGGGCGTCCTGCACGCGTCGGGCGCGACGGCGTTGAACACGGCCGAGACCCGGCGCCTCGTCGAGGCGATTGCGGAAGCGTCCGCGCTGGCGCTCGCGAACCTCCGGCTGCGGGATCGTCTGCGCCGCCAGTCGATCCGCGATCAGCTCACCGGGCTCTTCAACCGCTGGTATCTGGAAGAATCGCTCGAGCGCGAGATCGTCCGCGCGCACCGGTCGAAGCGCCAGCTCGCGCTCATCCTGATGGACTTCGACGACTTCAAGGCCGTCAACGACACGTTCGGACATCACGCGGGCGACGAACTGCTAAGGAGCGTCGGCGCGCTCTTCCGCACCAAGCTCCGATCGAGCGACGTCGCGTGCCGCTGGGGCGGCGACGAGTTCCTGCTGATCTTGCCGGAGACGACGCTCGCCGACGCCGTGGCCCGCGCCGACGAGATCCGCACGGCCGTGTATGCCGCCACCATTCACCACCGCGGCAGCGCGATCTCGTCGACCGCCGTCTCGGCCGGCGTTGCGGCCTTCCCCGAGCACGGCTCGAGCGTGCAGGATCTCCTCAAGGCCGCCGACGCCGCGCTCTATCAGGCCAAGGCCGAGGGCGGCAACCGCGTCGTCCCGGCCGCCGCGCAGGCGCTGCACGTCGCGCGCTAGGTCCGCGAGCGCACGGGCGTCTGCAGCCCGAATACCGCGGCGATCAGATCCCGATCTTCCTCGTAGGAGAGCGCGGCCGCGGCCTCGCGCGGCGTCATGAGCGTCACGCCCTCGATTTCCGTCGGGTCGGGCTGCGCGATCTGGCCGGCACTCGTGATCTCCATCAGGAAATACGCGACGATCTTCGGCGTGTCGCGCGCGAGGTATCGCGTTTCGCCCGCGAAGGCGACGATGCGGACGTCGTAGCCCGTCTCCTCCCTGACTTCCCGGACGGCGGTGTCCTCGTCGCTCTCCCCGCGCTTGGCCTTGCCCTTGGGGAGCGACACGTCGCCCGGATAGCGGCGCCGGTGGACGACGAGGATCTTGTCATCGTCGTGGGCGGGACCGCGGACGATCCCGCCGGCGGCGCGAATGAACGAGCGCGACATCATGCCCGGGAGTCTATCTTCGAACCGCTGCTCGTTCAGACTAGACTTGACCTCATGAGTTCTCTCGATGTCGTTCGGCCTTACTTCGATGCTTGGAACCGGCACGACGCGGCGGGCGTCGTCTCGACCCTGGCTCCGGGCGGCACGTACGCCGATCCCGCGACAGGTGGCCCGCTCGGCGGCGATGCGCTCGCGGGATACGTGAACGGCCTGTTTTCCGCGTTTCCCGACGTCGCGTTCGAGATCGCGAGCGAGGGGCTGGTCGGGCCGGATCTCGTTGCTGCGCAGTGGATCATGCGCGGCACGAACACCGGATCCATGAACGGCCTGCCGCCGACCCACAGGCGCATCGAGGTCCCGGGTGCGGACTTCATCCGCGTGTCCGGCGACCGGATCCAGTCGGTGCAGGGCTACTTCGATTCCCGGGCCGTCCCCGAGCAGCTCGGGCTGCAGGTCGTCGTGCAGCCGAGGGAAGTCGGCCCGTTCACGTTCGGCGTGGCCCGTCGCGCCTGGGGCGGCAGCACGGCCAGGCCGGGCGCCGTCAGCATCACGGCGCTGCAGGCGCGCAGCCACGAGGAAGTGGAGCAGGTCTCGCAGTACGGCCGTGCGATCTCCATGGAGATGCTCGCCATGAAAGGCTTCATCGGTTTCGTCGGCATCGACGTGGGCGGCCGCATGCTGACGGTCACCGCGTGGGAAGACGCCGAGGCGCCCCGGCAGATGATGCGGCACGGGCTGCACACCGAGGCCGTGAGGAAGTTCAAGGGACCGGAGATCGCCTCGAGCGGCTACACGTCCGTGTTCGTGCCCGACCGGTTCAACACGATGTGGGTCCGCTGCACATCGTGCCAGAAGATGGCGAGCCACGGCGCCGGGAACGGCGTGTGCTCGTGCGGCGCCACGCTGCCCGATCCGATGCCGTACTGGTGACGTGCGTCGCGTTGCTCACCGCCGGCCGCCCCCCGGCGACGCGGGGCCTGGAGCGGTTTTCGTTTCGCGGTAGCGGCCGACCGTCAGGTCCGCTTCGCATTGGCGGACCTGAAGGTCCGCGGCTACACCGATCTCGCGGCGACATCGATCTCGGGGCGACACCGATCTCGCGGCGACATCGATCTCGGGGCGACATCGATCTCGGGGCGACATCGATCTCGAAAACGCTGTAGCCGTTCGCCAGGTGTAACCTTTTGCCGCGGCGCCGGTCTTCACCTCTGGTGGCCGGCCTCCTCCAGGATCTCCGCTACGGGCTTCGTTCGCTCCTGAAGACCCCCGGCTTCACGGCCGTCGTCGTGCTCACCATCGCGGTCGGCGTCGGGGCGAACACGGCGATGTTCGGCGTGATCCACGCGGCGCTGCTCGCGCCCCTCCCCTATCCGGAGCCGGACCGGCTGGTCCTCGCTTCCACCACCTTCGACGGCCACCTCAACCCGTGGACCTCGACGCCGGACTGGTACGACGTCCGCGACCAGGCCGGCGCCTTCGAGCGTCTGGCCGCCACGGCGTCGGCGGCCGGCAAGGTGATCGTCACCGGCGGTGAACGCCCCGAGCGCGTCGCGATGATGCGTGTCTCGGACGACCTCTTCGCGACGCTCGGCGTCCCGCCGGTCGCCGGCCGCTGGTTCGTGCGCAAGGAGGGCCAGAGTGGCGGTCCGTTCGCGACGCTCGTCAGCGAGGCCTTCGCGCGCCGACGGTTCGGATCCGCCGCCGCCGCCGTCGGCCGGGCGTTGACCCTGAGCGGTGTCGGGGCGGCCGACGTCTCGCCCACCATCGTCGGCGTGATGCCGGCGTCGTTCCGGTTCCTGGACGACGCCGACCTGTGGATGCCGATGCGGCGCGGCGAGGACGACGCGCCGCGCACGCGGCAGTTCCACAACTGGCTGCTCGTCGGCCGCCTGAAGCCGGGCGTCACGCTCGAACAGGCGCAGCGTCAGGTGGACGCGATCGCCGGACGGCTCCGCCAGGAGTACCCCGACTCGGACCGCGGCCTCGGCTTCCGGCTCGATCGCCTCCAGTCCGGCCTCCTCCTGAACCAGACGCCGAGCTTGTTGATGCTGATGGCGGCCGTCGGCCTCGTGCTGCTGATCGCATGCGCGAACGTCGCGGGTCTGCTGCTGGCGCGCGGCGCCGGGCGCCGATCCGAGCTCGCGGTCCGCGCCGCCCTGGGCGCGTCGCGCACCCGCCTGGTTCGCCAGCTCCTCGCCGAGAGCGTGCTGCTCGCCTCGGTCGCGGGGCTCGCCGGAATCGTCCTGGCCTCCTGGCTGGAGCGGCTGCTGCCGCACGTGACCGGCCTCGCGCGCGCCGGCATTGCGCCCGACCGCCTCGGCGGGCCCGTGCTCCTCTTCGCGCTCGCCGTCTCCCTGACGACTGGGCTGCTCTTCGGGCTGGCGCCCGCCATGCGGGCGTCGTCCATCCAGCTCTCCGACGGCCTCGCCTCGGGCACGCGGGCGACCGAGCGCCGGGCCGGCCTGCGCCTGCGCGGCGTGCTGGTTGTCGGCCAGATCGCGCTGTCGCTCGCACTGCTCGTCGGCGCCGGGCTGCTCGTGAAGAGTTTCGCGAAGCTCGCCTCGACCGACCTCGGCTTCGACGTGCACGACGTGCTGACCGGCGAGGTCCAGCTGCTCGCCGACAAGTATCCCGACGCAGCCCGGCAGAGCCGGTTCTTCGACGGACTGAGACAGGATCTCGACGCGGTGCCGGGCGTCATGGCGGTCGGCGTCACGGACCACCTGCCGATCCGGCACCCGTACGGCAATGTGCCGGTCTGGCCCGAGGGAAAACCGCCGGCCGGGCCGTCCGACCGCCGGACGGCCGACTTCCGCCGCGTCCTGCCCGGCTACTTCGACGCGCTCGGCATGCACCTCCTCGCCGGCCGCGACATCTCGACGCTGGACGCGGGCGCCGTGCCGAACGTGGCCGTCGTGAACGACCGGATGGCCCGCGAGCTCTTTCCCGACGCGAGCGCCCTCGGCCATCACGTCGTCGTCGACGGCGCCGGACCCGGTCTGATGACGTTCGAGATTCGTCGGCGTCGTGGACGACGCGCGCATCGACACGGTCGGTGCACCGCCGCGGCTCACGATGTACGCAGCGGCCTACCCGTTCCAGCGAACGACGATGTATCTGGGAATCCGCACCGCGCTGCCGCCGGCTGGCATGGCGGAGACCGTGCGCCGGATCGTGGCAGCACGCGACCCGGACGTCGTCGTCGCCAACCTGGTCCCGCTCGAACGTCTCATCGGCGCCTCCCTGCTGCCCCAGCGCGTCACGGCGATCACGCTGGCCGCCTTCTCGGCGGTGGCGCTGCTGCTCGCCACGCTCGGGCTGTACGGGATGGTGGCGTACTACGTGACGCAGCGGACGCACGAGATTGGCGTCCGCATGGCGCTCGGCGCGAGCCGCTCGGACGTCTTCGGCTACGTGCTGCGCCGGAGCGGCCGTCTGGTCGGCCTCGGGCTGCTGCTCGGGGTGCTGTTATCGCTCGGTGTCGCCCGGATGATCCGCACCCTGCTCTTCGGCGTGGACCCGACCGACGCGCCGACCTTCGCGCTCACCGTGTTGTGCCTGGCGAGCGCGGCGCTCGTCGCCAGCGTGCTGCCTGCCTGGCGCGCGGCGCGCGTCGGCCCCGCACGGGCGTTACGTTCGGAGTGACACATGTTCGGAATGACACATGTAGTGCAGACCTTCAGGTCTGCATGGTGACAGCGATGCTCAATGACCTGCGTCACGGCCTCCGTTCGCTCCTGAGGAGCCCCGGCTTCACCGCCGTCGCCGTCCTCACACTTGCGCTCGGCATCGCCGCCACCACTTCGATCTTCAGCATCGTCGAGACCTCGCTGCTCCATCCGCTGCCGTTCGCCGACCCCGGGCGTCTGGTGTACCTGCGCGAGAGCAAGATGCCGCAGTTGCCGGAGTTCTCCGTGGCACCCGCCAACTTCGTCACCTGGGAGGCGGAGACCCATTCGTTCGAGGCGATGGGGGCCCTGGCCAGCCGCCCGTTCAACCTGACGGGCGGCGGCGAGCCCGAGCGCGTCATCGGCGACCGCACGACCGCGAACCTGTTCGGCATGCTCGGCCTCCGCCCCGTCATCGGCCGCGACTTCGAGCCCGCGGACGATGTCGTCGGTGCGCCTCCGGTCGTGTTGTTGTCGTACGCCCTGTGGCAGCGTCGCTTCGGCGGCGATCCGTCCGTCCTCGGACGCGCGCTGACGCTCAACGGCACGGATTACACCGTCGTGGGCGTGATGCCGGCTGCGGCGGAGGTACTCCGGGCAACCACGGCGCTCTGGGTGCCGATGGCGTTCACCGACAGGGAGCGGCACGAGCTGTACGGCTCGCACTACATGCGTGCCATCGGGCGGCTGAAACCGGGCGTGACGCTCGCGCAGGCCCGCGCGGACCTCGACGTGGTCGCCCGCCGGCTCGAAGCCGACAACCCGAGAGACGACACCGGCTGGCGCGTGCTGGCGTTCCCGTACGAGCAGTACGCCGTCCGCGACGTCAGGGCCGGTCTGCTGATTCTCATCGGCGCCGTCGGCCTGGTGCTGCTCGTGGCGTGCGCGAACGTCGCCAACCTGCAGCTCGCGCGGGGCCTCGGACGGCACAAGGAGCTCGCCATCCGCGCGGCGCTCGGCGCCGGCCGCGGGGAGCTCGTGACGCAGCTTCTGTCCGAGAGCCTGATCACGGCGCTGGCGGGCGGAGCCGTCGGTCTGCTCGTCGCGGGCTGGATGCTGCGGGCGCTCCTGGCACTGTCGCCGGCGCAACTGCCACGCGCCGCCGACGTCGGCATCGATCTGCCCGCGCTGGCGTTCGTGCTGGGCGCCTCGATGCTGGCACTGCTGATCTTCGGGCTGGTGCCGGCCCTGCAGGTGTCGCGGGTGGACCTGCGGGACGCGCTCAACACCGGCGGCCGCGGCGACCGGCCGGGTCTTCGCCGCCGCACCCGCCGGGCGCTCATCGTCGGCGAGATCGCCATGGCGACGATGCTGCTCGTGGTGTCGGGGCTGGCCGCGCGCAGCTTCGTGCGCGTGCAGGACGTGGATCCCGGATTCGCCGCCTCCGGGGCGATCGCCGCCGGGCTGTCCCTGCCGGACAACCGGTATCCCGACCAGGCCGCCTACCGCCGCTTCTTCACGCAGCTCGTCGATCGCGTGAGGGCCCTGCCGGGTGTGACCGCCGCCGGCGTGACCGAGAGCCTGCCCTTCTTCAGCGACAACGTCGAAGGCGTCACGATCGGCGGCCGTCCGCCCGTCGCGCCAGCCGATCAGCCCAGCGCCAACTACTACTCGGTGACGCCGGGCTACTTCACGGCGATGGGCATCCGCCTCGTGCGCGGCCGGCTCTTCACCGAACAGGACGGCCCCGACGCGCCTCGGGTGTGCGTGATCAACGAGCGGTTCGCCAAGGAGCTGTTTCCCGGCCAGGATCCCCTCGGCCAGCGCCTCGAGGTCAGCTCGTCGAAAGGCTGGCGCGAGATCGTCGGGATCGCGGCGGACACGAAACAGTACGACCTGACGACCGACACGACGAAACAGGTCTACGATCCGTTCGCGCAGCACCCCATGCAGGGCATGACCCTGGTCGTGCGAGCCGCCTCGGATCCGGCCGCCGTCGCGGGGCCGATTCGCGACGCCGTCCGCTCGCTCGATCCCGATCTCCCCGTGGGCACCATGCAGACGCTGAGCGACCTCGTGGCCGAGTCCGTGGCGCCCCAGCGGTTCTCGATGCTGCTCCTCGGCGCGTTTGCGCTGTCGGCGCTCTTCCTCGCCGCGATCGGGCTCTACAGCGTCATCTCGTATTCGGTGAGCCAGCGGACGAACGAAGTCGGGATCCGGGTGGCCCACGGGGCCCAGCGCGGCGACATCGTGTGGCTCGTGCTGCGCGAGGGGCTGGGCCTGACGCTCCTGGGCGTCGTAATCGGGCTGGCGGGATTCCTCGCGGCCGGTCGGTTGATGTCGGGGTTCCTGTTCGGCGTCGCCGCGACCGACCCGGCGACGCTGGCGGCCGCACCGCTCGTGTTGCTGGCCATCGCAGCGCTCGCCTGCCTGGTTCCCGCCTGGCGCGCCGCGCGCCTCGATCCGATCGTGACCCTCAGGGCGGTGTGACCGCGGGACGCCGAGATGGCTGTGAAGCTGCTGTAAAGCAGCCTGTGGAGCCCCTGTCGTCTGTAGAGCCCCTGTAGAGCCCTTGTCGAGCTCCTGTAGAGCTCCTGTGGAGCTCCTGTAGAGCAGACCTTCAGGTCTGCGCGATCTCCACCGTCCGCACGTCGATCACGTCGCTGTTCCCTTCCTTGATCAGGACCAGCAGCTCTTCCGACGGCTTCGCGTCGACGTTGATCCGCGCCACCGCCGCCTCCGCGCCGGCGAAGACGATGTTCTCCGTTTCCTGGACGTTGATGCCGCTCTCGCGGAGCCGGTCGAACACGTGCGCCAGGACACCGGGCCGGTCGCGATGGCGGACGATGAGCATGTCCGTGGCGGGCGTGCGGGTGGCGAGGTTGACGGCATTCGGCACGCGGCCGGTGTCCTTGTACGTGAGCACCACTCTCACCGCCTCGGCCGCGATCGCGTCCTGCGCCTGACGGGTGGATGCGCCGATGTGGTGCGTACCGTAGACGAACGAGAGCCTGGCGATCGGATCCGCAAACTCGCCCGTGCCGGCCGACGGCTCCCGGACGAAGACGTCGAGGCCGACGAGCAGTCCGCGCTCGGCTGCGACCGCGGCCAGCGCCTCGTAGTCCACGATCTCCGCCCGCGCGGTGTTGATGAAGGAGGCACCGGGCCGCAGTCGCTCGAGCAGCGCCCGATTCACGAGGCCTTTCGTTTCCGGCGCGGCCGCGAGGTGCACGCTGAGCACGTCGCTCTGCGCCGCGACCTCCTCCGGCGACGACGCGACTGCGATCGGGATGTCAGGCGAGAGCGCCTCCGCATTCGCGACCGTGAGGCTGCGGCTCCAGACGACCACGCGCATGCCGAGCGCGTGCGCGCGGACCGCGACCTCGCGGCCGATGTGACCGAAGCCGAGCAACCCCAGCGTACGTCCGGCCAGTCCGCTCGCGTCCGCGTATCCCTTCTTGTTCCAGACGCCCTTGCGCAGGTCGGCGACGTTGTCCGGGATCCGGCGGTCGAGGGCGATCATCAGACCGATCGTCAGCTCGGCGACCGCGGCAGCGTTCTTGCCCGGACAGTTCGAGACGTAGACTCCGCGCCGCGACGCCGCCTGGACGTCGATGGTGTTGACCCCGGCGCCGGCGCGGACGACGAGCTGAAGCGAGCCGTCCTCGAGAGCGGCCGCATCGACCTTGGTGCTGCGGACGATGAGGACGTCGGCGGCGGTCTCGGCGATGGCGCGCACGAGCGCCTCGTCCGACAGCTTGGGCTGGTACAGGACTTCACAGCCGCCGGCTCTCAGGGCGTCGATGCCCGTCTGCTCCAATGCGTCCGCGATGAGGACCTTCATCTGGTGTCTAGCGTAGTCCTGAGGAGCATCCCTGTTGACGTATTCGTGGGAGACGCGGCTCAGACTCGACTGCTCGCGATCAGGGATCGCAGCACGTGCCGGTGGCAGAGCTCCTCGTCCTCCGCGCACTGGCACAGCAGCGTCACGTTCCCGTCCCGCGCCAGCGTCTTGATCAGCCGAAGGGTGAACTTCTGGCCGTGATTCCTGATGGTCCGGCTGCGGGCGTCGATCGGGCCGTCCATGAAGAGCTCCCGCTCGAAGTCTCGGCGGAACTGGGCCCACGTGGCCGGCATGCCCCGGCCGCGGAAGCGCGAGGCGAGAATGCGCAGGCCATCCCGCTTCGGATCGATCGCGCCGTGGACGGACTTGGTGCGCAGCATGAGATCGCGGCGGGCCCGAGACCGCCACGCCCCCTAGACTACACGGTCGGGGCGATCGGACAGGTAACTGCTGAACTCGTCGGCCTCGAGCGGACGGCTGAAGTAGAAGCCCTGCCCTTCGCCGCACTGCTGTTCCTGCAGGAACTCGAGCTGCTGCGCGGTCTCCACGCCCTCGGCAATCACCCGCTGCCGCAGGCTGCGCGCCATGCTGATGATGGCGCTCACGATGGACCGCTCGTGGGACCCGCCGTTGATCTCCTGCACGAACGACTGATCCACCTTGAGGACGTCCACCGGGAACCGGCGCAGGTAGCTGAGGCTCGAGTAGCCGGTGCCGAAGTCGTCCAGCGCGATCGTCACGCCCAGGTCCTTGAGGTCCCGCAGCACCGACGTGGACCAGGCGGCGTTGTCCATCAGGATGCTCTCGGTCAGCTCGATCTCGAGGCGATCCGGCGCCAGGCCGGTCTCCTCGAGCACCGACCGCAGGTTGTCGACGAACGCCCGGTCGCGCAGCTCGATGGCGGAGATGTTGACGGCCACGGGCAGACCCCCGCCGGCCGCCGGCCACGCCCGTGCCTGACGGCACGCCTCGCGCAGCACCCACTGCCCGATCGGCACGATGAGCCCGCACTCCTCCGCGATCGGCACGAAGGACCCGGGCGCGATGAGCCCGCGGTCTGGACTGACCCAGCGCACGAGCGCCTCGGCGCCCGTCATGCGCCCGGTCCCGAGGTCGATCTTCGGCTGGTAGTGCAGCACGAACTGCCCGGACTCGACCGCGCGACGGAGCTCCATCTCGATCCACCGCCGCTCGATCGCGCGCGCGTTCATCTCCGGCGTGAAGAACTGGTAGTTGTTCCGGCCCCGCTCCTTGGCCTGGTACATCGCCGTGTCGGCGGACCGAATCAGCGTCTCGGCATCCTCCCCATCGTCGGGGAACATGCTGATCCCGATGCTCACGGTCGAGCGCACGGCGTGGCCGGCGACCTCGTGGGGCGCCGTGAGCGTCTCGATCATGTTCAGGATGCGCCCCGCCCCCCGGTCGCCCGCGTGGATGTCGGTGAGCAGGAGTACGAACTCGTCGCCGCCATGGCGGCTCACCGTGTCCGAGCCGCGCACGGACCCCACCAGGCGCCGGGCGACCGACTGGAGGAGCAGGTCGCCGACCGCGTGCCCGTGCGAGTCGTTCACGTGCTTGAAGCGGTCCACGTCGACGAACACCACGGCCACGCAGGTGTTGTGGCGGCGGGCGAGCGCGATCGCCTTGGTCAGGTGCTCGCCGAACAGCGCCCGGTTCGGCAGGCCGGTGAGGTGGTCGAGCCGCGCGAGCTTCTGCAGCTCCGCCTCGTGGCGCTCCGCCGCCTCGTGCGCCCGTACCTGCGTCCAGGTGATGAGGAACAGCATCCCCGACAGCAGCAGGCCGCCGGCGAGCGTCGCGGGATCGAGCCACCACCCGGTCGCCGGCGCGGGAACGGTCGACCGCACGTCGGCGAGCCACTCGTGATCGGCCACCTGGATGGGCTGGCGCGACTCGAACCGGTTCGCGCCGGTCACCGACAGCGCGACCGACCCGGCGCCGGCGCCCTCGGGGCGGTCGTAGATGTCCACGTCGAGGGCGGTCGACGGCGGCACGATGCCCCGGACGAGATCCGACATGCGGAACGATCCGAACACGAACCCGAGCAGCGCCTGCCGCCGCTGCTCGGTCGTGTCGACGGGTGCCCGCACGGCGTAGATCGGGACCAGCACGAAGCTCGTCGACGGCGAACCGTCGGCCATCGGCCGGCCCTCGGGGAGCTCGCCGGACGCGACGGGCCCTCCCGAGTCGCGCGCCCGGTCCATGGCGGCCAGGAGCATGGCGTCGGTCGCGAAGTCGAAGCCGACGTCCTGCGCGTTGCCCTGGTCCACCGGCTCCATGAGCACGACGGGATAGTACTCGTCGCGCGAGCCGGCGGGCCACACCCGCATGCCGGTGATGCCGTCGAGGCGCGCCAGGCGGACGAACGAGGCGAGCCGCGGCTGCGCCACCCGCTGCGCGAACCCGAGGCTCCGGATGATCGGATATCGCTCGTGGAGCTTCAGGCCGGCCACGAACGCCCGGAACTCCGCGAAGTTCATCTCGCTGCGCGCGGCCAGCAGCGCCGCGCCGGTCCGCACGACGTCGACGTAGCCGGCGAGCCCGAACTGGATCCGATCGCGGACCTGCGTCGCCTCGGTCAGGAACTGCGCCCGCGCGCGGGCCTGCGTGGTCGATGCGACGTAGCGGCTGGCCAGCACGGACAGCAGACACGCGACGGCGAGCAGCGTGCCCGGCATCCATCGGCGGGTGACGAAGCGGAGCCAGCGCGCCGCGGGAGTGGGCGGGAACGTCATCGGCGTGTTCCGGATGTTATCGGCTGCCTGGCGCCGCAACGCAACTCGTCCGTAAGCGAAATCGCGGCGAGCGATCGTCCGGATGCGCACACGCGCGTGCACGCGACGTGCCGCCGCCGGATCCGAAGAACCGGGCCGACACCGTCGCGTGCGCGTTGCAGGAGTGTCGCGCGAGAGAAGGAAGTGTAATCAGCTCATGAATTTCCTGCTCACGCCGCAGCGGCCTTCGGCTGGTACGTGCCCGCCGGCGCGCGGAAGGAGATGGCGACACGGTTCCACGTGTTGATGACCGCCACGCCGACGGTCAGCGCCACGAGCTCCTTCTCGCTGAACTCGGCCGACACGCGCGCGTAGACCTCATCCGGCACGTGCGTGTCGGCGACGCGCGTCACGGCCTCGGTCCACTCGAGCGCCGCGCGCTCGCGGTCGCTGAAGAACGGCGTCTCGCGCCACGCGTCCAGCGCGTAGATCCGCTGTTCGGTCTCGCCGGCGGCGCGCGCGTCCTTGGTGTGCATGTCGATGCAGTAGGCGCAGCCGTTGATCTGCGACGCCCGGATCTGGACCAGATGGAACAGCGTCGGATCCAGGCTGGCGTGCGCCTCGTTCGAGAAGCTCAGCAGCGACCGGCCGAGCGGCGTGTCGAGGTAGGCGGGAATGTTGATACGAGGCTTCATCGTCGGTTCTCCTTTGTGAATCGCGTTGTACAAAGAAGACGCGCGAGGGGTGCAGGGTGTGACCGGCTCTCGGCTCTCGGACTAAGAGAGCTTGTTCGGGTTCACCACTGCGTAGACGTTCAGGATGCGGTCCCCGTCGGTGGCGATGGTCATGACGGCGGTCAGCCGATCGCCGTCGCGGACGCAGAGGCCGGCCTCGCCATTGACCGTGGCAATCTCGAAGCGTCGGTCCTTCGCCCAGAATTTCTCGCGCAAACCGACGACGAGCTTCGCGATCCGCTGGGCGCCGACGATCGGTGCGGGCGAGGCGGCGACGCGGCCGCCGCCGTCGGCGGTCCAGGTGGCATCGGGCGCGAAGAGCGACGCGAGCGCGCGCTCGTCCCGCGCCTCCATTGCCGCCAGGAACTTGCCGAGCAGCTCCGAGCGCGCCTGCTCGGTCGCCTCGAAGCGCTTCCGCTCCCCGCGCACGCGCTCGCGGGCGCGATGGACGACCTGCCGGCACGCCGATTCGCTCCGATCGAGCGTCGACGCGATCTCGCCGTAGCCCACGTCGAAGACGTCGTGCAGCAGGAATGCCGCGCGCTCCTCCGGCGCCAGGCGCTCGAGCAGGGTCATGAACGCGATCGAGAGGTCCTCGGCCAGATCCAGATCGCGATCGGGCCCTGCCGGCTCCACGATCGGCTCGGGCAGCCAGGGGCCGGCGTAGGCCTCGCGCTCCGTCTTGAGCCGCCGCAGCCGATTCGATCGCCAGCCGACTCGTCGCCGTCACCAGCCACGCCTCCGGACTCTCGACGCCCCGCCCTTGCGCCTGATGCCACCTCAAGTACGCCTCCTGGACGATGTCCTCGGCCTCGGCGCGGGAGCCGAGCATCCGATAGGCAAGGCCGAACAGGCGGCCACGAAGCCGCTCGAAGGCGGCGGCCGAAGGCTCGACGGGGCTCACGGGTTTCATGGTCTCCAGCATAGACGGGCGGCGCGGCCGGGTGTGACAGCCCCGCGGCTCTCGGCTCCGGGCCGGGGCCGGGACGGTATCATGCTCGGCAATATGTCGAAGCGATGCCGCCTGCTCGCGGGTCTTACAGCCCTTCTCTTCGCCACCACCGCGTGGGCACAGGCGCCAACCCCTGCGCCAGGGCTCCACTGCGCGCCGGTCACGGCCGGGCACGCCACGGCGAGCGCGGGGACGCCGAACATCAATCACGACGGCACGGCGATCCCGGGCATTCCGAAGCCGGACATCTCGCAGGGCTTCCGCGGCATCCCCCGGTCGGCGCAGCCGGCGCTCACGCCGTCGCAGCGGCGCATCCTCGAGTGCACGTACCGCCTGCCCGAGGCGAACGCCGCTATGCCGTTCACGCTCTTCGTGCCGACGACGTACCGGCCCGCCACGGCGTCGGCCCTCATCGTGGACCTCCACGGCCTCGGCATCACACCGCTCGCGCAGATCCTGTTCGACGGGACCGTCGACTTCGCCGAACGCCACGGCTTCATCGTCCTTGCCCCGATGGGATTCAGCGTGTCGGGCTGGTGGGGGGCGCGAGCGGGCGACGCCGTGGAGGCCTCGGAGACGAAGGCCGACGGATTGCACTACACGACCGGCGAGCTCTCGGAACTGGATGCGATGACGGTGCTGACGCTGATTCGCGACCACTACACGATCGACGCCGACCGGATCTTCCTCATGGGCCACTCGATGGGCGGTGCGGGCGTCTACTACCTCGGCGCCAAGCACCCCGACATCTGGGCCGGCCTGGCCGCGATTTCCGGCGCCGGCGGGATCCGCGACGCGGCGGCGGCCGACGCCTACAAGGCGATCCCGTTCCTGATCATGCACGGCGCGAAGGACTCGATTGTCCCGCCCGCCGTCTCGCGCCGTTCGGTGGCCGCACTGCAGGCGGTCGGTGCACCGCACGTCTACCTGGAATTCCCCGGCATGGACCACGAGTTCTGGATCCGCCGCGGCGCGGATCACCTGGAGAAGGTGTTCCTCTTCTTCAGCATGCTCTCGAAGCGAACGACGGTTGGATTCGTCACGCCGGAGATGGAGACGACGCCCGCGCCAGGGGGCGGCCGGTAGGACGCGTCAGTTCGCGTGCCAGGGCGGGTGGATGATCAGCTTCGGGTCGGCGTCCGGCTTCGGCACGAACTTCTGCGTCCGCCCGTACTGGTTGTCCCCGCCGTACAGGTTCAGGTCCGAATCCACCGTGAAAGTGTGCACCTCCAGGTAGCCGTCGGGCAGATCCTTCGGGACGAGCCAGGAGTAGAGGCGGTTGCCGTCGAAGTCCATCTTGATGAACCGCAGCGGATTGAGATCCGTCAGCCACAGGGCATCGTCGTTCACGATCAGATCGAGCGGCAGGCTGAAGCCCGACCACGTCGCGACGTAGTCCACCTTCACGGGATCGCTCGTCGTGCGGAACACGTTGATGCGTCCGCCGGAGCGATCGAGGGCGAAGATCAGTCCGTCGGGACCGACCGCCACCGCGTGCACGCCCTGGAACTGGCCGGGGCCCGTGCCCTTGCTGCCGAACTCCGAGACGTACTTCCCGTTCCGGTCGAGGATGACGATGCGGTTGTTGTCGAGGCCGTCGGCGACGAGGATACGGCCGTCTGGCAGAAAGGCGACGTCCTGCGGCTTGGCGAAGTGCGTGTGGTCCGCGCCCTCGACGCCCTTCTCGCCGAGCGTCATCAGCAGCGCCTTGCCATCGTGCGAGAAAACGTAGATCTGGCTGAATGTCTCGTTGACCACCCACACGCGGTGCTGCGGATCGTAGGGGCTGATGCGCAGGCGGTGCGGCCCGGGGCCGTCCGAGCCCTCGCACAGCCCGTCCCACTGGCTCCACGTCTCGATCTCGTTGCCGTGGCCGTCGAGCACGAACAGGCAGTGCTTCCAGACGCGCGCCGCGGTCTCGTTCAGAACGTTGTGGCCGATCGACCCCGCGAACCCCAGGTATCCGGCCGGCAGGGGCTGCGGGAGCCGGAACTCGCCGCGCTGCGCGATGAAGATGTGACTGGGCGACTCGGCGAAGATGCCCGAGTTGCCGCCCCACGCGAAGCCCGGCGTGACATGCGCCTTGTCCCAGCCGCGGACGACCGTGTACGGGCTGGGGCCGACGGGCCCGAGAATCACCCGCGCCACCGAGGGCGACGGCGTCTGGGCGCCAAGGAGCGCAGTCAGGCCCAGCGCGAGCACCGGGGCGATCCGGACGGTGGCGGATTCTCATGTATTGAGGCCCCCATTCTACGCCTGGTCGGGCTTCGGGCCTCAGGCTCTCGGCTCTCGGCTCTCGGCTCTCGGCTCTCGGCTCTCGGCTCTCGGCATGGATCAGCTGGCGGGCCGTTCCGGTCGTGTTTGAACCACTCCGAGGTTTGGCGTGACGATGGAGTTCACGGTCTCATCTTGGGGAGGAAGAGATGACTGGCAACGCGATTCGATGTGCACGGCCGCTGTGGATTGGCGTCTTCGTGGCGCTCGCGCTCTCGACGACCGCCTGGGCGGCCACCACCGTCACGAAGGAAGCCGCCACGGCGGCCGATCACGCGGGCTTCGCCGCAAAGGCGGCAACCATCCAGCAGGTGCACATGCACCTCCACCACGTCCTGAACTGCCTTGTCGGCCCGAAGGGCACGGGCTTCGATCTGGACGCGGACAATCCGTGCGGGGCGATCGGCAACGGCGCCATTCCGGACGCGACGGCGGCGGCCGCGAAGACCACGCTCGAGAGCGCGGTGAAGAGCGCCAGTGCGGGCCTGGCGACGAACGATCTCACGGCCGCCCGGAAGGACGCGGCCGAGACGGAGACCACGCTGCGGAAGCTGATCCCCGGCGGCATGTGAGACAGGTTTCGGCCTTCGGGCTTCGGACGTCGGCGATCCTGCACTCCGGGCTTTCGGCGCTTGCATAAGAGGGCCAAGTCCGGGATCCTCAGCGCAGAGGACTCGAGTTGAGGATCGCCGGGCCGCTCGCCGACCGTCTGTATCGCCAGGCCAGGGGCGAGCGATGGCGCGTCTCGCGCGAGCGGTTCGGGGAGGCGCTGGACGCCAGCGCGTCGCGGGCGTTTCGCGATCGCAATCCCGACGCGAAGGAGCTCGGGCGCTATCTGGGCTCCCTGCACCTCGAGGACCTGGCGCTCGCGTGCGCCTGCGCGGAGGGCGACGATGGCGCCTGGGAGCACTTCGTCCGCGAGCATCGTCCCGCGCTGTACCGGGCCGCCGACGCGCTGGCGCCGGACGGCGGGGCACGTGAGATTGCGGACTCGCTGTACGCCGAGCTGTTCGGCCTGCGCGAGGGCGCCGCCGGACGCCAGTCACTCTTCCGCTACTTCCACGGCCGCAGCAGTCTGGCCACCTGGCTGCGCGCCGTGCTGGCGCAGCGGCATGTCGATCGCCTGCGGTCGCACCGGCGCATGGTTCCGCTGCCGGAGGAGGAGTCGCCCGGCGCGCTCGCCGCTCCGCCAGCGGCGATCGAGCCGGATCGGCATCGCTACCTGACGCTCATCAGACACGCCCTCGAGCGGGCCGTCGCGGCCCTGGCGCCGCGCGATCGGCTGCGCCTGGCCTGCTACTATGCCGACGAGATGACACTCGCCGAAACCGGCCGGCTGCTCGGCGAGCACGAGGCGACGGCCTCGCGCCACCTGGCGCGGACACGCACGGCGATCAAACAGGACGTCGAGCGGCGGCTGAAGAATGAAGACGGACTCGCCGACGCCGAGATCGCGAGGTGCTTCGAGTGCGTGACGGAGGACGCGGGCGCGCTCGACGTCCGGACGCTGCTGTTGCCGCCGACGAATGCAAGACACGCCGCGACGGATCGTTCCAGTGGATGAGGGCCAGTCTGTGAACCGTCCGGACAGAAGCGACGAGCCGATCGACCGGCTGCTCCGGCAGTCGCTCCGCGGGCCGGCGGGCGACGCGTCCGGGTCGTGCCTCGACGCGGAGACGATTGCCGCGTGGCTCGATGGCAGCCTGTCGGGCACCGCCCTCGAGGACGCGCAGGCTCACGCCGCCGACTGCCCCCGCTGCCGCGCCGTCATCGGCACGGTCATCCAGACCGCTGCTCCTTCTGCACAGCCGGCGCCGCGGCGGCGCTGGCTCGGGTGGCTCGTTCCCGTCGCGGCGGCCGCGGCCGCGGTCGCAATCTGGGTTGCAGTCAGACCGGGCGGACAAACGGCGACGACGATGCCGGCGGAGGTGACGCGGGAGGCGTACGCGGCGAAGACGCCCGAGGCCGCGCCGCCCGCGCAGGCGCCGCAGCCGGCGTCGACGGCGCAACCATCGACCGCGGCCCCGTCAACGCCTCCGGCGGCGCCAGCGCCGCAGTCGCCGTCCAGGCTGCAGGCGGACCGCACGATGGCCGCGAAGAGCCAGCCGGAGCCGGCGCCTCCCGCCAACACGGAGCCGGCGGCCGCAGCGTCGGCTGCAGCCCGTGTGGGCGGAGCGGGCGGCATCGTCGGGGGCGCGGCGGTTGCGTCGCCGCCGCCGGCAGCGCAGGACGAGACTCGCGCGCAGTCGCCCGCCGGGGGCGGGTCGGCGCCGCGGACCCTCTTCGCCGGCGCGGCCGTCGTGGTCCCGTCTCCGGATCCCTCGATTCGCTGGCGCATCAGCGGACCCTCGGTCGAACGAACGACCGACGGCGGCACGAACTGGAGCCCCGTGTTCACCGGCACCGCTCAGCTCGCCGCAGGCTCCGCGCCGTCAGCGTCCACCTGCTGGATTGTCGGCCAGTCGGGAACGGTTCTGCTGTCGGCCGACGGCCGGACCTTCACGCCGGTCCCGCTGCCGGACAGAGTCGACCTCACCGGGGTGCAGGCGACGGACGCTCGGACGGCCTCGGTCCATGCAGCCGATGGGGGTACGTGGGTGACGGCGGACGGGGGCAGGAGCTGGGAGAGAAGATGAATGTAGTAATGGGGTGATGGGGTGATGGGGTAATGGGAGATCACGCCGTCACCCCATCACCCCTTCATACCCCGCAAGATTTCCCGCCTCCTCCGTTCTAAGGGCAGAAGGAGCTGTCCCATGTCCCTTAGACTCTGGTCCGTCCCCGTTGCGTTCGCCCTTTCCGCCGTAGTTTCGATCCCCCCGGGCGCGCCGCCCGCGCAGGCGCCGGCGGCGGCCCAGCCGCCGGCCAACGGCCAGCCGGGCACCGAGACGACGACCCTCGACGATCAGACCGAGCTGGCGGTCACGATCTACAACTCGGACCTCGCGCTCGTGCGGGACGTGCGCAACGTCCAGATCCCGCATGGCACGTCGGACCTGCGCTTCATGGACATCGCCGCCACGGTCAACCCGGCGACGGTGCACTTCCGCTCGCTCACCGAGCCGTCGCGCGTCGGCGTCCTCGAGCAGAACTACGAATACGACCTGCTCGACCCGGAGAAGCTGCTGCACAAGTACGTCGGGCGCGAGGTGACGATCGTGCGGACGCGGCAGGACGGCAATACGACCCGCGACGAGGACGTGAAGGCGCGCCTGCTGAGCGACAACAACGGGCCCGTGTGGGAGATCGGCGGCGAGATCGTCACCGGCATGCGGGCAGACCAGATCCGGTTCCCCGAGCTCCCCGACAATCTCTATTCCCGGCCGACGCTCATCTGGACGCTCCAGAACGACGGCGGCACGCGCCACCGCGTGGAGGCCTCGTATCTGGCGGGCAGGCTGTCGTGGAGCGCGGACTACGTCCTGACGGTTGCGCGAAACGACAAGACGGCGGACCTCGACGGCTGGGTCACCGTTGCCAACAACAGCGGCACGGCGTTCAGGCACGCGACGCTGCAGCTCGTCGCGGGCGATCTCAACCGCGTTCAGGAGGCGTTCACGAAGAGCGTCGTGGCAGGCAGCGCCGGGCGGGTCGAGGCGGCGCCGCCGCCGATGACGCAGGAGTCCTTCTCGGAGTACCACCTCTACACTCTCGGGCGGAAGACGAGCATCGACAACAGCGAGACCAAGCAGGTGAGCATGCTCGACGCCACCGCCTTCCCCGTCGAGAAGCGCTACGTCGTCGACGGCCAGAGCTACTACTACCGGAACGTCGTGCACCCCGGCGCGCCGCTCAAGGACGTCGTCCAGGTGTTCTACCAGTTCAGGAACGAGGCGCAGGGCGGCCTCGGCATCCCGCTGCCGGCGGGGACCGTGCGCGTCTACCAGTCGGACTCGAAGGGCGGCGTGCAATTCGTCGGCGAGGACCGGATCGACCACACGCCGAAGGACGAAACCGTGAACCTGAAGATCGGCAACGCGTTCGACGTCGTCTCCGAGCGCCGGCAGACCGACTTCGAGAAGATCGCGCCGAACGTCTACGAATTCGGCTACGAGATCACCCTCCGGAACCACAAGTCGACGCCGATCACGGTGGAGGTGAACGAGCCGATCGGCGGCACGTGGCGCGTCCTCGAGTCCTCGCACCCGTGGACGAAGACGTCGGCATGGGCCGCGCAGTTCGCCGTGCCGGTGCCGGCCGAAGGCGCGAGCGTCCTGAAGTACCGGGTCAGGGTCACCGACTGAGTGGCTGGAGCTGAGGAACCGTGGAGCCGGCGCATCACCCCGGAGGTCATAAATATTAGATATTGCCAGTCTATTTCAAATTGTGATTACAATGGCTCGACGATGCGTCAGTACGACAACACGCTCAGGCAGCGCCAGGCGGAGGCGACGCGGACGCGGATCCTCGAGGCGGTCCGCGACCTGCTCGTCGAGTCGCCCGAGTCGCTGCAGATTCCCGAAATCGCGGCCCGCGCCGGCGTCTCCGAGCCGACGGTCTACCGCCACTTTCCCAACCGCGACGCCCTGCTGGATGCCGCGGCCGACGCCGTGAGCGCCCGGAGCGGCGCGCCGCCGCTCCCCCGCACGCCCGAGGAAATTCCCGTCGCCGCAATCGCCGTCGCACGCTACTTCGATCGGAACGCATCCTGGATCCGCGCGGCCCTGAGCGAGCCCATGGCGCGCCCGCTGCGCATGGCCGGCCGCAAGCGCCGGCTCGACAGCCTGCGAAAGGCGGCCGCGCCGGCGGTCGCCCATCTTCCGCCCGCCGAGCGCACGGTGGCTCTCGCGGCCTTCGGCACGATCGCCCGCGGCGAGACCTGGGACTGCCTCACGCGCGAGTTCGGCCTGTCGAGCGACGATGCGGGGCGGGCGATGTCGTGGATCCTGCGGGCGCTCGTCGACGCACTCGCCGACGGCCGCACGCGGCGGCGACGGCGGCTCGTGGACGAGGACACGCTCGCCAGGGCGCTGAACTGGCCCGCAGGCCAGCCCGGCACCGCCGCGGAGAAATAGAGGTTCCCCATGACCGAGATCGCCTTCGACCCGCCGGGACCCGGCAGCTGGATGCTCGACGCCGCGCACTGCGGTCGCCCCCGCTCGCGGGCGGTGATCTCGCTGTTCGATCGGAGCGCCACCGAGGGCTTTCGCGCCGGATTCGCCCGCTACGGCGTCCTGCTCGAGACGATCGAGTTCCGATCCGTCGGCCCGTTCCCGTACGGCGCGGCCCGGCCGCTCGGCGCGCCGCCGGGAGCCGCCCGCACGCCGCCCCGGCCGCTCCTCAAGCTGCTGATGACGGTGCACCCCGGACTCCGCGGGCGAATCCGGCGCGCGCGCGAAGTCGTGCGCACCGAGGCGTGGCGCGCCGACGTCGACGAGTTCTGGCGCGAGGCCCCGGATGTCGAGCGCCGGATCGCCGGCTTCGCCGCGGAGCCGATCGGCGCCTTCGACGCCGACGCCCTCGCCGATCACGTCGAGCGGCTCGACCGCTTCGTCGGCGAGCGGCTGTTCAATCACTTCCGCCGGGCCCCCCTGTGCATCCTGCCCGTCGGCGACTTCCTCGCCTTCGTCGTGGAGCACGGCGTGCCCGCAGAGGACGCGATCGCCCTGTTCCAGGGCCACTCGCCCGCCTCGGTGGCGGCCGGACGCGCGCTCGAGGACGCCGCCGCCGCGATCGCCGCAGACCCTGCGGCCCGGGCCAGCCTCTCCGCCGACGAGCCGCCCGACCGCGTCCTGGCCCGGCTCCGTGGGGCGGCGGGTCCGGTCGCCGAGGCCGTCGGACGCCTGCTCGACCGCTACGGCGACGCGATCGTCAGCGGCCACGATCTGACGGAACTGCGGCTGATCGAACTGCCCGCGCTCCTCGTCGCGGCGCTGCGCACGCGGGCCGACGCCCCGGCCGCCGGCGGCTCGCGCGACGCCGCGGAACGGATCGCATCGACCCGCGCGCGGATTCCGGCCGACAAGCGCGCCGCCTTCGACGCGCGCCTCGACGCCGCGCGCGCGGCCTATCCGCTCCGCGACGCGCAGGCCGGCATGGATTCTCTGGGCGCTGGGCGTGTTCCGCCGCGCCTTGCTCGAAGCCGGACGCCGCCTCGCGGCCGGGGGCCGGCTCGCGGCCGAAGACGACGTGTTCGACGCGACCCCCGCCGAGGTGGCCTCCCTCTGCCGGGGCAGCGTGTCGCCGACCGCCGCCGACATCGCCGCGCGCGCCAGGGTCCGGCGCACGAGCCGCATCACCGACGCGCCCCTCACGCTCGGGCCCACGCCGCCCGCTCCACCGCCGCCGGACTGGTTCCCGCCCGAGGCCGCGCGCATCGCGCGCGCGTTCAACGTGTATCGCGGCCTGATGGACGACCCGGCCCGCGCCGCGGATTCCTCCGTCGTCCGCGGCGTCGGCGCGAGTCCCGGTCGCGCCACCGGCATCGCCCGCCTCGTGCGCGCCGCCGAGGACTTCGACAAGCTCCGCCGTGGCGACATCCTCGTCGCGCCGACGACGACGCCGATGTACAACGTCATCCTGCCGCTGCTCGGCGGCATCGTCACCGACCGCGGCGGCCTGCTGTCGCACCCGGCCATCGTCAGCCGCGAGTACGGGTTCCCCGGCATCGTCGGGACGCGAAACGCGACGGCGCGGATTCCCGACGGCGCCGTGGTCGAGCTCGACGGCGCGGCCGGCACCGTGCGCGTGCTGCGGGTGTGATCGGTCCGGGGCCCGTTCCGCACGGTCGCGCGTTTCGTGGGAGACTGTCCCGCACCGGATGCCGACAGCGGATGACGTCTCGCTCGTTCGTGTGGCCGCGGTGCTGGCGGCGATCATCATCACGCTCGGAGCCGTCATCGCGCTGTGGCACGGTCTGAGCGGCTGGATCGCGCAGCGCCAGCGCCCCTCGCTCGCGCTCGCCTACTTCCCCCTTGCCGCGATCAACCTCTGGTACCAGGTCGCCGAGCCTCCGGCACCGGCGGCAAGCCGGCGCCTCCGTCCGGTCGAGCTCGTCCTCCTCGCACCGTTCCTGTGCGTCTTCCTCTATCTGTGCCGTGCGCACGCCGTCGCCCTCGACGAGCTGCTCCTGCCGCTCGTCGCGCTCCTCCCCGTCGTCGTCGCCGGGCACTGGTCGACGCCGCAGCGCTGACACGCGCGCGTTCCCTCTCCTTCTCCTTACTCGCCATCATCGGAGACGGACGATCCCGTCCCACGCCGGTGACAATGTCGCACCCTCGCCGCGAAAATTTCCGAAATTCTTCACGCCTCCCATAGGCACCCGCCTTGCAATCCCCGACGCGGACCGAATGGGATTCCGATCGAATCCCCGATCGAGACATCACGTGACACGAGAGCCGCCCATGACCATTCGATCGCGGCACTACGAGGACCCGACTCCATGCGAATCGACTGGTCGAACGGCAGCCGGCGCGGACGCGTGCACGACCTCACGCACTCGGGCGCACCGGCCCGCTTCTCCACCGCCGTCTCGCTGCACGCGCACACCCACTGCTCCTATGAAGTGATGGCCTGCGTTCCGGCCTATCTCGAGCGCATTCCGCTCGTCGCGCCGCTCTTCCACCGCGAGATGCGCCGCTACATCCAGCGCCACGGCACGCCCGCCGACTTCTCGAAGGGCTGGTGGCATCCGCCGGTCACGCCGGATGAGGTGATGGCCTCGGAAAGGGCGCAGATCGACGCGCTCGGCCTCGAGGCGCACGTGTCGATCACGGATCACGACACGATCGAAGCGCCGCTTGCCCTCCGGAGCGACTGGCCGGACACGCCGATCTCCTTCGAGTGGACCGTGCCGTTCGAGGAGGGCTTCTTCCACGTCGGCGTGCACAACCTCGAGCCGTCGGCCGCGCGCGAGCGGTTCGCCAGGCTGTCGGCCCATACACGACGGCCGGCGTCCACGCGCGCGGCCGACCTGTTCGAGGAGCTCAATGCCGACCCGGCGACGCTCGTCGTGTTGAACCACCCCCTGTGGGATCTCGCGGGGGTCGGCGCCCGACGGCACGACGAGCTGCTCCGGCGGTTCCTCATCGAGCACGGCACGAACATCCACGCGCTCGAGGTCAACGGCTACCGATCGTGGCGCGAGAACGCGGCGGTGGGCGCCCTGGCCGACGGCCTGTCGTTCCCGCTCATCTCCGGCGGCGACCGCCACGGCTGCGCGCCGAACAGCCTCCTCAATCTCACGACCGCCACCTCGTTCGCCGACTTCGTCGGGGAAATCCGCGAGGACCGCGCGAGCGACGTCGCCGTGATGCCGCACTACCTGGAGCCCCTCGTCCAGCGCAAGCTGGCGGCCGCGGCCGACGTGATCCGCGCCAACCCCGCCAGCCCGCCGGGACGCCGGAACTGGGTGGATCGCATCTCGTACGAAGACGGCGGCGCGATCGTGTCGCTCGCAACCCAGTGGCCGACCGGCGGCCCCTTCTGGGTCCGCGCGTCGATCGGCGCCTTCCGGCTGCTCTCGAGCCCGCCGCTGCTCTCGGCGCTGGCCTTCGTCACCCTCAAGCTGTCCGCCCCTGCGGCGGGGGCCGCCGATGCGGACAGGGATCGAGACGAAGGACCGGCGCCGGGCGCGGCGGGCGTCGAGTGACCCGGTGATGACGGCTCCCCTTCGAGTCGCGTTCTTCACGGACTCGTACAACGAGGCGAACGGCATCGCCCGCCTCAGCCACGAGCTCGAGGCGTACGCGGCCCGCCGGCACCTGCCCCTGCTCTCCGTGCACGCGGGCGCGGCGACCTGGACAACCGGGACCCGCACGATTCAGCGGCTGCAGCTCGGACGGAGCGGCGCGGCATTCCGGCTGGAGCACGACCTCCGGTTCGACCTGCTGTTGTGGCGGCACGCGCGGCTGGTCCGGCGGACGCTGCGCGCCTTCCGGCCGGACGTGCTGCACGTCACCGGCCCCAGCGACGTCGGCCTGCTCGGCGCCTCTCTCGGCCACGAGCTCGGCATTCCGATCGTGGGGTCGTGGCACACCAACCTCCACCAGTACCTCGCGCTGCGATCGGGAAAATGGACCCGCCGGCTGCCGGAAGTCTGGCGCCCGGCCACCGAACGCTGGCTCGAGCGCCAGGCGCTCCGCGCGGCGGTGCTGTTCTATCGGATCCCGCGCGTCGTGCTCGCGCCCAACGACGAGCTGGTGCGGCTGCTGGCGGAACGGACGAAGCGGCCCGCGTACCTGATGCGGCACGGGGTCGACACCGCGATGTTCACGCCCGGGAAGCGAACCCGGGTCCGGGGCGACGGCCCGGTGCAGATTGGATTCGTCGGGCGGCTGTCGGCCGAGAAGCACGTGCGCCTCTTCGCGCGGCTCGAACGGGCGCTGGACGACGCCGGGCTGGCCCACCGCTTCGTGATCGCCGGCGACGGCGCCGAGCGGGAGTGGCTGCGCCGCCACCTCCGGAACCCCGACTGTCCCGGCGTCCTGACCGGCGAGGCGCTCGCGCGCGCGTACGCCGACATGGATCTCTTCGTCTTCCCCTCGGCGTCCGAGACCTTCGGGCTCGTCGTGCTCGAGGCCATGGCGTCCGGGCTGCCCGTCGTCGCCATGGCGCGCGGCGGGCCGAAGTTCGTGGTGGAGACCGGCGAGACCGGCTGGCTGGCCGGCGACGACGATCAGTTCGTCGCCGCGACGGTGCGGCTGGCCCGCGACGAAGCCTGGCGCGGCCGCCTCGGACGGGCCGCGCGGCAGCACGCACTCGACTGGTCGTGGGACGTGGTGTTCGACGGCGTCTATGGCGCGTACCGGCGGGCCGCAGCGCCCGCGCCGGGGGCGCCCGCGCCCGCATACGCATGAAGATCTGCGATCTGGCGCTCTTCTCGCCCGACACGAGCAGCGGCGTCAAGACCTACATCACGAGCAAGATCGACTACGTGCGCACCCGCGCGGACGTCGAGCACGTCGTCATCGTGCCGGGCCGCGTGGAGCGCACCGACCTCCAGGGGCGCTCCAGAGTGATCGTCGTCCGCGGCGTGCCGACGTTCTATCCCGGCGTGCGGATCGCGCTCAATCTGCGGAGGGTTGCCGCGATCGTGGAGCGCGAGCGCCCCGACATCATCGAGCTCAACTGCCAGTACACGCTGCCGTGGGCGGCGTTCCTGGCGACGCGCCGCAGCCGTACCCCGATCGTCGGCGTGTTCCACACCGACGTGCCCGCGTGCGTCGAGCACCTGGCGCGGCCGGCCGGGCGCGCGGTCGCCGGGCTCGCCCGCCGCCTCACCGAGTTCTACGAAGGCCTCATCTACCGCCACTGCACGATGACCGTCGTCCTCAACCCGACGCTGCGCGACCGCGTCGCCAGGCTGGGCGTGGAGCGGACGTGCTGTCTGCCGTGCGGCGTGGACGCGGCCACGTTCTCGCCCGAGAGACGCGACGAGGCCTGGCGCGCGAGGCTCGGCATCGAGGCGGACACGACCGTGCTGCTCTACGTCGGACGGCTGAGCGCCGAGAAGGAGGTCGACGTCCTGCTCGAGGCGTTCGACCTGCTGCCCGCCGGCGCGTTCACGCTGGTGATCGCCGGCGACGGTCCCGACGCCGGCCGGATCGCCCGCCACGCACGCGGCCGCGCACACGTCCGGTACGTCGGACACGTCGAGTCGCGGGCCGAGCTGGCCACCGTCTACGCCTCGTCGGACGTCTTCCTCTGCCCGGGACGCCACGAGACGTTCGGGATGGCGACGCTCGAGGCGCTCTCCTGCGGCCTCCCGGTCGTCGGCATCCAGGACAGCGGCACGGCCACGTTCGTGCCGCCGGATCTCGGCGCGCTGGCGCGCGCGGGGCATCCGGCGGACTTCGCTCGCGCCATCGCCGACGTCGCCCGGTGGCCGCTCGGCGACCTCCGTGACGCCTGCCATGCCTTTGCGGCCGAGCGCTACGGCTGGGACGCCGTGCTCGCCCAGTACTTCGCGGTCTACCGGCAGGTGATCGACGGCGCCAGGCAGGAGCGGGCCGCATGAGCGCCGCGGGCAAGCGGCTGGTGGTCTCGATCCACGACGTGACCCCTCCCACCTGGGAGCGCGTGCGGCGGATGCTGGCGGCGCTCACCGCCGCGGGCGTGTCCCGCCGGAGCCTGCTCGTCATCCCGAACTTCCAGGGCCGGTGGCCGGTCGACCAGGACGTGGAGTTCTGCGCCGGCTTGCGCTGGCTGCGCCAGCACGGCGACGAGATGCTCCTGCACGGCTACGAGCACGTCGGCGTCGGAACGCCGCGCGGGGCCGTCGCCCGCTTCAAGAACCGCTGGTTCACCGACGGCGAGGGCGAGTTCCTGTCGCTCGGCTACCGCGCCGCCCGCGATCGGATCGAACGGGGGCTGGCGATCTTCTGGCGCACGGGCCTCGACGTCCATGGGTTCGTCGCGCCGGCGTGGCTCGTCAACGCCGACGGCCTGAGGGCGGCGCGCGACTGCGGCTTCGAGTACACGAACTCGTACCTGACCGTGCAGGACCTGCCCGAGCGCCGCTCGCACTTCGCGCCAGGCCTGGTGTTCGGGCCGGGCCGCCTCGACGAGGACTTCGGCATCGCGGCGCAGGAGCGGATCGCCGGCCTGCTGTCGCACAGCCGCATCGTGCGCGTCGTGCTCCACCCGCCGTGCATCGATCACCCGGGGCGCTTCGAGCGGATCCTGTCGATGATCCGCCGGATGCTCGTCGATCACGAACCGGTCACGTATCTCGACCTCCTGCTCGACCTCCGGAGTGCCGCGTCGCTCGACGGAGCCCGCCATGCGCAGTAGGGCGGCGGCGGCCGTCACGCTCGCGGTGCTGCTCGTGGCCGGCGTGGCGGCCCAGGAAACCTTCGTCACGCTGGTCGAAGTCCACTTCGTGGTCACGGACCACGACGGCCGGTTCGTCAGGAACCTGCGCGCGGCGGACGTGGCCGTCTACGACAACGATCGCCGGCAGGAGATCTCGTCGTTCTCGCAGCACGTCCAGGCGCCGCTCAGCGTGGCGATGATCATCGACCGCAGCGCGAGCGTCCGCGACCGCTTTCCCCTGATCCTGGACGCGGCCTCGGACTTCGTGCGGACCGTCGTGCACGCCCCGGACGACCGCGGCGCGCTCGTCGCGTTCGACTCGAAGGTCTACCTCCTGCAGCCCTGGACGTCGGACGCGGGTCTCCTGGTCGATCAGCTCCACCGGCTGACCACGAACGGCGGCAGCTCCATGTTCGACGCGCTCTACAAGACGTGCCGCGACGCGTTCGATCCGATGGACACGCGGCAGAAAGTCGCCGTTCTCGTGACCGACGGCGAGGACACGACGAGCGTGGCGACGTTCGACGAGGCCCTGCAGATGGCGAAGATGGCGCGCGTCGCCGTCTACGTCCTCGGCGTGCGCGCGGAAGGGTCCCTGAACACCCGCGAGACGCAGGGGCGCCGCGTCCTGACGAACCTCGTCGCGCTCACCGGCGGCCGGGCCTTCTATCCAGCCGACTTCAGCGGCTCGGCGCTGTCGGACACGTTCGCGACGCTCCAGGGCGAACTGCGGAACGGGTACAGCGTGACCTACTACCTCGACGTCCCGCCCGACAACTCGTTCCACCGCGTCCGGATCGAGCCGGCCGACCACACGCTCCGCGTCCAGGCGCCGAGCGGCTACTACGCCCACAAGGGGCGGGCGGGCCGGTGAGCGCCTGGCCTCGTCGCACGGCGGCCGCCGGCCGGGCCGGCGTCCTGCTGGCTCTGGCCCTGTCGGCCGCGGGCTGCAGCTGGACGAGCTACTCGGTCACGCGAGGCGTCCGCGCCGTGACCGGCGGCCCGACGCGCACCCACACGATCGTGCCGCTGGCCTCGTCGCTCCGCCCCTATCGCGTCATCGAGACGCACCCGCTCGAGGACGAAGTGGGCGGCAGAATGCCCGCCGAGGACGAGCGGTATCTGAACCAGACGCTGGCGGATCAGCTGGGCCGCGTCTCGTCGGAGCCGACAGTCGTGCGCGCCGGGCCGACGGGCGCGGCCCCTGGCGCCGCGCGGCCGCCGGCGGCGGCCCGCACGCTCGTCGTCGACGGCTCGATCGACGACTACGACCCGGGCTATGCCGGCCTGCGCCTCGTCGAGCTCGGCTTCAACCACATGGTCGTCACGGCGCGCATCCGGCTGCGCGACAAGGCCACGGGCCAGGTGATGGGCGCCGCGAGCGTCACGGCGCAGGACGACCGCGTCACCGCCACCGTCCGCGGCACGATCTGGCGGCTCGTCGCACACCTCACGTCGTTCGTGGACGCGGGCTATGCGAAGTAGCCCCCTGTCGGTCCGGCGTCTCGCCGTCGCCGCAATCGTCTGGACGGCCGTCGTCGCGGCCGTCTCGGCGCAATCGGCCGCGGCGGCGTATGCGCCGAAGAACGGCATCCTGAACTGGAAAGCGATTCTGCTCGGCGGAGGCTTCCGCGTGACGCCGACCGTGCCGCTGCACGGCAACTTCGCGAAGTACGACCGCGTCGAGATCGTGCGGTCCGAGAGCCTGATCGGCCGCGACGTGCCGGCGAGCGTGCTCGACGAGCTCACCACCGGCCTCGCCGCGGAGTTCAGGAAGGGCGGCCACCTCGCCTCGGCCGGCGTCGTCGATCGCGCGGATCTCCCGGCGACGCCGCCCGCCGCGGCGTCCACGCCCGCGCCGTCGTTCCGCGACGCCGATCCGCTCGCCGCGCCGATGCGCACCTGGGACGACCTGGCCGCCTTCGATCGCCAGCGGCGCGAGGCGGCCTCGGCGGACACGCCCGGGGGCACCCTGGTCGTCGAGTCCCAGGTCATCGACTACGCGCCGGGGAACAAGCTGCTCCAGCTCCTCTTCCTGGACCTCGGCAACGCCGTGCTCACCGTGCGCGTGTCGTACTTCGACAAGGCGACCGGCGAGCGGCTCGGCGCCAGCATCATCTCGAGCGACAACTCGTCCAGCGTGATCCCGAGCGCCTTCAGCCTGCGGACCGCGGTGACGGGCGTCGTCGGCGGCCTCGTCGATCAGGTGACGCGGCGGAAGGTCGCGGCCGAACGGTGAGCCTGCTCGACAGGGCGCGGCCCCGCTGGCGGATCGCGGCGAGCTACGCCGTCGCAGCGCTGCTGCTCTGGCTGTTCTTCCGGAACGCCGAGTGGCACGTCCTGGTCGACGGCCTGCGCTCGGTCGGCTGGCTGCTGCTGGGCGCGGCGGTCCTGGTCCGGCTGGCGTCGCTGGTCGTCTCGTCGATCCGCTGGCAGGTGCTGCTCGCGCCGGTGCGGCGCCTGCCGCTCGGCCCGGTCGTGACGGCGATGATGATGGGCATGTCGGTGAGCGCGCTCGTGTCGATGCAGGCGGCGGAAGTCGCGCGGCCGTACTTCCTCAGCCGCCGCACCGACCTCGACTTCAGCGCGACGGCGGCGACGATCGCCGTCGAGTGGTTCTTCGATCTGCTGTCGGTGCTGGCGCTGTTCGTCCCGGTCGAGATCCTGGCGACCGACGGCGCCTTCGGACGCGGGCTCGGCCTCAACGCAGCGATCGCGCTGCTCGTCGTCGCGGCGGTGGCCTGTCTGGCGGCGCTCTACTGGACGCCGCGCTGTCTTGGCCCGATTCGCGCGTGGGTCCACGGGTCGCGCGTCGTGCCGGCGCGGATCCGCGTCCGCGTGGCCGATCACCTCGACCAGTTCGCGGCCGGGCTCCGCATCCTCGAACAGCCGGCCGGCGTGGCCGCCGCCGCGGGATGCTCGCTGCTGACGTCGCTTCTCGCCGCGGTGAGCGCCTGGCTCGCGCTGATGGCGTTCGGCCTGCCCGTGCCGTTCCTCACGGGCTTCATCGTGCTCGGCCTGCTGACCGTCGGCGGGATGAGCCCGACGCCGGGCGCGGTCGGCGGCTTCCACGCCGTCTGCCAGCTCGGTCTCGTCGCCCTGCTCAAGATCGATCCCGCGCAGACCGTGGCGCCCGTGATCGGCCTGCACGCGGTGCTCTACGTGCCCTCGGCGGCCATCGGCGCGCTCTGTTTCCTCTGGACCCGAACCTCACGACAAGGGAGTCCCGCATGAGAATCCCCACGCGTCCGTTCGCGCTGTGTCTGGCCCTGGCCGTCTCGCTGGCCGCTCCGCCCGCGGCAGGGGCGCAGGGGGATGCCACGGCCGAGGCGCGGCCGACCGGCAACGAGATCTTCGCCGGGGTCGCCGCGGCCAACGCCCGTCGCGAGGCGGAGCTGCAGGAATACTCCTCCACGCGGGAATACAGCGTCGCGGAGCCCGGCCGCCGGCCCGACGCCGATCTCGTCGTCGCGATGCAGTTCGTGGCGCCGTCGACGAAGACCTTCGGGAAGGCGTCGGAACAGGGCGTCGGATGGATTCACAAGCGGGTGTTCCACGGCCTGATGAACGCCGAGCGCGAGGCCGCCTCCGGCAAGCAGAAGGCGGAGAGCGCGCTCACGCCCGCCAACTACGACGCCGAGCTGGTCGGCGAGGATCGCTACCTTGATCGCGACTGCTGGGTGCTCGCGCTCCGCCCGAAGCACGAGACCAAGTACCTGCTGACGGGCAGGGTGTGGATCGACAAGGCGGATCTCGCCATCGCGAAGGTGGAGGGCGACCCGGTCAAGAGCCCGTCGTTCTGGGTGCGCCGCGCGCATCTCATCCGGCAGTACCAGCGTATCGATGGCTTCTGGCTGCCGCTG
Source organism: uncultured Acidobacteriota bacterium (assembly GCA_963761615.1). Lineage (GTDB taxonomy): Bacteria > Acidobacteriota > Vicinamibacteria > Vicinamibacterales > CAVVIG01 > CAVXGU01. The sequence continues at coordinate 305,490 of CAVXGU010000003.1, read as the reverse complement.
CAGGACGAGACCCACTGCACCATCCGTTTCGTCGGCGAGTACACGCTCCTCATCAAGTACTCCGACTACCGCGTCCAGAGTGCCGGGGACTGACGCTCGGGCCTTCTTCTTCCTTCCGTACAGCGCCCTGAGCTTCTGCGACCAGCGCTTCTTCGCCACGAGCCGCACCGTACCTGCGTGCCGCCGGCACTTGATCCGACAGTCCTACTGTGCTATATCACTAGTACAGTGATCTTCCGCCCCAACCCCTCGCTCGGCGTGCCCATCTACCTCCAGCTCATGGAGCAGGTGAAGCACGCCGTCGAGACCGGCGCGCTCAAGCCGGGAGACCAGCTCCCGGGCATCCGCCCGCTGGCGGAGCAGCTGGTCATCAACCCGAACACGGTGGCCAAGACGTACCGGGAGCTGGAACATGCCGGCGTCATCGAGCTGCGGCACGGCGCAGGGGCGTTCATCGCGAGCGACGCGGCGATGACGAAGAAGGCCAGCCACGCGCTCAAGGCGGGACAGTCGCTCGTCGAGTCGGTCGTCGAGCGGCTCCACGCACAGGGCCTGACGGACGAGGAAATCCGGCGGCTGTTCGAGGCCGAGCTCGCAGGCCTCGGCAAAACGGGAGGACGCCGTGGGTGAGAGCGGGACGATCGAGGTCCGGGAGCTGCGCAAGTCGTACGGAGCGGTCGAGGCGCTGCGCGGCCTGACGCTCGACGTGCCGGCCGGCGCCATCTGCGGGTTCCTGGGCCGCAACGGCGCCGGCAAGACCACGACGCTCAAGGTCCTGCTCGGGATGACGCGCCCGACGGGCGGCGCGGCCCGGGTCTTCGGCCTCGACGCCGGCGCGCCGGAGGCGAGCGTCGCGATCAGGCGGCGCACGGCGTTCGTGAGCGAGGACAAGGACCTGTACCACTACATGACGGTCGGCGAGATGCTCCGCTTCACCGCATCGTTCTATCCGCGGTGGCGCCGCGATCTCGAGGCTCGCTACGTCCGCGCGTTCGGTCTGCCGATCGACCGTCGGATCAAGACGCTCTCGCGCGGCACGCGCACGAAGACGGCGCTCCTGCTCGCCCTGTGCCGCGGCGCCGATCTCCTGATCCTCGACGAGCCCACCGCGGGCCTGGATCCGGCCGCCGCCGAGGACGTGCTGCAGGCCCTGGTCTCGCACGCGGGCGGCAGCGAGGCGACCGTGTTCTTCTCGTCGCACCAGATCGCCGAGATCGAGCAGATCGCCGATCGCGTGGTGATCGTGCACGAGGGGCGCACGGTCGTCTCCGGGGACCTCGAGCGCCTTCGCGAGCGCTACTGCCGCGTCCACCTGGTGTTCGACGGGGCCGCGCCCGACCTCGTGTTCCGCGCGCCGGGCGTGGTCTCGGTGACGCGCGACCACCGCGTCCTGACCGTCCTGGGGAGCGAGGGCAGCGACCCGATCCTGCAGGAAGCGCGCGCGCTCGGTCCGGTCTCGATCGACGTCGCGCCCGTCACGCTCAAGGAGATCTTCCTCGAAACCGTCTCTGCGGAGAACTGACATGCTCTGGTACAAGGCCTGGCTCGAAACGCGCTGGCGGTTCCTCATCGGGCTGGCGCTGCTGCTCGTCGGCGCGTGCGGCGTCGTGGTCGAGTATCACGCCGTGCAGGGCCTCCTGCCGCTCGCCTCGTCTCTGGGACGCAGCGACGGCACCCTCGGCCGGGCCGTCGAGCGCGCCATCGCCGTCCAGAGCACCTACCGCGGCTACGTGTGGTGGAACTGGTTCGGCCAGAGCCTGCCGCATCTCTGGATCCTCTTCGCCGCGATCATCGGCACCGGGGGCCTGGTGGCGCAGGTCCCGACGGGCGAGTCGCTGTTCACGCTGTCGATGCCGGCCTCGCGCGCCGAGATCCTCGCCACGCGCGCGGCCACCGGGCTCGGCGAGCTGCTCGTCCTGGCCCTCGCGCCGTCGCTCATCGTCCCGATCCTCTCCGCGGCCGTCGGGCAGGCGTTCGGCGCCGGCGACGCGCTGGTGTTCGGCGCCTGCCTCTTCGTCGCCGGCTCGATGTTCTTCGCGCTCGCGTCGCTGCTGTCCACGGTCTTCGAGGACGCCTGGCGGCCCGCGCTCATCACGTGCGGTCTCGCGATCCTCGTCGGCGGCTACGAAACCCTCGTGCCGGGTCTCGCCCGGTACGGGATCCTCTACGCCATGACCGGCGAGGGCTACCTCGAGCGCGGCGCGCTGCCGTGGCCGGGCCTCCTCGCCGGCGCCGCGCTCTCGATCCTCTTTCTCTATGCCGCCACGATCAGCGTGGCGCGACGGGACTTCTAGCGGGCTCTCGGCTCTCGGCTCTCGGCTCTCGGCTCTCGGCTCTCGGCTCTCGGCTCTCGGCTCTCGGATTGGAACTCGAAACACGGAATTCACGACTTCGAGAGGAGATCTCCATGCGTGCTCTACACCTGGTCCTCGCCGCCGCGCTCGTCGTCTCGATGGCCTCCCCGGCCCTTGCGCAGTCGCCCACTGCGTCCGGGCACTGGGAGGGCACGATCGCCCTGTCCGCGGGCCAGACCTCGATGTTCGCGGTCGATCTCGCGGCGAACGCGCACGGCCGGCTCGCCGGCACGATCGACCTGCCGGACGAGCAGATTCACGGCCTGCCGCTCCAGGCGGTCGAGCTCGACGGCACGACGCTCACGCTCATGGCACGTTCCGATCAGCCCATGCGGGGCACGCTGTCCGCCGACGGGCGCACCTTCACGGGCGCGCTGACCGTCGAAGGGATCGACGTGCCGGTCGCGATGACCCGGACCGGCGACGCGAGGATCGCCGGTTCGCGTCCGGGCGGTCCGATCGACGAGTCGCTCGAAGGCACCTGGACCGGCGCGCTCACGGCCGCGACGCCGGTCCGCGTCGTGCTCACGCTGTCGAGCGATCCGGCCGGATCCCGCGGCACGCTGGTCAATCTGGACGAGGGCGGGCTGACCATCCCGCTGTCGGCCATCACCGAGCGCGGGTCCGATGTCACGTTCGAGCTCGGCAGCGTGGGCGGCTCCTTCACCGGCGTCCTGAGCGGCGACGGCATGCGGCTGGCGGGCCTGTATACTGAGCGCCAGCACGCGATGCCGATCACCTTCACGCGCGCGCCGGCGAGGTAGGACCGATGGACACCGGTCAGGCTTTCATCGACAACTCGCGCGACCTGCTCACGGCGCAGTTCCTGCCGCGCGTCGAACGATCGGTCGAACGCCTCACCGATACCCAACTCTGGTGGCGGCCGAACGAGCAGTCGAACAGCGCCGGCAACCTGATGCTCCACAGGGCCGGCAACGCCCGCCAGTGGCCCACGCCGACGTGGACGCGCCCGTAAGCCGGCGGAGCCGAGCGCTGCTTCCTGCGGATCATCCGATGCATCATCTGTCGACCGAGGAGCTCCACGCGGGGCTGGACGAGATTCGGCGGGCCCCGAAAGACGATGGCCGCCTCGAGCTGATCGTGCGGAGGCCGGCGATCGACGCGCGCGAGGTGGTGGACGAGGCGCGGCTCGACACCGAGGTCGGACTCGTCGGCGACACCTGGCAGCAGCGCGCGAGCACTCGCACGCAGGACGGGACGCCGCATCCCGACGCTCAGATCAACATCATGAACGTCCGCGCCACGGCCCTCGTCGCCCAGTCGCGAGACCGCTGGCCGCTCGCCGGCGACCAGCTGTTCGTCGACCTCGACCTGAGCGGCGTCAACCTGCCCCCGGGCACGCGCCTCGCCGTCGGCACGGCGATCCTCGAAGTCACCGCGCTGCCCCACACCGGCTGCTCCAAGTTCGTCAGCCGCTTCGGCGTCGACGCGATGCAGTTCGTCAACTCGCCGGTCGGTCGCGCGCTGAACCTGCGCGGCATCAACGCCAGGGTGGTGCGGTCGGGCACGGTGCGAACGGGGGACGCCGTCGTCAAGGTGCAGGGTTCCGGGCGCTGACGGCGCAGAGTGTCGTGGCCAGGGCCGGCAGCGCGATGGAGCCCACTCACGTTCGAACCGCGCGCGAGTTCGGCGTCTGGCTGGAACGCCACGGCGAGACGACGACCCCGCGGTGGGTGGGGGTGCCAGGAGCGCCTGGAGCGCGGTGAACCTCCGCCCGTGCGTGTGCTCGTCCGCGCGGGGCGAGAAGAGTCCGCCGGTGGCGAAGCTGAAGCGGTGAGTGACGGACACACCCGAAGGCCCGCGTCACGGCCGTCCGCGCCGCGAGCCTGAAGCCCGGAGCCGAGAGCCCGTGAAACCCCACCGTCCCAGCATCACGGCGCGCCGCGTCGCGATGCGGCGCGCGGCGCACCAGCGCCTCGACGCGCCACTCGTCTTCGAGGACCCGATCGCAGCCCGCCTGCTCGACGCCGAGGACGCCGAACGCCTCGAGCGTGAGATCGAGAGCGGGCGCATCGATCTGAGCCGGGGCCTGCGCGCCTTCGTCGTCGCGCGGAGCCGGTACGCCGAGGACCAGCTGGCCGCCGCGGTCGACCGCGGCGTCCGGCAGTACGTCGTGCTCGGCGCCGGCATGGACACGTTCGCCTACCGCAATCCGCACGCCGGCCGCGGCCTGCGCGTCTTCGAAGTCGACTTCCCGTCGACGCAGGCGTGGAAGCGGGCGCGCCTCGCGGAGGCGGGCATCGCCCCGCCGGCGTCGCTCACCTTCGCGCCGCTCGACTTCGAGTCGCGCACGCTCGCCGACGGGCTGCGCGACGCCGGCTTCGACGCGACCGCGCCGGCATTCGTCTCCTGGCTCGGCGTCGTGCCCTACCTCACCGGGGATGCGATTGACGCCACGCTTCGTCTCGTCGGCGGCCTGTCGGGATCGAGCGCGATCGTCTTCGACTACGGCGTCCCGCCCGACACGCTGACGGGTCGCGTGCGCGACGCCTACGACGCGATGGCCGCGCGCGTGGCCGCGGCGGGCGAGCCGTTCCGGACGTTCTTCGAGCCCGCCGCGATCACGGCGAAGATGCGCGCGTTCGGCTTCGGCACCGTGGAGGACGCCGGCCCCGTCGAGATCAATGCGCGCTATTTCGACGGCCGCGCCGACGGCCTGCGCGTCTCCGGTGCCGGCCGCCTCCTGCACGCCATCGTCTGAACCGACTACAATGCGCGCATGCGCATCGCGATCATCGGCGCAGGCGGCGTGGGCGGATACTACGGCGCCCGCCTCGCGGCGGCGGGCGCCGATGTCACCTTCATCGCGCGCGGCGCACACCTGGCCGCCATGCGCGCCGACGGCCTCCGCCTCCTGAGCCCGCTCGGCGATCTCCACCTGCCGCGCATCTCGGCCACCGACGATGTGATGGCAGTCGGAGCGGTGGACGTGGTGTTCTTCGCCGTCAAGAACTACGACGCCGAACGCGCCCTGGCGCTCGTCCCGCCGCTCGTCGGCCCCGACACCGTCGTGATCCCCTTTCAGAACGGCGTCGAGAGCATCGCGACCCTGACGTCTCGGCTGGACCCGGCGCGGGTGGCCGGCGGCACGACGTACATCAGCTCCGTCATCGAGGCGCCTGGCGTAATCCGCCACACGACGTCGGACCGCTTGATCTTCGGCGAGCTGGACGGGTCGCCCTCGCCGCGGCTCGAGCGGTTCCGGGATGCGTGCGTCGCCGCCGGGATCCATCCGACCCTGAGCGATCGCATCGAGGCCGAGATCTGGACCAAGTTCTGCCATCTCAGCGTGTTCAGCGGCATGACCTCCGTGACCCGGCTGCCGGTCGGACCGATCCGCGAAGACCCCGACCTGGCCGCGATGTGGCGGGCCGCGCTGCTCGAGTCGTATGCCGTCGCCCGGGCGCGCGGCATCGCGATGGCGCCGGACTTCGTGGAAAGCACGATGGCCTTCGTGCAGCGCTGGCCGCCGCAGATGAAGGCGTCGATGCTCGAAGATCTGGAGCGCGGTCGCCGGCTGGAGCTGCCGTGGCTGAGCGGCGCGGTTGTCCGGCTGGGGCACGAGGCGGGCGTGGAGACGCCCGTGCACCGCTTCATCACGACGGTGCTGCGCCCGTTCGCGAGCGGGCGGCGCGTGTAAGATCCAGGGATCTCAGATACTTGCACCTCAAATGAAATTTGCCGCGCCGCCAGGACGTCGTTGGATTAGAATGGCGCCCATGCGCGTCCGACCGCTGATCGGCGCGTCCGTAGCGCTCCTGCTGCTCGTTCCGGCGCCGCCGGCCGCTGCCGATCCCGTCGATCCTGTCGCCCTCGAGGGCCTGCTCGACCGCGCGTCCGTGTACGTCTTCAACTTCGTGCGCAACATGGAGCACGTGGTGTCCCAGGAGGACTACGTCCAGGACACCCAGCGGCTCTCGTCCGGCCCGGCAATCGGAATGGTCCGGCACCGCGAGCTCAAATCCGACCTGCTGCTCGTCAAGCTGCCCGAGAGCCTGAACTGGCTGCCCTTCCGCGACGTGTACGAGGTCGACGGCGAGGAGATCCGCAGCCGCGACGATCGGCTGAAATCGCTGTTCATGAACCCGTCCGACACCGCGCTCGATCAGGCCAAGAAGATCTCGGCCGAGAGCGCCCGCTTCAACATCGGCGCGATCGACCGCACGATCAACAACCCGATGATGGCGCTGGTGTTCCTGCAGCGTGAGTACCGCAACCACTTCCAGTTCGTCCTCGGGGACCTCGAGCGTCGTGTCGCCCCGGACGCCTGGGTCGTCGAGTACAAGGAGACGGCGCGGCCGACGCTGGTCCGCGGCGCGCACAACATGGACCTGCCGGCCCACGGGCGCTTCTGGATCGACGGACGCACGGGCCGCGTACTGAAGTCGGAGCTGGCGTTCGAGGACGCCGACGTCCGCGCGCTGATCACGACCACCTTCAAGCCGGACAAGGACCTGGCCCTCGACGTGCCCGACCAGATGGACGAGCGCTACACCCTGCGAAGCAGCCAGGTGCTCGGGCACGCCACGTACAGCCACTTCCGCACGTTCACCGTCAGCGCGAGCGCGACCCTGGCGCCGCAGCCGCACGTCGGCACCGACCCCGTCTCCGACATCACGCTCGTGCAGGTGCCGGCCGGAAGCTTCACGATGGGCAGCGGATTCGACGACCCGCAGCGCCGGGCGGACGAGACGCCGCACGAGGTGTCGCTCGATCACGCGTTCTACCTGGGCCAGTCGGAGGTGACGCAGGGGCAGTGGAAGGCCGTCATGGGCGACAACCCGAGCCGCTTCAGCGACTGCGGCCCCAACTGCCCCGTCGAGAACGTCACCTGGGACGAGGTGCAGCAGTTCCTCGCGACCCTCAACGTGCGGCACGGCGACTACGCGTATCGCCTGCCGACGGAGGCCGAGTGGGAGTACGCCTGCCGCGCCGGCGGGGCCATGCCGTTCTCCACCGGCGCCGTGCTCACGACGAGTGACGCCAACTACAACGGGCTGCTCTCGTTCACGCCCACCGGCCCCGGGCTGTACCGCGCGCACCCGACGCCCGCCGGCACCTTCCGCCCCAACGCCTGGGGCTTCGAGGACATGGAAGGCAACGTCCTCGAATGGACGTCCGACTGGTACGGCCGCTACCCGACCGCGCCACAAACGGATCCGACCGGGCCGCAGGCCGGCGCGAAGCGCGTGGCACGCGGCGGAAGCTGGTTCCTCGACGTCGGCTCCGCCCGCTGCGCCAAGCGTTCGTCCGAGGTGCCCACCGACAGGAGCTTCCAGCTCGGCTTCCGGGTCGCCGCAGAACACCGGTAGGCGCCAACGTCAGTCCGACGCGGCCGCTGTTCCCGGCACGCTACAATCGGCCACCGTGTCTTCCGAGCTGAGTTCGGCGCTCTCGAAGGTCCGCCGCCGCCTCGTCCCCTTCCTCTTCCTCCTCTACATCGTCGCCTACCTGGATCGGATCAACGTCGGCTTCGCGGCGCTGCAGATGAATCGCGCGCTCGGCTTCTCGGACACCGTCTACGCGATGGGGGCGGGTGTCTTCTTCCTCAGCTACACCGCGTTCGAGATCCCCAGCAACGTCATCCTGGCGCGCGTCGGCGCGCGGCTCTGGATCGCGCGCATCATGCTCACCTGGGGTCTCGTCTCTTCGGCGACGATGTTCGTCCGGAGCGCGGAGGGGTTCTACGCGCTGCGCTTCCTGCTCGGCGCGGCGGAAGCGGGATTCTTCCCGGGCATCATCTATTACCTGACCCGGTGGATCCCCGGCCGCGACCGGGCGCGCACGGTCGCGGCCTTCATGACCGCGGTGCTCGCCGCCGGCATCATCGGTGGTCCCGTGTCGGGCGCGATCCTGGCCCTCGGCGGCGCCGGCGGGCTGGCTGGCTGGCAGTGGCTCTTCCTGCTCGAAGGCGTGCCGGCCGTCGTGCTCGGCGTGATCGTCTGGCTGAAGCTGGACGATGGGCCGGAACAGGCGGCGTGGCTGACCGCGCGCGAGCGCGCCGTCCTCCTCGAGCGCCTCCGTCAGGATGACGCCGCGCGGCCGCGTCAGGTGGAAACGACGACGGCGGCCCTCGTGGATCCGACGCTGTGGATGCTCGCGGCCGTGTACTTCACGATCCCGGTTGCGCTCTACGCCATCGGCTTCTTCCTGCCGCAGATGATTCAGAGCGCGAGCTCCGGCGGCACGCCGCTCGGCACGTTCGCAATCGGCGTCCTGAGCGCAATCCCGTACGTCGTTGGGGGCGTGGGGATGGTCGTCGTCGGGCGCCACTCGGACGTGACGGGCGAGCGCCGGTGGCACGTGGCGCTCTCGGCGATCGGCGGCGGGGCCGCGTTCGCGCTCGCCGGCGCCGCCGGGCAGATCTTCGGCCTGGGCGGATCGATCGCTGCGATTTCTCTGGCGACCCTCGGGCTCGCGGCCATGTTCGGGCCGTTCTGGTCGCTCGCGACCTCGTTCACGTCCGGCACCGGCGCCGCGGCCGGCATCGCGCTGATCAACTCCGTCGGGAACATCGGCGGCTTCGTGGGCCCGTCTGTCGTCGGCTACCTGCGCGACCTGACGTCCAGCTTCACGCTCGGGTTCGTCTTCATCGGTGCCGTGCTCGCGCTCGGAGGCGTTCTGGTCCTGACGCTGAAGGGGGCTGGCCGCTGACGCGCCAGCGTGCCGGCGAGAGACGGAAGCCGGACGCCCGGAGCCTGTAAAATCATCGTAATGGCCCCGTATCGCGCGCCGGCGGAGACGACGATCGGTCACGTGCACCTGAAGGTGTCGGACCTCGATCGCGCGGTCGCGTTCTACCGCGACGTGCTCGGGTTCGATCTGGTCCAGCGTCTACCCGACAACAGCGCGGCCTTCCTCTCGGCCGGCGGCTATCACCACCACATCGCCTTGAACACCTGGCAGAGCCGCAACGCCACGCCCGCCCCGGCGCGGCACACCGGCCTGTATCACCTGGCCATTCGCTATCCGACGCGCGGCGACCTCGGCGCGGCCGTCCGGCGCGTGATCGAGGCCGGCGTCCGACTGCACGGCGCGGCGGACCACGGCGTGAGCGAGTCGATCTACCTCGCGGATCCCGACGACAACGGCGTCGAGCTCACGCGCGATCGGCCGCCCGCCGAGTGGCCGCGCCGGCCCGACGGCACGCTCCACATGGCGATGGCCGATCCGCTCGATCTCGACGCCCTGATTCGCGAGGGCGACGTGGGAGAGGGCCGATGATCTTCGACCTGATCGCCGAAAGGAAGATCCGCGACGCAATGGCCGAGGGCGCGTTCGACGATCTGCCGGGAAGCGGCGCGCCGATCGACCTCGACGCCTACTTCAGCACGCCGGAACCCCTCCGCCTGGCTCTCTCGGTGCTCAGGAGCGCGCGCTGTCTGCCGGCGGAGGTCGAGCTGCTCAACGAGATCGCCGACCTCGACCGCCGGATTGCCGCGGCGCCCGACGACATCACGCGCGCCGACCTGCGCCGGAGGGCCGCCGACCGGCGGATGCAGCTCGCCATTGCCCTCGAACACCTGCGCCGGCGGTGACGTGGAAATCGTCCTGACGCACGCCGTTCTGCGATCATGGCGGCCGTCGGACGCCGCGGCGATCGTGAAGCACGCCGACAACCCCCGGATCTGGCTCAACCTGCGGGATCGGTTTCCGTCGCCCTACACGATGCGTGACGCCCGGACGTTCCTGCAGGCGAACGCCACGCGCGTCCCGGAGACCGGATTCGCGATCGACATCGGCGGCGAGGCCGTGGGCAGCGTCGGCGTCATGCCGCAAATCGACGTCGAGCGCGTGTCGGCCGAAATCGGGTACTGGCTGGGCGAAGGGTTCTGGGGCCGGGGCATCATGACCGAGGCCGTCCGCGCGGTCACCAGGCACGCGATCGTCGAGCACGGACTCACGCGCATTTTCGCGCTGCCGTTTGCGTCGAACGTCGGATCCTGCCGCGTCCTGGAGAAGGCCGGCTACGTCCTCGAGGCCCGCCTCCGGCGCAGCGCGATCAAGAACGGCCGCATCGTCGATCAGTGTCAGTACGCGTTCGTGGCGGAGGAGTGACCCGCCTCCGGCATCACTCGACGCGCAGCGCCCGCGAGGGCTCCACGCGCGCGGCGCGGCGCGCGGGGACCAGGTTGGCGAGCACGGCGACCAGCAGGAGAACGAGCGCGGCGCCGATCCACGAGACCGGGTCCGCAGGACTCACGCCGTACAGCGTGGACGCGAGCAGCTGCGCCGCGATCGCGGCGAGCACGCCGCCCGCGGCCAGGCCGGCGATCGCGAGCGCGAGCCCGCGCCGCATGACCATGCGCACGACGTCGGCCGGCTGAGCGCCCAGAGCGAACCGGATGCCGAACTCCCGGGTGCGCCGGACGACGGCGTACGCGAGGACGCCGTACAGCCCGACGGCCGCGAGGATCATCGCCACGATCCCGATCACCGACACGATCCGCGCCGCGGCCTTCATGGGGAAGAGCGTGGCGGCCACTTCCCCGTCCATCGTCTGGCTCTCGACGAACACCAGGTCCGGCTCGAGATCGAGGAGATCCCGCCGCATGTCGGCGAGCAGGGCTCCGGCATCGCCGGCGGTCCTGGCGACGATGACGTTGTACGAATTCGGCTGCTGCAGCCGCGACAGATGGATGAAGGGCGTCGGCCCTTCGCCCACCGTCGCCACCTTGTAGTCGGTGGCCACCCCGACGACCCGGTACACCGGCCCCTCGGCGGCGCCCACGCGAAACGTCTGGCCGACCGCTTCCTCGCGGGGCCAGTACCGGTGCGCCATCGCCTCGTTGACGATCGCCACCTTCGGCGCGTCGGCATCGTCGGCCGGCGTGAAGTTGCGGCCGTCGACGATCGCGATCCCCATGGCGTCGAAGTAGTCGGGAGAGACGTTGGTCACTTCGATGCCGTCCGGCCGGTCGCCTTCCCGGTGGTGGCCGGGGACCCAGATGTCCCACTCGTTGACGTTGACCGAAAACGGCACGCGGGTCGTCAGCCCGGCCGACTGGACGCCCGGCAGGGCGCGGATGCGGTCCACGGCCCGGGCGAAGAACCGCTCGCTCTGGTCCCGCGAGTAGCCCACCATCCGGGTATCCATGGAGATCAAGGCGAGGTGATCCGGCTCGAAGCCGAGATCGGCCCGCTCGGAGGCCGCGAGGCTCCGCAGGAGCAGCGCCGCCACGATCAGGAGAAGCGCGGTGATCGTCATCTGGGCGGCGACGAGCAGGTCGCGCAGCGCCCAGCCGCCCCGCCGGGCCGGGACGACGCCCCGCAGATCGGAGGCGATCGCCGATCGGGATGCGCGAATCGCCGGCACGACGCCGGCCAGCAGGGCCGCGACGACCGTCGCGCCGGCCGTGAAGGCGAGCACGCGGGCGTCGATGGGCAGGTCGATGACGACGGGGAACGGAAGCGGCAGGCTGATCGACTCCGCGATCCGCGTCATCAGCCACGCCAGCGCCACCCCGGCGACGCCGCCGCCGGCCGCGAGCACCAGGCTCTCGGTGACGAGCTGGCGCACGAGCCGCCAGCGGTTCGCGCCGATCGCCGTACGCACCGCGATCTCCTTCCGCCGGTCCGTGGTTCTGGCCACGAGCAGGCCGGCGACATTTGCGCACGCAATGAGGAGCACGAGACCGACGGCGAGCGCCAGACCGATGGCGACGGGCTCGACCCTGGCGTCCGCGTCGGGGTGCACGCGGATCTGGCTCGTGGCCTTGACCGTGATCGTACGGCCGCCGTCCTGCACCGGATAGCCGGCGGCCAGGCGGGTCATGATCGCGCGCAGGTTCGCCTGCGCCTGCGCCACGGTCACGCCGGCCTTGAGGTGTCCGCGTGCGAACAGCCACCGGTCGCCGCGCCGCGTCAGCCGCGTCGAGTTCGGCGGCGCCCGCTGCGCGTCGTGCAGGCCGACGGGCTCGACCTCGGTCGCCCAGGTCATCGGCAGCCACACCTCGGGGTCGAGCAGCGGCACCATCCCCGTGAACGTCTTCGGCGCGACGCCGACGATCGTGTACCCGCGTCCGTGGATGCGCAGGCTGCGCCCGACGACGTCGGAGGCTCCGTCCAGCTCGCGCGTCCAGTACCCGGTACGAGACCATCGCCACCGGTTCGGCGCCGGCGGCATCGTCGGCCGGACCAATCGTGCGGCCCATTGCGGCCCGGACGCCGAAGACGCGGAAGTAGTTGCCCGTGACGAGCTCCCCCGTCACGAGCCGCGAGCGGTCGCCCAGATTCAGCGCGCCGAACATCGGCGTGTAGCCGACGAGATCGTCGAAGACCGCGTTGCCGGCCTTCAGATCCAGGAAGTCCGGGTACGAGGTCGTGCTGTAGCGCCCGCCGACGCTGCTGCTCGTGAAGACGTCGGCGAGCCGATCGACGCCCGTCACCGGCAGCGGACGGAAGAGGAACACGTCGATGAGCGAGAAGAGCGCCGTGTTGAAGCCGATGCCGATCGCGAGCGACACCACGGCCACCAGCGCGAAGCCGGGGCTCCTGCGCAGCCAGCGCAGGGCGTAACGCACGTCGCCGGCGAGCGAGTCGAACATGGTTCCCTGGCTCCCGAGCTACTCGCTTCCTTCGTCCCTTCGTTCCCCGGCTTCCCTCACCGGTTCTTCCGATCGAGAATCCGGTCCATCTCGTCCATCACGCCGTTCATGCGCTGGATCGTCAGGGCCAGCGGCTCGTCCGTCGTCATGTCCACGCCGGCGTCCTTCAGCAGGTCGATGGGTACTTCGACCCGCCGGCGCTGAGGAACCGCAGGTACTTCTCGGTCGCTGCGCGCCCGGCGTCACCGCCCGCCTCGACCTTCGAGGCGAGCGCAGTGGAGGCCGTAAAGGACGTGGCGTACTGGAACACGTAGAAGTCGCGGTAGAAGTGCGGGACGTAGCTCCACTCGTTGGCGACGTAGTCGTCGACGATGCAGATGCCCTGGTCGTGGCCGTAGTACGTGCGGGTGATGTCGAGGTAGAGCTTCGCGAGCGCCGCGCCGGTGATCGGCCGGCCGGCCTCCGCCATCTGGTGCACCTTCAGCTCGAACTCGGCGAACTGCGTCTGGCGGAACATCGTCGTCTTCGCGTTCTCGAGATACCGGCCGAGCAGCGACAGCCGCGTGTCGTCGTCCTTGATCGTGTCGAGCATGTGATCGATGAGCAGCTGCTCGTTGAAGGTGGACGCGACCTCGGCGACGAAGATCGGATACCCGGCGAGCGGGTACGGCTGCGCCCGGTTCGACAGGTACGTCTGCATCGCGTGGCCCAGCTCGTGCGCCATCGTCGTCATGCCGTTGTAGCCGCCGTCGAAGTTGATGAGGATGTACGGATGGACGTCGTACGGCCCGCCGGTCGTGTAACCGCCAGACGCCTTCCCAGGCGACGGATAGAGATCGATCCAGCGTTCGTCGAACGCGCGGCGGATCACCGCGCCGTATGCCGGCCCGAGCGGCCGGACGGCGTCGAGCACGTTCTGCAGCGCCTGCTCGGGCGTGTACGTCGAGATCGACCGAGGACACGAGGGGCGCGTACAGGTCGTAGTAGTGCAGCTGGTCCACGCCCAGCATGCGCTTCCGAAGCCGCAGGTAGCGATGGAACGTCGACAGGTTGCGGTTGACGCCGTCGATCAGGCGCGTGTACACCGAGGTCGGGATGTTCGCCGCGTCGAGCGAGGCGGACAGGTCCGAGTCGTACTTCCGGGCCTTGGCGCGCAGGCGGACCTTCTGGACCTCGCCGTTCATCGTCGCGCCGAGCGTGCCACCGAACCTCCCGAGCGCGCGCATGAAGGACGACATCACGAGCTGCCGATCGGCGCGGTTCGGGACGCCGCGCAGCGCCTCGTACTGCGGCTCGTCGAGCGTCGTCGTCCGGCCGTCGGACAGCGTCACCTGCGGATACGGGAACTCGGCGTTGATCAGGACGTCGAAGACGTTCGACCCGGTGCCCGCGGCCGGTCCGGCGTCGGCGAGCAGGCGCTCGCCGGCGGCGTCGAGCGTGTGCGGCGCCATGCGCTCGATGTTCGCGAGGCTGAACCGGTACACCGCCAGACGCGGCTCGGTCTGCAGGAACCGATCGAGCGTCGAACGGTCGATCTGCAGGATCTCGGGCTGGATGAACGCGCGCGCGTTGCCGAACGACGCGAAGAGCTGCCGCATCTCCTGGCGCATGCCCTGATGGGCCGCGTCGCGGGTATCCTCGTCGGCCAGCGAGCTCGCGTAGGTCGACAGCCTCGACAGCTCCTTGCCGATCGCCGTCTCCCGTTCGAGGGCGTCGGCGAGCGTGGACGCGGACGACGCGAGACGGCCACGGAACTGCTCGAGGGCGGGGATGTCGGCCGCCGCGCGATCCTTGGCGGCGCGCCAGGCGGCGTCGGATGGATAGATGTCCGTGAGGTTCCACTTGTAGCGGTCGGGGATCCCGGCCCGGTCGCGCTCCTGGGTGGCCACGGGCTGGACGAGTACGGCGGCGACCAGCGCGGCCGACAAGCGACGCACCGAGCGACTCGGGATGCGCATCGGCGTATTCTAGCGCTCCATCAGATAGAGTTACCCGCGATGGATCGCTCCCGGGTGCGCGGCCGCGTCCTGGTGTTCGCCTTCCTCCTGGCGGTGGTCACGTACCTGGACCGGGTGTGCATCTCCGTCGCCGCGCCGTTCATGATGGCCGACCTGCACCTCACGGTCCTCGAGATGAGCGTCGTGTTCAGCGCCTTCACGCTGGCCTATTCGCTCTTCGAGATCCCGTCGGGCTGGCTGGGCGACACGCGCGGACCCCGGCGCGTGCTCACACGCATCGTCCTCTGGTGGTCCGGGTTCACGGCGCTGACCGGGGCGGCGCAGGGCCTGCGGTCGCTCGTCGCCATCCGCTTCTTCTTCGGCGCGGGCGAGGCCGGTGCGTTTCCGAACATGGCGCGGGCCTTCTCGCACTGGTTCCCGGCGCGCGAGCGCGGGCAGGCCAACGGCATCCTGTTCCTCGGCACGCGCATCGGCGGGATGCTGTCGGCGCCCGTCGTGCTCGTCCTCGTACAGCGATGGGGCTGGCGCACGAGCTTCGGCGCGCTCGGGTCCCTCGGCCTCGTGTGGGCCGCGTGGTGGTACGTCTGGTACCGCGATCGGCCGTCGGATCACCCCGGCGTCGATGCGGCCGAGCTCGCGTGGATCGCGCAGGACGGCCGGCCCGCGGACGAACCCGGCCACGCCGTGCCCTGGCGCGCGATGGTTCGCAGCCGCAACCTGTATGCGATCGGGGCGATGTACTTCGCGGTACGGGTACGGGCTGTACTTCTACTTCACGTGGCTGCCGACGTACCTGCTCCAGGTGCTGGGCTTCTCGGCGATCCGCGGCGGGCTCTTCGCGTCGCTCCCGTTCCTCCTCGCCGGCCTGGCCAACGTCGGCGGCGGGTGGGCGACCGACCGGCTCGCGCGCACCCGCGGCCTCCGCGTCGCACGATCCCACCTCGGCTTCGGCGCGTTCCTGACCTGCGCGGCCCTCGTTCTCGCCTCGACGCTGGTCGCCCGGCCGATCGCCACGGCGACGCTCCTCGCGCTCGCCCTCGGGTCCGTCGACTTCGGCCTGAGCGCCTGCTGGGCCGTGTGCCTCGACATCGGCGCCGACCACGCGGGCGTGATCACCGGCTACATGAACACCGTGGGCAACCTGGGCGGCCTGCTCACCCCGCTCGTCTTCGGCTACGCCGTCGATCGCCTCGGGTCGTGGACCCTGCCCTTCCTCGTCACGGCCGTCGTTTACGCCTTCGGCGCGGTGGCGTGGCTCTTCATCGATCCCGACGTGCCGCTCGAAAGCGCTCGGCCGTGACGCGGCCCCGTGCGGCGCCGCTCCCTGTCAGTCGTGATACACCCACGCGCCGGCGATGGTGGCGAGCATGATCTCACCGAGGCCCCACACGGTCATCAGGGCGATCAGACCGGGCGGAAAGAGCTTCATCGCGCCCATCCCGACGTTCGGATAGAAGTACGCGAAGAACCACACGAAGCTGCCGGCGCAGACGGCCGTCCGTACGCCAGGACCGTACCGCGGCCGGATCGCGGCATAGAGCCACACGGCGGCGACGCCGAGGCCGAAGGTCAGGACGACGAAGGTCATGATCGCCTGGCCCGCGATGACGGGACGGTTGAGGGACAGCATCGCGGCGTTCATGTCCGCCTGCACGACGTAGAGGTTCAACAGCGCCTCGCTGATATTGACGATCAGACCGGCAAGGAGGCCGCCGAGCAGCACGCGCCCGACGTTGATTCGCACCATGAGCTCTCCTGTTCGAAGCGTGGTTCCCGGAGGGCCCTATCGTGCCAGAACCGGGGCGCCGCCGCGAGCGTGCGCCCGTGACCGGCGCCGGCTTCCGGAGCGCTAGTCCGTCAGCTCGACGCGGGGCCGGCCGTACGGCTCGTACGCGGCATCGTTCTCGGCGACCACCCGGAGCCAGATGCGCTCGCCGTCGATCTCGACGATGACGAAGCTGTGCGGGTTGTCCTCCACGGTCGAGCCGGGCCGGACGAGCTGGCTAATGGTCACCTTCTGCGGCGCCGCCATGTCCTCGAACAGCTTCACGTCCGGCAAGCCCTTGAACACGTAGGTCGGCGCGCCGCCGCCGCCCTCGACGAGGTCATCCATGCGGTAGGTGTTCCGGCCGTCCTGGTAATGCTCGACCCAGTGCTCGAGAAAATGCTCGTGCCCCGTGATCGTCATCCGCACGTGGTGCTCGCGGAAGAGCGGCAGGTACAGGCGGCGCATCCCGGCCGCCTCGCGTTCGAGCACCGGTCCCCCGTGCGGGCCCGAGGAAATCGGGGGGTGATGGAAGACGGCGATGACGAGCGGAAAGCGCGCGCGATCGAGCGTCTCGAGCTGGTGGGCCACCCACGCGTACTGGGCGCCGTCCTCCGGGATGTCGGAGTCGATCGCGATCACGAACAGGTTGCCGTAGCCGAACGCGAACGTCGGATGGCCGGCCAGACGGCGCGGCGATCCCTCGGGCGGCCAGAGATCCCGCATCGCGGCTTCCGTGTTCTCGAGTCCGGCGTCGCGCAGGGCCGACGGCCCGCCGACGTCGTGATTGCCGGCCGCGAAGTAGTACGGCACGTCGCCGTCGTCGATCAGGCGCTGGATGATCGGGATGAAGCTCACGTTCCACATGTGCGCCATCCGGCCCTGGAGCACGGCGTCGCCCGACTGGACGACGAACTTCACCGGGAAGCCACGTGCCGCCTCCGTCTTCATCTCGACCAGCATCTGGTCGACCAGCTTCGCGTGGTCCGGCTGGATCGCCTTGCCGTCGTCGGCGTTGCGCGTGTCGCCGTACGCGATGAAGGAGAACTTCGTCACGCCGGCCGACGCGGCCTCCGGCGGCAGCGGATGCCTGGGGGGCCGGAGCGTCCGCACCACTTCGCCCGTCGGCGGGGCCTGGGCCGCAACGCCGATCCACATGGCGAGCGCCGCGAGGGCGCACGCGCCGGCCGTCCGTCTGATCGTCATGGTGACACCTGATGACATCTCGATCGTCCCGCTTCTTATAATGAACTCGCCCGCGAGGATACGATGCCCAATCCCGGTCAGCTCTCCATCACCCCGGATCCGATCTTCCAGCTCGCGTCGGGGTTCATGGCCGCGAAGATGTTCTTCGCGGCCGGCGATCTCGGGCTGTTCACGATCCTGGGCGACGGACCGGCATCGGCTGACGAGCTCGCCGCGCGCGCCGGCGCACCGGCGCCGAACGTGCGCGTCGTCGCCGACGCCATGGTAGCCCTCGGCATGCTGGTTCTCGAAGAGGGACGATACCGCAACTCGGACGTCGCGCAGGCGTTCCTCTCGGGCAAGACGCCGGCCGACCTGCGCCCGATGCTGACCTTCTGGGACCGGCTGTCGTACGCGGGCTGGACCCACTTCAGCCAGGCGGTGCGCCGGACGGCGCAGGAACCGCACGCGTTCGAGTTCTCACCCGAGGATCAGGCGATCTTCTCGGCGGGCGTGGAGGCCGCGTCGCGCGGCGGCGCCATGGCGCTCGCCGACTCGTACGACTTCGGGCGCCACAAGCGTCTGCTCGACATCGGCGGCGGCACGGGGTCCTTTCTCCGCATCATCCGCCGGCGCCATCCCCACCTGTCGATGACGCTCTTCGAGCTGCCCGGCACGGCGGCCTACGCGCGGACACGCTTCTCGCCCGAGGACACGGCGGCGATCGCGATCATCGAAGGCGACATGCTGAAGAGCCCGCTGCCGACCGGCTACGACGCGGCACTCGTGTCGCACGTCCTGCACGGCTTTCGCGAGGAGGACTGCGCCACGCTGCTGGCGCGCCTCCACGACGCACTGCCGCGCGGCGGACGCCTCCTGATCGTCGACTTCTTCCTGACCCCCGATCGCACGGCGCCCCCGATGGCCACGCTGATGTCGGGCGAGTTCCTGAACTTCGCGGGCGCGCGCGCCTACTCGGCCGCCGAGGTCACCGCCTGGCTGAAGCAGGCCGGCTGGACCGTGCTCGGCCAGCAGCCCCTGATGGGACCCGTCAGTCTGGTGGTCGCCGAGAAGAGCGCCTGAGGAGGAATCGGGGCACATCACCCCATTGCCACATCAAGACCTCACCCCACCCCCTCCCCCCTCCCGTTGGCGAGCGCCGCACGTGCGGCGAGGACCAGGGCACGGGCTTCGCCCGCGCTCGGTGCGAGGGCGGTGAGGTGTCCCATCTTGCGTCCGGGCCGCGGCTCGCTCTTGCCGTACAGGTGGAGCTTGACCGAGGGGAACGCGAGGGCGGCGGCCCAGTCCGGCTCGCCCGCGCTCCAGAGATCGCCGAGCAGGTTGGCCATCGCGGCCGGCTGCAGCAGCTCCGGCGATCCGAGCGGCAGGCCGCAGATGGCGCGCACCTGCTGCTCGAACTGGCTCGTGCGGCAGGCGTCGAAGGTGAGATGACCGGAGTTGTGGGGCCGCGGCGCGATCTCGTTGGCGAGCAGCCGGCCCTCGCGCGTCACGAAGAACTCGACGCAGAGCACGCCGACGTAGTCCAGCCCGTCCATCACCGCGTGCGCGGCCTCGACGGCCTCGGCGGCCAGGCGCGCATCGACCGGCGCCGGCGCAATCGAGACATCGAGAATGTGCCGGCGGTGCGTGTTGTCGATTGGATCGAAGGCCGCCCACTCGCCGTGGACGCCGCGCGCGCCGACCACCGAGATCTCGCGCGCCAGATCGACGAACGCCTCGTAGATGCACTCCCGGCGCCCGAGCCGGGCCCAGGCGCCGGACGCGTCGGCGGCCGCCCCAATCGTCTCCTGTCCCTTTCCGTCGTAGCCGAACGTCGTCGTCTTCAAGACGCCGGGGACCCCGATCGAGGCAACCGCGCGCTCGAGGGCGGCATCCGAGTCGACCGCGGCGAACGGCGGGACCGCCAAGCCCTGGTCGCGGAGGAACATCTTCTCGCGCAGCCGGTGCTGCGCGACGAGCAATGCGCCGCCGTTCGGCCGGACGATCGCGTGAGCGGCGGCGGTCTCGGCCGCGAGCGCCGACACGTTCTCGAACTCGAAGGTGACGACGTCCACGGCCGACGCGAAGGCGCGGACCGCGTCCGCATCGTCGTACGAGGCGCTCACCTCGAGGTCCGCGATCTGTCCCGTCGGCGTGTCGCGGTCCGGGGAGAGGGTGTGGACGCGGTAGCCCAGACGCCGCGCGGCCATGGCGAACATGCGGCCGAGCTGCCCGCCGCCGAGGACGCCGATGGTCGAGCCGGGTCCGATGATCCGGCTCACGTCAGCGAGGCCCGCCGGACGTCGGCGGCGATCTCGTCGCGGTACGCCTGGAGTTTCTGCCGGAGCGCCGGGCGCGAGGTGGCGAGAATCGCCACGGCCAGCAGGCCGGCATTCGCGGCGCCGGAGGCCCCGATGGCCACGGTGGCGACCGGCACGCCCTTCGGCATCTGGACGATGGACAGGAGCGAGTCGAGGCCGTTGAGGGCGGCGGTCTGAACCGGCACGCCGATGACCGGCAGGACCGTCTGGGCGGCGACCATGCCGGGCAGGTGCGCGGCCCCGCCGGCGCCGGCGATGATCACCTCGAGGCCCCGTCCGGCCGCCTCGGAGGCATACGCCGCCATGTCGGCCGGGGTCCGGTGAGCCGACACGACTTTGCACTCGTGCGCGACGTCAAACCGGGACAGCATTTCGTCCGCCTGGCGCATCGTGTCCCAGTCGGACGCGCTGCCCATGATGATGCCCACCAGGGATGGAGCCATAGGCTAGATAGGTTACATCGGTTCGACGGGTCGAATGGGCCGGAACCGACGGAGGTATGATCGCCCCTATGAGATCCGCAGCCTTGCTCGTCGTCCTCGCGCTGGCCTCGCCGGCGCTGGCGCAGACGGCGCCGGCGCAGGCGGCGCCGCCGAAGCTCGAGGTGCCGTACACGGAGTTCACGCTGGCGAACGGGCTGCGCGTGATCATCCACGAGGACCACAGCGTTCCCATCGTGAGCGTGAACACGTGGCGCCACGTCGGATCGGCGCGCGAGACCCCCGGGCACACGGGCTTCGCGCACCTGTTCGAGCACCTCATGTTCATGGGCTCGGGCCACGTGAAGTACGGCGAGTTCGACAGCCTGCTGGAGAACGTCGGCGGGGAGAACAACGCGTCGACGGGCAGCGACGAGACCGACTACTACATCAACGTGCCGTCCAACGCGCTGGACCTCGCGCTCTACCTCGAGGCCGATCGCACCGGCTACCTGCTCGACGCGATGACGCCCAAGGCCGTCGACGCGCAGCGCGCCGTCGTCAAGAACGAGCGCCGCCAGCGGATCGACAACCAGCCGTACGGCATGGCCGACCAGACGATCGACGAGATGATGTACCCGCCGGACCACCCGTACCACTGGCCCGTCATCGGCTACATGAACGATCTCACGGCGGCGAGCTACCAGGACGTGGTGAACTTCTTCAAGGAGTACTACACGCCGGCGAACACGAGCCTGGTGATCGCGGGCGACGTGAATACGGCCCAGGCGAAGCAGCTCGTCGAGAAGTGGTTCGGCGACATCACGGGCGCCCCCGCCCCCCCGCCGATGACCATTCCGGGGGTCGAGCTGTCCGGCGTCCAGACGAAGACAATCACCGATCGCGTCCAGCTCCCGCGCCTCTACCTGGCGTGGCTCTCGCCGCGGTTCCTGTCGCCCGGGGATGCCGCCATGGACGTCGTGGCGAGCGTGCTCGCCGACGGCAAGAACTCCCGGCTCTACAAGCGGCTGGTCTACGACATGCAGATCGCGCAGAGCGTCCAGGCGTTCCAGGAGTCGCGCAACCTCTCGTCCGAGTTCGTCGTGATGGCGACGCCGAGACCCGGTCACACGGTGGACGAGTTGAAGACGGTGATCGACGAGGAGATCGCCAAGCTGCAGCAGCAGCCGCCGAGCCAGCACGAGCTCCAGCGCGCCCTCAACCAGTGGGAGGCGTCGTTCTACGACCGCATGGAGAAGATCAGCAGCATCGCCGACGAGCTGAACGGCTACTACACGCGCACGGGCGACCCCGACTGGTTCAACGAGGACCGGGCGCGGTACCTGTCGCTCTCGGCGTCCGACGTCAGCGCGGCGGCGGCCGAGTATCTGCTGAAGAACCGGCGCGTCGAGCTGACCGTCGTGCCGGCGACCAAGTGAGCCGCGAGGCTCACGACGGACACAAGGGCCGGAAGGGGCAGGGACCGCGGCCTCCCGAGAGCAGACTGACGCTCGACACACGGCCCGGAGCGTCAGCGACGGCAACGAGCGGGGGTGGGGCCCCGCGAGAAGGTAATCAATGATGACGCGTCGCCTCCGCCTCGGTCTGGTCCTGTCGCTGATGGGGATTGCCGCCATCACGCTGTCGGCGCAGCAGGCGCCAGACCGGAGCCATCCGCCGGCGCTCGGACCCGCCCCGACCCTGAGGCTGCCGGCCCTCGAGAAGACGCAGCTGTCGAACGGCCTGCCCGTGTGGATCGTCGAGTCGCACGAGGTGCCGGTCGTGCAGGTCAACCTGGTCGTCATGCGCGGCAGCGCGAACGACCCGGCCGGCAAGTTCGGTGTCGCGAACTTCATGACGAGCATGCTGACCAACGGCGCCGGGGCGCGGTCGGCGCTCGAGCTCGCCGACGCCATCGACTACCTGGGTGCCGAGATCAACACCACGAGCAGCACCGACGCGATGGGCGTGCGCCTGCACGTCCCGGTGTCGCGGCTGCCTGACGCGCTCGCCCTCATGGCCGACGTCGCCCAGCGCCCGACCTTCCCGCCCGAGGAGATCGACCGCCTGCGGCAGCAGCGCCTCACGCAGCTCCTGCAGGCGCGCGACAACCCCGAGACGCTGGCGTCGGTCGGCCTCGCGCGCGTGCTGTACGGGCGGAGCCACCGGCTCGGCAACCTGCAGATGGGCAGCGAGGCGACCCTCAAGAGCTTCACGGCCGGCGATCTCCGCGCGTTCTACCAGTCCACGTTCCAGCCCGGCGACTCCACGCTCATCGTCGTCGGCGACGTGACGCCGGCGAGCGCGGTCCCCCTGCTGGAGAAGGCATTCGGGTCGTGGCGCGCCCAGGGCGCGCTCGCGCCGGAGGCCAGGCTGCCCGCGGTCCCCCAGCCGGCCTCGCGCGCCGTGTACCTGATCGACAAGCCGGGCGCGCCGCAGTCGGCGATCGAGATCGGCTGGATCGGCGTGCCGCGCTCGACGCCCGACTACTTCGCCATCCGCGTCATGAACAACCTCCTCGGTGAAGCGTACGACTCGCGCCTCGACATGGACCTGCGCGAGCAGCACGGCTACACCTACGGCGCGTTCTCCATGTTCGACATGCGCTCGGTGGCGGGCCCCTTTGCCGCGATGGCGTCCGTGCAGACCGACAAGACCGCGGAGTCGCTCCAGGAGTTCTTCAAGCAGCTGAACGGCATCCGCGAGCCCGCGCCCGACGACGAGATCTCCCAGATGAAGAACTACGTGGCCCTGCGGTACCCGGAGGCGTTCGAGTCGACGCGGCAGATCGCCCAGCAGATGGAAACGATGGCGGTCTACCACCTGCCCGACGACTACTTCACGACCTACGTGCAGAAGATCGAAGCCGTGACGCCCGCCGAGGTCGAGCAGGTCGCGCGCAAGTACATCGAGCCGGACAGGTTCGCCGTGGTCGTGGTCGGCGACCTGAAGACGATCCAGCCGGGCATCGCGTCGCTGAACCTGGGGCCGGTCAAGGTGCTGACGCCGGCAGACGTGTTCGACTGACGGGGCCGACCGGCGGAAGCGGCAATCGCCCCCCGCGCGTCCACGTGTCGTCGAGGGCGTGACCGCTTCAGCCGAAGAGCAGGCGCTGCAGCAACGGCTGGACGTTCACCCAGACATGGAACGGGCTCGTGATGGCCGCCACGAGCGCGAAGATCGCCCCGCCAATCAGGGCCTGCACGGGCGGCACGAGGAATACCACGGCCACGATGATGAGCAGCCCGAACCGCTCGATCTGGCGGTACAGGGCGAGCGCTTCGCCGGAGAGAAAGTACTGAACGACCCGCGATCCGTCGAGCGGCGGAATCGGCACCAGATTGAACACGGCCAGCAGCGCATTCAGGAAGATCCCGACCGACAGGATCTCTGCCAGGCTCGACGAGGGATCCGCCAGGCCGAGCTGGATCGCGACCGACAGCAGCGCGGCGAGGCCGATGGCGATGCCGATGTTCATCGCCGGCCCCGCGGCGCCGACCAGGGCCCAGTCGCGCCGCGGCCGCCGCAGCCTCGAGACCGTGACCGGCACCGGTTTCGCCCCGCCGAAGATGAACCCGGAGCGCGAGAGGACGAGGATCAGCGGGAGGAGGATCGTGAAGAAGAGATCGATGTGCGGGATCGGGTTCAGCGTGAGCCGTCCCTGCTCCCGCGCAGTCGGATCGCCGAGGCGATCGGCGACGAAGCCGTGGGCCGCCTCGTGGCTGGTGATGGAGAGGATGGCCACGATGATCACGCCGACCACGGTCACGGGATTCATCGTACCTCCTTCGGCCTCCCCGGTCCGGCGCGGTCCGGCCGCCGCGGTCGAGCACTGCTCACGATGCGCTCATCGACCGACGCGACTGGATGTGGCTGATCGTCAGGCCCACCACCACCACGACCACGGCCCCGATCAGGTTGTGCCAGAGGAACGCGATCCAGGGCAGACCGAACGCCACCGCGAGGACGACGGCCATGCCGGCGAGGACGCCGTAGAACGCGCCGGCGGCGGTCGCCCGCTTGAAGAGGATCGCCAGCATGAAGACGCCGAGCAGCGACCCGTAGAAGATCGATCCGTACTTGTTGACGACCTCGATGAGCGACCCGGCGTCGGCGGAGTAGATCGCCACGACACACGCGAACAGCCCCCACCCGAGCGTGGCCAGCTTCGAGACGAACAGGTAGTGCGAGTCGGTGGCTTCCGGCACGAAGTGGCGCTTGTAGAAGTCGATGACCGTCGCCGTCGCGAGCGAGCTCAGCTCGCCCGAGCTCGTCGACATCGCCGCGGCGAACATGGCCGCGATCATCAGGCCGACGAGCCCGATCGGCATGCGCGTCGTGATGAACGTCGGGAACACGTAGTTCACGTCGGCGTAGGCCTGGTCGCCCGTCGCCTCCTTCACGATGGCCACCGCCTGCCCCCGGATGTTCGCGACCTGCGCGTCGGCGGCGAGAAAGCCCTGGCGATCCCCGGCTGACGCCGCGGCCTTGCGGGCCGCGATCGCCTGGTCGAACTGCGCCTGCAGCGCCTGGTACTCGGCCGCACGCGGACTGGCGGCCACCTCCGCGTCGTGGACGCGGTTGAACAGCATGGGCGGCGTCTGGAACAGGTAGAAGACGAACACCAGCACGCCGATCGTCAGCACGAGGAGCTGCAGCGGAATCTTCACCCACGCGCTCATCAGCAGGGACCGCCTCGCCTCGTCCTCCGACCGCGCCGTCAGGTAGCGCTGCACCTGGCTCTGGTCGCAGCCGAAATACGCCAGCATCAGGAACAGGCCGCCGATCATGCCGGACCAGAACGTGTAGGTGTCGCTCAGGTTGAAATGGAAGCTGACGGCCTGCATCCGCCCGGTCGCGCCGGCCATGTGCAGCGCCCGCACCACACCGACGGTGTGCGGAATCCCCATCAGCAGGACCACCACCGCCGCCACCATGCCGCCGACGATGACGAACATCTGCTTGACGTCGGTCCACGCCACCGCCTGCACGCCGCCGAACGCCGTGTAGACGATCATCGGCACGCAGATGACGAGCACCGTCACCGGCATCGTCCACCTGAGGATGGACGAGATGACGACGGCCGGCGCCACGAGGGTGACCCCGCACGCGAACGCGCGGCCCAGCATGAAGAGAAAGCTCGTGAGCGACCGCGTCCGCGCATCGAACCGCCGCTCGAGGTACTCGTACGCCGTGTACACCTTCGCGCGGTAGAAGAACGGCACCACGGTGACCGACAGCAGGATCATCGCGAGCGGGAGGCCGAAGTAGAACTGGATGAAGTTCAGCCCGGACGCGTACGCCTGCCCCGTGGTGCCGATGAGCGTGATCGCGCTCATCTGCGTCGCCATGACCGACAGCCCCACCGCCCACCACGGAATGGACCGGTTCGCCAGGAAGTAGCCCTCCACCTGGTCCGTGTTCTTCGAGCGGCGCATCCCGTCGTACACCATCCACGCGAGGTAGGCGACGACGATGGCCCAGTCGACGGGGTTCACGCGAAGATCCTCCCGAGGAGGAGGAGCGCCGCGATGATGGCGGCCTCGAGAAGCAGGATGCGGAGGTAGGTGGGCCTCATGGCTCTCGGCTCCGGACGCTCGGGTCCGGGCACTAATATTACTTGCTGTGGCGACATGGGCGATTCGGGCGCGGGCGCCGCGTGGAAACGGGGGGCCGGCCCCCGTCGAGCGCGACCGGGACGTCGTCTCGGCGTTCCTGGAGGACGCGGCGCACGTCCCGGGCGGACACGCCGCAGGCGTCACGTCTCCGGCCAGCGAGGCGGGGGTCGCGGCCGCCATCCGATCGGCGCCTTCCGTGCTGGCCGTGGGCGCACAATCGTCGCTCACCGGGGGCGCGACGCCCATGGGCGAGCTCGTGATCTCGACGGCGAAGCTGAACCGGATCCTCGAGATCGGCACCGATCGCGTGCGCCTCGAACCCGGAGTGGCGCTCGCGGACCTCGACGCGGCGCTCGAACGCGCCGGCCGCCTCTACCCGCCGGGACCGACGTTCGCCGGAGCCTTCATCGGCGGGACGGTCGCCACCAACGCGGCCGGGGCCGCCACCTTCAAGTACGGGTCGACGCGCGACTGGGTGCAGGCGCTGACCGTCGTCCTCGCCAGCGGGGACGTACTCGACATCGAGCGCGGCCGGGTGAGGGCCCATCCGGACGGGTACTTCGACCTCGAGCTGGCGGGCGGCACTTCGCGGGTGCCGATCCCGCGGTACCGGCTGCCGGAGGTGCCCAAGGTGTCGGCCGGCTACTTCGCCGCGCCGGGCATGGACCTGATCGATCTCTTCATCGGATCGGAGGGCACGCTCGGAATCGTGTCGTCCGTCACCGTACGTGTCGTGCCGCGGCGCCCGCCGATCTGCCTCGCCTTCGTGCCGCTCGCCGACCGCGCGCGGGCGCTGGAGCTCGTCCGCCGCCTGCGCGAGGCGGCTCGCGAGACCTGGCGGACGGGCGACGCCGACGGCATCGATGTCGCGGCGATCGAGCACCTGGACGGGCGTTCGCTGGCGATCGTGCGGGAGGACGGCGCCGACCGCGACAGCGGGATCGCCCTGACCGGAGGCGAGGCGATGGCACTCCTCGTGACGCTCGAGCTGCCCGGCGTCGACGCCGCCGCGGCGTACGCGCAGATCGGACGCGCGGGCGATCCCGGGGGCGCCGACGGGGCGCTGGTGCGCTTCTGCCGCCTGCTCGGCGAATTCGGCGCGCTGAACGATGTGGCGATTGCGGTGCCCGGAGATCGAACGCGCGCGGCGCAGCTCTTCCGGCTGCGCGAGGCCGTGCCAGACGGGGTGAACCGCCGTGTCGGCGCGGCCCAGCGCCGGATCGACGGCCGGATCGAGAAGACGGCCGCCGACATGATCGTCGCCTTCGAGCGGATCGACGAGCTGCTCGCGCTCTACGATGCCGAGTTCGGATCGCGCGGCCTCGACGTCGCGATCTGGGGGCACATCTCCGACGGCAACGTCCACCCCAACGTCATCCCGCGCTCGTACGCCGACGTCGAGGCCGGCCGCGAGGCCATCCTGCGATGCGGCCGCGCCGTCGTCGGCATGGGCGGCTCGCCGCTCGCCGAACACGGCGTCGGACGGAGCCGCGTGAAGCAACAGCTGCTCGAGGCGCTGTACGGCCCCGAGGGGATCGAAGACATGCGCCGCGTCAAACAGGCGCTGGATCCCGAGTGGAAGCTGGCGCCGGGAGTCCTGCTCGGGGCTCGGCTCTAGGCTCGCGGCGCTCGGCGCTCGAAGACGTCTCCACCCTCTCTCAACGGAACGACGCAGCCACGAGTTCGTCTGCGCCTCGATGGCAGCGGGGCCGAGGCTGGTTCCCCGCCGGGTCGACCGGAGTCCGGTGCGAGAATGGATTACCATCGTTGCTCGACATGGCGGTCGCGAAGAAGCCGAAGTCCCGAGCCAGGAACTACATCACGCCCCAGGGCCTTCAGCGGCTGAGGGACGAGCTCCGGTTTCTGCTCGCCAGGGAACGGCCGGCCGTGACGCGGGTGGTCGCGTGGGCCGCGAGCAACGGCGATCGGAGCGAGAACGCCGACTACCAGTACAACAAGCGGCGGCTGCGTCAGAATCAATCGACGCATTCGCTATCTGCGGCACCGCATCGACGCGGCGGAAATCGTGGACCCCGAGGCCCCGCGTGGCGCCCGCGCTTCGAGCCGCGTGTTCTTCGGAGCGACGGTTCGGTTCGCGAACGCCGTCGGCGCCGAGCGCGAGGTGCGCATCGTCGGCGTCGACGAAATCGACCTCGATCGCCACCATATCAGCTGGATGTCGCCGCTGGCGCGGTCGTTGATGGGGTCCGCGGCGGGAGCGTCTGTCGTGCTTCGCGCACCCGGCGGTACCGAATCGCTCCAGATCCTCGAGGTGCGGTACGAGCGCATCCCGATCGATCCGTTTACCGCGCCGGCGGGTGCGGAAGCCTCGATCAAGCCGAAGCCTCCCGCCGAGGTCGATTCCCGCGCCGGGTAGACGGGTTCCTCGGTTCCCCGCTCCTCAGTTCCTAAGTTCCTTCGTTTCTGCTATAAGCGCGGTAGTGCGCCGTGCGCTGACGCTCCTCGTCGTGCTCCTGGTGGCCGCGATGCCGACGGCATCGACCGTGTGCGATCTCGGCTGCGCCTTCGCGATGCCGATGGGCTCGGCGATGACACACCGGCATCATCACGCCTCGGAGCCCGACCGCCGCTCGACGCCGCACCGGCCCGGCCGTGACGACTGCGGGCACGACCACGTCACGGCGAAACGCGGCGTGACCACGCCGGTCGCGGCGGTCCAGGCGCCGGCCGTCGCTGGCTGGAGGCTGCTCGTCTGGGCGCGGCCGGCCCTCGGCGTTCCGACCGTCCCGCGTGCCCGGCTGCACCGCCCACCGCCCCTTCACGCGCCCTCGCGTCTCGCACTCCGGATCTGATCGATCGCTCGACGTTCGCTGTCGCAACGCAGCCACGAAAGCGCGAGACACGTCTCCGTGTCTTCGTGGTTGTCGACGAAGACTCGAGCTCTGCGAGGACGGAAATGCGTGCGTGTGCGATCAACGTGTGTGTGGCGGTGTTGCTGGGGGCGGCGCCGGCGGCGGCTCAGGACGCCACCCCGCCGGGACATCGGATGTCGATGCCGATGGGCGCCAGCCCGTGGATGGTGATGTCGGACGGAGCGGCGTTCGGCATGTTCAACGATCAGGGCGGACCGCGCGGTTCCACGGAGTTCCGCGGCATCAACTGGCTGATGCTGATGGCGAGCCGCCAGGCAGGAGCAGGACGCCTCACGGTGACCGGCATGTTCAGCCTCGATCCGGCAACCGCGACGCCGCGCGGCTACGCGGAGCTCTTCCAGGCTGGCGAGGCCTACAAGGGCGCGCCGATCGTCGATCGGCAGCATCCACACGACGCGCTGATGGGCGCCACGGCGTCGTGGCGGCTGCCCCTCGGATCGGGCACGGGTGTCACGTTCGGCGGCGGACCGGTCGGCGAGGCGACGCTCGGACCGGTGGCGTTCATGCACCGCGCCTCCGCTGCGGAAGACCCGGCGGCCCCGCTCGGACATCACACGCTGGACTCCACCCACATCTCGATGGGCGTCGTCTCCGCCGCGATCGACCACGGTCCGTGGAAGGTCGAGGCCTCGCTCTTCAACGGCCGTGAGCCGGACGACAACCGCTGGGATCTGATCGATCCGGGTGCGCTCGACTCGTGGGCCGCGCGCGTCTGGTACAAGCCGTCGCCGTCCTGGGAGTTCCAGGTCTCGCAGGGCCTGCTCGTCCAGCCCGAGCAGCTCGAGCCGGGCGACATCCGCCGCACGACCGCGTCGGGCGCCTGGTTCCGCCCGCGCCCGAACGGATTCTCGGCGGTGACCGTCGCCGCCGGGCGCAACGACACCGTTCACGGGGGATACAACGCGGTGCTCGGCGAGGTCACCGACCATCGCGGCGACCGATCCGTCTATGGCCGTCTCGAGGTGCTCCAGACCGAATTGACGCTTCGCCGGTGGCTCACCGCCGCCACGGTCGGCGCCGTGCGCGACATCGGCGCCCTGCACCGATGGGAGACCGGGGTCGGCGCCGATGTGACGATGTATCGCGTCCCTGCGGTGCTGCGCGCGTCGTACGGCGATCACCCGGTGTCGTTCCACGTCTTCGTCCGCATCCGCGTCCCGGAGGGACGGATGGGCCGGATGTGGAACATGCACTAGGGTGTCCAGTTTCGCAAAGGTGTTGACACTTCCATCCACGCGTTCATGCGGCCACCGCTCCATGAAAGACGGTGGCCGGCGTGCGACCACGGAGCCGATACCCACGATGGGTCCGCTCGTAGTTGTAGAACTGCAGGAAGCGGTCGAGCGAGCCGTGCAGGGTCCGCCGGCTGGTGAAGTACTGCCGACGAAACGCGATGCGCCAGTGCTCGTGCAGGATCGTCTTCTGCAGCCGTTCGACGAAGCCGTTGGTCCAGGCGTGGCGCGGCTTCGTGCGCGTCACGCGAATGCCGAGACGCGCGCAGCCGGCGGCAAAGGCGCCCTTGAATTCTTTGCCGTTGTCCGTGAGCACCCGCTGCAACCGCCAGCCGGCGTGGCGATAGGTCGGTCGCACGACCTCGCGCAGGAAGGCCAGGACTGCCCGCGCCGTGACCTCGCCGAAGATCAGGCGCGCCCACCCGAACGACGACGCGGCATCACACCCCGTGATTTGCCACACCTTGCCGACGCCTTTGAGCTTCCCGACATAAAAGGTATCGAGCGACAGCAGATCGCCCGGCTGCGCCGCTTCGACGTGGCGGAGCGGTCTGGCCGTCCGCTCCGTGAGCAAGCCCGTCGTCGCACTCCCGTGCTCCAGGACCGCCAGGCGCGCGCGACGCGTCCCCAGGTGGCGACGACGCAACAGCCGCCAGATGGTCACCGGCGCGA
This sequence comes from uncultured Acidobacteriota bacterium, assembly GCA_963761615.1. Lineage (GTDB taxonomy): Bacteria > Acidobacteriota > Vicinamibacteria > Vicinamibacterales > CAVVIG01 > CAVXGU01. Next base: position 274,504 of record CAVXGU010000003.1, on the reverse strand, counting down.
TCGACACGCCCTCGCGGGCCAGCTGATCGCTGTACCACTGCGGCCCGCACGTCGGCCACGCCAAGGCAAAGGCGATCACGCGTCGCTCCAGCTGCACCGGCACGGCGGGCGGCCGACCGCGGCGGGCCTGTCGTCGCTTCGGGTGGACGCCATCCGGTCCGTATTGCTCCAACCGCCGGCGCCACCGATAGAACACGGTCCGCGACAGTCCATGCCGCCGACAGGCCTCACTGACATTGCCCAGGCGCTCGGCGTCCCGCAACACGCGCAGACGCTGACTGTGTATGCTGTCCTCGAGGGTCATCGGTCGACTCCTTCCCACGTTTCCCGGCCAAGAGAAACTCGTGGAAGGATAGGCCGACTGGCCCTCGTGTCGTCTCTGCCGTCAGACGACTCAATGTGTCAACACTAATGCGAAACAGCACACACTAGGGCGGTCTTCGTTTCGCTGCAGCGGCCGACCTTCAGGTCGGCTTCGCATTGGCGGACCTGAAGGTCCGCGGCTACACCGATCTCGGGACGACATCGATCTCGAACACGCCGTAGAAAACAACGCCAGCGCCTGCGGCCATGCCGAGCCGAGGACGGTGAATGCGAGGCGAGGCATCGCCGTCAGTGTGCGCCGGGGGTGGGGCCCCAGCGCCACCGGGAGACACCCCTACAACAGGAGCGCGGCGACGCCGATGAACGCGAGGCTGGCCACCAGGAGCCAGGGCGCCATGGCGCCGTTCACCCCGGAGTCGGGTGCGTGGCGATCGGGATCCGTGTAGCGCGCGAGCGCCGTTGACAGGCTCGACTGCGCGACCAGCGCCGACACGAGCGCCCAGAGCTGGAGCACGCCGCCGAACCCCAGGAAGATGCGCGGCGCGATGCCGGTGCCGGCGCCCGCCAGTCCGACGGCGAGCAGCACGGTCGCGATCCAGCTGAGCACCGCCAGGCTCGCGACGAGCCGCAGGCGCCCGATCTCGCGATCGCCCTGCCGCTGCACCTGCTCGACCTGCCGCGCGCGCTCGCGCTCGCGGCGCTCTTCCTCGATCCGCGCCCGGATCCGCTCCTCGCGCGCCCGGTCGCGCGCGAAGACGTCGCCCATGGCCCCCGCGACGAGCCCCGCCAGGCGCCCTTCCAGCAGGCGCCCGGACCGTCCTTTCCGGCGCCCGGACAAATCGCGGCCCCGCGTGCCGCGCATCCGGACGATGTCGGTGAAGTTCACGACGAGGTCGAACAGCTGCAACCAGGGCATCGGCATCTAGTGAGCTCCCAGCCAGGCGGCGCGAAACGTCTTCTGATCGGCGGTCGGCGCCGCTCCGGTCGATTCGACGGGCACGACGGACAGGTACGGCTCCTCTCCCAGCGTGACGCTCGCCGTCACCGGATCGCCGTTCCGGTCGACGTAGGTCATGTCGATCCGATCGCCCGGCCGGTGCCTCTCGACGATCGCGCCCACGTCGCCGACCGAGCGAATCGACTGACCGTCCAGCCGTTCCACGACATCGTCCTGGTCGAGGCCCGCGGCGTAGACGGGCGCCTGCGGCGCCACGAGGCCGGCCACGCGGGCGCCGCGGCCGCTCGACGTCGAAGCGCACGTTGCCGAGCCACGCGCGTCCCGGCGCCGCCCGGCGCACGAGGAATCCGGCTGGCGCCAGCAGGCGCGCGTAGTCGGCAGCCTCCCGACCTTCGATGTACCGCGCGAAGAACTCGTGCGCGAACGCCGGATCGCCGCTCACCCGCCCCAGCGTCGCCTCGGCATCGTCGATCGAATAGGGGTGATCGACGTCGCCCTCGCGGCTGCCGCCCGGCTTGCCATAGGCGTCCCACATGGCGCGCATGAAGTCGTCGAGCGACACGCGCCCTCCGCTGCGCTCCCGAAGCGAGAGGTCCAGCGCCAGCGCGATCGCCGCGCCGTAGGAATAGTACGAGATGTAGGTGTTCGACCAGTTCGTCCGGTCGTTCGGCCGGCCGCCGTCGACGAACGGCGCCATCCGGCTCATCTGCTCCGCCGACCGCACGTCGCGCCCGGGTCCGTTCACCACCGCGTCGATGTTGCTCTCGAAGGTTCTCGCCGTGTCGTCCAGCGTCGCGAGGCCCGCGCGCTGCAGCGCGAGCGGACCGTAGTACTGGGTGAAGCCCTCCGCCAGCCACAGCGAATCGGACATGTTCACGCGATCCAGATCGAAGGGCTCGAGACCCTTCGGGCGGATGCGTTCGACGTTCCAGTTGTGGAAGAACTCGTGCGCCACCGTGTCGAGCAGGGCATCCGGGGCGCCCGCCAGCGACGCGGACGACGTCATCACCGTGCTGTTGCGGTGCTCCATCCCGTCGCCATCCGCCCAGGGCAGGTAGTCGGCGATGAAGGTGTAGCGGCCCGGTTCGTAGTCGGGGAACTCGCCGAAGACCTTCTCCTCCTGCTGGACGACCCGCTCGACCTTCTTGACGAACGAGTCGAGCTCGGCGTCGGTGCCCAGGTGGTGCACGGCGAACCGGAAGACGTGGCCGTCGACCGTGAACTGGCGCATCGCGATCGGGCCGAACTCGACGGGGCTGTCCATGAGGTACTGCAGGTTCGGCGCCGTGTACTCGAAGGGCGACGCGCCTGGATGCAGCTGCGTCGCGATCCGCCACTGCTCCCCCCGCGGCGCCTCGAACGTCAGCACGGACGGGCGGTCGTCCAGGCCGCGCGCCCACATGATGGCCGCGGGCATGTTCAGGTGAAGGTGGGTGCGGTCGATCGCCAGGTAGGTGCCGTCCACCGTGTCGCCGTAGATCCGGTAGCGCACGGTCGCCGAGCCGCCGTGCCCGGCGGCCACCCAGCTGGAGGGGTCGGGCCGCGTCAGCGCGAGCTCCGTCCCGTCGCGGCCGGTCACGTGCACGTCGTAGACGTTCTTCGCGAAATCGTGGAGCGAGTAGCGCCCGGGCGACGACCGGCTCATGTGCAGATCGAGCGGCGCGCTGCCGAGATCCGGAAACGTCGCTTCGACCTGCATCCAGTGGTGCTCCGGCTCGGGAATGGTGAACCGGTACCGGATCGGCTCGGGCGCCGCGGCCGCCGCGGCGAGGACCGCCAGGGCGGCCAGCGCCGCAATCGCCGCGCTCGCGCGGACGACGACGGCCCGGCGGATCCGCATGTCAGGCGGCGCCCGCGCCGAGCGCCTGCTCGACGAACGCGTCCTCGGGCAGCGCGCCGAGGATCTCGATCGCGTCGTCGACCACCGTCTTCGGAACGCCGGTCACCCTGTACCTGCCGGGCCAGATCGGGAAACTCGGTCGCCTCGACCGCAAACGACGTGATCTGCGGACTCGCGAACGCCATCTCGTTGGCCAGGCTCACGGCGCGCGGACAATACGGGCAGCTGGGTGTCGTGAAGACGCGCATGGTCCGCGGTGCGTCGACGGCGGCAAGGCGCGCACGGCTGGCGTCCGACAGGTGCGACGCACCGCCGCCGGCCAGACGAATCGCGTCGACGAGCGACACGAACTCGTAGCCGCCCGGCGCGCCCAGAAACCGCATCCGGCTGTCCGCGAAGGCGCCGTTGTCCTCGAACAGGATCGCGACGGCCGGCGCACGATCGATCCCGTAGCCGGCGGCCTGGTCCCGGTCGAGGACCAGGTTCACCTCCTCGATCGAGATCTTGTCGGAGAGCTCGGGCAGCTCGTCGAGGATCTGTCGGGTCTGCAGGCACGTCTCGCACCCGATGCTCTGAGTGAAGAACAGCACCTTGACGGCCCGGGTCATCTCGGCGAACGCGTCGCGCAGCGCCGCCTGGTCGGACGGAGACAGAAGAGCCATACGCCGATCATGTCAGGATCGGCGCCTCAGGCCAACTGTTCAGTCCTCGTCGACGGGATCCGGGCGCCTGGGACCCGACCGGCGCGGCGAGAACAGCACGACGGCCAGTCCGATCGTCAGGAACACGAGCAGAAACGCCGCGATCGCCGTCGAGCTCAGGCCCGACGCCCCCTCGGCGGCCGGCGCGGCCGCGGCGGGCGCCGGGGTCGGGGGCGGCGCCGCCGCAGCAGGCGGCGCGGCGGCGACGGGAGGCGCGGCGGCGACGGGAGGCGCGGCGACGGGCGCGCCCGCGCCGGTCGACAGGATCATCCGCACGCCGCCCTGGGCCGGGATCTGGAACCACTGCGACTCCAGCGGCTGGCCGTCGACGACCGCGTGCACGGACACGGTCGACCCGATGGCGACGCCCGAGAACTGCGCCCGCCCGTCCTGTCCGGTCGTCGCCTTCACGACGCGGTTGTCCGCGTAGTGCAGCTCGATTCCCTGGCCGGGCACGGTGGCCGTGAAGCTGCCGCGCACCACCAGCACCACGACGATGCCGGGGGGGAGATCGCCCACCTGAAGCGGCATGCCGGACATCTGCGACGGATCGGGCGCCGCGCCGGCGGGGGGAGACGCCTGGGACGAGAGCACGGGCGGCGCACCGGTCTGGGCCAGCGACGGCGACGCGGCGAGCAGTGCGGCCATGGCGAACGCGGCAATCCTGCGCATGCCAGCAGTCTACTGAATTCGGTAGGTCAGGCCGGTGAAGATTCTCGTCTCGTTGAACTGATCTTCCAGCGTGCGCTCGCCGGTCACGATCAGGGAGAACAGGCGACTGAGGTTGATCGTCCCCGTTCCGGAGTACCGCGCCGTGTGCGGCCGGGTCTCGATGACGACCCCGTCGCTGCGCGAGAAGCGGACCACGGAGAGCGAGGTCGAGTAGTCGCCCTCGACGTACAGGCGCCGCCCGAACTGGCGTCCGAGCGAGAAGTAGGTCGACTGGTACCCGCCCGTCGGCCGCGTGTAGATCGACTCGGTCACGCTCAGGTCCAGCCCCGATCCCCGGATGTTGGCGGCGTAGCCGCCGAGCGTCGTGCGTCCCGTCGCGCCCGAATCGCGGTTGTTCTTGTCGCGGGCGTAGCCGGCGTAGACGCGCACCCGCCGGACGACTTCGACCGTGACGCGTCCGCCGAGCGACTCGTACACCAGTCCCGCCGCCGCCTGCGCCGTGATCGGCCGCCCGTTCAGGAGGTCCTCGCTCAGGCCGCGGGCGTCGATCGAATGCCCGTGGTTGTAGTTGCCCTGGATGTCGAGGCGATCGGTGGGCAGCACGCGCACCGTCGAGAAGAAGTAGGTCAGGCCGCTCTGGCCCTGGCCGGCCGGGCGCGTCAGGTCGTACTCGGCCGCCTGGTACAGGAAGAACTTCCGGCCCGCCGGCACGAAGTTCGTCGTCGTCAGCACGGTGCGCTCGGTGAGCGACGCGTTCTTCACCACGACGAGACCCAGCGCGTCGCGGCGCGCGCCGTTCCCCTCGTAGGTCGCGTACCCGCCGAACTTCCGGACGTTGGAGGCATAGCCCGCGTCGAGGACGTCGGGCTCCAGGCCCCAGAACCCGCCGATCCGGAAGCGCCCGGCGTCGGGCCGCGGCTTCCGGGTGCGGTACTCGGCCATGCCGCCGGCGACGGTGCCGAGGGATCCCAGGTCGTTCAGCCAGAGGTTGCCCAGGCGGATCCGCACCGCGCCGTCGTCGAGCCGGGCGCCGACGAAGGCCTCGTAGATCGAGGTCCGCGTCGGATTCGACGCGGCGGAGTACGTCGAGACGCGGATGTCGGCGCCGTAGTCGAAGCCGTCGGTGTCGAGCTCCGGCAGCCGGTACGAGAAGGCAGTCGTCATCTCGTTGAGCGTGGAGCCGCTCTGCCCCGTCGCGGCGGACTGCGCGGTGTTCGTGAAGATCGACAGGCGTCCGGTGGCCCGCGGGGACGGCGTCGTCTGGGCCAGAGCCGGCGCGTCCAGGGCGAGCGTCAGCGCGGCGCACGCCAGCATCACGCGAATGGGTCTCATGAAGCGCTCCACCGCCCTAACCGGACCTGCCGTTGGGGTGGCACGAGTAGCAGGCCACCGAGTCGTACACGTAGCCGTTGACGCCGTGGTGGTCGGAGTTGGTCTCCGACTGCGAGTGGCAGACGGTGCAGCTGAACACGGCGAAGTTGTTCGTCGTCGTGTGGCAGCGCGCGCAGGCGACGTTGTGGCTGCCGGTGAGCGGGAAGTACGTGTGGTTGAAGACGCCCTGGGTCCACGACGCATCGGCCGGCTGGTGGCACGTGGAGCACGTGGTCGGGAACCCGGCGGCGATGTGATTGGGGTTCTGCGCGCCGTTGTAGTCGGCGAGGTGGCAGCCCACGCAGTCGGTCGGCGTCCCCGCGTACACGTTGTTCACGTGGCATGCCGTGCAGGCCGCCGTGGCGTGCTGTCCGACCAGGGCGAAGAACGTGCCGTGGTTGAAGGCCGAGGCGCTCTGCCACGTGGGATCCGTCGCGGGATGGCACGTCTGGCACGCGGTCGAGAAGCCGCCGGCCACGTGATTGGGGTTCTGCGCCTGGTTGAAGTTCGTCTGATGACAGCCGATGCAGTTGGTCGGCGTCCCCGCGTAGACGTTGTTCGCGTGACACGTCTGGCAGGCCACCGTCGCGTGCACGCCCACCAGCGGGTAGAACGAGTTGTGGTTGAACGTCGCGCTCTGCCACGTCGGGTCGGTCGGCTGGTGGCACACCTGGCACGTCGTCGGGAATCCCGCCGCGGCGTGATTCGGGCTCTGCGTCTTGTTGTAGTCGGCCTGGTGGCAGCCGGCGCAGTCGGTCGGCGTCCCCGCGTAGACGTTGTTCACGTGGCACGTCGTGCACGCCACCGTCGCGTGCACGCCGACCAGCGGGAAGACACTGTTGTGGTCGAAGCTCGCGTTCTGCCACTGCGTGTCGGCCGGCCGGTGGCAGGCCTGGCAGCTCGTCGAGAAGCCCGCCGCGGCGTGGTTCGGATTGTTCGTGCCGTTGTAGTCGGCCTGATGGCACCCGATACAGGCCGTGGGCGTCCCCGCGTACACGTTGTTTGCGTGGCAGGTCTGGCAGGCCACGGTGGCGTGCACGCCGACCAGGGGGTAGACGCTGTTGTGGTCGAATCTGGCCCCCTGCCACTGCGCGTCGGTCGGCCGGTGGCAGATCTCGCAGGTCGTCGGGAAGCCGGCGGCGGCGTGGTTGGGGTTTTGCGTCTTGTTGTAGTCGGTCTGGTGGCAGCCGACGCACGCCGTCGGCGTGCCGGCGTACACGTTGTTCGCGTGGCAGGTCTGGCAGGCCAGCGTGGCATGGACGCCGACCAGCGGGTACACGGTGTTGTGATCGAAGCTGGTGCTCCCGTTCTGCCACTGGGGGTCGGTCGGCCGGTGGCACAGGTCGCAGGTCGTCGGGAAGCCTGCCGCGGCGTGATTCGGATTCTGCGTCCTGTTGTAGTCGGCCTGATGACAGCCGACGCAGTCGGTCGGCGTCCCGGCGTACCGGTTGTTGGCGTGGCAGGCCGCGCACGCCACCGTGGCGTGCACGCCGACGAGGGGGAAGAACGCCGTGTGGTTGAAGCTCCCCGTCCCGGTCTGCCACTGGGTGTCGGTCGGGCGATGGCAGACGTCGCAGGTCGTGGGGAACCCGGCGGCGGCGTGGTTCGGATTCTGCGTCTTGGTGTAGTCGGCCAGGTGGCAGCCGACACAGTCCGTCGGCGTGCCGGCGTACACGTTGTTCGCGTGGCAGGTCTGGCAGGCGACCGTCGCGTGCGCGCCGACCAGGGCGAAGTACGCGTTGTGGTTGAAGCCGCCGCCTCCGTTGGTCTGCCACGTCGAATCGGACGGCCGGTGGCACGAGTCGCAGGTGACGGGAAACCCCGCGGCGGCGTGATTCGGCTCCGTGGTGGCAGCGTAGTCCCGCTGGTGGCACGAGACGCACGCGACCGGCGCCGTGAAGCTCGCCGTGCGATGGCAGGACTCGCAGGAGAGCGTGCGGTGCACGGGGCTCAGCGGCACGCCGGCCTGTCCGCCGTGATCCCACTGCACCGCCGTCCACGACGTCGGGCGATGACACTCCTCGCAGTGCGTGCCGAGGCGCGTCTCGAAGCGGTCGTCCTTCCGGCGGATCCAGTGGCAGTCGTAGCAGGTCGTCGGCGTGCCCTGGTACTGACCGTTGAGGTGGCAGGCCTCGCACGCCACGGTGAGGTGCTGGCCTTCGAGGCGGAACGCGGTCGCGTTGTGGAACGAGCGGTTCGGCGTGTCGAACTGCGCCGCCGCCTGCGCGGCCGTCGCGAGCACCAGCAGGGTGGCGAAAACGATCGACGAAAGGCGCGGCGTCATGGCTGGTGGCAGTCTCCGCAGCGCGTGCCGAGCGCGCCGTGGTGCTGGTCCTCGTGGCAGTTCACGCACTCGGTGCCGACCTTGAACCGGACGGCGGTGCCACGCCCGCCGGGGAACGACCCCGTCACGGTCTTGTGGCAGGCCTCGCACGCCGCCTTCGCATGGCTGCCGACGAAGAAGCTCGAGAGGGAGCGGTCGCGGTGCGTATACGACGTGAGGTGAAACGTGTCGGTTGCGTGGCACGTCGCACAGGCACCGCCGAGCTGGCCCAGGTGAACGTCGGCGTGGCACGACCGGCACTCCGTGCTCGTGCCCTTCAGACGAATCGCCGAACCCCGTCCGGCTGGAAAGACGCCCGTCTCTTCCTTGTGGCAGTCGGCACAGGCCGCGGCCGCGTGCTTCCCCGTCAGCGGGAACGACGTGTTCGAGTGCGCGAAGTCCGACACCGCGAACTTCGCCTGCTGCACGGTGTGGCACGTGCCGCAGTCGGCGCCCTCCTGGCCCAGATGCACGTCCTTGTGGCAGCTCGCGCAGGCCATGGACAGATCGTGGAACGTCAGGTCGAGCGCGGCCGTGCCGGCCCGCCCCGCCGCAGGCGGCGTGGCCGGCACGTGGCAGCCGGCGCACGCCACCGAGGCGTGCTGGCCGGCGAAGAACTCAGGCGAACGCGGATGCGTGAAGCTGGTCACGTTGAACGTCGCCGACGTGTGGCACGTCTCGCAGGCGGCGCCGAGCCGTCCCTGGTGCACATCGGCGTGGCAGCTCGCACAGGTCGTCTTCAAGCCGCTGAAATCGGCGACCGTCCGGACGCCCGGCCCGGCGCCGATGACGACGCCCTTGTGGCAGTCCGCGCACGCGACGCCCGCATGCTTGCCCTCGAGCCCGAAGCCCGTCGTCGAGTGATCGAACGGCGCGTGATCGAAGCCCGACTCCGAGTGGCAGGCGTTGCAGTCCTGGGGAAAGTTGCCCCGATGGACGTCGGCGTGGCACGACGCGCAGCGATCGGCCTGCAGCTTCACCTTCACCGCGGGCTGCTTGTGGCACGCGTCGCAGGCGAGCGCGGCGTGCTTGCCGACGAGGGCGAACGAGGTGTGCGCGTGATCCACCTTCGTCGTCCGCCACGACGCGTCGGTGTGACAGGACGTGCACGAGGCGCCGAAGCTGCCCGCGTGCGGGTCCTGGTGACAGTCCGCGCACGAGGCGAACGCGATCCCTTTGTACACGTTCTTCTTGTGGCAGTCCTGGCAGGCCACGGTCCGGTGCGCCCCGGTGAGTCTGAACGCCGCCTTGCTGTGATCGAAGTGCGCGCCGACGTCGGCGAAGGCGCGGTCGACCGTGTGGCACGACCCGCAGTCGGCGCCGAGCCGGCCCTGGTGGGCGTCCTGATGGCAGGAGGCACAGGCGGGCTTCAGGGTGAGGAAGGACCGGGACTTGTGGCAGGCCTCGCACGTCCCGGCGACCGACGCGTGCTTGCCGTCCAGCGCGAACCCCGTCACGGCCGCGTGATCGAACGAGGCCGTGTCGAACGGCCGCAGCTCCCCGTCGACGCCGGCGTGCTCCGCGTGGCAGCTCACACACTCATCCTTCACGTTGCGGTGCACGCCGACGCCGCGCGCGATCCGATCGGCGATCGGCTGGTGGCACGCCAGGCACTTCGCCGCCGTCACCTTCTGTCCCGGCTCGTGGCACTGCTGGCAGTGCGACAGCCCTTCGAGCGAGGCATGCGCCTTCGCCAGCCGCCCCGGCGAGATCAGGGCGCCGAGCTGGGCCTCCGCGGGCGCCGCCGCGGCCAGGACGAGCCAGCCGGCCAGGACGGCGAGCGCGGAGAGTCGCCACCGCATCACCGCCTACCACCGGAACGGCACATATCCGAGATACAGCACGATGGCGATGTGGGCCGTGACGATGACCAGCATCAGATACACGAGCGGCAGGTGGAACACGTGCCACAGGTTGAACAGCTTCCGCGTGCGATCGAGGTAGGCGGCCCGCCGCAGGATCACGGACCGCTCCCGCGTCAGCCGCACGGCCTCGTGCCGCAGCGACGGCGGCAGCCCGGCGCGCGCCAGCTCGTGGTCGAGCGCGCGAAGCCGGCCCGCGAGCCGGATTTCGCCGAAGAGCAGGTCCGCCAACGTCAGCGCCTGGGGACGCGCGGGCACGGCGGCCCGCTCGAACGTGTCGATTCGGGCGAGCGCGTCCGCGGAGTCGATCGCCCGCGCGAGCTCCTCCTTCAGCGCCGCCGCCGCGTCGTTGAGCTCGGCTCGCGTCAGCTCGTTGCCCCGGACCGACCGCGGGATTCTCGTGTAGAGATGGTGGCCGGCGAAGCCGGAAAGCACCACGATCACCATCGACCAGTAGGCGGCCGAGACGATGCCGTTGAACTTGAACGACGTGTGCAGCGTGATCATCACCGGGCCGACGATGCCGCAGAAGAGATGGACCTCGAGCCATCGCTTGAGCGGGCCCGCCTCGCGCAGGCGACGCATCCGCTTGCGCGCCATGTAGGCGAACGGCACGAGCATCAGGACCGTGCCGATCACGCCGAGGCTCTGCCCGACCGGCCCCGAGGGCCGGAGCCACTGCGCGGGCGCGTACCCGCGCACCTCGAGCGGCGTCCCGTAGTACTCCCGCCCGCCGAGATCGAACAGGACCCATGCGACGAGCGCCGCCGACACGGCGAAGCCCCACACGAGCCCGCTCGTGGCGAGCCGTCCCAGGCGCGATCCGGCCGCGCCGGCCCGCGGGAGGGCCACCGAGGCGCCGTTCACAGGCTCACCACGCAGTCGGAGGCAGCGCTCGTGACGCACGCGAGGACGACGCCGCGGGCGCGGTCGTCCGGCTCGAGCATCGCGGACTGGCAGTCGACGGCGCCGTCGCATACCTGAACGCGGCAGGTGCCGCAGACTCCCGACCGGCACAGCGAATCGATCTCGACCCCGCCGGCCTCGGCCGCCTCGAGCAGCGTCTGTCCCGCCCGCACCGGCACCGTGCGGCCCGAGCGCGCACACGTCATCTTGTGGTCGCGCGCGGCGCCCGCGTGGTGCTCGCCGCCGAGGCCGGCCGCCGCGGCGACGGCGGCCTGGAAGATCTCATGGCGGATCTGGCCGGCGGGCACCCCGAGACCGGCGAGCGTCGCCGTCAGCGCGTCGATCATCGGCGTCGGACCGCACAGCAGCACGACGGAGTGCGCGAGGTCGGGCGCCATCGCGCGGATGAACGCGTCGTCGATGCGACCGGGGTAGACGTCCGGACGGGTCGCGTCGTGCGCCGCCGCCAGGTGGACGCGGAGCTGGGGATGCCGCCTCGACAGCCCGGCCAGCTCGTCGGCGAAGGCGAAATCGGCTTCCGTGTGCGCGCCGTACAGCAGCGTCACCGGCCGCGACGGCTCGACGGAGGCGGCGTGCCGCAGCATGCTGATGAGGGGCGTGATCCCGATGCCGCCGGCCAGCAGCAGGATCGGCCGGTCGTCCCCGGACGGATAGCGGAACGCCCCGCCCGGCCGCTTGACCGACAGCGTCGCCCCGGGGCGCGCGGTCGCATGGAGGGCGCTCGAGACGATGCCCTGGCGCTTGACGGAGATCTCGAGGTAGCCGCGCACCTCGGGAGCGGAGCTGATCGAGTAGCAGCGGGCGTGCTCCCGTCCATCGGCGCGGATGCGCACGGTGACGAACTGTCCCGCCTCGAACGCGAAGTCGTCCGGGCGGGCCAGCCTGATGGTCTTGATCGACGACGTCTCGTCGAACGACGCGAGAACCGGGATCGAGACGAAGCCGCCGGACGCCGCGCGCGCGGGAGTCGCGGGGCGCGAGGCGGGTCCACCGGCCTGGCCGGAAGCCGGCACCGGCTTTCCGGCAGCGGCGGCGCGCGGCGGCATGAGGCTTTCACAGGCCGCGATCCAGGCGAGGTGGATGCCGATGCCGAGCGCGAGGCCGGTAAGACTTGGCAGAACCCAGGGAAGAAGTGACATGCCGATTGACGCCCCGGCCGCGGCGACGCCGAGGGCGCCGTACGGGCGGCGCCGATGGTGATGGAAGACCGCGACGCCCAGATGTAGCGTCGTTACGAGCGCGAGCGCCGAAGACGGCGCGGGCGGCTGGGTCAGCATGATCGGCGGCACAGAGCGAAGACGCGGGAGCTGGCTCGCCGCCGGGAGCAAGAAGCGTTCCCGGATGACGACCTTGGCGAGTCGGCGACCTTCGCGAGGCGAGAGCCGGCGGCAGCCACCAGAACGTCGCTTCCGTTACAAAGCGGTCGCGTGCACCGAGGTCACTTGAACAGGTCGTCGAACGCTTGGCGGGCGTTCGAGGGCGCGGCCGGCGTACCGGTCTGCCGCTCGATCGTCGTGCGGGGAGAGAAGAAGGTGCAGGTGTTGCGCTCGTCCTTCGGTGCGACGCGCGCGGGGATGGGTTGCGTGCATTCGAAGCGGGCGCTCGTGTCGAACGACGCGCATTGGATGCAGCTGTGGAGATCGACGCCGCAGCGCGCGCAGCGCCCCAGCGCTTCGACCGGCAGGGCGAGGCGATTGCCGCAGCGCGCACAGCGGAAGACCTCGTGCGACGCCATCAGGTTCGGCGTTTTCGGCCCGCGGGCGTCCTGCAGCGGGCGTCCGGGCGCGCGCGGCGCCTGCGGGCGCGGCGCGCCTCTGTCGCCGCGCGGCTCCCGGTCCCGCGGCTCGTCCTGATAACCCCGTTGACGGTACCTGCGATCGGACATCTCTTTGTGGCGGCGGGGCCCCACCCCCGCCGCGAACTGACGCTGACACTCGCCCTCGGATCGTCAGGTCCTCGGGCTCGCGTGGCCGCAGGCGCCAGGCAGCTTCACCGGCGGCGGGGCCCGCTTCCGTCGCAGCCGATGCCGACACTCGCCCGCGCGGCACCACGTCGTCGGACTCGCCTGGCCGCAGGCGCCAGGCAGCTTCACCGGCGGAGGGGCCCGCTTCCGCCGCAGCCGGTGCCGACACTCGCCCGCACGGCACCACGTCGTCGGACTCGCCTGGGGGCGGGCGCACGGCGGTCTCGGTGCCTCGGTCGTGTCGCATAATATCGGTGGGTTTCGTTCCGATTGCAAGGAGGGTTTCGATCGGACGCTTTCGGACCGCCGCCTTGCTCGTGCTCGTCGTCGCCGCCGGGGCGCGTCATGCGTTCGCGCAGGCGCCGCGGCCGATGACGCTGGTCGATTCTGGTCTCGATCGACCGCCTCGTCGACCCGCAGCTCTCGCCCGATGGCACGTCGGTCGCCTACCAGTTGAACATGACCGACTGGAAGGCGAACCGGCGCGTGCCGCACCTCTGGGTCCAGCGCGCTGGCGCGCCGGCGCTCCAGCTCACCTCCGGCGACGCCCCCGACGTCAGCCCCCGGTGGTCACCCGATGGCCGCACGATCCTGTTCGTCCGCGCCGGCCAGCTCGCGGTGGTGCCCGCAACGGGCGGTGAGGTGCGGATCGTCACCGCGCACGCCGCCGCGGCCTCGTGGCCCGCGTGGTCGGCCGACGGCGCGTCCGCGTACTTCCTGTCGACCGATCCACCCTCCCGGGCCGAACAGGAGCGGCAGCGTGCCAGGAACGACGTCTTCGCGCTGGACGAGGACTACCGGCAGCAGCACCTGTGGATCGCGGCGATTGCGGACGGCGCGGAGCGGCGTCTCACCGGCGGCGACTTCTCGGTGGCGTCGTACAGCCTGTCGCGCGACGGCGCGCGCCTGCTGCAGGCGCGCGTCCCGACCCCGCTCGCCGACGACAGCGACGAGACCGAGCTGTGGGTGAGCGACGCCGACGGCGGGCGCGCGAGCCGCGTGACCGACAACGCGATCGAGGAAGTCGGTCCGTCGCTCTCGCCCGACGACCGCCAGGTGCTCTTCGTCGCCGACGCGAACGCGCGCCTCGAGCCGTACTACCAGGGGCGGGCGTTCGTCGTGCCGGTGTCCGGCGGGACGCCGCGCGAGATCGCGCCGGGATTTCCGTACGAGGTGCAGCGCGCGGCGTGGGATGCCGACGGGCGGACGATCTTCCTCGTCGCGAACATGGGCGTGCACACCGAGATCTTCCGTCTGGACCCGGGTACGAGCCGGCCCGTGCAGCTCACCGACGGCCGCCACACGATTCCGGCGCCCCCGGCGCCCGACGAGTGGGCGATCGTCCCGTCGGCGGGGCGCATGGTGTTTCAGCTCGACGAGCCCACGCGCTACGGGGATGTCTACACGATGGGGCTCGAGCCAGGCGCCCGGCCGGTGCTCGCGACGCACGTCTACGATCGCCTCGCGGTCGACTTCCGGCTGCCCCGCCAGGAGCGCGTCGAGTGGCGCGGCCCGGACGGCGTCCCGATCGAGGGATTGCTCTTCTATCCGCTCGGCTACGTCGCCGGCCGGCGCTATCCGCTCGTCGTCCAGCTGCACGGCGGGCCGGCGGAGTCCGACGGCTTCGGCTTCTGGGGCTGGATGGACTACATCCAGGTGCTGACGGCGCGCGGCTACCTGGTGCTGCGGCCGAACTACCGCGGCAGCACGGGATACGGCGACGCGTTCCTGCGGGACATGGTCGGCGGCTACTTCACGCACGCCCACCTCGACGTCATGGCCGGGGTGGACGCGCTCGTGGATCGCGGCCTGGCGGACGGCGACCGGATGGCCGTGATGGGCCACAGCGCCGGGGGCCACCTGGTGAACAAACTGATCACGTTCACCGATCGCTTCAAGGCCGCCTCGTCGGCGGCCGGCGCCTCGGACTGGATCTCGATGTTCGCGCAAACCGACACGCGCGTCGATCGCGCGCTCTGGTTCGGCGGCACGCCCTGGCAGCCGAATGCGCCGACGTCGACGTACTGGGATCAGTCGCCGGTCAAGGACGCGGCCCGCGTGACGACGCCGACGATCTTCCTCTTCGGCGAGAACGACGCGCGCGTGCCGTATCCCCAGGGCGAGGAGATGTACCGGGCGCTGCAGGCAAACGGCGTGCCGACGCATCTCTACATCGCGCCGCGCGATCAGCACCAGTGGATCGAACTGCGCCACCAGCTGTTCAAGGGGAATGTCGAGCTCGAATGGTTCGAACGCTGGGTGCGTCGTCGCGCGTATCGCGGCGAAACGGCGCCGGGCGATCCGCCCTAGACACGGCCGCGCGATCGAAACGCGAAGCCCGCGCGCCGATGATCTGTGTGATAAGCTCGACGAGTTCCGTTTGGGGCTTCGCGCCATCTTGGTCTTTCGTCGATGTCGCAGATCTTCCATCGCAGCACGAACACCATTGCCCGAGTCAGTATCTTCGGCGCGGTGTTCCTGATCTTCGGCCTCCTCCTCCTCATCGCCGCCATCGACCGCTCCCCGTGGATCACCGGGGCCGATGTCGCCAGGCAGCAGCCGATCCAGTTCAGCCACGAGCGCCACGTCGCCGGCAACGGGATCGACTGCCGCTACTGCCACACATCCGTCGAGACCTCGGCATTTGCCGGAATCCCGCCGACCAAGACGTGCATGAACTGCCACTCCGAGATCTACGCGACGAGCCCGTTCCTGGAGCCGGTGCGGGCGAGCTTCCAGACCGGCCAGTCGATCGAGTGGACGCGCGTGCACGACCTGCCGGACTTCGTGTACTTCGATCACAGCATCCACATCCACAAGGGCATCGGCTGCACGACGTGCCACGGTCAGGTCGATCGGATGCCGCTCATGTACCAGGAGGCATCGCTCAAAATGGAGTGGTGCATCGCGTGCCACCGCCATCCGGAGCAGTACGTGCGCCCCCGCGAGGACGTCTTCCGGATGGACTACACGCCACCGGCCAATCAGGAAGCCCTGGGCCGCCGCCTCGTGGCCGAATACAAGATCCAGTCGCTGACGAGCTGTTCGACATGCCACCGCTGAAAGAACCGCGCGACACGTTCTGGCGCGCGCTCGAGGAGCGCACCGGCGATCCGGCGTTCCTGCAGCGCCTCGAGAACGAGTTCCCGTCCCAGATCGAAGCCATCACGGACCCGGTGGCGCGGCGGACGTTCCTCAAGCTGATGGGCGCGTCGCTCGCGCTCGCGGGCATCACCGGGTGCACACGCCAGCCGGCGGAGGTGATCGTCCCCTACGTCAAGCAGCCCGAAGAGATCGTTCCCGGCAAGCCGCTCTTCTTCGCCACGTCGATGACGGTCGGCGGCATCGCCAACGGGCTGCTGGTCGAGAGCCACGAGGGCCGGCCGACGAAGGTCGAGGGCAACGCGCTGCATCCCGGCAGCCTCGGCGCGACCGACGTGTTCGGCCAGGCCTCGGTGCTCAACCTCTACGATCCGGATCGGCCGCGCGCGCTGACCCACGTCGGCGAGATCCAGGCCTGGCCGTCGTTCATCGGCGCGATGCACGACGCGATGACCGCACAGCAACAGGTCGGGGGCGCCGGCGTGCGGCTGCTCACCGAATCGATCGGCTCGCCGACGCTCGCGGACCAGGTGGCCGATCTGCTCCGCCGGTACCCGAAGGCGAAGTGGCACCAGTGGGATCCCGCCGCGCGCCAGACCTCGCGCCTCGGCGCGCGCCTGGCGTTCGGGCGGGACGTCGACCCGCAGTACCGCCTGGACGCCGCCGACGTCGTCGTGGCGCTCGACGCCGACCTGCTCGGCGCCGGTCCGGGCGGGCTGCGCTACGCGCGCGACTACGCGACGCGGCGGCGCCCCGAGGCCCCCGACCGGATGAATCGCCTCTACGCGATCGAGTCGATGCCCAGTTCCACCGGCTCGCGCGCCGACCACCGCTTCGCGGCGCGCCCGAGCGAGATCCCCGGCGTCGCCCGCGCGCTCGCCTCGGCCATCGGCGGCGCCGGTGTGGCCGCGGGCGTCCAGGCGCCCCCGGGCTGGGACGCGCGCGTCGCCGCCATCGCACGCGACCTCGCTGCGCACCGCGGCGCGGGCCTGGTCGTCGCGGGCGAGAGCCAGCCGCCGTTCGTCCACGCGCTCGCGCACGCGATGAACGCCGCGCTGGGCAACGTCGGGCACACGGTCGTCTACACGGAGCCGGTCGAGGCGCGGCCGGTCGACCAGGTGGCGTCGCTCTCCGAACTGGTGGCCGACATGAACGCCGGCCAGGTCAGCCTGCTCGTCATCCTCGGCGGCAACCCGGTGTACACCGCGCCCGCGGACGTGCCGCTGACGGCGGCGCTCGACAAGGTCGCCGTGCGGATCCACCTGACGCCACTCGACAACGAGACGTCGGCGTACTGCCACTGGCAGATCCCGGAGGCGCACTTCCTCGAGGCCTGGAGCGACGCGCGGGCCTACGACGGCACCGCGTCGATCGTCCAGCCGCTCATCGCGCCGCTCTACGAGGCGAAATCGGCGCACGAGGTGCTGGCGGCGCTCGGCGAGCATCCCGAGCAGTCGGCCTACGATCTGATCCGCGCCCACTGGATGGGCGCGGCGGCGATCGGCAGCCCGACGGCCGACGCGAACGGCCTGCCGACGCCGGCCTTCGAGTCGGCGTGGCGCAAGTGGCTGAACGACGGCGTCATCCCCGACACGGCGTTCCCGCCCGTCGAGACGTCGGTCGACCTCGACGCGGTCGCGCGCGCGGCGGCCGCGGCGCCCGCGACACCGCCCCAGGGTCTGGAAATCGCGTTCCGCCCCGATCCCTCGGTGCTCGACGGACGCTTCTCCAACAACGGGTGGCTGCAGGAGCTGCCGAAGCCGGTCACGCGTCTCACCTGGGACAACGCCGTGATCGTCAGCCCGGCGACGGCGGCGCGTCTGGGCCTGCCCAACGCGCTCGCGAACACGGGCGGCGAGCACGGCCAGATCATCGGCGACATCGTCGAGATCCGGAGCCAGGGGCGCAGCGTGGAGGGCGCGGCGTTCGCGGTCCCGGGGCACCCCGACGAGTGCCTCACGGTGCACCTGGGGTACGGGCGGACGCGCGGCGGCGAGGTCGCGGTCGGACACGGCTTCGACGCCAGCCGCCTGCGGCGATCCACGGCCCTGTGGTCCGACTCGGGCGTCGAGCTCGCGAAGACCGGACGGACGTTCCCGCTCGCGTGCGTGCAGTACCACCACCTGATGGAAGGGCGCGGGATGGTCCGCGCGCTGACGCTCGAGGAGTTCGTCAGCCATCCCGAGGCGGTGCACGAGGGGTTCGAGGAGCCGGCGAAGACGATCACGCTGTACCCCGAGCACGAGTACACCGGCTACAAGTGGGGCATGGCGATCGACGTCAACTCCTGCATCGGCTGCAACGCCTGCGTCGTCGCATGCCAGTCGGAGAACAACATCGCGGTGGTCGGCAAGGACCAGGTGCTCAAGGGGCGCGAGATGCACTGGATCCGGATCGACACGTACTACCGAGGAGAGACCGCCGCGCCCGAGACCTATTTCCAGCCCGTGCCCTGCATGCAGTGCGAGAACGCGCCGTGCGAGGTCGTCTGCCCCGTCGGCGCCACCGTGCACAGCAGCGAGGGGCTGAACGACATGGTCTACAACCGGTGCGTCGGCACGCGGTACTGCTCGAACAACTGCCCCTACAAGGTGCGGCGCTTCAACTTCCTGCTGTACCAGGACTGGAACACGCCGCAGCTCAAGCTGGGCCGCAACCCGGACGTGACCGTCCGCAGCCGCGGGGTGATGGAGAAGTGCACCTACTGCGTGCAGCGGATCAACGAGGCGAAGATCGGCGCCGAGAAAGAGGACCGGGCGGTGCGCGACGGCGAGATCCGGACCGCGTGCGAGGCCGTCTGTCCGACCAGCGCGATCGTGTTCGGCGACCTGAACGATCCGGGCAGCCGGGTGGCGCGCCTGAAGGCCGAACAGCGGAACTACGCGATGCTCGCCGAGCTCAACACGCGACCGCGGACGACGTATCTCGCCGCGATCCGCAACCCGAACCCGGAGCTCGAGGGCTGACATGGACCAGCCGATCATCGGCGGTGACTACACCTTCAGTTCGGTCACCGACAAGATCGCGTCGATCGCCACGACCCGCAAGACCCCGCGCGGATGGTGGGTCGGCTTCCTGATCTCGTTCGCCCTCGTCAACCTGCTGATGGTCGCGTTGACGTACCTCTTCGTCAAGGGCGTCGGCATCTGGGGCATCGACATCCCCGTCGGCTGGGGCTTCGCCATCATCAACTTCGTCTGGTGGATCGGCATCGGCCACGCCGGCACGCTCATCTCCGCGATCCTGCTGCTGCTCAAGCAGACGTGGCGCACGTCGATCAACCGGTTCGCCGAGGCCATGACGCTCTTCGCGGTCGCGTGCGCGGGAATCTTCCCGATCATCCACACCGGGCGCCCGTGGCTGGCCTACTGGCTCCTGCCGTATCCCAACACGATGGGCGTCTGGCCGCAGTTCCGCAGCCCGCTCGTCTGGGACGTCTTCGCGGTCTCGACCTATGCGACGGTGTCGCTGCTCTTCTGGTACGTCGGCCTCATCCCCGACCTCGCGACGCTGCGCGACCGCTCGCAGTCGCGCGTCGGGCGCGTCGTGTACGGGATGCTCGCGATGGGCTGGCGAGGGTCGGCGCGGCACTGGCACCGCTACGACACGGCGTACCTCCTGCTGGCGGGCCTCGCCACGCCGCTGGTCGTCTCGGTCCACACCGTCGTCAGCTTCGACTTCGCGATCGCGATCGTCCCCGGCTGGCACACGACGATCTTCCCGCCCTACTTCGTCGCCGGCGCGATCTACTCGGGCTTCGCGATGGTGCTGACACTGGCGATTCCGATCCGGAAGTTCTACGGCCTCGAGGACTTCGTGACCCTCCGCCACCTGCAGAACATGGCGAAGATCCTCCTGGTCACCGGCCTCATCGTCGCCTACGGCTACGCGGTCGAGGCGTTCATGGCCTGGTACGGCGGCGACCAGTACGAAGGCTTCATGATCCTCAACCGGGTGACCGGGCCGTACTGGCCCTGGTACTGGACGCTCATCTCCTGCAACATCGTGATCCCGCAGGTGCTCTGGTTCAAGCGCGTGCGGAGCAATCCGCTCGTCCTGTGGTGCATCGCCCTCGTCGTGAACGTCGGCATGTGGCTCGAGCGCTTCATCATCGTCGTGACTAGCCTGCACCGCGACTTCCTCACCTCGTCGTGGGGGATGTACACGCCCACGTTCTGGGACTGGGCGACCTTCATCGGGACCATCGGCCTGTTCGTGGCGCTGCTGTTCCTGTTCCTGCGCTTCCTGCCGATGATCTCGATCTTCGAGATGCGGACGATTCTCCCCGAAGCCAAGGTGGAGGAGTCGTAGCCATGCAGCCGCTCGTCTGGGGCGTGATGGCGGAGTTCGAGGATCCGACCAGCCTGGTCGCGGCGGCGAAGCAGGCGCACGAGGCCGGCTACCGGCGCATGGACGCCTATTCGCCGTTCCCGATCGAGGAACTGTCCGAGGCGATCGGCATGCACCACACGCGGCTGCCGCTCCTCGTGCTGATCGGCGGCATCCTCGGCTGCGTCGGCGGGTACCTGCTGCAGTACCTGGGTGTCGGCCATCGCGTACCCCGTGAACGTCGGCGGGCGCCCCCTCAACAGCTGGCCGGCGTTCGTGCCGGTCACTTTCGAGTGCACGATCCTCGGCGCGGCGCTCTTCGCCGTCCTGGGCATGCTGGCGCTCAACGGGCTGCCAATGCCGCACCATCCGGTCTTCAACGTCGACCGGTTCGCGCTGGCGAGCCGCAACCGCTTCTTCCTGTGCATCGAGGCGACCGACGCCCGCTTCGATCACGACGCGACCTTCCAGTTCCTGGAGTCGCTCGCGCCGAAGAGCGTCTCGACGGTCACCGACTGATCATGCCGACGAGCCGCCCGACCCGCCGCCGCCCGCTGCAGTCGTGTTGCGCCCTGGCGCTGCTCGCCGTCGGGCTCGCGGGCTGCCGGCAGGACATGCAGGACCAGCCGAAGTACATCCCGCTGCGGCAGTCGTCGTTCTTCGGCGACGACCGGTCGGCGCGGCCGCTCGTCGCCGGGACCGTGGCCCGGGGCCACCTCGATGCGGACGCGCTGCTCTATACCGGCAAGGTCGACGGCGACGATGCGACGACCTTCCCGTATCCGGTCGATGCCGCGATGGTGCGGCGCGGCCAGGACCGGTTCAACATCTACTGCTCGCCGTGCCATGGCCGCACCGGGGCCGGCGACGGGATGGTCGTGCGCCGCGGCTTCCGGGCGCCGCCGCCCCTCTACGAGGATCGCCTCCGCAACGCGCCCGTCGGACACTTCTTCGACGTCATGACCAACGGCTTCGGCGCCATGCCCGACTATGCCGAGCAGATCACGCCCGCCGATCGCTGGGCCATCGCGGCCTACATCCGCGCGCTGCAGCTCTCCGAACACGCCACGATGGACGACGTGCCGGCTGCGGACCAGTCGAAGCTGGAGCAGCCGTGACCATGCTCGAGCGCTTCCGCCGTCCCGCCGGCGAGCTGATTCCCGATCTCGGGCGCCTCGAACGCCCGCTCATCGCCTCGGGCGCCGCGTGCGGCCTGGTGTCGCTGGCCGGCCTGCTGACCAATCCGGCCCAGTTCTACCAGTCGTACCTGATGGCGTACATGTGGGTGCTCGGCCCGACGCTCGGCTGCCTGGCGCTCGCGATGGTGCACCAGCTGTCGGGCGGCGCCTGGGGCGTTCTCATCCGCCGGCCCATGGGTGCGGCCTCGCGGGTCCTGCCGGTCCTCACGGTGCTGTTCCTGCCGATCGTGGCGGGCATGCCGCACCTCTATGTCTGGACCCACGCCGACATCGTCGCCGCCGACCCGGTGCTCGCCGGCAAGCACGCGTACCTCAACACGCCGTTCTTCCTCGTCCGCGCGGTGATCTACTTCGCCGTGTGGAACCTGGTGTCGCACTTCCTCAACGCGTGGTCGCTCGAGCAGGATCGGACGCGCGATCCCGCGCTGTCCGGGCGCATGCGGCGGCTGAGCGCGGCCGGCCTGATCGGCTACGTGCTGACGATCTCCTTTGCGTCGTTCGACTGGATGATGTCGACCGAGCCGCACTGGTTCTCGACGATCTACGGCGTGCTCATCCTCGGCGGCCAGGGTCTGTCGGCGGTGGCGTTCCTGGCCATCGTGCTCGTCTGGCTGAGCCGGCGCTCGCCGATCGACGAGCTCGGGAAGGTGCTGCCCGATCGGTTCCACGACATCGGCAACCTGATGCTGGCCTTCGTGATGCTGTGGGCGTACTTCGCGTTCTCCCAGTACCTGATCATCTGGTCGGGCAACCTGCCCGAGGAGATCAGCTGGTACCAGGACCGCCTGCAGACCGGCTGGGTCGCCATCGGGATGCTGCTGATGCTGGCGCACTTCGCGCTCCCGTTCGTGCTGCTGCTCTCGCGCGTCGTCAAGCGCGAGGCCCGTACGCTGGTGGCGCTCGCCAGCTTCGTGCTGCTGATGCGGCTCGTGGATCTGTTCTGGATGATCGCACCCGAGTTCCACCGGAAGGGGGTCGTGGTCAGCTGGCTCGACGTCGTGCTGCCGGCGGCGCTGGGCCTCGTCTGGCTGGGCTGCTACGCGCACCAGCTCGCGGGGCGCTCGATTCTGCCGCTGCAGGACCCGGAGTTCGAGGGCACGCTCGGCGAGATCCTCGAACGGACGGCGCCGGCCGGAGGCCCACGGTGAGATGAGCGAGATCGATTCGGCACGATCGGGCCTGCCCCGGGCGGGGCACGAGACGACCGACGCCAACGTGGGCGGCGTGTTCGCCTTCGGCGCCGCGCTCGCCGTCGTGACCGCGGCGGCCATGCTCGTCACCTGGCTGATGTTCGGCTACCTCCGGGGCCATCAGGCCGCCGTCGTCCCCGAGTATCCCCTCGCGGCCGGACACGAGAACCGGCTGCCGCCGGAGCCGAGGCTCCAGACCGATCCGCGCGGCGATCTGCAGCGCCTGCGCGCCCAGGAGGATCGCACGCTCACGACCTACGGCTGGGTGGACAAGAACGCCGGCATCGTCCGGATCCCGATCGATCGCGCGATGGCGCTCGTCGTCGCGCGCGGCCTGCCGGCGAGACCGGCCGGTGGAACCGCGCCGCCGGCTCCTGCGAGATGAAAGGCACGACATGAAGGGCACGCGCACGATCGTCGGTTTCCTCGTGATCCTGCTGGCCGCGTCGACGGCGGCCGCGCACGGTCCCGAGCCGGATGTGCAGACGCGGGGCATCGGCCTGCCGGCGCCCATGCGCGAGATCGGCTTCGACCAGAACCTGGACCACCAGCTTCCGCTCGACGCGGCGTTCGTGGACTCCGAGGGACACGCGGTGCACCTGGGCGACTACTTCGGGAAGGTGCCGGTGGTGCTCGCCTTCGCCTACTACAACTGCACGATGCTCTGCACGCAGGTGATGAACGACATGGCGAGCACCTTCGACGTGCTCGGGCTGCAGCCGGGCAAGGACTACCAGGCGCTGACGATCAGCTTCGATCCGACCGAGAAGCCGCCGCTGGCGGCGGCGAAGAAGGCCGAGACGCTGACGCGCTTCCACCAGCCGGGGGCTGCGGAGTCCTGGCACTTCCTGACCGGCGACGAGCCGACCATCGAGCGCGTCACCAAGGCCGCCGGTTTCCGCTACGTGTGGGACAAGGCGACGAACCAGTACGCGCATCCGACCGGCATCATCGTGCTGACGCCGCAGGGCAAGATCGCGCGCTACCTGTTCGGGATCGAGTACGGGCCGCGCGATCTGCGGTTCGCGCTCATCGACGCCTCGTCGGGCCACATCGGGTCGGTCGTCGACTCGGTGCTGCTGGCCTGCTTTCACTACGATCCGACAACCGGGCGGTACGGACTCGCGATCTTCAACACGATGCGCATCGCCGGCGCGGCGACCGTCCTCGTCATCGTCGGCGGCATCGTGTTCATGCTCAAGCAGGAGAAGCAGCGCAACGCCGCCGGTCTCCAGGCGAGAACCCCGAGCCGCGAGCCGGGAACCGTGAAGCACAGAGTCTAGAGCGCAGCGCCTATGTGGTCCGGTACGCCTCTCTTCCCCGTCAGCGCGTCAACGATGTCGAGCCGCGTCGACGCGTTCTTCTTTTTCATGCTGGGCCTCGGGATCTTCTTCTCGGTGCTCATCGCCGGACTGATCCTGTACTTCGCGGTCAAGTACCGACGCCGGGCGCCCGACGAGGTCGGCACGCGAGATCCGCGGCGGGATGAAGCTCGAGCTGACGTGGACGATCGTCCCCGCGATCATCACGATGTTCATCTTCGTCTGGAGCGCGCGGCTCTTCTACGCGATCTCGACGCCCCCGCCAGACACGCTCAACATCTACGTCGTCGGCAAGCAGTGGATGTGGAAGTTCCAGCACCTGGACGGACAGCGGGAGATCAACGAGCTGCACGTCCCGGTCGGCCGGGACGTCAAGCTGATCATGACGTCGGAGGACGTCATCCACGATCTCTTCATCCCGGCGTTCCGCGTGAAGGCCGACGTCCTGCCGGGGCGCTACACGAACCTGTGGTTCCAGGCCACCAAGCCGGGCCGGTACCACCTGTTCATGCGCGGAGTACTGCGGCACGAAGCACTCGGCGATGGACGGCGACGTCGTCGTGATGGATGCCGAACGACTACCAGGCGTGGCTGAGCGACGGCGCCGGCGGCGGGATCGCTGGCCTCGCAGGGGGCAAGCTCTTCGTGAGCCTGTCGTGCAGCACCTGCCACCAGCCCCGGGATCAGGGCCGGGGCCCGAGCCTGGTGGGGCTGTTCGGCCGCTCCGTCAGACTCCAGGACGGCTCGACGGTGGTCGCCGACGAGCGCTACATCCGTGAATCGATCCTCGACGCCGGCGACGAAGATCACCGCCGGCTATCAGCCCATCATGCCGGCCTTCCAGGGCCTGGTCAGCGAAGAGGGCATCCTGGGCCTCATCGAGTACATCAAGTCCCTCCAGGCCCCCGTACAGGGTCAGAGCCAATGACACCATCCCCCACCGCGCCTCCCGTGGTCGCCGTGATGCCGGCGCGCCACTATCTGAACGACGGCTACGGCATCCGCTCGTGGCTCCTCACCAGGGATCACAAGCGCATCGCGCTGCTCTACCTCGCCGCGATCACCGTTCTTCTTCGTCATCGGCGGCCTGTTCGCCGTGCTCATCCGGCTCGAGCTGACGACCCCGGTCGGCGACCTCGTCAGCGACGAGACCTACAACAAGCTGTTCACGATGCACGGCGTGATCATGGTCTTCTTCTTCCTGATCCCGTCGATCCCGGCGACGCTCGGGAACTTCTTCGTGCCGATGATGATCGGCGCCAAGGACCTCGCCTTTCCGCGGCTGAACCTCGCGAGCTGGTACATCTACGTCCTCGGCGGGCTGTTCACGCTCTACGCGCTGGTGACGGGCGGCGTCGATACCGGCTGGACCTTCTACACGCCGTTCAGCACCGTGGCGTCGACGACCAACGTCGTGCCCACGGCCCTGGGCATCTTCATCACGGGCTTCTCGTCGATCCTGACGGGGCTGAACTTCATCGTGACGATCCACCGCATGCGCGCGCCGGGCATGACGTGGTTCAAGATGCCGCTGTTCCTGTGGTCGCACTACGCGACGAGCCTGATCATGGTGCTCGGCACGCCCGTGCTGGCGATCACGATCCTGCTCGTGGGCATCGAGCGGGTCTTCCACTTCGGCTTCTTCGATCCCTCGCTGGGCGGCGACCCGGTGCTCTTCCAGCACCTCTTCTGGTTCTACTCGCACCCGGCGGTCTACATCATGATCCTGCCGGCGATGGGCGTGGTCAGCGAGATCGTCGCCGCGTTCTGCCGGAAGCCGATCTTCGGCTACAAGTTCGTCGCGTTCGCCAGCGTGTCGATCGCGGTCCTGGGCTTCCTGGTCTGGGGCCACCACATGTTCGTCGCCGGCGAGTCGGTGTACGCGGCGATGGTCTTCTCGATCCTCAGCTTTCTCGTCGCCATCCCGTCCGCGGTGAAGGTCTTCAACTGGACCGCGACGATGTACAAGGGCTCAATCTCGTGGGACACGCCGATGCTCTACGCGATCGGCTTCATCGGGCTGTTCACGATCGGCGGGCTCACCGGCCTCTTCCTCGCGTCGACGGGCCTCGACGTGCACCTCACCGACACGTACTTCGTGGTCGCGCACTTCCACTACATCATGGTCGGCGGGGCCATCATGGGGTACATGGGCGGACTGCACTACTGGTGGCCCAAGATCAGCGGGCGGATGCTACAACGAGTTCCTCGGCAAGCTGAGCGCCGGCATCATCTTCGTCGGCTTCAACCTGACCTTCTTCCCGCAGTTCGTGCTGGGCTACCTCGGGATGCCGCGCCGCTATCACGCGTACCCGCCGCAGTTCCAGGTGCTGAACGTGCTGTCCTCGGCGGGCGCGTCGATCCTCGGGATCGGCTATCTCATCCCGCTGCTCTACCTGATGTGGTCCCTTCGCTACGGCCGGATCGCCGGGTCCAACCCGTGGGGCGCTTCGGGGCTCGAATGGCAGACGACGTCGCCGCCGCCGACCGAGAACTTCCTGGTGCCGCCCGTCGTGACCGAGGACCCGTACACGTATCCCGTGCAGACGGAGAAGTCCATTGCCTGAGGCCACCGGACACGGCGGCGCGTCCGCCGCCCTCTCGCACCAGTTCGACTCGCTCGAACAGCAGCAGGAGACGGCGACGCTCGGGATGTGGGTCTTCCTGGTGACGGAGATCCTGTTCTTCGGCGGCCTGTTCTGCACCTACGCCGTCTACCGCAACTGGCACGAGGCCGCCTTCGTGGCGGGCAGCCGGGCGCTGCTCGTCTGGGCGGGCACCACGAACACGGCCGTGCTGATCACGAGCAGCCTGACGATGGCGCTCGCGGTCCGCGCGGCGCAGCTCGGCCAGCGGCGCCCGCTCATCCTGCTCCTGCTGGCGACGATGGCGCTCGGCACCGTCTTCCTCGGGATCAAGGGCTTCGAGTACTACACGGAGTACATGGAGCACCACGTGCCGGGGCTGGCGTCCTTCTCCTTCGAGCCGGCGGCGCTCGCCGCCAACGCCCAGATCTTTTTCTCGCTCTACTTCGTCATGACGGGGATCCACGCCGTGCACATGATCATCGGGATCGGCGTCATGGCCGTCATGGTCGTGATGGCGTGGCGCGGGCGGTTCTCGCCGGAGTACTACAACCCGATCGAAGTCGCCGGCCTGTACTGGCACTTCGTCGACATCGTCTGGATCTTCCTGTTCCCGCTCCTGTACCTGCTCGGGCTGCACGCATCATGACGACCTCTCACGTCCTGCCGAAGCGCGTGTACTTCACGATCTTCGCGATCCTGCTGTTCTGCACGTACCTGACCGTGCAGATCGCCGTCTTCGATCTCGGCGAGCTGAACACGATCGCCGCGCTGACCATCGCGGCCTTCAAGGGCTCGCTTGTCGTCCTGTTCTTCATGCACGTGAAGGACAGCCCTCGTCTGACGTGGGCGGTGGCCGTCAGCGGCATCTTCTGGCTGATGATCCTGCTCGCCCTGACCATGGGCGACTACATGACGCGGGTGTTCGGCACGTACGGTTAGCCGCCGCGGCGTCCCCGATGTTGTGATAGCGTGAGCGCGCGGATGATCACTCCCTCGGATCCCACGGATCCCGCGCGCCTCCAGGCCGTGGTCGACTCGATGCGCGACGGCATCCTGGTCCTGGATCTCGATCGCCGCGTCCTCTTCCACAACCGCAGCTTCGCGGAGCTGTTCCACCTGCCGGCCGGTCTCGACCCGGCCGATCGCCACGCCTGGGCCTGCGCGCTCGACAGCCAGATCGAGCAGCCGGGACCAGCGCCGATCGTGCGCGGCGACCCGATCGCGGCGGATCATCCCGGCGAGTCGCTCGAGACGCTCCGCCTGCGCGACGGCCGCGTCGTCGAGCGGCGCGTCGCGCCGTACGTGGTCGACGGTGAGACGGCCGGCGTCGTCGCCGCGTACCGCGAGATCACGCGATGGGCGCGGGCCGAGGAGGCGCTCGCCGAGCACCGGGCGATCCTCGAGAAGGCGCAGGAGGTCGCCCACATCGGAAGCTGGGTGGCGCAGACCGACGGCTCGGGGCGGATCGTGTGGTCTCCCGAGATGCTGCGAATCCACGGCCTCGAGGCCGGGCGCTTCGACGGCCGGATCGATTCGGCGCTCGCGTTCATCCACGACGCGGATCGCGACGACGCGCGAGACGCCGCGACGGCGGCCGTCCGTGAAGGACGGCCGTTCGAGCACGAGCACCGCATCGTTCGCACCGACGGCGCCGTCCGCTGGGTCCGCGTCAACGCCGACTTGGCGCGGGACGCCGCCGGCCATCCCGCGCGCCTCATCGGCACGCTGCAGGACGTGACCGAGCAGCGCCAGCTCGAGGAGCAGCTGCGCCAGGCGCAGAAGATGGAGGCCATCGGGCGCCTCGCCGGCGGCATCGCGCACGATCTGAACAACGCGCTGACGGCGATCGCCGGCTTCGCCGAACTGGTGCTGGGAGACCTCGGCTCGGGGCATCCCTCGGAGAACGACGTGCGGGAGGTGCGCAAGGCGGCCGAACGCGCCGGCGCGGTGACGCGCCAGTTGCTCGCGTTCAGCCGGCACGAGCTGATCGAACCGCGCCTCTTCAGCCTCGGCGAGACCGTCACCAGCCTCGGCCGCTTCCTGGGACGGCTGCTCGGCGACGACATCGATCTCCGCGCCGAGGTGGCACCCGGCGTGCCGCCGATCCTCGGCGACCCGGGTCAGGTGGAACAGGCCATCGTCAACCTGGCGGTCAACTCGCGCGACGCCATGCCGCACGGCGGCCGGTTGACGCTCGCCGTGCGCCTCGAGACGGTGGACGAGACGTTCGCCCATGCGCACGCGCCGATGCCGCCGGGACACTACGTGACGCTGGCGGTGCGGGACAGTGGCGTCGGCATGTCGCCCGAGACGCTCGGACGCATCTTCGAGCCGTTCTTCACGACGAAGCCCGTCGGCAAGGGCACCGGCCTCGGACTGTCGATGGTCTACGGCACGATGAAGCAGTGCCGCGGCTTCATCTTCGCCGACAGCGAGCCGGGCGCCGGCACCACGTTTCGCCTCTACTTCCCGCCCGCAGCCCCCCCGCATCCGACGCGGCGCCGGACGATCCGCCCGACGGCGTGCATCGCGACGCCGCCGTGACGGTGCTGGTCGTCGATGACGATCCGGCCGTGCGCGGACTGGTCGTCGCCGCCCTGCGCACCGAAGGCTACCGGACGATCCAGGCCGGATCCGGCGAGGAGGCGCTGCGCGCCATGCGCGACGCAGACGGCGCGATCCAGCTGCTGCTCACCGACGCCACCATGCCCGGCATGAGCGGCATCGAGCTGGCCGCACGAATCCTCGGGGAGCGTCCGAACCTGCCGGTCATCATCATGTCCGGCTACACGGCCGACACCCTGAACCTGTCAGGACTGCGGGGGGCCGTGTCGATCTGCCAGAAACCCTTCACCCCGAACGAGCTGCGGCAACGGATCAGACAGGCGCTCGGCCGCTGATCCGCTGGTACGGTTCCTGCAATCTGAGCCGGACGAGGAGGCTTCCGTGAGATACAGCATCTTGATCATGATGACAGCCGCCATACTCGGCGCCGACGGGGCGCTCGGCACGGCGCTGGCGCAGGAGCAGATGTCCCCCCAGCAGCTCTTCGAGGCTGGGCAGTACAACCAGGCGCTGCAGGCGCTCGACACCAAGCGCGCGAATGGCGCGCTCGGTCCGTCCGACCTGTTCCTGGCCTCACAGATCCTGCTGCACATGACGCCGCCGGCCGTCGATCGCGCGAAGGCGGAGCTGGCGGCGCTGGCCGCGGAGGGCACCACCGGCTGGATGCTCGTGGCCCAGTCGGCGCGCGCGCTCGCCGACAACGACGTGAACGCCGCCCTCAAGGCCGCAACCGAGGCCACCACGACGTCGCCCGACATGTTCGCGGCCCACTACCAGCTCGGCTTGGTGAAAGCGACGGCAGGGGACTGGGCCGGGGCGGCCGCGGCCTTCGAGCGCGCGACCGAGCTCGATCCGACGTTCGCCTACGCGCATTACTACGCCGGGATGGCGTACTCGAAGCTCAAGCGTCCCGACAAGGAGGCGGTGCACTTCGACGCGTTCGTGAAGCTCGCACCCAAGGCGCCCGAACGCCTCGCCGTCGAATCGATTATGAGGACGCTGAGGGGACGATAAGGGCGCCGGGCGCCCGGCACCCTTGTCAGAACATCTGCCCGAACGCCACGTAGATGAGGGGCTTGCGTCCGTTGGCTGGCAGGGGGAAGCCCAGGTCGACGCGAAACAGCCCGACGGGCGTCGAGAAACGCAGCCCCGCGCCGGCGCCCACGGCCAGATTGGTGAAGGACAGCTCGCTCGCCCGGTCGAACACGTTGCCCGCGTCGACGAAGCCGACGCCGCGCACCCAGCGGAACACGGGGAAGCGGATCTCCTGGTTGAGGGTCAGCGAGGCCTGGCCGCCGGTCGGAGAGCCCAGGAAGATCGCGCCGAGCGAGTCGTTGGCGTACCCGCGCACGGTGTTCACGCCCCCCACGAAGAAGCGCTCGCTGGGCAGGAGATCCTGGCCGAAGCCGCGCCCGGCGCCGAGCCGAACGCCGGACGCCGACACCACGCTGCCGCCGAGCGGCTGGTAGATGAACTGCTGCATCACATACTTGATGAACCGCACGTCCGAGCCGAGCCGCGAGACCCCGAGCTCGACGTTCGACGAGTGGAACTGACCGCTCGTCGCGTTGAACGGGTCATTGCGCGTGTCGACGATGGCCGTCGTCGTCAGCCGGGCCTCCTTCGTCGTCTCGTCGAAGGCGAGCGGATCGGTCTGGTCGGTCAGATACGTGTGGTTCCATTGGAACTGGTAGCCGTAGGCAATCTGGAGCTTCCGCCACGGCGTGAACCGCTGTTCGGCCGTGACCGTCCAGAGATCGGCGACGATCGGCAGGTAGCCCTGCTGCGCGAGGCGCTGGCGCGATCGTGACAGAAAAAAGCTCGTCGAGACCTGTCGTCCGAACAGCGTCGGCAGCGTCAGGTAGCTCCGACCGATCGTCCGATCGTGGTCGAGGCGCGCGGTGAGCCCCAGGGTGCCGGGGTGCCCGAACAGGCCGCGGCGCTGGAGATCCCCGTTGATGCCGGCCCCGAACACGCGGCCCTGATCGGATGCGGGTGCGGGCGCATCCGTCACTTCGAGCCCGTACCGCAGGCGCCACGGCGCCTGGCGCAGCAGGGTCACGTGCGCGGCCACCGGCTGGACCCCGTCGGGATGCTCGGCGTTCGGCAGCGGCTGCGGCGCGACGTCCACCCGCTGGAACAGTCCCGTGTCGAACAGCCGCCGCCGCGCGGCGTACCACTGATCGAGGTTCACCGGCTCGCCCGTCTTCAGCTTGAGCGCACCGGCGATGACGCCCGGCCGCACGCCGGACGCTCCCGAGACGTCGACCGACTGCAGCACCTGCTGCGGCCCCTCGTCCACCGAGATCGTGATCGCGACCGTGCCCGCCTTGGAGTCGACGGCGGTCTGGACGCTCGCCGTCGCCTGATTGAACCCGTGTCGGGCGTAGTCGAGCTCGACCGCCTTGCGGCCGCGGTCCAGGGCGGCGTCGGTATACCGATCCGACGGGGCCATCGCGAACGCGGCGCGCACGTCGGCGGCCGGGCGCAGCTTCGCGCCGTCGACGCCGACGCGCGACACGACGAACGCGGGGCCCTCCTCGATCCGCACGGGCAGCACCGCCCGGTCCCCCTCGAAGTCGACGGGGCCGGCGGCCACCGATACGGCGAGGAATCCCTCCGACCGGTAGAGCGCCGCGACCGCCTGGCCGAGCGACGACGGGTCGAGCCAGATGGCGCTGCCGTCGACGAGCGGCTCGAGCCTGGCGTCGGCGATCTCGTGGTTCCCGATGAAGCGGACGTCCCGGGACGCGCTCTTCGGCCCCGGATCGATGGTGATTCGGATGTGCTTCTCTCCCGAGATGGAGAGATCCGGCTTCGACACCGTCACGCCGGCCCGCAGGTAGCCCCGGTCCGCGAGCGAGCGGCGCACGGCCGTCTGCAGGTCGTCCATCAGGGCCTCGTCGAAGATCGCGTCGCTCCAGAGCGTCCGCAGCTGCCTGCGCACGTCCGACGGCAGCGTGTCGCCCTCCACGTCCAGCACGCACGACGGGCCCCGGTCGATGTCGTACTCGAGCGCCACGGCGTTCTCGCCGGCCGAGGCGGACTCGTCGTGGCGCGCGCTCACGCGGGCCTCCAGGTATCCGCGGTCCAGGTAGAAGCGCCGCAGCCGCTCGCGGTCGTCCTGCCAGTGGTAGAAATCGAACTGATCGCCCGCCTTCAGATTGATCTGGCGGCGCAGCTCGCTCTCGGGGAATCCGGGATCGCCCGTGAACCGGACGGCTGTGACGCGCCCGCTGGCCTCGGCGCCGGCGCTGCCGGTCGGGCGCGGCACGGGCGGGCCGCCGAACGAGAGATCGTGGCGGAGCTCGTAGGCGCGGCTCTGGTCGTCGAGCGACAGGGCGCGCAGCTCGACGTGACGGCCCGGCGTGAAGGACACGATCCACGTGAAGGCACCACCCTGGCTCAGGTTCTGCGACAGCACGACCTCGGCGTACCGCGAGAAGCGCTTCGAGACCGTGAGCCGGGTGGACGGATCCGCGTCGCCCGCAATCAGCGAGGGATCGGTGTTGAATTCCTCGACACTCGCGCCCCGCTCGAGTCGCAGGGTGTCCAGCCCAACGGCCTGCGCGGCAAACCCGAGCGCCTCGCCCGACAGGTAGGCGAGCACCTCGCCGCCCGCCACCTGCGGCGCGGCGCCGCCGTTCTGCTCGGCCGTCCGGCCCGTGACGAGCAGGGACACGATGTCGCTCTGGCCGAGGGGAGGATCCGACGAGAGCGTGCCCTTGATCGTGTCGGGGGTGCCGGCGATCGAGAGCGATACGTCGTAGCCCGAGATGCGCGTTCGCGCCACGAGATCGAGATCGGGCACGATCTCGCGCGGGTTGGTGAAGTCGATCGTCCCCCGCTCCACCTGGTACGTCCGCCCCCCGAGGTAGACGACCCCGCCCTCGCGGATGGTGGCCCGCCCGACCACGGACGGCTGCGCGACGGTGCCGACGAGGCGCACGTCGACGCCGACGTCCATGCGGCCGTAGTTGTTGTCGATGACGAGATCCTGAGCGCTGACGAGCGCCACGTTGAGATCGATCTTCGCCGCCGCCACGCCGGGCGCCGTCCCGCTCTCGACCGTGCGCGCGTGCGCGCTGCCCAGCAGGTCCATCGCGAGGCTGAGCGGCTCCCGGTAGGCGCCGCGCTGGATCGTGACCGTGCCGGACAGCTGCTGCCGGGCGCCGACGTCGAACGTGAGCGTCGAGTCGACCTGCGTGCGCAGCCCCTCGGGCACGTCGAGCGTCACGCCGGTGGCCGTGACCGTCAGCGAGCCGCTGCTCGGCGCGAAGCCCTCGCGCTGCAGGCGTCCCGACGCCGTGAAACGGCCGCCGTTGATCGCGCCCTGGAGGCCCGCGATCTCGATCCGGTTGCCGCTCAGCGTCGCGCGGCCCTGGGCGTTGGTGACGGCAACCTGCGGGTCCTGGATGCGGAGTTCGCCGTTGGTGATCTGCAGCGTGCCGTCAGCCAGCGGAGACGATGGCGCTCCGGTCACGTGCAGCGTGACGTCGGCCAGGCCGCCGGTCGCGACGTCCGGCCACACGGCGCCGAGCACGCGGAGGTCGATCCGGCCGGCGACGTTCAGGTCGAGCGCGCCCCCGCTGGCGAGCGCGGCGGTACCCGTCACGTCGAAGCGATTGCCGGCGGCCTGCCAGCTCCAGTCGCCGACGCGAACCGTGCTGCCCTCCAGTTCGAGACGCGTGGGTCGTACCTGCGAGATCTCCACGCCTTCCGCCGTCAAGCCGAAGTCGTCCATCACCACCGTGCCGTGCAGGCTGGCGACCGACAGGCGGCTGGCCTGCAGGTCGACCTGCACGCCGGCCCGTCCGGCGAGATTCGCCGCAATCGACGTTCCTGCGAACGGTTCGAGCGCCCGTTCCGTGATGCCGTCGATGCGCCCCGAGAACGAAGCCGTCGGCGCCGGCCCCGACGATGGCACGGCCAGGCGCTCGCTCAGCATCGCGAGCGGCACGACCAGGTGGCCGCTGGCCGTGGCGCCCTGCCACTGCGCGGCGACGCGGGCGGCATCGATCACGCCGTTGTCGATCGACGCGTCGACGGCCACGTCCGTCGCGGCCGGGTACGTCGTCCACGCGATGCGTCCGTTCGCGAGCTGAAGCCGACCGGCCAGCCGGGGCTGCTGTATCGATCCCGACGCCGACACGTCGGCGTCCACCGTGCCGGCGAGCGTCAGATCCTCCGGGGCGCCGGCCAGCGACAGCCACGGGCGGGCGGAGGTCAGGTCGCCCCGCAACGACGCCCGGAGCGCGCCGGCGCCCGAGTCCACCCCGATCGCGCCCGAGACCTCTGCCTGCGCGCCCGTCGTCGTCAGCCGTAGATCGTCGACGGTCACGCGGCGACCGGCGTACTGCACGGTGGCAGGCGCGGCGAGAGCGAGGCGGGCGCCGCCCGATTGCAGATCGATCCGCTCGAGGTCGACCTGCGCGGTGGCCCGCTCGAGGTCGTCCGCGGACCCGGATGCCGACGCGCGGACCGTGACGGCGCCCGCCAGGCGGCGGACGAACGGCGGCCAGTCGTGTCCAGCGCGCGCGATGATGGTCGCCGGGTCGAGATCCTGGACCGCCGCCGTGGCGGTGAACGCATGCGGCGCGGCGACGCCGATCCCGCCTTCGAGCGTCGCCGCGTAATCCGGGACGCGCGCGCGGACCGTGGCGCGGCCGTCGGCGAGCGACAGGTCGACGGTGGCCGCCGCCAGCGTTTCGCCGTTCCACTCGACCGCGGAGAGCGAGAGCGCCGCGTCGGCGCCGGGGCGATCGACCGTGCCGCGCGCGGCGACCGTGCCGTCGACGGTTGCCGATACGGGCCACGTCTTGCCGTTCAGGATCACGGGGCGCACGGAGACGGCCGCGAGCTGGAGCGTCGCGGCGTACGCGCCCGTGGCGACCCGGTACTCGGCGCTGCCGGACACTCGCCCGCCGCCGAGCTGCGCGATCGCGATGTCGGTCGCGCGGATCCTCCCGTTCGCGTACGCCAGGTTCGTCGTCACCGTGCCGGTCGTCTGTCCCGCAATCTCCGGCACCTCCACGTCGACGGTGCCGTGCCCCGACGCGGCGCCCACGTCGACCGCGAACGACGACCGGGCGGCGATCGGCGCGAAGCCGGCGATGCGGCCGCCGCCGAGCGTCGCGTCGCCGTTCACCGTCGGCGCGCCCACCGTCCCGCCGACGTGCAGCCGCGCCTGCAGACGGCCGGCCGGCGAGCGCGCCCAGTCCGGCAGCCCGATGCCGGCGCGCGCGAGCACGCGAGCCGCCGCCGCGAGGTCCGCGCTGGAGACATCGACGGTCCCCCCGACCGTCGACGCCGCGGGATCGACCGCATCGAGACGGCCCGTCAAATCACCCGAGGTGTCGACCGCTCCCGCGACGCGGTGCTCCTGGTGCAGCTGCCACTCGCCGTTCGCGAGGCGGAAGCTCAGGTCACCGTCGAGGCCCATCGAGCCGGTCGACGCCGTCTCGGCGGTCGCGCGGTTGTCCAGCGAGACCGCGAGGCCGCCGAGGCCGCCGTCAGCGGTCCAGTCGACGTCCGCGTGCCCCGACAGCCGTGACGCGATGCCGACCGGCGCCCGCGGCCTCGACAGCGGGAGCGTGCGCACGTTCTGCCAGGCGACATTGCCCGCGAGGTGCAGGGGCTGGGTCGTGAATCGCCCGCCGACGGTCAGCTGACCACCCTCGAATGCGGCCGCGTAGGCGATCTGGTCGACGAGCAGCGACGCGCCGTCGTAGCGGACGACGCCATCGAGCTTCCCGCCGGGGATCTGCACGCCATCGGCGGCCACCGACACGTCCTGGGCCGAGAGCGCGCCGGCCAGCGTGCCCGCTCCGCCGGTGAGCCGCAGGCTCAACCCCGAGACGTCGGCCGTCGTGCCGGCGGCGGCGCGGTAGGAAGCGCGGCCGTCGCGTACGAGCAGGGCTCCGATCTCGAGCGGCAGTCCGCCACCGCCCGTCCCCCCGCCGCCCGCCGGCGGGAGGTTCATCGACCCATCGGCGCGCTGGACCACCGTCACGCGCGGCTGCACCACGTCGACCGTGGCGATTCGGAACGAACCGAACAGCGCCGAGAACGGCACGGTCACCGTGGCATCCCCGATGTCCAGGAACGGCTGCTCACCCGGCACGGCGACGACGACGCCGTGCGCCGACGCGCTCAGCGCGGGCAGGTCGTAGGAAGCGGACTGTACGGTGATGTCGAGTCCGGTCGCCGCGCGCGCGCGCGCCAGGGCCCACTCGACGACGCGGGCCTGTACCGGCGGCAGGTGCACCGCTCCCAGGAGGGCGATGGCAGCCAGCGCCAGCGCCCCGAGCCACCAGGCGATGCGGACTCGTCGAGACGGCATACGGCCTGTGTTTCATTGTAGTCAGACCGCCGGATGATCATGGTTCAGCTCCAATCGCTTGACCTCCGCACGCGTCGGCCTTACTTTGCGAGCGCGGGACTGGAGACCCGGCGGTCTGGCGCCGCTCCCCGCCGAATCGATTCCATGCCGCCGACCACACCTCTCGCCCCGGGCGCCCTCGGCGCCAACTTCCCCACCTTCGTCAGCCCGGAGGTGGTGTACATGACGCTGCTCTTCGCGCTGATCGTGGTGCCGCGCATCGTGGCGCGCTGGCAGATTCCGACGGCGGTCACGAGCCTCGTGCTGGGTACCGCGACCAGCCTGACGGTCGGGTGGTTCCGGACCGACGCCACGGTCCAGCTCCTCGCGACGCTCGGCATCTCGGCGCTCTTCCTGTTCGCCGGACTCGAGGTCGATCTGCAGGCGTTGAACTACCGGCGCCGGATCCTCGGGCAGCATCTGGCGCTGCTGGGACTCACGATGTCGGCGCTCGCCTTCCTGCTGCACCGGTGGGGCGGCGTCGGCTGGCGGGTCGCGGTGCTGATCGTTCTGGCCCTGGTGACGCCGTCGGCCGGCTTCATCCTCGACTCGCTCGAGAGCCTGCCGCTCTCCGGCGATCAGCGCCACTGGGTCCGCTCCCTGACGATCGCCACCGAGCTCGTATCGCTCGTCGTGCTCTTCGTCGTCCTGCAGTCGGCAACGCTGCTGCAGCTCGCACTCGGGACGGCTGCCCTCGCCGCGCTCGTCCTCGGCCTGCCGCTGATGTTCCGGGCGTTCGCCGTCTGGATCGACCCCTTCGCCCCGAAGTCCGACTTCGCGTTCCTCCTGATGCTGACGCTCCTCTCGGCCTTCGTGACCCGCAAGCTGGGCACCTACTACCTCGTCGGTGCATTCGTCGTCGGCATGGTGGCGAAGCGCTTCCGCGAGCGCCTGCCGTCGATGTCGTCCGAGCACACGCTGCACGCGGTCGAGGTGTTCGCGTCGTTCTTCATCCCGTTCTATTTCTTCAGCGCGGGCCTGCACTTCGGCAGCGAGCATTTGAGTCTCGGCTCGCTCGCCGTCGGCCTCGGCTGCCTGGCCGCCGTCGTTCCCCTCCGCATCGGCCTGATTGCGCTGCACCGCCGCCTCGCGCTCTCGGAACCCTTCGCCGACGGCACGCGCGTGGCCGTCGCGCTGACGCCCACGCTGGTCTTCACGCTGGTCATCGCCGAGCTGCTCCGCGAGCGCTTCGACGCCGGGCCGGTCCTCTTCGGCGGCCTCGTCATCTATGCGGTCGCCAACACGATCCTCCCCACCGTGCTGCTGCGCATGCCGCCGCCGCTCTACGATCAGCCGGAGCTGCCGGAGATCTCGCGGAAGCCGCCGCAGGCGACGCGGTCGACTGGCGGTCCAGTGACGTGAGGGATCGCCGTCAGCCGTGTGGCGCCTCCGCGGAATAGGCGACGCGGTTTTGGTGTTGAATGGTAGAAGTTGGATCATTCTTCCAGGGAGAGACAGATGAAGACAATTGCACGCACCGCCTCGATTGCCGCCGCCGTCGCGTTCTTCGCCGCCGGAGTCACGCTGAGCGCGAAGAGCGCCACGCTGACCGGTGAAGTCGGCGACGCGATGTGCGGCGTCCATCACATGGCGGGCGAGGAACCGGCGGACTGCACGGCCGAGTGCGTCAAGAACGGCTCCGACTACGCGCTGATCGTCGGCAACACCGCCTACACGCTCAAGGCGAGCAGCGAGCAGAAGGCCGAGCTGGCCAAGCTGGCGGGCAAGAAGGCGACGATCGTCGGCGATCAGAACGGCAAGGTCATCCAGGTGTCGTCGGTCAAGGCGGCGATGTAGGCGGATTCCGGCGGTCTGGCAGCTCCAGCCGCGTCCCGGTGTCCAACCTCGGGCCCGCGGCGCGGCGGAGCCGCCCGCCGCGAAGAGTCTCCCCGGCAGCACGCCCTGGTGCCATACTGTGTGGTGCGCAGGGCGAGAGGAGCGGGCGTCATGAAGCGATTGACGGCGGCAGTCGGCTCGGTCGTGATGCTGGCGGTGCTGGTGCAGCCCGCGTGGGCGCAACGCGGCCGCACGGGCGTCATCCCCGAGGTTCGCGCGCAGATCGCGAAGGCGGACTTCCCGGCCGGCGAAGCCGTCCTCAAGCAGTACGAGGACCGCGTCGGCGACACCACCGAGGTGCTGGAAGCCATGTCCTGGCTCGGCCGCGGCGCGCTCGCGGCCGGCAAGCTGGACGATGCCGAGCGGTACGCGGACGAGACATACCGCCTGTCGGTCGCCAAGCTGCCGACGATCGGGATCGACCAGGACGCCCACCTCGAGATCTCGCTGGGCGCCGCGATCGAGGTCAAAGCGCAGGTCGAGGCCGCACGTGGCCAGCGCGCCGATGCGCTCGACTTCCTCGACACCCAGCTCGCCGCCTACGGCGCCACCAACCTCCACAAGCGCATCGAGAAGAACATCAACCTCCTGAGCCTCGAGGGCCAGGCGCCGCCCGCGCTCGTCGGCTCGGAGCACCTCGGGCCGAGCGTCCCGACCTTCGCGGATCTCAAGGGCAAGGTCGTCCTGCTGTTCTTCTGGGCGCACTGGTGCCCGGACTGCAAGGCCGAGAGCCCCATCCTCGCCAGGCTTCTCGACAAGTACGGTCCCCGGGGGCTGACGATGATCGCGCCGACGCAGCGTTACGGGTACACGGCGCGCGGCAAGGACGCGACGCCCGACGAGGAGCACGATTACATCGTCAAGATCCGCGATCAGTACTATCCGTTCCTCGCGAACGTACCGGTGCCCATGGACGTGGCGAACCACCAGCGCTACGGCGTCTCCACGACGCCGACGCTCGTGCTCGTCGATCGCGCGGGCATCGTACGGCTGTACCATCCCGGACAGATGACCGAGGCGGAGCTCGACGCCGCGATTCGCAAGCTGCTGTAATCGACTCGCGAGCGGCCACAGTCGTGGGTTAAGATGCCCGCAATGCAGACGCGGTTCACCGGCGCGGCATTGGTAGCGCTCGCGATCGCCCTGCTGGCCGCCCCCGCCTCGGCGCAGACGAGCCGCTGCGCCGACTGTCACATCGCCAACCCCGACGCCCCGGCGCAGGCACACGTCTCCGACTGGAGCTACTCGGCCCATGGCCGCGGGAACGTCGGCTGCGAGGCCTGCCACGGCGGCGATCCGACGACGTTCGACCTGGTGGCGGCACATCGCGGCGTCCTCTATCATTCGAACCCGGCGAGCCCGGTGAACCGGCGCAACCTCCCCGCGACGTGCGGCAAGTGCCACGCCGGCCCCTTCACCGCGTTCCAGCAGAGCCGCCACTATGCGCTGCTCGAGGCGGGCGACGCACGCACGCCGACCTGCGCCACCTGCCACGGGGATGCGGGTCTCCGTCGCCCGTCGCCGCGCGCGATCGAGGCGGTCTGCGCCCAGTGCCACGGCCCGAAGGGGCGTGCGCCGCGGCCGGAACGCGCTCAGCAGGCGCGGGCGATCTACGAGGCCATCAATGCCACGCGGGATCAGCTCGACGCCGCGCGGCGTCTCATCAACCGCGTCACGGATCGTGCGCGGCACGACCGGCTGAGCGACGAGTACCAGCAGGCCGACGTGCCGCTCGAGCAGGCCATTCAGGCCGGGCACGAGTTCGTCTACACCGATCTCCAGCAGCGCCTCGACGTCGCCAGGCAGCGGGCGGACGCGCTGATGAACGACCTCGCCAATACGCGGTAGCGACGCACGGGCCCGCGCCGAGCGGGCCTCACGGAAGATCCATTACAATCCGCTACAATCCGCATCGAAACGGTGGAGCGGCGCCAGCGGCGGCCGCGAAAGGAGCGTTCATGCGCGCAACTCTCGGAGCAGTCGGCGTGGCGATGGTCGTGGCGGCCGTAGGTCTCGCGGCGGCCCGCCCGGCTCCGGACGTGCTGGCGGCCACCGGCGGCGACATCACCATCGCGCCGATCTATCACGCGGCGTTGCAGCTGGTGCAGGGCCCCCACGTCATCACCGTGGATCCGACGTCCCAGGGCGGCACCTTCGACGGACTGCCCCGGCCGACCCTCATCCTGATCACGCACCAGCACGGGGACCATTTCGACCCGAAGACCATCGACACCCTCAAGACGCCGGCGACGAAGATCGTCGTGCCGCCCGCCGTGGCGCCCCAGGTCCCCGGCGCGATTGTCATGTCGAACGGCCAGACACAGACGATCGACGGCGTCGGCATCGAGGCCGTGCCGATGTACAACATCATGCGCGGACCGGCGCCCGGGCAGCTCTTCCACCCCAAGGGTGCCGGCAACGGCTACATCGTCACGCTCGGCGGCCGGCGCATCTACGTCGCGGGCGACACCGAGTGCACGCCCGAGATGAAGGCCGTGAAGAACATCGACGTCGCCTTCGTGCCCATGAACCTTCCATACACCATGACGCCGGCCGAGGCCGCCCAGTGCGTCGCGGCGTTCAAGCCGCGCATCGTCTATCCGTACCACTACAAGGGACAGGACCTGGCCAACTTCGCCAAGCCGCTCGAGGGCTCGGGCGTCGAGGTCCGGCTGCGCAACTGGTACTGACGGGGAAATCGCGACCGCGACCGCACGCGTCGCACGTCGTGGGTCGCCGGCGGGCCGCGTACGGCGGTCAGCGCAGGGGCAGCGTGACGGTGAACACCGTCCGCCCCGGGCGGGATTCGAGGGCGATGTCGCCGCCGTGCTGGTCGACGATCCGGCGGGCGATGTCGAGACCGAGGCCGGTGCCCGACCCGACGGGCTTGGTCGTGAAGAACGGATCGAAGATGCGCGCGCGCAGCTCGTCCGGCACGCCAGGGCCGTTGTCCTCGACGCCGACCGCGACGGCCCTGTCCGAGCGGCGGGCCGACACGACGACACGCCCCGAGACGGGCGCCGCGTCGAGGGCGTTCTCGATGAGGTTCGCCCACACCTGATTCAGCTCGCCGCCGAAACCGGGCACCGCCGGCAGATTTGGTTCGACCGAGACCGTGATGCCGATGGACTTCGCCCTGGCCTTCGACTGGTGCAGGGCCACGGTGTCGGCGAGATTCCTGGCGAGATCCACCGGCGCCGCCGACCTCGACTGATCCATGTGCGTGAAGCCCTTCACGGCGGCGACCAGGTGCGAGATCCGAGAGGCGGCGGCTTCGATCTCGCCGGTGAGCGCGCTGACCGTGCAGCCGGCGGCGATCGCGCGGAGGGCCGCGTCGAGGCGGGGTCCCTCGACGGCCGTCGCCAGTCCGTCGAGGGCCTCGATGGTCACCTCGGACTCGGCGAGTGCGGACGCCGCAGCCGGATCCGCGCCGTGGGCGTCGAGCCAGTCGGCCAGCACCTCCTCGCGCTCGGCCTGCTCGACGGGCGTCCGGACGCCGGGGGCGGCCAGCCGCTGGCAGTGACCGCGCACGTGGTCCACCGCGGCGGCCTGGTCGGGCGAGAGCCCCGCCGCGCCGAGACCCCGGGCAGCCGCCGTCAGCTCGCCGACCCGCTCCGCCAGCGCGGCCGCACTGCGAGCGACGGCCGATGCCGGATTGTTCAGCTCGTGCGCGAGCCCGGCCGACAGGCGTCCGAGCGACCGCATCTTCTCGTCCTGCAGATCGTAGCTGGTGAAGTGACGGGCGCGGTCGACCATGAGATGCACGAGCACCGCGGTCAGGTCCTGGCACTCGCGGATCATCTCGGGAAAGTGCTGCTGGTCGATCGCCAGCACTTCCGTGGGCTCCTCGACCACCGTGTCGCCGGGCCCCTTGGTCATTCGCGAGTACGGGAGGATGCCGGTGATGTCGCCGCCCCGCCATTCCATGACCCTGCGCCGGTTGCCGCCGCGCTCGATCGAGATCGACAGGCGCCCCGCGAAGACCACGACCAGCTGATCGGGGATCTCGCCGGCGTGCGCCGCCACCTCGCCAGGCTCGAAGCGGCGCCTGTCCCCGTGCGCCGCCAGCCACTCGAGCTGGGCGCGCGGCACGCCCGACAGCGTGCGGTGCGCGGCGAGACGGTCGACCAGCGCGGTCATGTCGGCGTCGACCAATCCTGCGCCGTCCGGCCGCCGATTGGGGTCCGTCAGAGCAGCTCCTCCGCGCGGTTGGCGGTCGCCTCCGCGTCGAGCGAGCCGTCGAGCTTCCTCCACTCGACATCGCCCAGCTCGTAGCGCAGCTGCTTCTCGAGGACCGTTGGATCGGCGTCCGAGACGTCGGCTCCCCGGCGGGCGAGCCGTGCGGCCAGGGCCGCCGCCGGGACGTCGATCCAGAATCCGGCAAACGGAACGCCGGCGGCGCGCGCGACGGCCTCGATCCCGGCCCGCTCGGACGGTCGGGCGTGAACGGCATCGGCAACGACGGCGTGACCGGCCTGGAGCGCATCGCGCGCGAGCTCGGCGATCTTTTCGTACACGCGCGCGCTCGCCTCGGCGGTGTACGCCTCGGCTCCGAGCCGCATCGTCGGCGCTGCGCCGACGAGCGCCTTGCGAATCAC
This sequence comes from uncultured Acidobacteriota bacterium, assembly GCA_963761615.1. Classification (GTDB taxonomy): domain Bacteria; phylum Acidobacteriota; class Vicinamibacteria; order Vicinamibacterales; family CAVVIG01; genus CAVXGU01. The sequence goes on along the minus strand of CAVXGU010000003.1, from coordinate 231,453 downwards.
GTCGCTGCGGAGCACGACGGCGCCCGGCGCGGGGCCGAGGCCGGGCGCAATTCGCTGCGCCAGCGTGGACTTGCCCGATCCGGACAGCCCGCCGATCGCGACCAGCCGCGGCGGCGCCGGCTGCAGGAGGGCCTGCGCCCGCGCCAGGTAGTCGCGGGCGGCGCGTCGAAGCGCCTCCGCCCGCACCGGCTCCGGCTGGACCGCCGCCGCGCTGACGCTGGTCTTCGCGCGCACGGCGGCGCGGCACGACAGGAAGAGCGGCAGCAGCGCGAGCCCCCGCAGGTCCGAAGCGTCGTGCCGGGCGGACAGGTACTCGTTGAAGACGGCATTCGCGTGCCGGCGGAGATCGCGCCGCCACAGATCCATCAGCAGGAACGCCAGGTCGTAGAGCACGTCCACGCACGAGATGTCCTCGCTGAACTCGATCGCGTCGAAGAGCGTCGGACGGCCGTCGAGCAGGCAGACGTTGCGGAGGTGCAGATCGCCGTGGCACCAGCGCACGAGGCCGTCCCGACGCCGGGCCTCGAGGAGCGCGGCATGGCGATCGACCGCGGCGCGGCTGTCGGCGATCAGACGGCGCCGCGCGCCCCGGTCCAGCACGCCCGCGCCCTGCCCGTCGAAGTCGACCTCGTTGCCGTCGACGACCCACGCCATGTTGGCGACGCCTCCCCGGTCGGGCCGCGGCGTGGCGGTGGCATGAAGCCGGACGATCGCGTCTGCAAGGCCCTGCATCAGGTCCAGGCTCAACGCGCCGCGCTCGGCGAGTCGATCGAAGAGCGTCTCCTGATCGAACCGCCGCATCTCGACCACCCAGTCGACCGGCGTGCCGTGCCCCCCGAGAATCAGCGACCCATCGGTTTCGCGCGTGATCTCGACGACACCGAGGTACATCGACGGCGCCGTGCGCCGGTTCAACTCGACTTCTGCGAGGCACGCACGGTGCCGCTTTTCCGGCGTCGAGAAGTCGACATACGGGTAGCGAACCGCGCGCTTCAGCTTGTACGCGCGTTCGCCCGCGAGCCAGACGATGCTGATGTGCGTGTCGATGCGCTCGAGCGGCCCCGCGTGCGGCGGATACGCGCCCGGCGTGGAGAGCAGGGCGATGACGCTGCGCTGGCCGGCGACGGTCGCGCCCATGTCCTCATCATCCCACAGGAGTCGCATTGCGGTTGACACCGCGGTCGCGTGCTGCCGATAGTTTCTACCCCGTGTCTCTTTCACGCCGACAGTTCGTCGTTGCGATCGCCGCCGCCGCACCCATCCTCGCGGCGTCCAGGAGCGCGCTGGCCGCCGTGGCACCGTCGCGTGCCCTCGACTTCCTGCACACCCACACCGGCGAGCGCCTGTCGATCGAGTACTTCGATCAGGGCCGCTACCTGCCGGATGCGCTGACGACGGTCAATCACTTCCTGCGCGACTTCCGGACCGGTGACGTGCACGTGATCGATCCGGCGCTCCTCGATCTGCTGCACGGGCTCACGCGGGCGACCGGCACGAACACTCCGTTCCAGGTGATCTCGGGCTATCGCTCGCCGGCGACCAACGAGATGCTGCGCGAGCACAGCGAGGACGTCGCCAAGAACAGCCTCCACCCGCCTCGAACTTCGTTCACGTCGATACCGGCCGGGTAAGGGCCTGGTAAGGGCGCCGGGTGCCTGGCACCAGGCGCCAGGTGCTGGTGCCGGGTGCCGGGTGCTTGGTGCCACGTGCTTGGTGCCGGGTGCGGGTGCGGGTGCGGGTGTGGGTGCCGGCGCTCAGCGTGGACGGCGGAGCGCGGCGTCGAGGCTCGCGTCGCGATCGTAGATGTCGTTTGCGAACCGCACGGTGCCGTCCTCCGGCGCCACGGTCGCGGTCAGATAGAACAGAATCACCTGGACGGGGTGCGCGAGGTCGACGCGGTGCGTGTCCGCGCCCTGCATCGCGTCGGCGATCGCCTGCGGCGGCCATTCCGCCGGATCCTCGAGCACCCACCCGGCGAGCGCCACCGGATTCTCGACGCGCACGCAGCCGTGGCTGAAGTCTCGGCGCGCCCTCGCGAACAGCTCCGTCGCCGGCGTGCCGTGCAGGTACACGGCCTCCTCGTTGGGGAACATGAACTTCACGAGGCCGAGTGAGTTCTTCGGCCCTGGCCGCTGGCGCAGGCGCAGCAGACCCTGGCGGAGCAGGGCCAGGTTCTCCTTCGTCGCCGGCATCGGCCGGGCGTCGTCGCTCTGCCCCCACACGATCTCCATGTTCTCGCGGTCCAGGTAGTCTGGATCCTTCGCAATCGCCGGCAGCACCTCCTTGCGCACGATCGACATCGGCACGTTCCAGTACGGCCGGAAGATCAGATAGCGCATGTCGGCCGTGAAGACCGGCGTCTCGGTCTTGAGGGCCCGCCCGACGATCACGCTCATCGAGAGCGCCGGCGGCGTCTCCGGCGGAACGGCGTTCCACGCCGACAACCGGAAGGCGGGGATGTTCACGAGGATCAGCCGGCTCTCGGTGAACGGCGGGAGCCAGCGCAGGCGCTCGAGCGAGAGCTCGATCTGCCGTGCGCGCCACGCCAGCGGCACGTCGAGCGCAGCCACCGTCGTCGATCCCAGGATTCCGTCCGGTTCGAGGCCGTGGCGCGTCTGGAAGTGCCGCACGGCGTCGACCACGGCGCCCGCATAGACGTCGGACGGGGCCGGCGGCGGCGCGTCGTCCGGCCAGTCGCCGAGCGCCACGAGCGTGCGGGAAAGGACGCCCACCGACCCGTAGCGGTCGCCGGGATGGACCGTCGGCCCCGCGGGCACGGCTCCGAGAATCCGTCCGCGCGGCGAGATCGCGGTAGCGCGGCAGCGCCGCGACGAGCGCGCGGTACAGCCCGAGCGGCGGCGCCAGATCGGCCGCCGTCTGCGCGACCCGGTGATCGGCAATCGCCGACCGCAGCAGCGAGACGAAGTCCGGAGCCTGCCGCGGCGGCAGCGCCTCGAGGCCGAGCGCCCCCGGATCGACACGCCCCAGATGCACGTCGTGGAGGAAGCGCAGCGTGTTCAGGCTGAGACCGACGTCGAACGCCGAGACGTCGGGCACACTCGGCGTCCGCCCGGCATCGAGCGCCGACGCGAGCCCGTCGAGGCGCGGCACGTCGTAGTCCGCCGCGTGGAGGCCCTGATCCGGCGCGTCCTCGAGGAGCCGCAGCGCGTCGCGGGCGTTCTCGGTCGGCTGTCCCGCGGGGCCGACCCACAGCGGCGCGTACGAGTCGGGCGCGTACATTCCGATCAGCTGCGCGCGCTCCTGGCGCGACACGGCGCCCGGGACCCGTTCGCCGCTGACGCGCGCCTCGATCGCGGCCGCCAACTGCGCCAGCTCCGTCTGCAGGCCGCCGGTCGGCGCACCGGCGGGAGCCGACTCCGTCGCGACCCCGTCCGTGCACCCCGCCACGCCCAACAGGAGGACGATGCCGATCGCGGCTGGCCGTGCGCACGAGCCCATGCCTGTTTGCCAAGCAACAGCTTTGCCGTCCGTAAACGACGGTCTGACGGGCCTTTGACGATACCGGTGGCGGCTCTGCCGGATCGCCGGTGTCCCTGGCTCCGGTGGGCGCCTACGGTCGGCTACAATCTCAGCCGACTCATGCCGGACACGCTCCCTCGGGCGTTCGTCGCCACCGCCAGGCGCCTCTGGGGATCCTTCTGCATGGCCGATTCGACGGGGCGCACGCTCACGTTCGGCCGGACGCTGGCCGGCAGTCTGATCCTGGCCCGCTGGGTCCGGCGCCGCACCGAGGGGCAGCCGAATGTCGGGCTCCTGCTGCCGGCGTCGGTTGGCGGCGCCCTCGCCAACGTCGCGGTCGCGCTGGCCGGCAAGGTGTCGGTGAATCTCAACTTCACCGCCGGGCCCGACGCGATGGCCTACGCGGCGGAGCGATGCGGGCTGCAGACCATCCTGACCTCGCGGGCTTTCCTCCAGAAAGCGAACATCACGCCGCCCGCGTCGATCGCCTCGAGCCTGGTCTACCTGGAAGACGTGCTGCCGCGGATCGGTACGATCGAGCGAGTCGCCGCGCTGATCGAGGCGCGGCTCCTGCCGGCGGAAACGCTCCTCCGCCGGTACGGGGGCACAGCCGCCGCCGCCGCGACCGCCGACTCACTCGCGACAATCATCTTCTCGAGCGGCAGCACGGGGGTGCCGAAGGGCGTCATGCTCGCCCATCGCAACATCCTGGGCAACATCGGCAGCGTGACCGGCGCGTTCATCATGGACCCGGACGACACGCTCATCGGAATCCTGCCCTTCTTTCACTCGCTGGGCTTCACGGGCACGATCTGGTATCCGCTGATCCAGGGCTTCGGCGTCGTCTACCATCCGAATCCGACCGACGCCAAGACGATCGGCGAGCTGTGCGAATCCTACCGGGTCACCTTCCTCATCAGCACGCCGACGTTCGCGGCGGGATACGTCCGCAAGTGCCGGCCGGAACAGTTCGCACGTCTCAAGTACGCCGTGGTCGGCGCCGAGAAGCTGCGGGAGCCGACCGCGCGGGCATTTCGCGAGAGGTTCGGCATCGATCTGCTCGAGGGCTACGGCTGCACCGAGACGGCGCCGGTCGTGTCGGTGAACGTCCCGAGGATCGAGGGCCGGTCGAGGCACTGGGGGATTCGGGCCGGTTCCGTCGGACGGCCGCTCCCGGGTGTCGAGGTGAAGGTCGTCGACCTCGAGACCGGCGAGGACACCCTCACGGACGCCGAGGGCCTGTTGCTGGTGCGGGGGCCGAACGTGATGCTCGGCTACCTCGACGAGCCGGAGCGCACCAGGCGCGCCATGCGCGATGGCTGGTACGTCACGGGCGACATCGGCCGCCTCGACGCCGACGGGTTCGTGTACATCACGGATCGCCTGTCGCGGTTCAGCAAGATCGGCGGCGAGATGGTGCCGCACGTCAAGATCGAAGACTCGATCGCGGCGCTCATCGCCGACCAGTGCGCGTCGGTGGTCACCGCCGTGCCGGACGAGTCGCGCGGCGAGCGCCTCGTCGCCTTCTACACCGATCCCGACGTCACGCCGCAGGAGCTCTGGGAGCGGCTCGGCCGGAGCGGGCTGCCGAAGCTCTGGCTGCCCAAGCGCGAGGACCTGCACCGGGTCGCCGCGCTGCCCACGCTCGGCTCGGGCAAGGTCGACCTGCGCGCCGTTCGCCAGATGGCCGTGGAGCAGAGCCCGTCCGCACAGGTGAGAGCCTAGAGTTTCTTCGGTTGGTGCGTTCCGGAGCGGCGACCGGCTCGTAAGGAGGGTGAAGCCGGCCGCCTCCCCGGAACTTGGAGGAACGGGTAATCGCACTCTCTCCAAGTGCAACGCACGGGCCAAGACTCAGGCGTCTACCGCCAATCAGGATTAACATCTTCATTTCCAGTCATTTGGACATGAAACGGCAGCATCGTCACGTCTGACGGTCTGCCGACATGAACGTCGTCCAGGCGATTTTAATCGACAGAAATGTCTGAAACGCGCGAGGCGGCGGACAGCAGATCGGAGGACGTGCGGGGCTCACGGGGCCGGCGGCGCGCCCGCGGGGACGCGCCGCGCACATTTCTGTAGAGGCGCGCGAACCGCCCACATTTCTGTGGGCGACCGCCTCACGGCTGGACGAGCACGAACTTCTGCGCGCGGCGGCCGCTGCCCACCTCGGCGGTGTAGAGGTTGCCGTGCGAGTCGGCCGCGACGTTGTGCAGGAAGACGAACTGGCCGGCATAGCGGCCGATGCGTCCGAAGTGTCCCACCTCGGTCATCGTCTTCCGCTCGTAGATGTGGATCCGCCCGTTGCCGGCGTCCGCCAGATAGAGATATCGCTGCCCGGGATCCGGCGAGAACGCGATGGAGAACGCCGTGCCGAGCAGCCGCGTCTTGCGCTCGACGAAGATCTCGCGCTGGAACTTGCCGTCGATCGTGAAGATCTGGACGCGGTTGTTGAGCCGATCGGCGACGTACACCAGCCCGTCGTTCGACACGCGGATGCCGTGGACGGTGTTGAACTGCGGGTTGCCCGGGCCTTCGTAGGTGGGCTTGTTCGAGACGCTGTCGTCGGGCGGCTTGCCGTAGGCGCCCCACAGCCGCTTGAAGGCGCCCGTGTCGGCGTCGAGGACGATCACGCGGCGGTTCACGTACCCGTCGGCCACGAAGACTTCGTTCGTCTTCGGGTAGACGTAGATGTCGGCGGCGTTGTTGAAGTTCGCCGTGTCGAGGCTGCCCTTGCTCTGGCCTCGATGGCCGATCTGCATCAGGAACTTCCCCGCGCGCGTGAACTTCAGGATCATGTTCTCGGTGCGGTCCTTGAGGTGCGGGCCGCCGGCCGACGAGATCCAGACGTTGTCCTTGTAGTCGACGAAGATCGTGTGCTCGTCGAGCGGCCACTCGTACCCCGCGCCGGGACCGCCCCAGCCCTGGACGTAGTTGCCAGCCTGATCGAATTCCATCACCGGCGGCGCGGGCGTGCAGCACTCGGCCTCCGGGTTCTTGGCCTGCTCGTCGGACTCGAGCGACCACGGCCGCTGGATGATCCAGATGTGGTCGATGCCGTCGACCGCGATCCCGGCGACCTGGCCGAGCGTCCACTGCGGCGGCACTTTCGGCCAGGCCGGATCGACCTGGAACATCGGCGGCGCGGGCGGCTGGGCATGGGCGCGCCGCTCGAGGGCGCGCTCGGCGACGCCGAGCGCGACGAATACCACGGCGCCGGCGACGAGGGTCCGGCCCTTCCTGCTCGAATGCATGGCGATTCTCCCGGCGCCAACTCTACATCAGTGCGGGCGCGGGACGCCTCCGCCGCGTCGCGGGTCGGGTCGGGTCGGGTTGGGGTGGACGCGGGCGCCGGACTACCGCAGCCGGAGCGAGTCGGTGAACGGCTCGTCCTCGGAGGTGGCGGTCTCCACGAGGCCGCGCCAGATCCGATCCGCGCGCCCGTGGTTGCCCGCCAGCGCCCCGCCGCACCAGCGGTAGTTGGGGTCGGCGTGAGCGCCGGTCCACATACGCTGCACGGTGAAGGCGACGCCGAGCAGCGGCACCGCGACCTTGAACACCGGCGGCGGCGGCGGGGCGATCCGGATGCCCGGCAGTTCCAGCCGCAGCCCCTCGTTGCTCACGTCGACGATGCGCGCGCGGACACCGTTCGCGACGGCGTCGACGCTCGCCATCTTCCGCGGCGACTTCCGTTGCGGCCGGCCCTCGAGCACGGCGATCTGCGCCATGCAGATCACGTGCGCACGATCGAGAGGACGCTCGATGTAGATCGCGCCCAGGTTCTCCATGCGCGTCTGGGCGGCGAGATCGACGTCGCCGACGACCACGACCGGCGTCTTCGGATAGCGCGAGCGCCACACCTGGAGGAGGCCGTCGCGCAGGGCGAAGCTCAGCTCGGTCACGAGGAGGGCGGCGCCGCGCTCGGCGATCTCGCCGGCGGCCGAGAGTGGCGACGGCAGGCGCACGGGCTCGAACCCTTCCGACGACAGCCACTCGGCCACCGTCTCGCGCTCGTCGCCCGATGGGCAGGCCACGATTACCCGGGGCTTGGTGAACATGCTCCGACCCCGGCGAAGCACGCCCCGTGCCAGCGCGAATCGTTCCAATTCGCGGCGAGCGCGGGTGCGCGTCCTTACAAATCGGAGACCCTCCTGACAGGATGGTCGGGTTGACATGGTTGCACGCGCCCGGTAGCGTCACAGGCTCCATGCCGCTGCACACCAAGATTCTCCTGAGTCTCGTCGTCGGCGCGGTACTCGGGGTGGGCGCCAATCTCGCCTTCGGCGCCTCGGCCGGACTGGCCCGCTTCGTCGCGGTCTTCTCGGATCCCGTCGGACGCCTGTGGCTGAACGCCCTGATCATGGTCGTCATTCCGCTCGTCGTGTCCACGCTCGCGCTCGGCGTCGCCGGGCTGGGCTCGGTCGCGCGCGTCGGGCGCATCGGCGCGCTGACCCTCGCGACGTTCGTCAGCCTGACGGCGCTGGCCGCCACGATCGGCCTGGTGATGGTGAACGTCGTGAAGCCAGGCTCCCACCTGGACCCGTCGATCCGAACCGGGCTCATGGAGGCTTATCGGAGCGAGTCGGATCAGGCGATGGGCCTCGCGCAGGGCGGCGTCAGCATGGACCTGCTCGTGAACGTCGTGCCGCGGAATCCGGTGAAGGCGGCGGCCGACTTCAACATGCTGGCCGTGATCTTCTTCTCGCTCATGGTGGGCGTGGCGATGACGCGCCTCCCGCCGGACCGCGCGCGGCCGATGATCGAGTTCCTCGAGAGCCTCGCGCACATCACGGTCGCCATCATCGACCTGGTGATGGCGGTGGCGCCGCTCGCCGTCGCCTGCCTGATCTTCAGCGTGACGGCGCGCTTCGGCCTCGGCATGCTCGTGAGCCTGGCCCGCTACGTCGTGACCGTGATCGCCGGCCTGACGCTCTTCATGGCGATCGTCTATCCGATCTTCCTGAAGTTCATTGCCCGCCGCGACCCGCGGGAGTTCTTCCGGGAAGCCTGGATCGTGATCATGACGGCCTTCTCGACGTCGTCGAGCAACGCCACGCTGCCGACCACGCTCCGGGTGGCCCAGGAGCGCCTCGGCGTCCCGAACGAAGTGGCGGGCTTCGTGGTGCCGCTCGGCGCGACGATGAACATGAACGGCACGGCGCTGTTCGAAGGCGTGACGGTCCTCTTCGTCGCGCAGGTCTTCGGGATTTCGCTCGGCCTGCAGCAGCAGATCCTGGTCGTGCTGATGTCGGTCGTCATGGCCATCGGCACCGCCGGCGTGCCGGGCGGATCGATTCCGCTCCTCGATGATCGTGCTCGGTATGGTGGGCGCGCCGATGCAGGGCATCGCCATCGTCATCGGCATCGATCGCATCCTCGACATGTCGCGGACGACGGTGAACGTCGTCGGCGACCTGGTGACCGCGACCATCGTCCAGCGATTCGCCGGGATCGAGGCGCCGGTATCCGGCGAGCGGCCCTTGGCGAGCTCGTAGGCGCCAGGCTGCCGACTCCCGCCTTGCGACCACGGGGCCAAGCGGGGCCTCCGGTAAGATAGACCGACGTCGAGGCCGGAGGCAGCCATGCGATCCGTCGTCCGATCTGCGCAGTCCTGCTTGCTCATCATCAGCGTCGTGTACCAGGTCGCCGCCCTGGCTCAGGCCAGTCTCGCAGGCGAGTGGGACGTTGAGTGGCAGGGCGGGCCGGCCGAGATGTCGATGCGACTCACGCAGAAGGACGCCAAGGTGACGGGGTTCGTAATCTTCCGGAGCGGCGATTTCCCCATCAAGGGCACGATCGACGGCAATCACTTCACGCTCGACTGGACGATGCCGGGCGGAGTCGAGGACGAGAAGATCCGGTTCGAGGGCACGGTCGACGGCGACACGATGACCGGCGTGGCCAGGATCAGCGACGAAGACTTCGACCGAAACCTGTACGCCCAGCGCGTCGGTCCCTGAGGGTCAGCGCAGAGTTCACCGCCGAGACACCAAGCCCAAGGCCGGGCTTCACTACGCCATCATCGCGCGCTCGTGCAGCGTCTCGACCGCGTGCCAGCCCGCTTCGACCGCGCCCTGCTGCCAGCCCGGATCGGTGCTGATGGCCGCGCAGCCGATGAAGATCCGGCCGTCGGGCTTCCGCAGGGTCTGGCGGATGTTCTCGACGCCGCCGCCGCGGCCGCCACGCCCTCCGCCGCCGGTCGCGAACGCGCCGCGGCTGTATTCGATCTTCTCCCAGAACGTGCAGTACGCCGCCTCGTACTCGCCCCGGATCTGCGGGTGCACCTTGCTCGCGTGCGTGAGCACGTGCTCGACGCGCCCCTTGATGGGCATGTCGACGACGCCGGCCTGGCGGCCGTTGCCGTAGAAGCCGAGGAGCACGCCCTTCTGGGTGAAGAAGTCGTTCGAGGGGTACGAGAACTCCCCGAACGGCAGGTTCGAGTACAGGTGGCCGCCGAAGATCCGATCGTCCTCTTCCCAGAAGCGCCGCTTCATCTGCAGGCCCATCTTGGCGCTCGGGCTGTACGGCATCCCCTTGGCGGCGGCCGCCATCTCCGGCGACAGGTTGATGTCGAGCATCGAGACGATCGTCAGCGGCAGGCACGACACGACGAAGTCGGCGGTGGCCTCGTGCGAGTGGCCGGTCTTCTTGTCCTTGTAGACCACCTTCACGTTGTCCGCCGTCTGGTGAACCGACACGATCTCCATGTTGAGACGGATCATGTCGCCGAGGGCCCGCTGGAAGCCCTTGGGGAACTGGTCCATGCCGCCGATCGGCTGGAACATCGGCGCTTCGCCGGTGCCGCCCATCACCGACCGCACGCGGCTGCCGAAGCCCGACTGCAGCAGCGCGTCGAAGTTGTACGGGTCGCCGGGTCCCCGCGCCTGCCCGCCCTTGTAGGCGTAGGCGGCCCGGTCCAGGTAGCCTTCGTTGACCAGGAAGGTGACGAGGCGATCCTTGTCGTCCTTGCTCAGCGCCACGTCCACCTCGCCGTTGGCGAGGGCCTTGGCGAGGAGCTCCGACGTGTAGCCGACCATGTCGGCCTTCACCTCGCGCAGCCGGACCCGCGTGTTCGCCAGCGGTCCGATGTCGGCACCCTCGTAGTAGATGTAGGACGCGTCGGTCTCGTTCACGAAGAGCTGCAGCGGGACGCCCAGCTCCTTGCAGTAGCCGAGCACGCCCGTGTGCCAGTACGGCAGCCGCCACGGTCCGCCGTTCATGTACAGCCCCTCGTCGAAGCTGCAGACCTGGGTCTCGCCGTTCGGACCCAGCTCGGTGTGGGTCGCGCCGCGCCGGAGGGTCCAGTTGACGCCTCCGACCCGGTCGCGCGCCTCGAGAATCTGGACGTCATAACCGAGCTTGCGCAGCTCGTAGCCGGTCGTCATCCCCGACACGCCAGCGCCCAGCACGATGACCTTCTTGCCGGTGCCGCGCCCGCTCAGCTGTGGACGCGTTTCGACCCGCTGCGCCATCAGATTCCACGACCGCATCGCCGCCATCACGGCGGCCGCGCCGCCGACGGCTCCGAGGCGCTCCAGGAAGAACCGCCTGGTCATCTGCGCTGTCTCTGTCGGGTCCTGCTTCGTCATGACGCCCTCCGGCTCAGTACGACACGCGTACCGTGAATTGAACCGATCGCATGTTGTTCGCCTGGTTCGAGATCTGGCCGAAGCTCGAATTGCCCAGGGCGTTGCTCGCGGGCGCGGCCCACTGCACGATGTTGAACGGGTTGAGCAGCTCGACGCGCAAGTCGACCTTCGTCCCGGCCCCTGTCGCCACCTGCTTGGTCAGCGACATGCTGAAGTTCGTCCGCCTCGGTGACAGCACCCCCGGCAGCGTCCGCGGCGCGTCGCCGAAGGTGTTCTTCGCCACCGCCTGGAACGCCGCCAGGTTGAAGTACTGGTTGTCGGTCGTGCTCGTCCGGATCCGGCTCGTGATGTCGCCCGCCGCGAGCACCGGCTGCCCGTCCACGAGATCCGGCCGGATGTTCCCGCCGAACAGGAACTGCCCGCCCGTGATGTTCTGACTGATGCCGATCGGGAACCCGCTCTGCAGCTGCAGCACCGCGGTCACCGACCAGCCGCCCAGGATCGTGTCGCCCCATCCGCTGTTCGACAGCCACTTCTTCCCGTGGCCGAACGGCAGCAGCAGCGTCGGCGTGATGGTGACCTTGTGCGGCGAGTCGAGCAGGCTCTGCCCGTACTCCGCGTCCGGGTTGTAGTACGACGACCAGGGGATCAGCTCGTACATGTTCTGCACCGGGGCGGAGCTCGAGTAGTAGTTGCCCTGGCCGACCTGGTTGTCGTTCAGCCGGCTGTAGGTGTAGCTGAAGTCCACGCCCCAGACGTTGTCGACGCGCTTGCGGCCCTGGACGATGAACGCGTCGTACTGCGAGTGCGCGCCCGTCGCCCCCGCCCAGCTGATGTTGCCGAACTCCGGATACGGCCGCAGCAGCTGCCCGAGCTGGATCGTCGAGCGGCCTGCGAACTGCCCCGCGTCCGCGATCCCGTAGAACGGGTTCGCGACGTTGCCGAGCGTGTTCACCCCCGCCGTCTGGTAGACGGGATCGATCTGGTTGAGGTCGAGGTTCGTCGCCCAGGACAGGTCCGTCCCGGTCGCGCCCGTGTAGCCGACGCCGAGCATGATCCCGTCGCCGAACTCCCGCTGCAGGTCCACCGAGTACCTGCTTCACCTTCGGCGTCCCCTTGAGCGGCAGATACACGGTCGTGTTCGCGCCCATGTTCGTCAGCAATCCGAGCGACGGCCCCGACGGCTGCACCAGCCCGTTCGGGAACGGATCGCTCAGCGAGGCGATCGGCACCCCGCCCGAGGACTGCTGCAGGTCCGTCGTGGCCGCATAGCCGGTACTGCGCCCAGCTGCTCGTCCCCGCCGCGCCGTAGTTCCACGGCGCCACGTAGACGCCCCAGCCGCCGCGCAGCACCGTCTTGTCATCGATCTTGAACACCGTGCCCACGCGCGGCGAGTAGGAGATCTTCGCGTTGCCGCCCTGCTGCGTCGGCGCGCCGTTCTGGCCGGCATACAGCAGCCCGCCGTAGAGGGTCACCGGCTCCCCCGTGACGGGGTTCAGGATGTTCACTTCGCTGTTGAGCGGATTGACCGTGGTCCGCGCGAAATCAGTCGTGATCTGGTTGTTCCGCTCCTGCAGGTTCGTCTCGTGCTCGATGCGCAGGCCGTAGTTGAGCGTCAGGCGGTTGTTCACCCGCCAGTCGTCCTGGACGAAGCCTGCCGCGTACTTCACGTAGCCGTCCAGGTTGGCCGAGATCGGAATGTTGCCGCTCGCCGGATAGCCGAGCAGCAGGTCCGCGACCGGGTTCCCCGTGAACCGGCCGTCGAAGGTGAACGACCCCGTCGACGCACCATAGGCGGACGACTGCACGCCGAGGATGCGGTAGTCCGCGCCGCCCTTGAGGCTGTGGGAGCCCGCCAGCTTGCTGAGGGCGCCGTTCATCCCGTACTGGTAGTAGACGTTGTCCGACCGTGTGCTCCAGCCCGTGCCCGCGTAGCCGGTGTAGGAGGTCGACGGGAAGCGGTTCGCGTCGGTGAACGCGCTCGTGTAGGCCGGGTTGTCCGGCCACAGCGTCGTCGCGTCGAAGGACACCGGCAGCTGGTTCCCGTCGGGGAACCGGTTGTACCCGCCCCGCAGCGTGAGCACCGTCGACGAGTTCATCACCCACGTGCCGTTCAGCACGAGCGTGTTGTCGGACCGCGCCAGGTAATACTGCGTGCCCGCGAACTTGTTCTCCGGGTTCAGGTTGTAGCTGTTCTCCCCGGTCTTCTGCCGCAGGTAGAACCCGCTCACCGACACCGCGTTGCTGAAGTTGTGGTTGATCTTCAGCGTCCACTGGTACGCCGTGTTCGGCAGCACGTCCGTGTAGCTGTAGTTCTGCGTCCCGTTGTCGACCTGGGTGGTCGCCGTCGGGAAGTAGCTGGCGATCTTGGCGCCGGTGAAGTTCAGTCGGCCCGCCGGGATGATGTTGCCGGGGAAGGGCTGCCCCGTCAGCGGGTCGATGATCGGCACGAGCTTGCCGCTGCGCGTCAGCCCCGAGAAGTCGCCGTTGATCTCGGCCAGGGTCGGCACGAGGTACGAGGCGGCCTGCGGCTGGTTGTCGACGTACTTCTCGCCGGCGAACCAGAAGAACGTCTTGTTCTGGACGATCGGGCCGCCGATGCCACCGCCGCCGTTGCGCCAGTACTCCGGCCGGAACACCTGGCCCTGCAGCTGCGGCACGAGGAGCTCGTTCTGCAGCGCCGTCGGCCGGAAGACCGTGTAGCCCGAGGCCGCGAAGCGGTTGCCGCCGGAGCGCGCGGTCATGTTCATCACGCCGCCGCCGGTGCGCCCCATCTCCGCGTCGTAGGTGTGGATCTGGACGCGCGCGTCCTGCAGCGCTTCCATCGTCGGGTTGATCGACGACCGGTTCTGCACGTCCGTGGTCGGGAAGCCGTCGATCAGGAAGTTGTTGGACCGGACCGCGCCGCCGCCCATCGAGAGCGCCGAGTTGCCCGACTGGTCCTGCATCCGGTTCCAGTGCGCGTTGGCACTCGCCACCACCGTCGGCTCGAGCGTCGCCATCAGGAACACGCTCCGCCCCTCCGAGGGCAGCTGGCGGAAGCTCTCCTGGCTCAGGGTATTGCTCTCGGAGGCGCTGCTCGTCTCGATGAGCGGCGCGGCGGCCGTCACCGTGACGTTCTCCTGCAGGGCGCCCACCTCCATCGTGATCGGGACGTCGAGACTGGCCGTCGTCGTCACGACGACGCTCTTGTTCTCGTACGTGCGGTACCCGGGCACGCTCGCGCGCAGGGTGTACGGACCGGGGTCGATGGCGGGAAACGAGTACTCGCCAATGCCATTGGTGACCGTGTCGCGCGTGGCACCGGTCGACTGGTTGACGAGCGTGACGGCGACGCCGGGAATGACGCCCTGGGCGTCTTTCACGGTGCCGCGAATGCTGCCCTGAAACGACTGCGCATGGGCCAGCATCGGAACGGCCAGTGCGAGCACCGCCGCACCGACGGCGACTCGCACCATGTGCGCGCTCGATCGAACGAGACTCCGCATACCTGCACGCCTCCTGTTCGGGAATGTCCGGAACGTGCGGCGGCATTGTGCAAGGCACGGACCACGGCCGCGATCGCGCGTGTTTCCTCGGCAAAACGCGCGATCGTGGCGTCGGACGGCGATCGCGCGGCCCGACGCGCCGATCGAAACGCGACAGCCTTACGCTTTTCAAAGAGCAGGTCGGCGTGCACACACGGCCAGTCGACCGGAAATGGCGTTTTTCCGCGGGGTTCCAACGTGTCGCTCGTCTGGCTGACGGCGACATTCATAGCGTTCTCTTATGAAGCGCACGGAACTGACTCCTTGACATCCTAGGAGAGCGAATTTATTCTCCTTGGGCGTCTAGGAGAGAACGCACGATGACCGAGCTCCTCCAGGGCACGCTCGACCTGCTCATTCTCAAGGCGGTCTCGCTGGGGCCCCTGCACGGTTACGGCGTGCTCCTCCGGATTCAGCAGATCTCGCGCGACGCCCTGCAGATCCAGCAGGGATCGCTCTACCCGGCGCTCTACCGCCTCGAGCACCAGGGTCTCATCGCCTCCACTTGGGGCGAGTCGGAGAATCGACGCCGTGCCAAGTACTACCGGTTGACCGCTGCCGGACAGCGCCGCCTGCGCGAGGAGGTCGCGTACTGGGACCGGCTCTCCGGCGCCATCCGCCTGGTCCTCGCGGCCAAGCCCAAGGACGTATGAGCCTGCGCTCCCGCCTCGCCTCGTGGCTGCGCGCGGCGCTCCTCGGGCGCCGCGTCGAGCGCGACATGGACCGTGAATGGCGCTTCCATCTCGACGCGCGGATCGACGCGCTCGTGGCCGCGGGCCGCACGCGCGACGACGCCGAGCGGCTGGCGCGCCGCGAGTTCGGAGACGCGGTGCGCTGGAAGGAGGAGAGCCGCGATGCCCGGGGCGTCCGGCTGCTCGACGAGCTGCGATCCGACATCCGCTACGCGCTACGGCAGATGCGGCGCTCCCCGGGCGTCGCCCTCGTCGTCGTCCTGACGCTCGCCCTCGGAGTCGGCACCAACGCCGCCACCTTCAGCGTCGTGAACGCCGTCCTCGTGCGCCCGCTGCCCTTCCGCGCGCCCGACCGGCTCGTCCGGCTCTGGGAAACCTCGCCGCAGGGCAACACGCGCAACGTCGTCTCGCCCGGGAACTTCTTCGACTGGAAGGAGCAGGCAACCTCGTTCGCGGCGATGGGCGCGCACACGGGCGGCTCCTTCGGCATGGCGATGACCGGCAGCGGTCAACCGGCCCGCGTCGAGACGACGCGCATCACGGCGTCCGCCTTCGAGACCCTGGGGGTCGCGCCCCTCGTCGGCCGCCTGTTCCACACCCCCGAGCTCGCGCCGCCGGCAGAAGCCGACGAAGTCCTCATCAGCCATGCCTTCTGGCAGGACCGGTTCGGGGCCGACCCGTCCGCCATCGGGAAGGTCGTCGACCTGAACGACCGGCCCTACACAATCGTGGGCGTCATGCCCGCCGGATTCGACTTCCCGACCCCCAGGACGCAGGTCTGGGTGCCGGCGACGTTCTCGGCGGGCGAGCGCAACGAGCGCCGATCGCACAACTGGCACATCGTCGCCCGGCTGAAGCCCGGCGTGACGCCGCAGGCGGCCGAAGCCGAGCTCGCGGCCATTGCGGCGCGCGACGCACGGCTCTATCCGGAGTTCATGGAGGGCTGGAGTGCGAATGTCGTGCCCCTCCACCGGGACATGGTGGGCGAGGTCGAGCCGCTACTCGTCACGCTGGCGCTCCTCGCGCTCACCGTGCTGCTCGCCGCGTGCGCCAACCTGGCGAGCCTGCTGCTCGCGCGGGCCCGGCGCCGGGAAACGGAGTTCGCGCTGCGGGCGGCCGTCGGCGCCGGCGGCGGCCGCCTCGTGCGCCAGATCGTGACCGAAGTGCTCGTGATGGGCACCATCGGCGGCGGGCTGGGCATCAGCCTGCTCGCCCTGAGCCTGCCGGCGCTGCTCGCGGCCATGCCCGCCGACATCCCCCTCGTCACCCACGTCTCGATCGATCCCGTGGTCGTCGGCGTCGCCGCGGGCCTGACGCTCCTGACCTCCCTCGCGGTCGGCCTCGTGCCGGCCGTCCGGGTCGCCCGGCGCGATCTGCGTCCGGCGCTCCAGTCCGTCCGAACGCACGGCGACGTCCAGACCGGGCGGCTGCGCGGGGCGCTGCTCGTGGCGCAGTTCGCGCTCTCGATCGCGCTGGTCATCGCGGCGGCGCTGCTCGTCCGCAGCTTCAGCCGCCTGTCCGCGGTCGACTACGGGTTCGCTCCAGACGGCCTGGCCGAGGCCTCGCTCGACCTGCCGGCGGCGCGCTACGGGGATGAGCCGGCACAGGAGCGCTTCTACGCCGAGCTCGCGCGGCGGACGCGCGCCATCCCGGGTGTCGCGGCGGCTGCGCTGGCGAGCGATCCGCCTCTGTACGGCAACGCGATGACATTCGGCTTCGCGATCCAGGGCAAACCGGCCGCGAACCCGAGCGGACGCGAAGACCCCGTCAGCCTCCTCACCGTCTCGCCCGGGTACTTCGAGACCCTGCGCGTGCCCGTCGTCGAGGGCCGGACGATCCGCGACACCGACCGCCGCGGCGCCCCGCCGGTCGTGGTGGTCAACGAGGCGCTGGCAGACCGGTTCTGGAAGGGAGCGTCAGCCGTCGGCCACCACCTGAGCTTCGCTGGACCGGGCGGGCCGTGGTACGAGATTGTCGGCGTCATCGGCGACACGAAGGACGACGGGCTCGACGCGCCCGCACGGCCGGCGATGTTCGTGTCCTACGGGCAGCGGGCCCCCGCGTGGACGTGGCTCTCGTGGGAAGTGCTCGTGGTGCGCGCGAGACCGGGCGTCGACCCGTCGTCGCTGGCCCCGGCGGTGCGGGACGCCGTGTGGAAGATCGATCCCGGTCTGCCGCTGCTGTCGTTCGACACGGTGGACGCGCTCTACCGCGACAAGGCGGCGAGGCGCCGGTTCGCGATGCAGCTGGCGGGCGGTTTCGCCCTGCTCGCGCTGGCGCTCTGCGTCTTCGGCATCTACGGCGTCGTCAGCTACGCCGTCGGCGAGCGCGAGCAGGAGATCGGGGTTCGCCTGGCGCTCGGGGCGAGCCCCGGCCAGATCCTCGCACCCGTGATGGCGACCGGCATCGCGCCCGCGCTCGCCGGCGTCGCGCTCGGAACGCTGGCCGCCGTGGGCCTCACACGCTTCCTCGAGCCCGTGCTCTTCGGCGTGACGCCGACCGACCTGGCGACGTTCGCGGCGACGATCGTGCTGCTCCTGGCCGTGGCGGCGGTGTCGGCCTGGATCCCGGCGCGCCGCGCGACGCTCATCGATCCCGCGAGGAGCCTGCGGGGAGAGTGACCGCGGCGCGGCGTCCCTGCGGTCACTTGCCGAATACTTCGACGATGGTGGCCGTGACGTCGCCGATGTTGGTGAAGCCGTGCATGACGCCGCCCTTCAGGTTCAGCACGTCGCCGGCGTTGACCTCGATCGGGTCCTGTCCTGCGACGGTCAGCCTGAGCTTCCCGGTGACCAGCACGAACACGTGGTAGGTCGCGTCCGTGTGCGCGTGCATGCGCCGCGTGGCGCCCGGCTCGGCGTAGTCGCGCAGCACGCGGTACTGCGGCATGTCGGACACCACCATCGACGAGATGCCCGGGTCGCCGGCCACCGGACGCGCGCGGGCGGCGTCGCCGACCGCCTGGGCACCGAGTCCCGCCGCCGCCCACACGACGAGCGCCGCGCACAGGATGATTCGCTTCACGGGATCCTCCTCAGGGCTGAGAGAAGTCGACGTCGACGGCCACGGGGGTCACGGTGATCGGCACGACGCGGCGGCGCTCCTCGCCGGACGCGGCCTTCAGGACGATCTCCCGCGTGCCGAGATCGATGGGAAGATCGACGATCGGCGTCCGGCCCACCGACTGGCCGTCGATCGACACGTCCGCCGGCACGCTCGCGGAGATCGAGATCGAGGACTTCGGCGGGACGATCGTCACGCGCGTCATCGCGCCGGGCTGAACGGTCACCTTTTCGACGTCCTCGAAGCCGAACCGCTGATTGCTGAAGTGGATCTCGTGCGGCCCCGGCGGCAGCATGATCTCGTCATGGTCGTCCATGATCAGCGGCTGGCCCCCGTCGGTGGCGGTCAGCTCGATGGGGGCGAACACCGCCACCCAGCCCGGCGTCGAGTCGAGATCCGCGGGGCGATCGGACCGGCCGTCCGGCGCCGGCGGCGGCGTGGCCGCCGCGGCAGGGGCCGGTACTGACGTGGCAGCCGGATTCGGAGCCGCCGAACGCTGGCGCCACGCGCGGAGCCACTGGCTGACGTACGGCCGGCCCGCGAGCGCACCGGCTCCCGCCAGCCCGAGCACGAGGACCACCACCGCGGCCCGCGCTCCCCATTTCACGAGAGGCCTGCCGACCGTGCGCGCCGCCGATCCCATACCGCGGCCGGCTGAGGCCACGAGCGGACCCAGCCACGGTTCGCGCTCGGACTCGGGCTCGCCGGCGGGCTCGGGCTCCGGCACCGAAACCGGCGCGGGCGCCTCGTCGATCGGCGAATCGAGCACGTCCGGGACCGGGTTCGTCCAGGCGTCGTGTCGCGCTTTCGCAAAGGCCGCCATGGCCCGCGCCGCGACAGCGAGCGGCGCGTACAACTCCTGATCGATCTGAAGGGTGAACGCGCGGGGATCCCACGGCGTGGGCTCGTCGCCCGCGGCGGGAATCGTGAGCGTGGGCACGTCGCGACCGCCCGTCCGGTCACGCAGCCGCGCGCACAGCTCGCGCGCGTCGGTGGCCGGGACCATCTCGGCGAAGAGGACGAGATCCGGGGCGCGATCGACGGCGCCCTCCGCTCCGGCGCAGCTGTCCCTGGACGCCACCTCGTGACCAACCAGCGCTTGACGCACTTCGTGGAGACGGCGGCCGGAACCGACCGCCAGAATCAGCGCCACGTGGTCGGACCTTTTGACATTGACAAATGCCTTCCGAGGGTACCAAAACTATACGACGCTGCCCCGTCTGGACATAAAAACCCCGTGCGCGCTTCCCAACCAGGGTCCGGAGATGCCTCCGGCGACCTCGACCGTCAGCTGACGGACCAGACGAGGAAAGAGCTCGACGCGCTTCGCGCGGCGATGGACACGCGTCTGTCCGCGCTCGAGGCCGCTCTCCAGAACCCCACTCAGTGGAAGACCCTCGATCGGCTGGTGGCCGACCTTGCCAAGGTGGCGACGCAAGAAGCGGCGGCGGCGTCGCGCAGCGCGGCGCTCCAGGCCCAGCTGCAGGCGCGCACCCAGGTCGAAGCGGCCCGGGCGCGCACCGACGCCGCGCTCGCCGAAAGCGAGGCCCAGAAGGCCGGGCTCGTGGCCGAACGCGACGCCGCTCAGTCCGCTCGCGCGGCGGCGCAGGCGGCCCTCGACGCCGAGCGCGCCGTCACGGCCAAGCTCCAGCAGCTCGTGCACGAGGCCGAGGCGCGCGCGGCCCGGCAGGACGCCGAGCTCCGGGGGCAGCTCCAGGCCGCCCGCGAACAGCTCGAGGCCGCCAGCCAGCAGGTCGACGCCTTCCGGCAGCAGCTCGAGGCTTCGCGCCAGCAGGTCGACGCCTCGCACGAGCAGCTCGACGCCGCCGTCGAGCGGGAGCGCCAGACGGCCGCGCGCGACCGCGCCGACCTGGAACGTTCGCACGCCGACGCCGCCGCGGGCCAGCAGGCCGCGCTCGAGCGGGAACGCCAGGCGGGCCGCGACGCGCAGCTGGCTCTCGAGCGCGAGCGGCAGACCGCGCGCGACGCACGGCAGGCCCTCGAGGACGAGCGCCGCGCGCGCGACCGGGATCGCGCCGACTTCGAGCACCGGCTGGCCGACCTGCAGCGGGAGCGTGGCGTCGCGGAGCGGATGGCCGACGCACTGGCGAAGGCGCAGCGCGAGCTCGATGCCGCGCGGCGCGAGCTGGCCACCACGCGTGAGGACCTCGAGGCGGTTCGCGGGGACCTCGACCGCCGCGCGTCGGATGCCGCGACCGTGCGCCAGCAGGCCGCCTCTCTGGAGCAGCGCCAGGGGGATCTCACCGAGGCGCTCTCACAGGCCGAGGCGCGGGCGACCGCGGCGGCCCGGGAGCGCGATGCCGTCGCGCGCGAGCGCGAGGGGATTGAACAGGAGCGCGACGCGACCGCACGCGACCTGAATCGCCTGCGCCAGGAGCTCGACAGCGTGCGCGCCGGCGAGTCGGCGAAAGCCAGCGCCGAGGCCAGCGAGCAGCTGCAGGCACTCGACGCCGAGCGGCGCCGGCTCTCCAAGGCGCTTCGCGAGACGGAGGAGCGGCTCGACGCGGCGGCGCGCGACCGGGACGCCGCACTCGCGAGGCTGGAAGCCGAGCGGGAGAGCCACGCAGCCAGGACGGTCGAGGCCTCCGGCGAGCAGATGCAGGCGCTCGACGCCGAGCGGCGCAAGCTGTCCCGGGCCCTCCGCGAAGCCGAAGAGCGCCTCGACGACGTGACGCGCGAGCGCGACGTCGCCGTCACGAAGCTCGACGCCGCCCGGGAGGCGGCGGCCGAAGCCGACCGCGCGGCGGCCGTGCAGTACCAGCAGCTTCAGTCGGCCGCCGATCAGCGCATCCGCGATCTCGAGCTGCAGCTCTTCGAGCGCCAGCTCGCCGAGAACGCCGATGACGTCGACCTCTCGTCCGCGCTGACCGGCAGCGAGGGCGTGGCCGAGATCGGAGAGGTGGCGGCCGGCGATCCGCTCATGACGCTCCCGCCGGACGTCGTGACGCCCGCCCCGGAGCCCGAGCCGGCGGCGGCGCCGGCAGCCGCGCCCCAACCCGCCGCCCCGCCGACGCCGATCTACGGGCCGCCCCGGCGCGCAAGCCGGCACGCCTTCAGGAAAGCGCCCTCGGTCCATCTCGACGGCGGCACGGCACTCCTCGTGGACATCTCGTCGAGCGGCGCGCAGGTCCTGTCGTCGACGGCCGTGAAGCCCAACCGCATCGTGAAGCTGCAGATCCCCTCGGGCGATCGGACGCTCGCCGTGCGCGGCCGCATCGTGTGGGCCAAGCTCGAGACGCTCTCCGGCGGACAGTTGCGCTACCGCTGCGGGCTGCTCTTCACCGACGCGGACACCGCGGCGGTGAATGCCTTCATCGCCCACAACGACGCGACCTGACGCGCGGACGCCGCGAACCTCGAGCCCCTACTCCACGGCGAACACCCACACCGCGCCGCCTTCCGGCACCGGAGGGTAGTCGCCGGGCGAGAGCGCGTTCAGCCGGCCCTGGACGCTGGCCGAGTCCACGCCCCATCCGCTCTGCACCGCCACGTACTGCCGGCCGTTCACCACGAAGGTCGACGGCGGCGCGATGATCCCCGAGTTGGTCGGAAACTCCCAGAGGAGGGCGCCGGTCGACGCGTCGAAGGCGTGGAGCTTGCGGTCGTTGGTGCCGCCGCCGAAGACCAGGCCGCCGCCCGTCGCGAGGAGCGGTCCCCAGTTGTGGGACGTCGCGTAGGGGTGCATCCAGACGCGCTCGCCCGTGTCGACGTTCCATGCCTGCACCTCGCCGATGTGGTCGGCGCCCGGCGCCAGCGAGAACGTCGTCGTCGCGCCGGTGTAGCCGCGGCCGGGGTGGTACTCGACCTCCCGCCCTTCCGACGTCATGCACATGTTGTTGTTCGCCGGAATGTAGAGCAGCCGGGTCCTGGGACTGAAGGCCGCCGGCGGCCAGTTCTTGCCGCCCCAGAGCGACGGGCAGAAGTCGGCGAGCTTGCCCGTGCCTGGCTTGCGCGCGGGATCGACGGTGGGCCGTCCGGTCTTCGGATCGAGCGCGGTGAAGACGTTCTGCAGGACGTACGGCTCACCCTGCACGTAGTTGATCGGCCCCTCCGGCGTGCGCTCGAGGAACCACAGGTAGCCGTCGCGCGCGACGTCGATGAGCCCGTGGATCGTCCGGCCGTTCCGTCGGTAGTCGACGAGAATCGGCGGCGAGACCTCGTCCCAGTCCCAGGATTCGTTCGGGGTGTACTGGTGATACCCGACGATCTTGCCGGAGGCGACGTCGACCGCGACCGTCGACGAGGTGTAGAGGTTGTCGCCCGGCCGCTGATCGCCCATCCAGGGACCGCCGTTGCCGGTGCCCCAGTAGGCGATGTTCGTCTCCGGATCGTAGTTGCCCGTCACCCAGATCGGTCCACCGCCGGTCTTCCACTGGTCGCCCGCCGGCCACGTCTCGCTGCCGGGCTCGCCGGGCGCGGGTACGGTGTAGGTCCGCCACAGCTCGGCGCCCGAGTCGGGATCGAACGCGGCGATGAATCCCCGCACGCCGAGCTCGCCACCCGATGCGCCCACCATCACCTTGCCGTCGGCCACGAGCGGCGCCAGCGACATGTAGTAGCCCTGGTGGTTGTCGGCAACGGTCTTCGACCACACCTCGTGTCCGGTCTTCGCATCGAGCGCGTAGAGCACCGACTCGCTGCCGGCGAGGAAGACCTTGTCGCCGTAGAGCGCCACGCCGCGGTTGGTGTTGTGCAGCATCACCAGGCCCTCGGGCAACGGCGACCGGAAGCGCCACAGCACGTTGCCCGAGGCCACGTCGAGCGCGATCACCTGATTGCCGGGTGTCGTCACGAACATGACGCCGCCGTTTACGATGGGCGGTGACTCGTGACCGCTCGTCGCGCCGGTCGAGAAGACCCAGACCGGCCTGAGGCGCGCGACGTTGGCGGGTGTGATCCGGTCGAGCGGGCTGTAGCCCCACCCGTCGTAGGTGCGACGGATCATGAGCCAGTCGTCCGGGTCGGGGTTCTTCAGCCGTGCGGCCGTGACGGCCTCGTAGGTCTGCAGGATCCGCGGCACCGGCGGGGGAGGCGCCCCGCGCTGGGCCAGAACCGGTGTGCCCGCAAGGAGAAGTGCGACCGCGCCCCCGATCCACCTGCGTCCGCTCATGGCAAGCTCTCCGGCAGGCCCACGAGCCTGCGTTCCTCAGTTCCCGTGTTCCTCGTGCCAGTGTTCTCCGGCCCTCATCCCGCAGTTGGTCCGCCACTCTACACCAGGGTGGACTGTTATAGTGGGTCGTTCCCTTGATCGATCCGTTCGCAGATTCCGCCGCCGCACTGCTCGACATCGTCACCCGCTACTGGGGCTACACGTCGTTTCGTCCGCTCCAGCGGGAAGCCATGACCGCCATCGCGGGCGGCCGCGACTCGCTCGTCGTGCTCCCGACCGGCGGCGGCAAGTCGCTGTGCTTCCAGGCGCCCGCCCTGCTCGAACCGGGTCTCGCGGTCGTCGTTTCGCCGCTCATCTCGCTGATGAAGGACCAGGTGGACACGCTCGTGAGCAACGGCGTGCCGGCGGCGCTCTACAACAGCACGCTCGACGCGGGCGAGAAGGCGCAGGTCGCGGCCGGCCTGCGCGCCGGCCGGTACCGCCTCCTCTACGTGTCGCCGGAGCGCCTGGTCGGCGAAGGCGGCGACGGGTTCGTCGAACGGCTCCGCGACTGCCGCGTGCGGTTCGTCGCCATCGACGAGGCGCACTGCATCAGCCAGTGGGGCCACGACTTCCGGCCCGAGTACCGCCAGCTCGGTCAGCTTCGCGCGCGCCTGCCCGGTGTCGGCCTGCACGCGTACACGGCCACCGCGACGGCGCGCGTCCGGCGCGACATCGTCACGCAGCTGGCGCTGCGCGACCCGGTCGAGCTCGTCGGCGGCTTCGACCGCCCCAATCTCGTCTACCGCGTCCTGCCGCGGGCGGGGCTCAAGAAGCAGCTGCAGGAGATCCTCGCCCGCCACCGCGGAGAGGCGGGCATCGTCTACTGCACGTCGCGCCGGGAGGTCGACGCCCTCGCCGCGTGGCTCCAGACGTCGGGCGTATCCGCCCGCCCCTACCACGCCGGCCTCGCCGACGGAGAACGGAAGCGCAACCAGGACGCCTTCCTGAGCGAGCGCGTCGAGGTGATGGTCGCCACGGTCGCGTTCGGGATGGGCATCGACCGATCGAACGTGCGCTTCGTCGTCCACACAGGCGCGCCGCGCTCGCTCGAGCACTACCAGCAGGAATCTGGCCGCGCCGGCCGTGACGGCCTCGAAGCCGAGTGCGTGCTCATCTACTCGATTGCCGATTTCGTCCGGTGGCGGGCGATGCTCGAGCAGAACGGCGAATTGACGGACGGCTCGCGGGCGCTCCTGCGCGACATCGAGCGGTACGCGACCGCGGTGGGGTGTCGACACCGGCACCTGGCGGCGTACTTCGGCGATCGGTGCCAGGGCGACGCCTGCGGCGCGTGCGACTACTGTCTCGGCGAGCTCGAGCAGGCCGACGATGCGGTGACGCTGGCGCGGAAGATCCTGTCGTCGGTGGCGCGCGTCGGACAGCGCTTCGGCGCGGCCCACGTCACGGCCGTCCTGCGCGGCCAGGCCACCGACGCGGTGACGACGAGAGGACATCAGGAGCTGAGCACCTTCGGCCTGCTCCGCGACGTACCAACGCCCGAGGTCAGGGGCTACATCGAGCAGCTCGTCGGCCGGGGGCTGCTCGAACAGACCGGGGCGCCATATCCGGTGCTCGTGCTCACCCGCAGCGGCCTGGCGCTCCTGCGCGACGAGAGGAGCTGCGAGGATCTGGCGCTCGCCCGTCCGCGGCTGCAGACGCGCGGCGAGTCCAAGCCGCGATCGAAGGCGGAGATGGAAGGCTGGCAGGACGTCGACCGTGATCTCTTCGAGCGGCTGCGGGCGGTCCGCCTGCAGATCGCGCGCACGCGCGGGGTGCCGCCGTACGTGATCTTTCACGACGCGACGCTGCGCGAGATGGCCCGGGTCCAGCCCAGGTCCATGGCGGAGCTCCTGACGGTGAGGGGCGTCGGCGTGAAGAAGGCCGACGACCTCGGCGAGACCTTTCTCCGGGCCATCCGCGACGAGCCGGCCGGCCCGGCCGGCCCGCCGTAGGATGGCTGGCTGCGTCAGCGGCCGCCGCGGCCCATCATCGGCATCGGCGTCTTCGTGAATCCAGCCGGCACGGCGAAGGTCGCGTCGTCGAACGACTGCCGGCTCACGCTCTGGAGCTCGTTCACGATCGTCGTCGATCCCGTGTACGTCGTCTGGCTGACGGGCACGCCCGCGAAGCCCTGCGCGGCCTGGTCGCCAATTGCGAAGATCTCGGCACGCTGGCGGGCACCCGGGGGTATCACCTTCTGGAAGAAGTCGGCCATCTCGCGCGTCACCGCGAAGTCGCTGGCCGCGAAGCCGAGCGCCTTCGGATCGACCGTGCACACTTCCGACACCTTCTTGTCCCCCTGATACCCCTCGGTACTTGTCGCAGGTCCACGAGCCGACCTTGCCGGTGCCCGCCCGGCGGTACTCGGTCTTGGGCGGCTCCGCGGCCGGGGCGCCCATGCCGCGGCCGCGCATCATCGCTTCGATGCGCGCGCGCTGGTCGGGCGGCAGGTTCTGAAGCTGAGACTGCATCTGCGTCATCGCCTGATTCATTTGATCGCCGAGCTTGTCGACGTCCGCCTTGGTCATCTCGGTGTAGGTCTTCTTGCTCATGTCGAGCATCCGCATGACCTGCTGCGTGCCGTCGAAGATGATGATTCGGGCGTCCTCGTCGGGGCCGCCGCCGGTCTCGGCCCGCATCCGGTGGGGTTCGATCTCGATCCTGTTCGTGTTCGCCTTGCCTCCCGTGGTCGTCTTCTCGACGATGAGCAGGCCGTCGGCCGCCAGGACTGGCGCCGCCAGCAGAAGAGTTGCCGCCGCGATTCCGCTGATTGTCGATGCTCGTCTCATCATTACAAGCCCCTTCTCTCCTGTGATTCCGCGCAAGCCTCGATTCTAGCCCGTCTGTCCACTGGCATGCCCCATGCTCTCAGGGGCGAAAAGGGGGACGTTCATGACGGCTACCCGAACCTTGAAGACCGCGGCCGGCTGGGCCGTCGGGACGCTCGCCGTCGCGGCTGCCGGCTACGCGGCGGCCGTCGGTGCGATCTGGTGGCGATACGGCCGCAGACGCCCGGGGCCGCGCGCCGACCCGGTGCTCGATCGATTCCTGCCTGAATTCGACGTCGAGGATTGGTATCGCGTCCGTATTCAGGCGCCCGCCGAGGTCGTTTTCGCCGCCGCGAAGGAGGCCGACCTGCAGCGGTCGGCCGTCGTCCGTGCCATTTTCAAGGCGCGGGAGGCCGTGCTCGGCGCCGAGCCCGACACGGCCGTCCGCCCCCGCGGCCTGCTCGCCTTGACGAAGTCCCTCGGCTGGGGCGTTCTGGAAGAGATCCCCGGCCGGAGAATCGTCATGGGTGCGGTGACGCGACCCTGGTTCGCCAACGTGACGTTCCGGGCGGTCCCTCCCGAGGCGTTCCGGACCTTCGCCGAGCCCGACTACGTCAAGATCGTCTGGACGCTGGGGGTCGAGCCGGACGGGCCGGACGCGTCCATCTTCCGCACCGAGACCCGGGTCGCGACGACGGACGCGGCGGCGCGTGCCAAGTTCCGCTGGTACTGGGCCCGATTCTCCCCAGGGATCGTGCTCATCCGGCGTCTGATCGGCCGCCGGCTGAGGGCCGATCTCGACGGGCGGACGGCGGCCCGACCGGCGTAAACTGTTCGCCGTGCCTCCTCTCATTCTGCACGGCCTGACACCCATACACTGGGCGATCGCGGGCGGGTCGATCGCCGTCCTGACGCTCGCGCTCCTGTACATCACGAACCGGCGGCTCGGGCTGTCGAGCGGGTTCGAAGACCTCTGCAGCCTCGTACTCCAGGCGGAGTACTTCCGGCGCGGCAGCCTGATCAAGGCGCGCGAGTGGCGCCTGCCCGTCATCGCGGGCCTGGTGCTCGGAGGGATACTGTCGGCCGTGCTCGGCGGCGGCTGGCACCCCACCTGGTCGCTCGGAATGCTCGACAGCGCGCTGGCGCTCGGTGCCGGCGGCAAGCTGGTCTGGATGTTCGTGGGCGGCCTCTTCATCGGCTTCGGCACACGCCTCGGGGGCGGCTGCACGAGCGGCCACGGGATTTTCGGTCTCTCGAATCTCGAGCTGCCGAGCCTCATCACGACGCTCGCCTTCATGGCGGGCGGCCTGGTCACGACCCAGTTCCTCTATCACGTGCTCCTGCCGTGGGTGGTCCGATGACGCTCGTCTATCTGATCTTCGGAACGGTCTTCGGGTTCGTACTGAGCCGGTCGGGCGCAACCGACTACAACTACATCCAGGGCATGTTCCTGTTCACGAATCTGCAGCTCTACGGGATCATCGGCACGGCCGTGGCACTGACCGCGCCGGGTTTGTGGCTCCTCAAGCGGCACGGGCGCACGATCTCGGGCCAGCCAATCGCCATCGAGCGGAAGCCGCGGCACCGCGGCAACATCGTCGGCGGCCTGCTCTTCGGGATCGGCTGGTCGATCACGGGCATGTGCCCCGGGCCGATCCTGGTCAATGTCGGGGAGGGCAAGGTCTACGCGATCGGCGCACTCGCGGGCGCGCTGGTCGGCGCGGCGCTCTTCGGCGCGCTCTACTCGCGCCTGCAGCGTCCCTTCGGGCTCCCGTCCATCGCCGCACGCGCGGGCAACTGCTAGCGCGCGCTCCGACTGCACGTCGGCCCCGACCGGGTCACGCCCGGCCGGCGAACTCGCGGGTCTCGGTGTGCACCTTGATGCGATCGCCCTCCTTGATGAAGAGCGGGACGCGGACCACGAGGCCGGTCTCGAGGGTCGCCGCCTTGGTGACGCCGCCGCTCGCCGTGTCGCCGCGCACGCCCGGCTCGGATTCGGTCACGGTGAGCTCCACGTGCGGCGGGAACACGACGCCGATCGGCTGCCCGTTGTACCGCTGAATCTGGACGAGCAGATTGTCGACCAGCAGCAGCCGGTCGTCTCCGAGGGTGTCCGCGGACAGCGGGAGCGTCTCGAACGACTGCTGGTCCATGAAGTAGTAGTGGTCCCCGTCGGAGTAGAGGTACGTCGCCGGCACCATGTCCAGGTCGGGCTCGCGGAACTTCTCGCCGGCCTTGAACGTGCGGTCGAACACGGCCTGCGTCAGCAGGTTCCGCATCTTCACGCGCACCAGGGTCTGGCCGCCGCGCGCCGTCGGCTTCGACACCTCGACGTCGAGACAGTGGTAGGGCGCGTCCTCGAACTCGAAGAACATCTTGCGCTTGATCTCGATTGCTTCGATCAGGTTGGCCATCGCGGCACGATGATACCGTCGGGCCGCGCGGATGTCGAAAGGCGCCGCCTCGGGTAGACTGACCGACGCCGTGCGGTGGCTCTTCCTGCTCGCCTACGTGTGCTCCGGCCTCGCGGGCCTCGTCTACGAGGTGAGCTGGACGCGCGACCTCACGCTCTACATCGGCCACACGACGGCGGCCGCCGCGACCGTCGTGGCGGCGTTTCTCGGAGGCCTCGCCGCCGGCGCCGCGGTGGGCGGCAGGCTGGCCGAGCGCCTCGCCCCCGCGCGCAGCCTGCGCGCCTACGTCGGCCTCGAGTTGACGGTCGTCGTCGCGGCGTTCCTGCTGCCGTTCGAACCGGGCCTGCTCACGCCGCTCCTCCGGTGGGCGTACGCCGACGGCGCCGGCGGCGCGCTCTTCCCGGTCATCCGCGTGGTGACGGCGCTCGTCATGGTGTTCATCCCCGCGGCAGCGCTGGGCGCGACCTTCCCCGTCGCGATCCGCTGGTTCGCCGAGCGCACGGCCAACGCCGCCAGAGCGAGTGGCGTGCTGTACGCGGTGAACACGGCCGGCGCCACGGTCGGCGCCGTGCTCGCCGGCTTCGTGCTCGTGCCGGCCGTCGGCGTCTCGGGGACGATGCGGATCGGCATGGCGGCGACGCTGCTCGCGGCGTTCGTCGTCTGGCTCGTGTCGCGGCGCGCCCTGGCCCTCGGTCCCGCTCCGGCGCCGCCCGCGCCCGCTCCAGCCGGCCGGTCCGCGCGCAAGCGCGAGCGCGCGACGCGTCCACGAATCGACGAGCCCCGCCCGCCCGGGCGGCCGGGTCTCGCCGCCATCATCGTCGGCCTCTCGGGATTCGCCGGACTCGTGCACGAGATCGCCTGGACCCGGATCCTCGCGCTGGTGCTCGGCCCGACGACGTACGCGTTCGCGGCGACCGTCGCCGCCGTCGTCGCGGGGGTGGCGGGCGGATCCGCGGTCGGATCGTGGATCGCCGGGCGCGCCCGGCGTCCGGTCACCTGGCTGGCGTTCGCCCTCGCCGGCGCGGCGATTGCCGCGAGCTGGACGGGATCGCTCGCCGGGAACGCCGTGCCCAGCCTCGTGGCGCGCGAGATGGCGAACACCTCCGACGCGTTCAGTCTGCTCGTGCGCCAGGGCACGCTCCTGACGGCAGTGCTGATCCTGCCGACCGCGCTCTGCCTCGGTGCGGCGTTTCCGCTGGCGCTCTCGATCGTGGGCGCCCCGTCGGACGCCGCCGCCCGGCCCTTCGGCCTCGTCTATGCGGTGAACACGCTCGGGGCGGTCGCGGGCTCGCTGCTCGCCGGCTTCGTGATCATCCCGCGGCTCGGCCTGCAGCCCACGATCACCGTCGTCAGCTCGTGCCTGATCGCGGCCGCGCTGATCGTGGTGGTCTGGGGCGATCTCTCGCGCACCGCCACGGCCGCGGGCATGATTGCCGCCGTCGGCGCCGCGGCGATCCTCTCGGTGACGCCGCCCTGGAACCGGGCCCTCCTGGCGAGCGGACCATATCTCTACGCGCCGTTCGTACCCAAGGGCCTCGACCTGGAAGCGCTGCTCGAGGCCGGGCAGCTTCTCTTCTACCGCGACGGCCCATCGGCCACCGTGTCGGTCAAGCGCCTCACCGGCACGACGACGCTCGCGGTCGACGGCAAGGTGGACGCGTCGGATCGCAGCGACATGCTGACGCAGAAGCTCGTCGCCCATCTGCCGCTCCTGCTGCACGACACCCCCCGCGACGTGGCGATCATCGGACTGGGCAGCGGCGTCACGGCCGGCGCGGCGCTCACGCACCCGATCGCGCACGCCGACGTCGTGGAGCTGTCGCCGGAGGTCGTCGCCGCGTCGTCGTTCTTCGACGAGGTGAACGGACGCCCGCTCCGCGATCCGCGGGTGCACCTGATCGTCGGCGATGGCCGCACGCACCTGCTGCTGTCGCGCCGCAAGTACGACGTGATCGTCTCCGAGCCGTCGAATCCGTGGATCGCCGGGGTCGCGTCGCTCTTCACGCGCGAGTTCTTCGAGGCGGCGCGGGCGCGCCTGGCCCCGGGCGGGATCATCTGCCAGTGGGCGCACACCTACAACATCAGCGATCACGACCTGCGATCCATCGTCGCGACCTTCACGTCCGTCTTTCCGAACGGCACGCTCTGGCTGATCGGCGAGGACGACATCCTGCTCGTCGCCTCGGACGGGCCGATCGACGCGCGGCTGGGCAACATCGCCAGGCACTGGCATCGCCCCGGCGTGGCCGAGGACCTCGCGAAGGCCTCCGCGCTCGAGCCGTTCTCGCTGCTGTCGCTCTATGCGGGTGGACCGGCCGAGCTGGCGCGCTACGCCGCGGGCGGCGAGATCCTGACCGACGATCGCATGCAGCTCGAGTTCTCCGGGCCGCGGCAGCTCCACAACGAGAACGCGGGGGACAACAGCGCCACCCTGGAGGCGCTCGTCGGCCCCGACGGTGGCCCGCAGGCCGTCCGCGATGCGAAGGCCGCCGCGGGCGCCGTCGAGTGGCAACACCGGGCCGCCATGCTCTTCGCCGCCGATGCGTACCCCGAGGCGTACGACTCCGACCTGCAGGCGCTCCGCCTGGACACGGCGAATCAGGCGGCGCTCGACGGCCTGACCCGGACGGCGATCCTGACGCACCGCGAGACGGACGCGCTCGCCTGGATCTCGGCCCTCGCCGGCGGCCGCCCCGCCACCGCGCGGGAGCTGGTCGCGCGCTCGAAGCTGCTGGCGGCCGACAAGGCGTTGCCCGAGGCGGTCGAGGCCGCGCGCGACGCGAGCCGGATGGCTCCCGACGCTCCAGAGCCGCTCGAGCAGCTCGCATCGCTCTTCGCATCCACCAACGATCTCTCCCAGCTCGACGCGACCGTCTCGACGCTGCGCCGGATCGCGCCCGACGGCGCGCCGACCGAGTACTACGCGGCGGTCTCCGCGTTCCTCCAGGGGCAGCCCGAGCAGGCGGTCACGCTCGGCGGGCGCGCCATGGCGGCCGATCCCACGTTCGCTCCGGTGCACGACCTGATGGGCGCCGCATACACCCGGCTCGGCCGGCCCGAGCAGGCACAACAGGCCTTCCAGGCGTCGCTGCGCGCGGATGCGCACGACAGCACGGCCTACACCAATCTCGGCGAGATCCAGCTCGCGGCCGGCAACCGCCCCGCGGCCGCGAACTACTTCGCCGAGGCGCTCTGGCTCGCCCCCGACTCGAAGGTCG
The DNA here is from genome assembly GCA_963761615.1 of uncultured Acidobacteriota bacterium. Classification (GTDB taxonomy): domain Bacteria; phylum Acidobacteriota; class Vicinamibacteria; order Vicinamibacterales; family CAVVIG01; genus CAVXGU01. The sequence continues at coordinate 199,531 of CAVXGU010000003.1, read as the reverse complement.
CCCGCGACGGACTCGAGCGGAGCAAGGGACCGGGGCGCTAGGAACTGGGGAACGAGCAGAGGAACCCGGGGAACCCGACCTATCGGGTCTTCCCGCGGCGCCGATACTGATCGGCGTATGCCCCCCCACCGGCTTCGAGTACTCGTGTACCCGGAATCACCCAGGCGCTGGGCGGCCCAGGCGCTGGAGCACGACCTCACCGCACGCGGCTGGACGATCGAATCGGCGGTCGACACGCTCGTGCGACTCGCGCGCGCGCACGTCGAATACGACCGGCGCCATCATCACGTCCCGCTGTCGGCGTTCGGCGCGGCACCTCGTCCCTACTGGAAGGCCTTCACGACCGCTTCGATGCTTCCCCTCTCGGCGGAAGTGGATCTGGATGGATCGATCGCGGCGCAGGTCGTGACGGCGCTCACGACCGAGAACCCCGTGGTGAGCCACTCGAAGCCTGCCGCGATGAGCGCGTAGCCGCGAAGTTCGCCGGTCCTACGCGACCCTGTTGGGGCCTCGCACCTGGGCGAGACGCAGGCGTTCGATCGCGCGATCGACAATGGCCTGGAAGCTCTGGTCCTCGTCGACCAGCTCCGCCACGCCGCCCGAGACGGTCAGGTCGTGACGCGCGGCCGCCTCGAGCACGGCGCGCACGCGCTCGGCGACGCGCCGCGCCGCCGGACGGCTCAGCCCGGGAAACACGACGAGGAACTCTACGCCTCCCCACCGGACGGCCACGTCGGAGCCCCTGACGGCGCGGCACAGCGACGTCGAGATGTCCGCGAGACGCTCGACGACCCGTTCGCGCTCGGCATCCGCGCCGTAGCGCCCGGGGGCATCGACCTCGAACAGCGCCACGCTGAGATGCCGCTGTTCGCGGCGCACGCGCGCGATCTCGCGCGAGACCGCCGCGTCGCCGTCGCTGCGGCTGAGCAGGGCCTTGAGGCTCGGCGCCCGGCCCTCGCCGCGCGCACGCGCGTCGGGAGCCCCCCCACGGGCTGGCGGCGCGGCCAGCGCCTGCCGCGGCCGCGCGAGCGCCTCGAGCGCCGCGAGCCGGGCCTCGTCGACGTCGAGCGGCTTCACGTCGAACACGCAGAGCGCGCCCGCGACCCGCTGGTCGTCGTCGACGATGGGGACGGCGGCGAGGCCGCGGACGCCCTCCGGCGACGGCACGATTGTCGAGAGGCGCGCCGTGACGTCCGGCAGGATGACGGCGCTGCCGGTCTCGACGACGGATGCGAAGACCCGGGGGAGCCACGACTCCGACTGGGGAACCGGCCGATCCGACATCCACGTGACTGACGTGCGGTAGCGGGCGGCGCCGGGCGTCTTGAAGTACACGGCGACGCCTGCCGCGCCGCAGAGACGGCGCGCCTCCTCCGACAGCTCGACCGCCCGCCGCTGCGCGGCGTCCGCCGACTGGGCGTCCTCGTCGGACTCGATCCACTCCCCGCGCCGCTCGTCGCGATCCTCGTCGCCGCGGCGGTCCTCCTGGGCCCGATCGCCGCCGCGCCCCTCGAGGCTCTGCAGCGACTGTCCGATCACGCGCGACAGGACGTCGGGCGCGACGGCGCCTCCGAGGACGCGCACCTCCATGCCGGCAAAGCGGTTCGCGGCGAATTCCCGCAAGGCGCGCGAAGAGGACCAGGCGATGATCTTCATCCGCCCGCGATCGGCGCCGCGCAACGCCTCGATCACGGTGAAGCCGTCCGGGCGCGGCAGCGAGAGGTCGGCGATGAGGAGCACCGGCGGTCCCATCCGCTGCAGGATCCCCAGCGCCTCCTCGGCATCGCGGGCGACGAGCGAACCGATCTGGAAGGTCCTGACCGAGGCGAGACACGCGTCGGTGCGGGCCGCATCGGCGTCGGCGATCAGCACGTACGGCTGCGCGCCGGCCGTCGGACCGAATCGTCCGTTTGCGTCGTTGCGGGCGCTGACGTCCAGCAGGCGCGACATCAGGCCGTGCCCTTCGAGCCGGGGGTGATGCGCGGCACCGGCTGGACCGGCGACAGCTGGGTGTCCAGGCGGACGCAGTTCTTCCCGTCCGCCTTCGCCTCGTACAGGCACTTGTCGGCGCGCCGCACGAGGTCGGCCGGGGCGTCGTCTCCCCGCATGACCGCCACGCCGACGCTCATCGTCAGGTGCGGCAGTTGCGCGCCTCCGTTCCCGCCGATCTCGCCGCCGGCGATGTGCTGGCGGATCCGCTCCGCGCACGCCGCCGCGCTGGATCGATCGCTGCTCGGCATGACGATGGCGAACTCGTCGCCGCCGTACCGCGCGCACACGTCGAAGACGCGGACGGTCGACCGGAGGATGCTCCCGACGAGCTGGAGTACCGAGTCGCCGACCTGATGGCCGTACGTGTCGTTGATCTTCTTGAAGTCGTCGACGTCCGCCATGAGGACGGTGAGCGACGTGGACCCGCGGCGAGCGCGCTCGAATTCCTCGTGGAGCCGCGTGTCGAAGTAGGGACGGTTGAACAGCGCCGTCAGCGAGTCGACGGTCGCGGCGTACGCGAGGCGGTGCCGCTCCGCATCGCTCTTGGTGGCGACGAGGGCGAGCGCACTCGAGACCCCGAACACGCGAAGGGCGCGCGCATCCCCCTTGTCGAACGCGGAGCCGTCCCGCTTGTCGGTCGCCGTCAGGACGCCGAGCCGCTCCGCGCCCGCGAGCACCGGCACCGCCGCGAAGGAGAACGTGCGATAGGGGCGCCGCTCGAGCGTCGTCCGGCCCATCTGGCGGATGTCGGGCACCACCACGGGCCGTCCGGTCTCGAAGACGTGGCCGACCACCCAGGACCCCGGCTCGATCCGCACGTCCTTGACGAGCGAGGTCGGGTACCCGTGCGTCGCCGCGATCGCGAGCCGATCTTCCTCAGGCCGGTACAGCGCGAGCGCTACGCGCTCGGCGTCGAGGGTGGTCGACACCTGCTCGACGATCCCCTGGCACACCAGGTCCAGGCCGCCGAGACGGCTCAGCCGCCGGCCCATCGCGTAGGCGTCGACGAGGAGCCGCTCGACACGTCCGCGGACCTGCCGTTCCTGCACCGCGAGGAGCGACGCCCACAGCGCGGCGGCCAGGGGCTCGAGGCCCTCGCGCGTCGTCCAGTCCGAGGCGAGCAGGACCCCCATCTGGGAACCGTCGAGGTCCCCGAGCGCGATCAGCGTCCAGACGCCCTCGCCGACCCCCTGGAGATCCACCGCGACGACGGCCTGTCCGTCCGCCACCGCGTCGAGGGCGGCGTTCGAGATCCGCGAGCGCGATCTGCATGCCGCCCCGGCTCTGGGCGACGAGCGTGCGGCCGCGCGGCGTCTGCCGGAGCACGCACGCGCGGGTGTTGAGGGATTGCGCCAGCCCCCGGGCCAGCGTGTCGAGCGCGGTCGGCAGGTCGGGCGAGCGGACGACCGCGCCCACAATGTCGCTCAGCGGCGACGGCGCGCGCGCAGCACGAAGTCTCACGCGGGGTTCGCGGCAGCTTTCTGGGTTACGGCTCCAAGCACCGGGGGACGCCAGTATTATGACGGAAGCTCGTCAGTGGCTCCAGCCGGGATCGCCCGGGGGCGCGCGGCGCCAACCTTGACACGCGCCGCAGCGGTATGGCCAAATAGCGTGACTTTGCAGGTTTGAGCCTGGAGGGCTTCGCTTTCCGGGCTTTTTTTGTCCGGTCAGTTCGCCGACTCGTCAAGGAGCACGAAAGATGACGGCCACTCCGATCGCACGGTGGACACGGGTCGCGGCGGTGCTCGTTCTGGGCGCCGCTCTCGAAGCGGCACCCGCGCCGCAGAACATGGCATCCCTCGCCGGGCGCTGGGACGCCACCGTCGTCGTCAACGGGGTCGAGATTCCGTGTCAATTCGAGATCGACGGCAGCGGCGCCGCCATGAAGGCGGCGTTCTTCAACAGCTCGCTGCGGATCGTCTCCACGGCCACGACGATCGACAACGACACGATCACGTTCAACTACGACCAGTACGGCACGCGGCTGCAGGTGAAGGCCCAGGGCGGCCAGCTCGTCGGGAACTACCTTCGCGCGCGCGGCGGCTACCCGTTCACGGCCGTGCGGGCCGCCGCCGAGTCGGCCCCGACCGGAAACGTGCCGTCGATCGACGGCACGTGGATCGTCAAGGCCCGCGGGTCCAAGGGCGAGGCCGCCTGGCGGTTCATCGCCAACCAGAAGGGCGCGCACGTGGAGGCGACGATTCTGCGCGTCGACGGCGATACCGGCGCGCTCGACGGCTCCTACAAGGACGGGAAGTTCGTCCTGAGCCACTTCGACGGCTCGCGCCCGATGCTGATGGAAGTGACCGTGAACCCCGACGGCACGCTGAAGCTCGTCGAAAACGGCAAGACCGAATCGATCGCCGCGCGCGCCGACACCGAGGCGGCCAAGGAAATCGGGGCGCCCGAGGATCCGACGTACCACACGTCCGTGAAGAACGCGAGCGAACCGTTCAAGTTCGACTTCCCGGATCTCAGTGGCAAGATGGTCAGCAACACCGACTTCCTGGGCAAGGTCGTCCTGGTGAGCATCAGCGGGAGCTGGTGCCCGAACTGCCACGACGAGGCGCCGTTCCTCGTCTCGCTCTACAACAAGTACAAGTCGCAGGGCTTCGAGGTCGTGTCGCTGTCCTTCGAGCGGGGCGCCCAGCTGAAGGATCCCGAGCAGCTGCGCGCGTTCATCAAGACCTACGGCATCGACTACCCGGTGCTGCTGCCGGGCGAGCCGGACCAGGCGAGCGATCTGCTGCCGCAGACCGTCAACCTCGACTGTTTCCCGACGTCGTTCATCCTGGACAAGACGGGGCGGGTGCGGATGGTCCACGCCGGCTTCCCGAGTCCGGGCAGCGGGGAGTATTACACGGAGGCGGTGAACGAGGTCACGCAGACCGTCGAGCACCTCCTGGCGGAGAAGCCGTCGCCGCAGTAGCGCAGACCTCGGGGTCTGCCGGGGACCACGATGAAATATCTTGTTGCACTGGCGGCGGCGCTGGCGGTGGGCGTGACCACCGCCGCGCAGTCGCGCCGCCCGCAGCTCACGCTCACGCCCACGGTCGAGACCTCGCCCGTCCACGCGGGCTCGACCGTCCACCTGTCGCTCAAGGTCGCGATGCCGGCGAACATCCACGTGCAGGCGAACCAGCCGCGTGATCCGTCCCTCATCCCGACCGTCCTGGACGTGCAGCCGCCCGCCGGCGTGACCGTCGACTCGATCACCTATCCCGAGCCGAAGGAGTTCAAGCTCGCCGGATCCAGCGACTCGCTCCTCGTGTACGGGCCGGAGTTCACGGTCCAGATCGATCTGAAGGTCGCGCCGAACGTCTCCGCGGGCGACCTGGCGGTCGCCGGCGTCCTGCACTACCAGGCGTGCGACGAGCGGATCTGCTTCGCGCCCACGCGCGCGAACACGGCGTGGGCGGTGCCGGTCTCCGCCGCGCACTAGTCGCACTAGTCTCCACCGACGCGCGACCGCGGCCAACCTGACGCCCCCGCGCTCCGTCCAACGGGGGACGATGCCCATGTTTCGCGGAACGATCGCGATCTGGCGCCGCTTTCGAACCCGCCCGCTCCTGCCGGCGGCAGTCGTCCTCACGCTCGCCATCGCGATCGGGCTCACCACCGCGCTCGCCGGGATTGTCCACGGCGTGCTTCTGACGCCGCTGGCATTCCGCGATCCCGAAGGCGTCGTCTTCCTGTGGGACGTGTCACCCGCGGGTCAGCGGGAGCCCCTCGCCCCGGGGCGCGCGCTCGACATCCGCGACCGCGCCCAGTCGATCGCCGGGGCCGCGCTCATCGGCCACATCGCGATGGCCGTCACCGGGCGCGACGCCACGGCCGACCGCTGGTCCGGCGCCAGCGTGTCGTCGAACTTCTTCGACGTCCTCGGTTCGACGGCCGCCGTCGGACGCACCTTCCACGCCGGCGACCGCGACCGGAATACGGTCGTCCTCAGCGACGCGCTGTGGCGCAGCGCCTTCGCCGCCGACCCGCGCGCGATCGGACAGGCGATCGTCATGAACGGGCGCCCGCGGACGATCGTCGGCGTGATGCCGCCGACTTTCTTCTTGCCGCAGATCACGGCCGACCCGTCGGCGGCCAACCCGCCGCTCTTCTGGACGAGTGCGGGCGAGGATGACGTGCCGGAGCGTCCTGGCGCCGACGCATCCGATCCCAGACTGGACCGGCGCACGGCGTACCTGCGCGAAGTGGCGCGGCTGAAGCCCGGCGTCACCCCCGCGTCGGCACGGGCGGATCTGGCCGCGCTGGCGGAGTCGCTGGGCCGCGAGGACCCCGATACGGACCGTGGACGACGCATCGCCGTGACGGAGGCCGGCGACCAGTTTTTCGGGGCCATCCGGCGCCCGCTCTGGCTCCTGCTCGCCGCGACGTGGCTCGTGCTGATCGTCGCCGCCGCCAACGCCGGCGTACTGCAGCTCGTCCAGTTGTCGGGGCGGACGCGCGAACTGGCGGTTCGGCGCGCGCTCGGCGCGGGCCGCGCCCGCCTCCTCGTCCAGCTGTGCGGGGAGGGGCTGGCGCTCTCGCTGCCCGGCGCGGCCGGTGGCATCGTGATCGCGCGCGGAGCGCTCGCGGCGTTCGTCCGCGCCGCTCCGGCAGAAGTCGGGCGCCTCGACCAGGTCCGGCTGGAATCCCGTGTCGCTCGGCGTCGCCGCCGCCGTCGCCATCGCCGTCGGTTGCGCGATCGGGCTCCTGCCCGCTCTGTCGCGTGCGTTCGAGACGACCGTCGCGGACCTTCGGACGGCCGGCGCGGGCGTGCGACCGAAGGGGCGGCTGCGCCACGTCCTCGTTGCGAGCGAAGCCGCCGTCGCCATCGTCCTCGTCGTCGGCGCCGCGCTGTTCGTCGAGAGCCTCGCACGGCTCCAGCGCGTGGACGTCGGCTTCGACACGCGGAACCTGCTCACGTTCGACGTGAACCTGACCGGCGCGCGCGCGCAGGCACCCGCCTCCACGGCGTACTTCGACGCGCTGCTCACGAGGATTCGCGGTCTTCCCGGCGTCGAGCGCGCGTCGGCCGCCGTCACCCTGCCCATCGGCGGCGACAACTTCGGCACGCACGCGTACGCCGAGGGCCGGCCGCTTCCGCCGGCCGCCACGGATCGAGTCATCGGCCTCCAGATTGTCTGGCCGGGCTGGTTCGACACGCTCGGCATGCGAATCATCGGCGGACGCGACTTCACCGCCGCCGACGACGGCCGCGTGCCCGTGGTCGCCGTGAACCGGACGCTGGCGGCGGCCCTGTGGCCGGGCGCCAACCCAATCGGACGGAGGCTTCGCACCAGTCGGACGTCCGACGCCACCTCGTTCACCGTCGTGGCGATCGTGAGCGATATCCATCACCTCGGTCCGGCCCAGCCGGCGCGGCCCGAGCTCTACGAGCCCTACGCGCAGCGCCCCTTCTCGTTCATGGCCGTTGCGGTGCGGACCGCCGGCGACCCGCTCGCCCTGGCGCCGACGCTCCGCCGCGTCGGCGCCGAGGTGGACGCCGGCCAGCCGCTCTCGGACTTCGGCACGATGGCGCACTATCTGTCTCGCGCCTACGGCGACAGCGCCTTCCTGGCCGCGCTGACCTCCGTCTTCGGCACCCTCGCGCTGGTGCTCGCCGTCGCCGGCGTGTACGGCGTCGTCGGCGTGGCCGTCTCGCAGCGGACGCGGGAGCTCGGGATCCGCGCGGCGCTGGGCGCGACGCCCGCACGACTGCTGAGCCAGACGATCCGCGAAGCGCTCGCCGCCCCGCTGGCCGGCGCCGGCGCGGGGCTCCTGTGCGCCCTCGCGGCCGCCCGCGCGGCGAACGGCCTCCTGTTCGACACGTCGCCGTCGGATCCGCTGACCTACCTCGCGGCGGTGGGGACCCTGCTGGCCGCGGCCGCGGCCGCCGCCTGGCTGCCGGCACGCCGGGCGGCGAGAGTCGACCCCGCGACCGCGCTGCGCGCGTCCGAGTAGGCGCCGATCTCGGCGCGGGTCCGGCGCCACGCGACACTGGTCAGGAGGCGATGATTACGCTATATTACGTAATCGCTACTTGATTCCAGGTAATGGCCGACAATCCTTTCGTCTACGGCGAGATCGTCGGCGCCGGCGCCTTCGCCGATCGCGACGAGGAGTCCCTGCGGCTCCGCGACGATCTGCGCGCGGGCCAGAAGATCTTCCTGATCTCGCCGCGCCGGTACGGCAAGTCCTCCCTCGTCCGGCGCGTCCTGGATGGCCTCGCGCGCGAGCGTCTGCTCACCGTCTCGGTGACGGTGGCGGCCTCGAGCTCGTACGTGGGCTTTCTCGAGGCGTACGCGCGCGCACTCGTCTCGGCGGACACACCGGCCTCGCGCCTGCGCGCATGGGCGGGCGATCTGCTCCGCGCGGCCCGGCCCGAGATCCGGTTCGACACCACGGAGCCGACGGCGGCCGGCTTCTCGCTGTCCTTCCCCGCCGTCCGCACGGCGCGCGACACGTCGCGCCTCGCCGCCGACGTCTTCGCCCTTCCCGCACGAATCGCGGCCGAGCGCGGGAAGCGGATGGCGATCGCGCTCGACGAGTTCCAGGCGGTTGTCGCGTTCGACGGAGGCGCGGTCGAGCAGGCGCTGCGCGCCGCCGTGCAGACGCAGCGGGACGTGGGCTACGTGTTCGCCGGCTCCGAGCCGTCCCTGATGGAGCGCATGCTCGGCCAGCGCCGGCCGTTCTACAAGGCCGGTCCGGTGATGCGGCTGGACCGGATTCCGGAGCGCGAGTTCGCGGACTTCCTCGAGGCGCGGTTCGCGGCGAGCGGCGTCCGGGTCGAGTCGGGCCTCGGCGCGGCGATCATCGAGCTCGCGGGCAACGTCCCGTATGACGTCCAGCGCCTGGCGCACGAGACGTGGGACGATGTGCGCGCCGCGGGCCGGCGCGTCGCGGGTCTCGACGACCTGCACGCAACGCTGACGCGCCTGCTGCGCGAGCAGGGCCCGTTCTTCGAGGAGTCGTGGGAGCGGCTCACGCTGACGCAGCGCGCGGTGCTGCGCGCGCTCGTGCTCGAACAGGGGCGCGAGCTGCTGTCCGGCGACGTCCGGATGCGCCACCGCCTGCCAGGTGCCTCGAGCGTCCAGTCGGCCCTCGCCGGCCTCGTCAAGCAGGATCTGGTCATGAAGGAAGGCGGCCGCTACACGCTGACCGATTCGCTCTACCGGGAGTGGGTCGCGCGGAAGACGTTCTGACAGAGGCGCCGGGGGTCGGGTGCTGGTGCCGGACACCTGGCGCCCTCATCGATAGAGCGTCTTGAATCTCTCGACGTCCCCGGGCGACAGCCCTGACACGGTGTGAATGTCGTCGCGAGCGCGCAGCTGCTTCCGGTAACGCTCGAAGTACTCCACGATGTTCCCGCCGTACTCGAACGAGTACATGATGTCCGCGAAGTTCGCGGTGTGGCCGAGGCCGAACGCGTGACCGAGCTCGTGGAGGCACGTCAGGTAGACGATGGCGTCGCGCAGCAGGTGATCCATGCCGGCGCGCAGCGCGATGTCCGCACCGAGCGAATCCATGTCCGGGTGGATGAACAGGGCCGCGCCGCGGCGGCCGTCGACCGTGAGGGCCTGCGTCTCGCCGTACTGACCGGGCCCCGGCGCGGCCCAGTAGATCCGCAGCTGCGCCTGGGATTCCGGAGACGCTTGGAGCTCAATCGATGAGGCCTGGCGCTGCCAGGCCTCGAGCGCCCACAGGGCGAGCTGCCGGTCGCCCGCCTCGAAACCCGTGCCCCGGGCGCCACCGGCGATGAAGTACGTGATGGGCTCCGTAGTGTCGAGGGGGCCGAGCTGGGACGGGGCCTGCGCCAGCAGGGACGAGGCCAGTCCCAAGCACAGCAGCGCGACGATCCCGTGCAACGACGAAGGCCGGACGCGCGTCCTATGCAATGCCGGAAGCTCCCGCCGCGGTTGGTCGGGCCGCGTCCGTCCATTATGCTGGTATCGACAGGATGGTTGACAACCGAACGCGCGCACACCTGATCGCCTGGTACCGCAGTAATCGCGATCGCTCGAAGGCGCTCTTCGATCTGGTCAGCGAGGACGCGTACTACAGCCGGCCGATCGCGCTGCGCCATCCGCTCGTCTTCTACGAGGGCCATCTGCCCGCGTTCAGCTTCAACACGCTGGTCAAGCGCGGCCTCGGCGGCCCCAGCATCGACGCCCGCCTCGAGTCGCTGTTCGCGCGCGGCATCGACCCGCACGAAGGCGAGCGGCGCGAGGCTTCGAGCCTCTGGCCGAATCGCCGGACGGTGGAACGCTTCGCCGACGAGGCGGACCGTCGAGTGCTCGACGCGCTCGCGAACGCCGACCTCGATCGGCCCGGCGACCCGCTGCTCGACCGCGCCGAAGCGGCGTTCGCCATCCTCGAGCACGAGGCGATGCACCAGGAGACCCTGCTGTACATGTGGCACCGCCTCCCGCTCGGCGACAAGCACCGTCCGGCCGAGTACGCGCCGACCCTCGACGGCGCGGGGCCGCGCGACGAGTGGATCGACATCCCGGCCGGCCGGGCCGCGCTCGGCGCCGATCGATCGGCGCTCACGTTCGGCTGGGACAACGAGCGGCCGGCGGCGGCGGAGGACGTCACGGCGTTCACCGTCCAGCGCCACGACGTCACCAACGGAGCCTTCCTCGAGTTCGTCGAGGCCGGCGGCTACCGCGATCCCCGGTGGTGGCGGGACGAGGACTGGGCGTGGGTCCGGGCCGAGAGCGTGACGCATCCGCTCTTCTGGGAGCCGCGCGACGGCGCCTGGCTCTGGCGCGGGATGTTCGACCTGATCCCGCTGCCGGCCTCCTGGCCGGTGTACGTCAGTCACGCCGAAGCCTCGGCGTATGCGGCGTGGCGTGGCGCGCGGCTCCCGACCGAGGCCGAGTTTCAGCGCGCCGCGTACGGCACACCGGACGCCGGCACCCGCGCGTATCCGTGGGGTGACGCCGCACCCACGCCCGAGCGCGGCGCTTTCGACTTCGCCACCTGGGATCCGCATCCGGCCGGCAGCCACCCGGCGGGACGGAGCGCCTGGGGCGTCGATGACCTGGTCGGCAACGGCTGGGAGTGGACGAGCACGGTGTTCGCGCCGTTCGAGGGGTTCGCGCCGCTCCCGTCGTATCCCGAGTACTCGGCCGACTTCTTCGACGGTCAGCACTTCGTCATGAAGGGCGCCTCGCCCGCGACGGCCGCCCCGCTCATCCGACCGACGTTCCGAAACTGGTTCAGGGCGCGCTATCCGTATGTCTACGCCACGTTCCGCTGCGTCCGCTGACATCGCCGACCCGGCGACGGCGCAGTTCGCGCGCGAGGTCCGCGAGTCCCTCAGCCGCCGTCCGCCGGCCCTCCCGACCCGCTATCTGTACAACGCCCTCGGCTCGGCGCTCTTCGACGCGATCTGCCAGATGCCGTGGTACGCGCCGACGCGCGCGGAGCTCGGGCTGCTCGCCGTCCACGCGGAGGCCATCTTCTCCGCCGCCAGGCCCCTCGCGCGCCTCGTCGAACTCGGTTCGGGCAACGGCGACAAGCTCGTGCGGCTGCTCGCCTCGGGACGCCGTGGGACCGCGGATCTCGGATCTCCACCTGATCGACGTGTCGCGTCTCGCCCTCGACCGCGCCGAGCGGGCCCTCGGCGGCTTCGCGGGCACGACCGTGCTCACCCACGAGGCGGACTACGAGCACGGACTCGACACGGTGACCCCCAGCCGGCACGGCGGGCGCACGCTCGTGCTGTTCCTCGGCTCGAACGTCGGCAACTTCGACCCGCCGCAGGCCGAGGCGCTCGTGCGCCGGATCCGCGCGGCGCTGCGCCATGGCGATTTGTTTCTGATCGGCGTCGATCTGGTGAAGCCGGAAGGCGAGCTGCTCCTGGCCTACGACGATCCGCTGGGCATCACCGCCGCGTTCAACCGCAACCTGCTCACCCGCCTCAACGAGGAGCTCGGCGCCGACGCGGACGTCGCCGCCTTCCGGCACCGCGCGGTCTGGAACCGCGAAGCGTCGCGCATGGAGATGTGCCTGGTCAGCACGCGAACGCAGTCGCTCCGCGTCCCTGGCGCCGGGGTCGATCTCGCCCTTCGCGAGGGCGAGGCCATCCTGACCGAGCACTCCTACAAGTACCGCCCCGATCAGGTCCTTGCCATGCTCGAGGCGAACGGCTTCGTCCGCCGCCAGCAGTGGATCGACGCCGGCGCGAAGTTCGCGCTGACCCTCGTCGAGACCCGCTGATGCAGACCTGAAGGTCTGCACTACCTGTGTCGTGGGCGCAGACGTTCTGTGTCGTGGGCGCAGACGTTCAACGCTGCCTGTCGATCGCCTTCAGGCTTGCCAGGAACTCCCGTGCGACGTCCCCGGGATCGCGCCGATCGACGTCGACGGCCCGGTTCATCGCGCGCATGTCGCGCTCGGTGAGGCGGCCGGCGAGGCGCGACAGGGCCTTTCCGATCTCGGGATGCCGCAGGACCGATGCCGTCCTCGCGACCGGGACCGCGTCGTACGGCGGGAAGTACCCGCGGTCGTCCTGCAGCGCGACGAGGCCGAGCGAGTCGATCAGGCCGTTGGTCGCGTCCCCGGCAATCACGTCCACCTGGCCGTCGGCGAGCGCTTTGTAGATCAGGGAGAGGTCCATCGCGCGTGGCGGATGGCTGAAGGTCAGACCGTAGGCCCGGACCAGCCCCGGGTATCCGTCGGCCCGCTGCAGGAACTCGTAGCCGAACCCGGGCGTCCAGTCCGCCTCCAGCCGCCGGAGGTCGTCGATCGTCCGCAGCCGCCGCTGCCGCGCGTCGGCGCCGCGCACCAGGATCGCGAACGTGTCGTTGAACCCCAGGGGGTCGAAGGCGGTGAGCCCCGCGCCGGCGTACAGGCGGCGCGCCTCCTCGAACGCCCGTCCGCGATCGTGCGGCACGTCCTTGTGGAAGACCGCCGTCACGGCGGTTCCGGTGTACTCCACGTACACGTCGATGTCGCCCGACCGCACCGCGGTGTCGCAGATGAACGTGCCGCCCAGGTTCAGCTTGCGCGTCACGGGCAGGCCCTCGCTCTCGATCGCCTGCGCGACGATCTCGCCCAGCACGATCTGCTCGGTGAAGTTCTTCGAGCCGACGACAACGGCGCCCGCCGCGCTGGACGGAAGGGACCAGGCGATCACCGCGGCCGCCGTCAGGCCGGCGATCACCGAGCCAGCCGTCAACGCGGTTCGCGATCGCCGTCGCGCCCTGAGCCGGTGCTCCAGCAACGCGAGTCCGCCGTCGGCGGCGAGCGCCATGATCGCGGCGGGCACGGCCCCTGCGAGGATCGTGGTGGTGTCGACCATCGACAGCCCGCGAAAGATGTACTCGCCAAGCCCCCCCGCGCCGATCGCCGCCGCGATGGTGGCCGTGCCGACGCCGATGACGGTCGCGACCCGCAGCCCCGCGATGATCGACGGCATCGCCAGGGGCAGCTCCACCATGAGCAGCAGCTGCCGCGGCGTCATGCCCATGGCCACGCCGGCCTCACGCACGGCGGGATCCAGGCTCCGCAGTCCGCCGACGGTCGTGCGCACGATCGGCAGGAGCGCGTAGAGCGTCAGCGCGACCATGGCCGTCCGGGGCCCGACGCCGCCGATGAAGGGGAGCGGCAGCAGGAAGCCGAAGAGCGCGAGGCTCGGAATCGTCTGCGCGACGCTGGCCACGAACAGCAGCGGCCGGCCGAGGCGCGGGCGCCGGAACGCCAGGATGCCGGCGGGAATGCCGACCGTCGCCGCCACGCCTGTCGAGACCGCGACAAGCAGCACGTGCTGTTCGACGAGGCGGGCGAGCTCCGTTGCGTGCGCGAGCCAGAAGTGCAGGAGCGCGCTCATCGCCCGCTCCCCGCGGCCGGCCGGCTCGCGAGCGTGTCGAGCAGCACGCGCACCCGCACGTCGTCGGAAGCCGCGACCGCGTCGGGCGTGTCGCAGACGACCAGGCGTCCCGAGTCGAGGACGCCGATGCGCTCGGCGAGCGCAAACGCCTCCGCCATGTCGTGCGTGACCAGCATCACGGTGGTGCCGATCTGTCGCTGGATCCGAACCAGTTCCCGCTGCAGTTCCACGCGGGTCACCGGGTCGAGTGCGCCGAACGGCTCGTCCATGAGGAGGATGGGCGGATCCGCCGCGAGCGCGCGGGCGACGCCGACCCGCTGGCGCTGCCCGCCGGAGAGCTCCGACGGCCATCGGGCGGCGAAGGCATCGGGCGAGAGGCCGACCAGCTCGAGCAACTCGCGCGCACGGGCCCGCGCGCGCGGGTGCGGCCACTTCTCGAGGCGGGGGACCAGCCCGACGTTCTCCTCCACCGTCATGTGCGGAAAGAGGCCGACGTCCTGGAGCACGTAGCCGATGCGCCGGCGGAGGCGGATGCGATCCCAGTCGGCGGTCTCGCGCCCCTCGACCCGTACGCGGCCCGACGATGGCAGGATCAGGCGGTTGACGAGCTTGAGCAGCGTGCTCTTGCCGGCGCCGCTCCGGCCCACGAAGACGATGACCTCGCCGGGCGTGATCGCGAGCGTCAGCGGCTGGAGGATCGGCTCCCGCCCCGGATAGCCGAAGCCCGCATCGACGAACTCGACGACGGCGGTGGCCGACATGCGGCACCCACCATACCAAGAGCGGGCGGCCGGTGTCTCAGCTGCCCGGGTGGTACGCGCGCTCGGTGTGTCCCTGGAGCTGCTCCGGATAGAAATACACGTCGCGCAGGTTGCCCGCCGCGTAGCGCTCGGCCTCATCGTCGAAATGCGGAGACGCCGGGTCGCCGCTCTCGCCGCCGGCGGTGACGGCCTTCGCGCTGACCTTGTCGCCGAACTCGACGACGGCCACGAAGCTGTTGCCGGTGTTGCCGTACATCTTCTTCGTGTTCGGGTACGTGCGCGCGCCGAAGGAGGCCAGTGAGCCCCAGCGGGACGAGGCGAAGCCGACGGGGATGCTCGCCTTGCCGTCGTCGAAGTGGGACTCGATGCGGTCGTCGAGCCGCTGGAAGCGGTTGATGTCCCCCCATGGCGTCTTCCAGGTGCCGAAGTCTGCGGTCAGCGTGTCCGACGCGGCCGACAGCGCGTCGAGGAGCACCTGCGGCGCCGCCTTCGTCGCGACGTAGGCGTCGCTCGGGATGCCGGCCCGCCGCGCGTCCGCGCCGACGCGACGCCCGACGTCGTCTCCCCAGTACTGCGCGAGAGACATGGCCACCGACGAGACGGCCCAGCGATCGTCCCAGTCCCTGAGGACCTCGATCTGACCAGCCAGCTTCGCCTTGAGTGGGTTCGATGGCGCGGCCGCGTCGTAGGCCTTGACGAGTGCGGGGATCATCGTCGCGAACGACGGCAGGTAGCTGTCATACGCCGCGGCAATCAGGGAATCGACCGTGAAGTCCGTCCTGCCCGGGAAGATCTCGAGCGCGTGATATCCGCGCGGCGACTCGCTGGTGCCGCGGTCGACGTAGGTCGGGTAGTCCTCCCGTTGGGGGCTGTACCCCGGCCCGGCAGCCGACCAGGGCCAGTTGTTGCTGTTGTAGAGCCACCCGCTTCCCGGATTGAGCAGACCCGGCGTCTCGTCGATCGAGAGCACGCCGTTCCACTCCGTGGCCGGATCGCTGCCGTCCACCGGCTTGGTCCAGTCGAGCGTCGGGTCGCGCCGCGGGATGAAGTTGGAGTGGAAGTACGCGATGTCGCCGTCGGCGTCGGCGAAGATGGTGTTGTTCGACGAGTTCGTGTGCAGCTCCATCGTCTGGCGGAAGGACTTGTAGTCGGTCGCCTTCGTCCGCGAGTACCGACTGCTCGAGCGCCTTCACGGGCTCCTGCATCAGCCGGATCGCCACCCACCGGCCGTCCACCTCGCGCACGATCGGCCCGTGATGGCTGAAATAGACCGTGAAGGTCTTCTGCGCCATGCCGGCCGGCGTCGTGTAGGGGACGACGATCTGCTTCTGCCGGAGCTTGCGCTCCTCGTTGCCGTACTTGTAGTAGACGCCGTCCGGCTTCCGGGTGACGGTCTCCAGGTACTCGTCGATGTTGTCGACGCCGCTCGAGGTGTGCATCCACCCCGCCCGCTCGTTGAAGCCCTGGTAGACGAAGAACTGGCCCCACGTCACCGCGCCGTACGCGTCCAGGCCCTGATCGCTCGACATCTGCAGCTCGGACCGGAAGTAGAACGAGGTGTGGGGATTGATGAGCAGCAGCGCGTGGCCGTCCTTCGTGTGTGACGGCGCGATCGCGACGCCGTTCGAGCCGGTGGGCTCGACGTAGGCTCCCGGATCCTCGACGCGGGCGGCGGCCGGCGGCTGTTTGCCGTAGAAAGCCTCGAGCTGCCCGAGGTTGACGCGCTCGATGTCACCGCCGATGCTGCCTTCGCTGAAGGTCAGCGCCATCCACGGCTCGAAGTGCGTGATGACGCGCGGCTTCACCCCGGGATGCCGGTAGAGGTAGTAGTTGAGGCCGTCGGCGAACGCGTCCATGAGCGCCTTGAGCCAGTCCGGACTCGAGGCGT
Organism: uncultured Acidobacteriota bacterium; assembly: GCA_963761615.1. Classification (GTDB taxonomy): domain Bacteria; phylum Acidobacteriota; class Vicinamibacteria; order Vicinamibacterales; family CAVVIG01; genus CAVXGU01. The sequence goes on along the minus strand of CAVXGU010000003.1, from coordinate 183,057 downwards.
ACTTCGCCTTCATGTCGGCGGGATCGATGAACAGCTTCATGCGGAGGTCGCGGTAGATTGCCGACTCGCCTTCGGCCTCGGCCCGCCGGCCCATCGCATCGAGATAGTTGGTCTCGACCCGGTTGAAGTCGTCTTCGGCCTGGGCGTACATCATCCCGAACACGGCATCCGCGTCGGTCTTGCCGTGGACGTGCGCGATGCCCCAGTCGTCGCGGGCGATCGTGACGTTCTGCGCTTCCTGTTCCCAGCGGGTGACGTCGGGGCTGGCGGCGGGCGACCGTGCACAGGACGCGGCAACGAGGGCGAGAGCGACGACGAGCTTCCTCATGACGGGCCCTCCACGCGAAGACGCGGACGCGAACCTAGCTCGCGCCGACGGCCACCACACGCGACCGCGAGCGCAGCCGGGTGCTGCGCCGCCAGGCCTCCCAGACGTTGCCGACCAGCACGCCGGCCAGCAGATAGTACGCCGCGCCCAGGCCCTGGAAGATTGCGAACGCCACCACGGCGACGATCGCCCCGCAGACGATCTGGTCGGGGTACTTCACGGGTGACGTCGGCGGATCGGTCAGGATGAAGAACGCGAAGTAGAGCGCCGCCTGGAGGTCGGGCGTTCTGAAGACTTCCGAGACGATCGTCGCGTCGCCGACGAACGCGGTCACCGTGAACAGCAGGTAGAAGCTGCCGAGGAAGGCGAGGACGAGCGGCATCTTGTTCACACGATCGGTGATGAAGAGGCCCGTCGCGAAGACTGCGACGAGGCCGATCAGCCCGACGTCCGGGAGCGCGCCCCACCAGCTTTGCCCGGTGTCGAAGAGGTAGAACGTCGCAACGAGCGCGAGCGCCGCCGGATTGAAGACGTTCGCCGACCGCGTCCGGAACACGTACTTGCTGACGATCGCCACGGCCGACGTGGACGCGACGACGTACCACGGCTCGTGCGGACTCAGCACCATCGCGAGGATCACGCCCGTGAGCAGCGCACCGCTCGGGAACGTCCACTCCCCGTCCCGCCACCGCAGGATGGGCAGGTCCACGAGCATCGCCGTCGCGACCGCCACCGCCAGCCCCGGCCCGATGACGGCCACCGTCTCGACGGGCACCGCGACCGCCACCAGGATGGCGAAGACGATCGTGAGAAGCCCTTTGGGCGTGCGGAAGAAACGGCGGACGCGGTCAGATCGTCGCGGCTGCGGCATGGTGAAGGGAATCGGGATGGACGAAGGCGTGGAAGCGGGCTGTGGCCGATCGTTCGAGCGCCGGCGTCACGATCAGGCCCTCGACGCCCTGCGACTCGAGGAACTCGCCCCCGCGCCCCGGTCCCAGGACGAACGCCGCCGTGGCAAGCGCGTCCGCCGACATCGTGGTCGGCGCGATCACGGTCGCGCTGGCCGCGAGCGCCGCCGAGGCGCCGGTGGCGGGATTGAGGATGTGATGGCCGGCGCCCTCGACCGGGCTCGTCCGCTCGTAGTCGCCGGACGTACAGACGGCAACATCGGACACGCGCAGCACCTCGAGGATCTCGCCCGACCGCCGCGGATGGCTGATGCCGACGGACCACGGCTCGCCGCGCGGATTCACGCCGCCGAAGAACAGGTCGCCGCCCGCGTCGATCGCAAAGTTCCCGAACCGACGGAGCTCGGCCGCCGCCATGTCGACGGCGAGGCCCTTCGCCACGGCGCCGAGATCGAGCACGAGCGGGCGGTCGAGCCGGATCGTCCGCGCAGCGGCGTCGACGGTCACGTCCCGAAAGCTGGGGCGACCGGTCGGCGGGACCGAGGTCGCGACGATGCGGCCGGTCCGGTGCTCGCGGTTGAAGCCGCGCGCCTCCATCGCCGCACCCAGGGTGGGATCGAACGCGCCGCCGCTCGCCTCGGCAACGGCCAGCGCGAAGCGGACCGCTTCGACCAGCACGAGACTGGCCGGCACCGCCTCGCCCACACGCGCGGTGAGGCGCATCAGCTCGCTCGCCGGATCGAACCGCGTGCAGATCGACTCGATCCGATCGAACCACGCCAGGGCGCGATCCACTGCGGCCCGCGCCTCGGCATCCGATTCCGTGCCGCGGCCGACGAGCTGGACGGTCACGATGGTGCCCATCGAGACCGCGCTGCGGACGCGCGAATCGTCGCTCACTTCGCCTGATCCAGGGCCGCCACGACCGCGTAGTAGAAGGCGTCCGAGCTCTCGGTGGCCCCCGAGATGTAGTCCACGTCCGGGCTCTGCCGCTGGACGACCTGCGGCACGATGGGCTTGATCCACGAACACGAGTAGCGCGTCAGGCACTTCGCGATCGACGAGGACGTGATCTTGCCGTTCTCGATGATGATGTGCGCCTGGATCTGGCCGTGGCGGCACGAGCCCCACCCCAGATAGTTCCCGTCCTTGTAGACGATCGGTACCGCGTCGCCCGGCTTGGGCGGCGCGTCCGCGGCCGGCGCTCCGCCTTCCGTCGCGGTCGTCGCCGCGTCCGCAGCCGGAGCGGCGGCCGAGGCAGACGCCGACGCCGCTGCGGGCGCCGAGGCGCCCGTGGAGCGCGCGGGCTCCGCCGACGGGGCCGGTCGAGGCGCAGACGCAGCGGCGGTCACGGGCGGCGTCGGCGGCGGCGCAGCGGCCGGGGCGGCGGGAGCGGCAGGCGTGGCGGCTGGCACGGCGGCGGCCGGCGCAACGGCAGGCACACTCGCGGCCGCGCCGGGCGACGGCATCACGGGGGACGCGGCCTTCGGTTCGCTCGGCCCGTCCTCGGGGACCGCCGTCGGTGTCTCGGGCGGCGTGCCGGGTCGCGGCCCAATCAGGCCCGTCGACCGAGGCGCCGGCTCGGGCGGTCCGATGAGCGGTGCGACGGGCGCCGTCCGCGGCGCCGGCGCCGATTGCGCGACCTGGGCGACAGGAGCGGCATCCCGGCGGCGTGCCGCCTCGCCTTCGAGCTGACGCGCCGCGGCCCGCGTCCTGAAGTAGCCGGCGCCGTAGATCCCGAGGATCGCGGCGGAGCTGAGGGCAACGAGTCCGTTCGAGATTCTGCGATTCGAATCGTTCGCCACGAGTGGTCCCGGCAGGCCCGAGGGGCCCGCGTTCCTGATGCCGGTCAGCGGGCATCGTGCGCCGGGGCGCGACGTCGCGATCCGGGCACCGGGTTCATCCGCACAGGATGCACGGAAGATACACGAGAGACAAATGAAAATTTGGGGGCGCCGCCATATAATCCCGCATTCGTTCGGCGCACACGTTCAGCCTCGAACAGGAGAAACGTCATGACATTCACCGACAAGACCAGGCGAGGGTTCCTCGGCAGCGTGGCGGCGGTGGCGGCGGCGGCGGGTCTCCGGCAGCCAGCGGTCCATGCGGCCCCGGCGGCACAGGTGCGGGGCGGCGGCCAGCCCGGCTGGCTGGCCGAGGTCAAGGGCACGCACCGGTGCCTCTTCGACTTCAACGCCCACAAGTCGGGTTTCCCGCTGATGCACATCCTGAACTACCTCAATACGTACAACGAGGCCTACGGCATGCAGGGCGGTCAGGTCGCGGCGGTCGGCACCTTCTACGCGATGGGGCCCGCGTCGAGCATCATGATGGCCTTCAACGACGACATGTGGGCGAAGTATCAGCTCGGCGAGTACACGGGCCTCAAGGATGCGGGCGGGCGTCCCTACACGCACAACGTCTTCAACAACCTGACGCCGAACGACCGGCACTTGCTGATGGCGGTCGTCAACACGCCCGACATTCCTGCCCTCGGCCAGGCGATGCCGGGCCTCAGCATCCAGAGCCTGCAGAAGATGGGCACGACGTTCCTGTTGTGCAACAACGCGCTCGGCGCGTGGGAGCTGGAGCTGGCGGCCCGCGGCAAGGGCACCCCGGAGGCGATCGACAAGGACCTGCGCGCCAACCTGCTGCCCGGCGTCATCACCGTTCCCGCGATGGTGATCGCAATCGAGCAGGCTCAGGGCGCGGGGATTGCCTATAACAAACAGTGAGGCTCCGGGCTCCAGGCTCTGGGCCAGTCACGGTGCGTCGTTGCCGTCGTGATCTGCCCAGAGCCGAAAGACAGGAGCCGAACGTCCCGCCGCGTCAGCGATGGAACCTCGCGACGAGGACGGCCTTGCCGAGGACGTGGCCGTCCATCGCGTTGAAGACCGCCGTGCGGGTGTCGGCGGCCTGCTGCGGCGTGCCCTGCGGGACGTCGATCGTCGTGTCGAGCGCGTAGAGCTCGAACGTGTAGTGATGGTACGGTCCGGGGGGCGCGCCGGGCCCCATGTAGCCGTTGCTGCGCAGGCTGACCTGGCGAATGCCGGGCATCTGGCTTTCGGTGACGCCCTCGGGGAGACCCGTGGCCGTCGCCGGAATGTTCCAGACCAGCCAGTGGGTGATGTCCATCTTCGGACTCTTGTTCAGCACGGGCTCCGGATCGTGGAGCAGGAGCACGAAGCTCCTCGTGCCCGGCGGCACCTGCGACCAGCTGAGCGCTGGTGAGACGGCGTCGTTTCCCGCCGCCTGCGTGTACTTGTCGGGGATGACCCCGCCGTCCTCCCACGCCGTGCTCGTCATGATGAGCGGCGGGGTCGCCGGGCCGCGCCCGCGTCCCTGTCCGGCGCCGCGGCCCCGCTGCGCCGCGAGCGGCAGGGATGCCGTGGCGACGATCGCCGCAGCCGTAATCAGTCGGATGCCATTCGTCTTCATGCCCTCTCCCCTTGCGGACCTGCGGGCCCGCATTCCTGCCGGCGGCGGCCAGCCCGGTACGTCACCGGAAGTGCGACAGCGCAGCCTGGCTCACGCTGCACGAGATCGTACGCGTCTTGCCGACCAGATCGATCGTGATGCCGCTCGTCGCCGCGAACGCCGCGGTGTCGAACGTGAAGCGGCCGCCGGCACCTTCCATCGACCGCGCAATCGGTTCGACGGTCTTGCCGCCCCGTTTGACGACGACCGAGGCGATGGCGTTCTTCGCCCCGGACGCCGGCGTGACGCCGATCGTGACGCGTGTCTGCTGGGCCTCCTGGTAGCTCGGCTGGGGCGGCGGCTGGCCGTTCTGAATCACCCGCCACACCTCGTACGCCACCATCTTGTACGGGGTGTACATCGCCAGCGTGAAGTCCGGGTTCTTGCAGAGGCCCGTGTCCCAGAACACGCACCCGGGGCTCTTGCCCGGCTGCTTGCCGCACTCGATCGCGGCGTAATAGTTCGCGGGGTCGATTGGCTGGATGCCCTTGTCCCACGGGGGACTCGACGCCGGGACCTCGGCGGAGACGCGGGTCTGGGCGTGCAGCGTCAGGGTCAGGACGCCGGCGGTGAACACGGCGAGTGCCACGCCGCCGATCGGACGCAGGATCTGGCTCAGCTTGGGCGCGTTCATCAGGCCGGAGTATAGATCGAGGCCCCGGCAGGGGGCTCGCGGGGACCTTGTCGATCCGAAGGCTCGCCGTTCGACCAGGACGCAGGAGCGCAGAGCGAGCGATGCGATTCATGATGATCGAGAAGGCGGACCGAACGACCGAGGCCGCAGCCCTGCCGACGTCGTTCCAGCCGAACCGCTCCGGAAAACCGTAGGGCGTTTGGGTGCCTTGCCAGACGCCGGAGAAGATGCTGTGATGGATCGCTGTGCCCGCGGGCGATCGCGTCACCGAGACGATCAACGCCGTGTATCGGTCCGACTCGCGTCGCGTCCTGGCGACGTTGATCCGCCTCCTGGGCGACTTCGACACGGCCGAGGAGGCGATGCAGGACGCCTTCAAAGCGGCGCTCGAGCAATGGCCGCGCGACGGCGTCCCGGCAAATCCGCGGGCGTGGCTGGTCTCGACCGGCCGATTCAAGGCGATCGACGGCCTGCGCCGCCAGAGGCGGTTCGACTCGCTGGACGAACCGGGCGCGTCCGTGGACGTCGCGGTCGAGGATCCGCGCGCCTGGGCGGACGAGGAGAGCGTCGACGACGACCGGCTCCGGCTGATCTTCACGTGCTGCCATCCCGCGCTGGCGATGGAGGCCCAGGTGGCCCTGACACTGCGCGAGGTCTGCGGCCTGACGACCGAGGAGATCGCCCGGGCGTTCCTGACGCCCGCGCCGACGCTCGCCCAGCGCATCGTGCGCGCGAAGGCGAAGATCCGGACCGCGCGCATTCCGTACCAGGTGCCCGAGCGGCGGGATCTGCCGGACCGCCTCGAGGCCGTCCTGCACGTCATCTATCTGGTGTTCAACGAGGGCTACACCGCCTCGTCGGGTCACGACGTCACGCGCCACGATCTGTCGGCCGAAGCGATCAGACTGGGCCGGCTGCTGGTGGCGCTGCTGCCGGAGCCGGAGGCGCAGGGGCTCCTGGCCCTGATGCTGCTGCACGACTCGCGGCGGGCAGCGCGCACGACGGTGGAGGGCGAGTTGATCCTGCTCGAGGATCAGGACCGATCGCGGTGGAACCGCGAGCAGATCGCGGAAGGCGTCGCCCTCGTCGAGCGGGCGCTGACGTCGCGTGCGGTCGGCCCGTACACGATCCAGGCCGCGATCGCCGCCGTGCACGCGGAGGCCCCGACCGCCGCCGCGACCGACTGGCAGGAGATCGTCGGGCTGTACGAACTTCTGCTCCGGTCGACGCCCTCGCCCGTCATCGAGCTGAACCGCGCCGTCGCCGTGGCCATGCGGGACGGACCGGAGGCGGGGCTGGCGCTCGTCGAGGCCATCCTGGACCGCGGCGAGTTGAAGGACTATCGGCCGGCGCATGCGGCGCGCGCGGAGCTGTGCCGCCGGTCTGGGCGGATCGCCGACGCCCGCGCATCGTACCGGCGCGCGCTCGAGCTGACGCAGCAGGAGCCCGAGCGGCGCTACTTGCAGAAGATGCTGGAGCGAGTTGACTCATGAAGTACCTGTGCCTCGTCTACCTGGAGCCGTCGAAGCTGCACGCCGTGCGCGACAGCGAGTGCGCCGAGTTCGGGGCGCCCCTGCGGCAGAACAGCGTGATCGTCGCCGCCGAAGCGCTCGAACCGGTTGAAACGGCGACCACTGTACGGGTGAGACACGGCAAGCTGGCCGTCACCGACGGACCCTTCGCCGAGACCAAGGAACACCTGGCCGGCTTCTACCTGATCGACGCCCGGGACCTGAACGAGGCGATCGCCGTCGCCGCGAAGATCCCGCCGGCCCGCGAAGGCAGCGTCGAGGTCCGGCCGGTCAGAGAGCTGCAGCCGTAGCCAGAGCCCAGGGCCTGAAGCCTGGAGCCCATCAAGGAGGACCGCATGAGCGGCGTACGCGTACTCGTCGGCACGCGCAAGGGAGCGTTCATTCTCACGTCGGACGGCAAGCGGCAGACGTGGGACGTCAGCGGCCCGCACTTCGGCGGCTGGGAGATCTACCACTTCAAGGGTTCGTCCGTGGATCCGAACCGTCTCTACGTCTCGCAGTCCACGGGCTGGCACGGCCAGCTCGTCCAGCGCTCGAATGACGGCGGCAAGACGTGGGAGGCGGTCGGCAACAAGTTCGTCTACGACGGCGTACCGGGGACCCACCAGTGGTACGACGGCTCGCCGCACCCCTGGGAGTTCAAGCGCGTCTGGCACTTCGAGCCGTCGCCGACGGATCCGGACACCGTCTACGCCGGCGCGGAAGACGCCGCCCTCTTCCGCACGACGGACGGCGGCGCGAACTGGATCGAGCTGCCAGGACTGCGCGCCCACGGTACCGGTCCGCAGTGGCAGCCGGGGGCCGGCGGTCTCTGTCTGCACACGATCATCCTCGACCCCGGCAACCCCGACCGCCTGTTCATCGCCATCTCTGCCGCAGGGGCGTTTCGCTCGGACGATGGCGCGAAGTCGTGGAAGGCCATCAACCACGGCCTGGTGTCGAACTACATCCCCAATCCGGCGGCGGAAGTCGGACACTGCGTGCATCACGTGGCGATGAACCCGGCCCGCCCGAACGTGCTCTTCATGCAGAAGCACTGGGACGTCATGCGCACCGATGATGCGGGCGACTCGTGGCGCGAGGTGAGCGGCAACCTGCCCACCGACTTCGGCTTCGTGATCGACGTCCACGCCCACGAGCCGGACACGATCTACGTCGTCCCGATCAAGAGCGACTCGGAGCACTACCCCATGGACGGCCGGCTCGCCGTCTACCGGAGCCGTACGGGCGGCGGCGAGTGGGAGCCGCTCACCAGGGGGCTGCCGCAGCAGAACTGCTACGTCAATGTCCTGCGGGATGCGATGGCCGTGGACTCCCTGGATCCGTGCGGCATCTACTTCGGCACGACCGGCGGTCAGGTGTACGGATCCGCGAACGCCGGCGACAGCTGGGCGCCGCTGGTGCGCGACCTGCCGGCCGTCCTGTCGATCGAGGTGCAGTCGCTGTGATCCGGATCGAGCTTCCGGCGCACCTGCGGAAGCTGGCGGAGGTGCCTGGAGACGTGACCGTCGAGGTACCGGGCGACGCGACCCTGCGCTCGGTCCTCGACGCGCTCGAAGCCCGCTATCCGGTGCTGCAGGGCACGATTCGCGATCAGGTCACGCACGTGCGGCGGCCGTTCATGCGATTCTTCGCCTGTCAGGAGGACTTCTCCCACGAGCCGCCGGACGCGTGCCTGCCGGACGCCGTCGCCCGCGGCGATGAACCCTTCCTCATTGTGGGCGCGCTGGCCGGAGGCTAGCGACCCGCGACGGGTGGGTCGTGCCGGCTGGGCTCAGCCCGGCCGGCCCGCCCGCCGACGCCGGCTCCGTGCTACGGCTTCGCCTGGATCGACTTGAGGTACCCGACCAGAAGGTCGATCTTCTCGGCGCTCGGCGTCGCATCGTGCGTCCTCGCGAACGCATCGCCCCAGACCGGCATGTCCCCGCCACCATGGCCCTTCACCGGGTTGCGTCCATCGATGACCCGCTTGATCATCTCGGCGTCGAACGTGCCATTGCCGCGCGCCGCGATCCCGGTCAGGTCGGCCGGCGGAGTCTTCAGCAGCGACGCCACCGGTCCGTCTCCTTTCGCGCCCGCCCCGTGGCAGACCTCGCAGTACATGTGAAACAGCTCCTGCCCGCTCTCCGGCGGGGCCGCCTGGGCGGTCGCTACTGCAGGCAGGCACACGAGACCGACGAACACGCCGCACGCCGCGGCACGACGAAGAATGCAATCGCCCATGGCTACCCTCCCGCGGCGGCCCGGCCGCAGTCCGGAGCCGCCGGAAACCGAACCCCCTCTCGCCCGTGCGGCTGACGGCGCCGGCCGGGCAACGTCTGGTGACAAGCAAGAACCGTTCGGCGTGGCAGGCCGTGACACGCGAAGAAAGCCGCCATTTTCAGCACGGCGGCTCCTGGCTCTTGCGGAATTCCGACAGTACGGCCCGGAGACCGTCGACGAGGCGGCATCCGCTACGGGGTCGCGGGCGCTCCCCTGGAGGCGCGGGACCGCCTGAAGCTCGACACCAGGTGCAGCTCCCGGAGCATCGACCGCTTCTTCGCCTGGTGTCCGTGCATACGGCGCAGGATGTCGTCCAGCACTTTCACCGCCTGCACGACGTACGGGCCCTTGTTGAGCATCACGCACTCGGCCCGGTGGGCCATCGCCGCGTCGGTCACCTCCGCACGGGAAGGCATGCCCTCCTTGGCGAGCGTCTCGAGCACCTGCGTCGCCCAGATCACCGGCACGTGCGCCGCCTCGCACAGCCACAGGATCTCCTCCTGCACCTCGGCCATGCGCTCGAACCCGCACTCGACGGCGAGATCGCCCCTGGCGATCATCACAGCGCACCGCGGCGCCTTCATCGCCTCGAGCAGCATCGCGGGCAGGTTTTCGAATCCGCGCCTGGTCTCGATCTTGAGGACGATGGCCGGCTGGGCGTCGCCGAGAGGCGCCAGCAGGGCTCGCAGCTCGCGGACGTCCTCGGCGGAGTTGACGAAGGACAGGGCGACCATGTCGGCGTGGCGGCTGACGAACTGCAGGTCGTCCCTGTCCTTGCCGGTGAGGGCCGGCAGCCGCAGCGCCGTGTCCGGCAGGTTGATGCCCTTCTCCGCCGCCAGCCGGCAGCCGCGCGCCCTGGCGCGGGTGATGCGGACGCGCAGGCGATCCGGTTCGCGCCGCTGCACGACGCCACCGATCTTGCCGTCGTCGAACAGGATCCGATCGCCGGGCCTCACGTCGTCGAACACCTCGTCGGCCGTACAGCCGATCGTCGCCGGCATCAGCACGTGTCCGTGCTCGTCGACGATCGCCCGGCGGCCGGCGACTGCGGACCGGGTGACGATCAGATCGTCGCCGAGTGCGAGCGAGAGCGGCTGTTCGAGCGAAGGCAGGTCCCCGACACGCGTCTGTCGCGCCGGGCCCTCACGATCCGGCCGGCCGTCGCTGGCGGCGTCGAGCACCGTGCCCGTCTCCACGTAGCAGGTCTTGCGCGACTCGACCCAGCATCCGTCGGTGTCCGCCGCGACCACGCGCAGCGCCCGTGACGATCCCCGGCAGTCGACGAAGCGGACCATCTCTCCCGGCGCGACGGCCTGCAACCAGTCCCCGGACACCGGAAGGGACGCATCCGCGGGCATCGGCGCAGGGTGCGGACGTTCCGCGGCGAAGAGCCAGACGCGCGCAGGCTCCACGACGACGCCGCGCGCGTCACGCCGGGGGCGAAACTTCACCACCTTCGGGCCGGCCTCGAGCGAACCGGTCCTGATTTTCGGGCCGGCCAGATCCATCATGATCCGGCACGTCTGGCCGTGGCGCTCCGTCGCGCGCCGGACGTGCTCGATCATCCGCCCCCACTCCTCGGGCGTGTCGTGGGCGCAGTTGATTCGCACCGAATCCATCCCCGCCTGCAGCAGGTCGCGGACCAGCGTGTAGTCGCCGGCCGCTTCGCTCGGCATCGTCACCATGATGGCGACATCCCGTGCCGGGTGAGACCCGAGAACGGCCTCCGTGTGGGCGGCGAGCAGACGCTGGCCCTCGGCCATGTCGATGCGGTCGGTCGCGGAGTCGTCGGCCGACGCCGGCTGACCGGCGAGCCGCCGCAGAACGGCGAGCACCGTCTCGACGGCGGTCAGCACGTGGGACTCGGCGCGGCCGAGGGAGGAGAGGCCGGCCGCGGCCAGCCGCAGCTGAAGGGGACGCAGGTCGCGACCGCGCAGCGCGAGATAGTGGAGCAGGTTGGTCGCGCTCGCGCGGTGCTGCGGATGGACGCCGCGCAGCAGATCGGCCGAGTCGTCGACCAGCCGGAGCATGTCCGTGCGGATGGCCTCGACCTGGTCGATGAGCGTCAGCAGGTCTTCGGCCGACTGTCGTGCCTGCACGACGGACCTCCCACCGGTTCGGCTCGATCGAACGCCGCGATTTCGAAGAGCTCGACGTCGCTCTCGACGCGGTGCCAGTCCCGGCGCCGCGCGCGCCGCAGCACGACGGCGTCCTGCTCCTCCCGCACCTCCCACCCCTGGAGGTCGCGGGTGACGACGAGCCGGTGCACGTGTCCGTGATCGTTGACGCTTCGACTGAACACCATCGCTTCCCCTTTCTGAACTGCCGCCAAACGGGCGACGCCCTGGGTGCGAAGCAAGAACCGTTCGGCGTTACACCTGTGACGGAGCCGCGAAACCGGCCGACTTCCGGCGATCTCGACCGCGGCCGTCACGGAATTCCGTCACGACCGCGCGAAGAGCGTCGGCCGCCCGGCAGCGGCGGCGCGGCGCCGACCCGACGGGGACGGAGCATGGCGGGGTATGTCGTTTGCTTCTCGTTGGCGCATGACCTCTCCACGGCTCGTCATCATCGGCGGGGGGCTGGCCGGACTGTCGGCCGGCTGCTACGCGCGCAACAACGGCTTCGATGTGACGATCATCGAGCACAACCTTGCCCTCGGCGGCGTGTGCACGGCATGGCACCGGGGTCCCTATCTCGTGGACGGCTGCATCCACTGGCTGACGGGCGGCCCGTTTCTCCGCATCTACGAAGAGCTCGGGATCCTGCCGGGCGTCGGCCTCCGACCTCTCGAGGAGTTCTTGACATACCGCCACGCGCGCGACCACTGGCAGGTGAGCGTCAACCGCGACCTGCAGGCGACCGCAGACGCCATGCTGGCCGTAGCGCCCGAGGACGCGGACGAGATCACCCGGCTCGTCGACGGGGCCGGGCGCATGGTCGATTCTGACGCCTCCCATCGAACACGCGCCGGAGGTTGCGAGCGTGCGCGACCGGTTCCTCGACCTCTGGCGGCTCCACCACGACGCGGGCCCCCTTCTCCACTTCCGACAGCCGCACGGCGTCTGGGTGGACGAGCACATCAAGAACCCGCAGCTCCGCTCGCTGCTGCGTCGGCTCATGGCGCCGGAAACGCCCACGCTGTTCCTGCTGATGGTGCTGGGCTACCTGTCGCGCGGCTGGCTGTCGCGCCCGCAGGGCGGCACGGCGCGCTTCCGCGACGCGCTCATCAACCACTACGAGGCGCTGGGCGGACGCGCCGTCCTGAACACGACCGTCGAGGAGGTCCTGGTGTCGAACGACCGGGCCACCGGCGTGCGGCTGACCGACGGCACCATGATCCCCGCCGACGTCGTCATCTCGACGGCGAGCGGACCGGAGACCGTGTTCCGCCTGCTCGCGGGCCGGTACGGCGCGGCCGAGTGGAAGGCCCGCACGAGCGAGTGGCGGATGTTCCAGCCGATCGTCCTCGCCAGCTTCGGCGTGGCCCGCACGTTCGACGATCAGCCGTCCACGCTGCTGGTCGACGGGGTGGAGCCGTTCGTGATCGGCGGCTTCAGCCACGACCACCTCTACCTGCGGATCTACAACGAGGACCCGGCATTCGCCCCCGAGGGGCACACGGTGATCCAGGCGATGCTGTCCACCGACTACGACTGGTGGGCCACGCGGGGCGTGCAGTACCAGCAGGAAAAGGATCTCGCCGCGGGGCGCATCCTCGACGCCATCGATCGCCACCTGCCGGGCGTGAAAGCGAACGTGCAGATGACCGACGTGGCGACGCCGCTCACCTTCTGGCGCAACGCCCGGTCCTGGCGCGGCGCGTTCGAGGGCTGGATGCCGGATTCCAACGTGTTCACACACGTGCCGAAACGGCTGCCGGGGCTCGACGGGTTCTACATGGCCGGCCAGTGGGTCGAGCCCGGAGGCGGCGTCCCCATCGCGACGATGTCCGGCCGGCACGTCATGGAGATCATCTGCGCGGCCATGGACCGTCCGTTCAGTCCTCCGCCGCGCCGGACCGCGTGAGGCGCGCCATGCTCACCAACCAGCTCCCGGCGTTCGACGCTTCCGACAACGAGACCAACTGCTGCCCGCGCTTCAATCCCGGCCCCTGGGACAATCAGGAGCTCCACTTCGACCGCAAGCCGTTCGTTCGTGCATCGACGGTCGGCCTGTTCCACGTGCCCCTGAACATGCGGTCGGTCTTCGCACAGACCTGGAACGCCATCCGTGACGCCCACGCGGCGGACGGCGCCTTCCTCGTCCTGAGCCATGACGACTCGTCGTGGCACGCGGAGCATCTGTTCGCGGTGACCGCCGACGTCCCGGGTGCCGACATGGTCCACCTGAGCGGCGACTTCGTGACCAAGGTGTTCGAGGGCCCCTTCTCCGACGCGCGGAAGTGGTGCGCCGAGATGGAGCGCTACGTCCGGGAGAAGGGAAGAACCCCGGAGAAGACGTACTTCTTCTACACGACCTGTCCCCGCTGCGCCAGGCACTACGGGAAGAACTACGTGGTCGGGGTCGCGCAGGTCCGGTGAGCCACACGCGGGTACTGGTGACGTGGGCGTCCTGGGCCACGCGACCTTCGGCGGGCGGCTCCAACGGGGCCGTCGGCGAGATCGAGTCGACGATTCCAGCCGCGCAGCCGCAGTACGGAACGTCGAGGAAGAACGGCCGCCGGTCCGGAGACCAGCGGCCATTGCGGCAGTGCCTGAAGCCCGGAGTCCTGAGCCGGCGCCCAGAGCCTGCGTCAGTTGAACGAGTAGCGGAAGCTCAACATCAGCACGTAGACATCGCTCGTGCCGGCGGTCGTCTGGAACGTCTTGCCGATCAGCGAGGGCCCGGACGCCGTGCTCACCGTCGCCAGGTTGTAGGTCAGCGCGCCGTTCGCGTCCACCTTCGGGTTGGTCAGGATCCGGTTCTGGATGATGCGCCGGCCCACGCCCCAGTTGCTGTTGAGCAGATTGCCGAAGTTGGTGATGTCCAGCCGGATCTGACCCGACTGGCGCGCGCCGCCCACGTTGTGAAAGACGTCCTGCATGAGGCTCAGGTCGACCCGTCCGACCATCGGCAGGTACACCGCCCCGCGCTGGGCGTACTGGCCACGGTGGCTGCTCAGGTACTTGTCCTGCTCGATGTAGGCCTCGAAGGCCTGCGCCTGCTGGGCGGGCGTGAACGTCACGCCGCCCGTCGTGAGCGTCGAGAAGTTCATGTCCGACGTGTCCTTCGGGATGTAGATCAGATCGTTGCTCGTCGCCGCGTCTCCGTTGGCATCGCCCGAGAAGACGTAACTGGTGTTGCCGTTCGTGTGCAGGTCGTAGAACGCGGCGATCGTCGTCGCGCCGAGGTGGACGTATTGTTTCGTGTACGAGGTGGAGAGGAAGAAACGCTGTCCCGGCGTGTTCGACGACAGACCGATCTGCGGATTGTTCGGATCCGTCACGATCGGGTTGTTGGTCCAGGAGCCGGCGGCGATCGAGCCAGGGTCGACCGTGTTCTCCGATCGACCGTAGCTGTACCCCGCCTTGAGACTGAAGCCGTGCGTGGCGGGCTTGCTCGCGCTGAACGACAGCATCCACGAGTGGCCGACGCCCTGGTTCGCGAGCACGATCGCCTCGGTGATCTGGTCGCCGGCGGCGTTGTTGATGCGGTTCGACGTCCAGCGCGGCCGGTGGTCGACGCCGGTGTAGGCGGTCTGCGCGGCCGGCAGGTTGGCGTTGTAGTACGCCATGCCGTTCACGTCGCGGTTGTAGATGTACTCGCCGGTGCCGATGAACCCCAGCGGGAGCTGGCGGTCGAGGGCGATGTTCGTGCGCCACGTCTGCGGGAACTTGAAGTCGGACTGCGTCACCGCCAGGTCGACGCTCGTCGCCGGCGCGCCGGTGATGTTCGCCGGCTGGTAGGCGCTCGGATTCGTGCTGAAGGGGTAGGCGGTCGTGTTGTCCGCCTGGATGAAGCCGGTCAGCATGCCGGTGTTGCCGATCTGGTTCGAGATCCAGACGTAGGCCGGCTTCCCGGTGAAGACGCCCGTGCCGCCGCGGATTTGAGTCTTCTGGTCGCCGCCGACGTCCCAGTTGAGGCCGACACGCGGCGACCAGAGCGGCGTCGCCTTCGGCAGCGCGCCGGTGTTGAACTGGATGGCGCCGCCGCGCTGAGACCGGAAGGTCAGCTGGTCGACGTTCGGGTTGTCGTACCCGCTGTTGCCGAAATTCGCCACGTCCATGCGCAGGCCGCCGGTCACCGTGACGTTCGCGCTGGGGCGCCATTCATCCTGTCCGTACAGGCTCGTGTACCACACGTCCAGCTGCTGGAACGGCGGCGTCGTCTGCCCGGGGATGTTCGAGTACCGCAGCTGGAACCGGCGGAGGTTCACCGTCTGGCCGGCGGCCGCGGCGTAGAAGTCTGCGAGCGAATTGAAGACGTACGCGCTCTGAATGCCCGGGTAGAACGAGTTGTCGGAGTGGTACTTCTCGAGGGCGCCGCCGAAGGTCAGCGAGTGCTGCTCGCCGAACCTGGTGAAACTGTCCTGCGCCTGGAACGTGTGGTAGATGAGCTTGTTGTCCGGCGTGAACGGCTCGGAGCCGAACGACGTGTAGGTGTTGCCGTTCTCGAGGATGTCCACGAACGGGAAGAGCGTGGCCAGTTGACCCCGGCTTTCGTCCTGCTTGGTGTAACCGGCGATCAGGCTGTTCGCCATGTCGTTCCCGAGCGTCGAGTTCCATTCGGCGATGCCGGAGTGGATGTTCTCGAGGATCGTGTAGTTCGAGTTCTGGAAATTGAGGAAGTTGTTGCTGAACGTCTGGCGGCCGAATCCCAGCGAGCTGGAGCTCGACAGATTGACGTCGGTCGAAGACAGGAGCTGGTTGTAGCGGAACACGATCTTGTTCGACGGGTCGAGGTTGAAGTCGGCCTTCACCAGGAACGGCTTCCCCGGCGTGTTCTTGTCGATCCCCTGATAGGGGCCCGTCGTGTAGCTGTAATGGGACTGCAGGAACGAGCTGAGCGCGTCCAGATCCGACGCGAGAACCCGGGTGGTGTTCCCCGTGGCGGGCGCGCCGCCCGGATTGGCGACATACGTCGTCAACGGCCTCGTGTCCTTCTGGTTCTCGAAGCTCTCGAAGAAGAAGAGCTTGTTCCTCACGATCGGACCGCCCGCCCACTCGCCGGTGTCGGTCGTGTCGAACGTGCCCGGGTTGAAGTTCTGCCCCGCCGCCTTCGTGCCGACGAACGAATCGTTACGGAAGCGGTGGTACACCGAGCCGGTGAATTGGTTCGTGCCGCTGCGGGTCACGGTGTTGATGCCGGCGCCCACGAAGTTCCCCTGCCGCACGTCGTAGGGAGCGACGCTGACCTCGAATTGCTCGATCGCCTCGAGCGGAATCGGCGCCACGCCGGTGCGGTCGCCGGGCTGGCCCGCCAGACCGAACGAGTTGTTGAAGTAGGAGCCGTCCACCGTGATGTTGTTCATCCGGTTGTCCTGGCCCACGAACGTGCCCGACCCGCTGTACTGGGGCGACAGGCGCGTCAGGTCGTTGATGCGCCCCGAGATCGTCGGGAGCGTCCCGATCTCGGACCGGTCGACCGCCGTGGCCGCGCCGGTACGGGACGAGCTGAATATCGGCTGCGCCTCCGCCACCACGTTCACCGTCTCGGCGACGCTGGCGACCGACAGCGCGAAGTCGAGATCCTCCGACACCCCGAGCGTCAGCATGATGCCGTTCCTGGTCTGGGGCCTGAAGCCGCTCAGCGTGACCGTCACGCGGTACGGCCCGCCGACCCGCATGCCGGGGATGACGAAGCGGCCGTCGGCCTGAGTGACCGACGCGTACGTCGTGCCCGACGGCTCGTGCACGGCTTCGACGGTGGCGCCGGGAACGACCGCGCCCTGCGCGTCCCTGACGACTCCGTTCATCGACGCGGTGGTGACGCCCTGAGCGTGCGCCCGTCCGGCCGTGCCCACGAGGGCGCAGGCGAGGAGGAGGGCAAGGGTGCGTGGCAACATGCTTCTCATCGACTTCTCCTTGGTGATTCCAGCGCAGCCGTGCCGTCGCGTGGAAACGGCGTTGACCGCTCCCAAACCGTAGCGATTGCTTGCGAAGCCTGCGTAACCGGTGTGGCTCGGTTTTGTTAATCGCGCGCGTGGGCCGCTGGCCCAATCCAATCGGTTGGAAGAGGAGCGTCAGAACGTCTCGGGCGGGCCGCGGAAGTTACCAGCCGGTTACGGGCTCGGCTCTGCGCTCTCGCGGAGTCCGGACCCGGAAGACCTCAGTACTCGGCAACCAGGTCGTCGGGATAGCAGTAGAGCCAGCGCTCGCCAGGCTCGGCCGAAGCGATCACTGGATGGTCCGTCGCGCGGGCATGGCGCGTGGCGTGACGATTCGGCGAACTGTCACAGCACAGGGTCGCGCCGCACTGCTGGCACGTTCGAAGGTGCACCCATCGCGCGCCGATCTTCACGCACTCCTCGCACACGTGGCGTGCGGGCTGCTTGATCGCGCTGATGGCCTGAAGATGCGCGCAGGTGTCGTCGGGCTTCGTCATGTCCGCAGATTACATCACCTCGCGCGGCGCCCTCCGCTCAGGCGGCCCCCGCGTGCGACGACGCCGGCGTCAGCGCCTCACGCGGGCCGGGCATGATGATCCACGCCACCAGGTAGGCGATGACCCCGCCAATGACCGCCCCGCACAGGATCGACAGAATGACCCACAGCAGCCGCACCGGCGTCACATCGACGCCGAAGTACTCGGCCAGCCCGCCGCAGACGCCGGCAATCTTCTTGTCGGTGGCCGACCGCATGAGCCGTCGTCTGTCGCCGACCGCACCCTCGCCCTGGCCCGCCGGAATCAGGATCCAGGCCGCCAGGTAGGCCACGACGCCGCCGATGACGGCACCTGGGACGATCGAGAACACCACCCACGCCGCCCGGATCAGAACGACGTCGACGTCGAAGTAATCGGCGATGCCCGCGCAGACGCCGGCGATTTTGCCTTCGCTTCGCGATCGCGTCAGTCGGCGAACGGTCATGACAGCCTCCCGCTCTGAATCAGCGCCCGTATGGACCACCTGATAGGACGGATGCCGCGCGTGCCGGGTTCGGCCGGCGCCGCCCCGATCAGACCGGCCGCTCGCGCCGCCGCATCAGCCAGACGAACGGCGCGGCCACGACGAGCAGCACCGTCACCACGCGGAAGCCGTCGAGATAGCTCATGGCGAGCGCCTGCTGGTTCACGATGCCCGCCACGAGCGCCAGCGCCTCGTGCCCGGTGGTGGGCCCGCCGGCGCGCGTCAGCGAGTGGCTCAAGTTGGTCAGCACCGTCGTCGACGCGGGATTGTACGCGCTCACGCCCGCCGCCAGCACCGCGTGATGGAACTGCTGCCGCCTCGCGAGCAGCGTCGTCACGGCGGAGATGCCGAGACTCGCGCCGATGTTCCGCATCAGCGCGATGATGCTGGTCGCATAACCCATCTCGGCGGCGGGGATCGGCGCGACCGTGATCGTCGCGAGGGGCGGAAACGTGAACGAGAGGCCGACCCCGATCAGGATCTGGGGCGGCAGGAAGCTCCAGGGGCCGGCGCTCAGGTCGAGGAACGACAGCATGAAGGTGCCGACACCGGTGGTGAGCAACCCGAAGAACAGGAGCTGGCGCATGTCCCAGCGCCGGCTGATCAGCATCCCCGCGATCGGCATGCCGATCATCGTCACGACGCCGCGGGGGGAGTTCCAGACGCCCGCGGTGAAGGCCGGGAAGCCCAGGAGTTCCTGCATGAAGAGCGGGATCAGCACCGTCGTGCCGAAGAGCGCGATCCCCAGCACGGCGGACATGGTCACGCCGACCGCGAACGTGCGGTGCCGGAGCAGCCTGAACCGCACGACGGGATCCGGGCTCCGCAGCTCCCAGATCACGAATCCCACGAGGCAGACCACCGCCACCACGACCAGCGCGACGATGAGGTGCGAGCTGAACCAGTCGTCCTGCTGGCCGCGATCGAGCATCAGCTGGAGCGCCGCGATCCCGATCGCCATCATGGCGAGACCCCAGTAGTCGATGCGGTTGGAGGTCCGCCGGATGTACGGGGGATCGTGGATGTACATCTGGACGAGCACCAGCCCGGCGATGCTGATCGGCACGTTGATGAAGAAGATGAGGCGCCACGAGAAATCCGTCGTCAGCCAGCCGCCCAGCATCGGCGCGACGATGGGCGCCACCACGATGCCGACGCCCCAGAGCGACATCGCCTTGCCGCGCTCCTCGGCGGGAAACGTCTCGAGCAGGATCGCGCGGGAAATCGGCTGGAGCGATCCGCCCCCGAGGCCCTGGAGGATCCGGAAGAACACCAGCATCGGAAGCGAGACCGCGAGGCCGCACAGCACGCTCGACACCGTGAACACGCTGACGGCGAGCATGAGCAGGCGTTTGCGCCCGATGTAGTTGGCGAGCCATCCGGCCGTCGGCAGGACGATTGCGTTCGAGATGAGATAGGACGTGAGCACCCAGGTGGCCTGGCTCACCGAGGCCGAGAGGTTGCCGGCGATGTACGGCAAGCTGACGTTGACCGCCGACGTGTCGACGAGCTCCATGATCGCGCTCGCCAGCACCGCGATCGCGACGAGCCACTTCCCGATGGGAATGACGTCGGAGGATTCGGTCGAGTCGGACATGACCCCTTTCCCCATTCTCACGGGTTCGCGGCCGGCATCGCACGCGAATCTTTGCTGCGGGCCACGACGGCCGTGGCTGCGTTTGACAGCGGCCGCTTCGCGCCGTAGGCTCGGGACGTTCCATCCTCCTGGATCGAGTGAGGCACAGCCATGAGCGCCATCACCCTCACCGTGAACGACCGGCGGCAAACGGTTGACGTCGACCCCGCCACTCCTCTCCTCTACGTCCTGAGCGACGACCTGGGTCTGCTCGGTCCGAAGTTCGGCTGCGGCCTGGGACAGTGCGGCGCCTGCACCGTGCTCATGGGCGGACGCGCCGTCCGTTCCTGCGTGACGCCGGTCAGCCGCGCCGCCGGACAGGCTTTGACGACGCTCGAGGGGCTCGGCACCCCGGAACGGCCGCATCCGCTCCAGCGGGCCTTCATCGAGGAAGGGGCCGCGCAGTGCGGCTTCTGCCTGAACGGCGTGATCCTGACGGCAGCGGCCTACGTCGATGCCCATCCGCGGGCGAGCGACGCGGACATCGAACAGGCGATGTCCACGGTGCTCTGCCGGTGCTTCGCCCACACGCGCATGCTCCGCGCCATCCAGCGCTACGCGAAGGCGGTGTGACGTGACCTGGTCCCGCCGCGATTTCCTGCGCGCCTCCGGCGCCCTCGTGGTGAGCTTCAGCGCCTCGGCGGTATTCGACGAGGCGGCCTTCGGACAGGGCGAGTTCGGGACACGCGCCTCGCACATCGACCCCGCCCGGCTCGACTCGTGGATTGCCATCGCGGCCGACGGCACCGTGACCGCGTACACCGGCAAGTGCGAGCTCGGCCAGGGCATGCTGACGGCCCAGACGCAGCTCGTCGCCGAAGAGCTCTCCGTGCCGATCGCGCGCGTCCATCTCGTGATGTGCGACACCGACGTCGCACCCGATCAGGGCACGACGTCGGGCAGCCAGTCGACGCCGACCAACTTCAACCATGCCAACCTCGCGCAAGCGGCGGCGACGGCGCGCGAGACGCTGATCCGCCTCGCGTCGGATCGGCTGGGCGTCGCCGTCGACGCGCTCGACGCCGCCGCCGGGGTGATCAGCGTGAAGTCGGACGCGTCGAAGCGCGTGACCTACGGCGAGCTGGTCGCCGGCCGGAAGCTGAACGTCCAGGTCGATCGCGCGGCCAGGCGCAAGCCCGCCGGCCAGTGGACGGTGCTCGGCAGGCCGGTTCCGCGCATCGACATGCCGGCCATGGCCACCGGACGGTTCGAGTACGTCCACAACGTGCGCGTGCCCGGCATGCTGCACGGCGCCGTCGTACGTCCCCCGACCGTTGGCGCCACCCTCGCCCGCGTAGACGAGGGATCGGTGCGGGGCATGCCCGGCCTCGTCGAGGTCGTCGTCCGCAAGAACTTCGTCGGCGTCGTCGCCGAGAAGCCCTGGCAGGCGCGGCAGGCGGCGGAGCGGCTCAAGGCCTCGTGGACCGACGGCCCGGCGCTGCCGGCGCAGAGCGGGTTCTACGAGTACATGAAGAAGCGTCCGTCGCGCGACGGGCTGGTCGTCGACTCGGGCGACACCGAGCAGAGGCTCGCCGGAGCCGCGTCCGTCGTGAAGGCGACCTATCTCCATCCGTACCAGATGCACGGATCGATGGGGACGTCGTGCGCCGTGGCGGACGTCCGCGAGGGCAAGGCGACCGTCTGGTCGCCGACCCAGTCGGCCTATCCGACGCGGAGCGGCGTCGCGCTGCTGCTCGGGATCCCCGAGGACCAGGTGCGCGTGGTCTTCAAGCGCGGCGCCGGCTGCTACGGGATCAACGGCGCGGATACGGTCTCGTACGACGCGGCCCTGCTCTCGCACGCCGTCGGCCGGCCCGTGCGGATCCAGTTGTCGCGCAAGGACGAGATGGCGTGGGAGAACTACGGCTACCCCTACGTGATCGAGCAGCGCGCGGGCGTCGACGCGAGCGGCACGATCGTCGCCTGGGACATCGAAACGTGGTCCGCGTCGTTCGGCGGCCGTCCCGGCTACAACACGCCCGGCAATGTCGTGACCGGGATGCTCGCGGGCTTCGAGCCAGCGGCCTTCAGACCAGGTTCAGCCCGGGAGCCGACGGCGTTCCGCAACGGGAGCAACGCGGCGCCGTCGTACGTCGCCGGACGCGCCGGCGGGCGGGCCGGCGGCGCGGGCACGATCGCGAGCGAGCGCGTGCTGACGCACACGATCGAGTCGCCCTTCTTCACCGGACCGCTGCGGTCGCCGTCGCGCCTGCAGAACACGTTCGCGCACGAGTCGTTCCTCGACGAGATCGCGGCTCACGTGAAGGCGGATCCCGTCGAGTACCGCCTGCGCCATCTGCGCGACGCGCGGCTCCGGGCCGTCGTCTCGGCGGCGGCGAAGCTGGCGAAGTGGCAGACGCGCCCCTCGCCCGCACCGGGACGTCCGGGGACGGGCCGGGCCGCGGGACGCGGCATGTCGTCCGTCGCCTACGAGGGCGACAACGGGTACGTCGCGATGGTGGCGGAGGTCGACGTCGACCAGGCGAGCGGGGCGGTCACCGTGACGCACCTCGCCATCGCGCTCGACTGCGGCCCGGTCTCCAATCCCGACGGCCTCCGCAACCAGGCGGAGGGCGGGGCGCTGCAGGGGCTGAGCCGCGCGCTCGGCGAGCAGGTCACCTGGGACGATCACACGGTGACGTCCATCGACTGGCGGACCTATCACAGTCTGCCCGTCGGATTCGCCGTGCCGACCATCGAGACCGTGCTCCTCGATCGCCACGACGTCGACGCCACCGGCGCCGGCGAGACCGCGATCACGGTCATCGCGGCGGCCGTCGGCAACGCGATCTTCGACGCGACCGGCGCCCGTGTTCGCGAGATTCCCCTGACGCCGGACCGCGTGAAGGCCGCGATCGCCGCCCGGCTGTAGCACCCCCGCAGACCTGAAGGTCTGCGCCACCTCTCAGGGTGTAGCGCAGGCCTTCAGGCCTGCCACGGGTGTAGCGCAGGCCTTCAGGCCTGCCCCGGGTGTGGCGCAGGCCTTCAGGCCTGCTACTCTGGGCGGCGGTGTCCGTGTCCTCCCGCGTCGCGGCCGTGGCTCCGGCCTTCCGCCACCGCAACTACCGCCTGTTCTTCGCCGGCCAGAGCACCTCGCTCATCGGCACGTGGATGACGCGGATTGCGACGAGCTGGCTCGTCTACCGGCTCTCGGGGTCGGCGTTCCAGCTGGGGCTCGTGAACTTCGCCGGCCAGATCCCGACCATGCTGGTCACGGCGTTCGCGGGGGTCCTCGTGGATCGCTGGGACCGCCAGCGCATCCTGGTCGTCACGCAGGTGCTGTCGATGCTGCAGTCGGCGGCGCTCGCCGTGCTGACGCTGGCCGGAGTGATTACGGTGCCCGAGATCATCGGGCTCCAGGTCTTCCAGGGTCTGATCAACGCCTTCGACACGCCGGCGCGCCAGGCGTTCGTCGTGCAGATGGTCGACGATCGGAACGACCTGGCGAACGCGATCGCCTACAACTCGTCGATGGTGAACGGCAGCCGCATCATCGGGCCGTCGATCGCCGGCATCCTGATCGCGCTGGTGGGCGAGGGCTGGTGCTTCGCGATCGACGCCCTGTCGTACGTCGCCGTCATCGCGTCGCTCCTGGCGATGCGCGTCACGCGCGGGGCCCGGCCCGGACGGCCGTCGCGGATGCTCGAAGAGCTGCGGACCGGCTTCGGCTACGTGACCGGCTCGCCGGCGCTGTGGACGCCGCTGCTCCTGCTGGCGATCGTGAGCCTGGTCGGCATCCCGTACGCCGTGCTGATGCCGGCCGTGGCGACCGACGTCCTCCACGGCGGGCCGAACACCTACGGGATGCTGGCAACGGCGTCGGGCACCGGGGCCCTCATCGGCGGCCTGTATCTCGCCACGCGTCCGTCCATCGTCGGGCTGGGACGGATCATCGCGCTGGCGACCCTCACCTTCGGCGTCGGGCTCGTCGGGTTCGGGCTGTCGGGGAAGCTGTGGCTGTCGCTCGCGGTCCTGCCGTTCGTCGGCGCCGGCTTCATGGTGCAGATGACGGCGACGAACACGGTCCTGCAGACGATCGTGGAGGAGGAGTTCCGCGGCCGCGTGATGGCGTACTACACGATGGCGTTCTTCGGCGCCTCTCCGATCGGCAGCCTCGTCGCGGGCGTCGTCGCGGACCATCTGGGCGTGCCGGCGACGATCGCGATCGGCGGGATCGCGTGCGGGGGCGCGGCGCTCTGGTTCTGGCTGCAGCTGCCGAAGCTGCGCGAGATCATCCGCCCGATCTACGTGGCGCGCGGCATCATCAGCGTCCCGGCCGTCGAAGGCGTTCCGATCGAGGCCGACCCGACCCAGCCCTGACCGCGCCAAGGGCGAGACGGGGTCCCTGCGCATTGGTCCGTGTCGCAGCCCCGGTTCCTGCCCCTGGGAGACCTCGCGCTTTCATTCCGCTGACTGCAGGCCGACATCTGCACCTGCGTTAGAGATTGATTGAGTAGCGAATAGCGGCGTTTCGGTCGTCTGCCAATAGTGTGCGCGTGTGTCATATTCGCACGCGTGCGCGTGCGTAATGGACGCACTGTTGAAGTGATCAAAGCGAGCTGATCCATGTAAATAATTGATTCTAAACGTCATTGTCGTCTGTTTGTGTCTGGCACTGCATTGGCTCATAGGAAGGCAGCGCAATAGAGCGCAAAGTCTTCTTCAGCCTGGAGAACGCCATGTTCCGGACACTAATCACCGCGGCCGTCACGCTCGTTCTCGCGGGTCCAGCCTGGGCCGCTGGTCCGACCGACTCGTCGTCGACGGAGCAGGCGAAGGTTGTCACCGCCTCGGTGACGGTGACGAAGGCGCTTCCGACGACGGTCGCGGAAACGGCCGTCGCAGTCGACGATGCGGGCATCTCGCCTATTCTGGACCGGACCGACTCGCCTTGCGCACCAGGATTCAAGACGTGCGGCAACAGCGCACACTTGGCGGGTCGGCCACTGGCCCTGCCGATGCTGTACGTCGGCTCGGCGCTGCTCAACGGCTACGATGCGTATTCCACCCTCCGGGCCGTCGGGAATGGCGCCCGCGAGAGCAATCCACTCTTCCAGAGCGCGGTGAATCACCCGGCGGTGTTCGTCGGCATGAAGGCCGCTGTGACGGTGCTGCCGATCATCGCCGCCGAGCAGATGTGGCGCAATCACCACCGTCTGGCCGCGATCACCACGATGATTGGCACCAACGCCTTCATGGGCTGGGTCGCGGTGCACAACGCACAGGTCATCAACCAGCAAGGCCGCTAAGGATCATCGGGCAGTCGACCTAGGTCGGCTGCCCACCCATTTCCCCCCACTGCCACTCCCCGCTTCTCAGCCTGCCCGACAATCCCTCGGAGACTTCGGCCCGTCCGAAGGCCGTTTACAGAACTGCACGTAGATTTGAACTACTAAGTTCGTAATTGCACCACTAAGTTCGTCTTAACGTTGGGATTTGGCGCACTAAATGCCTCTCAGATCTTGATCTGTATCAGGAACAGTACTGAATGATTTGTGTTTGAGACACTTCCTGGTGCCGATATATTCCTTGGTACCCCTGCCGCAATTTCTGTTGCTGTGGTTGCAGGGCGGAGCTCGGACGGGACTGTAAGTGAGAGGGCGAAGCTGTACCCAGGCGCATCCTGGTGCGATGCGCTCGATCGTGATTGCAGCCGCAATCATCGTTGGCGTCAGCGCCTGCCGCTCGCGTCCCACGACGTCCGCAAAGCCCCCCGTCGATCCGGCCGCCGCCCGCTTCACACCCGAGTACGACAAGTCGGGCAAGCTCACCCGGCTCGCCTACGACTCGAATGGTGACGGCAAGCCCGACACGTGGGCGTACATGGACGGGACTCAGTTGCTGCGCGTCGAGCAGGACACGAACGGCGATGGCAAAGTCGACGTGTGGGAGTACCACCATCCCGTCTCGGGAGCGGGCGCTCAGGCCGCCCACCCCGGATTCGACCCGACGGTCGACCGGATCGAGCGTTCGACCCGCTATGACGGGAAGGTGTCGCGCTGGGAGTACTTCGACCGCGGCATCCTGACGCGCGTCGAGGAGGACACCACTGGCGACGGCAAAGTCGACAAATGGGAAACCTACACCAACGGAACGCTGTCGATGATGGCGCTGGACACGACGGGAGACGGAAAGCCGGATCGCCGGCTGATCTACAAGGCGGACGGGACGCTCGACCGGATCGAGATCGATCCGTCGGAGTCGGGCCGGTTCCAGCCGCAGCCGCCGGGCCAATGACGACCTCGGGCCTGCTGGGCGGCGGAACTGCCCTGCTCGTCGCCCGGCGCGACGGGCGGGCCGAACTGGAAGAGATGCTGCGCGGCCTCGGGTATCGTCCCCTGTCCGCCGACGGCGCCGACCCGCTCAGGACCCTGAACGGCCCGATTTCGCTCTGTCTGGTCGACCTGCGCGAAGGCGCCAACGCGATCAAGGCCACGCGGGCGTTCCGGTCCGTCCATCCCCGCGGCATCGTGATCGGGATTGCCGATCCCGAGAAGCCGTCGACGACGACCGACGCGATGCAGGCGGGGGTCTTCGACGTGCTGTCGCGCCCGCCGACGACCCGCGATCTCGGGGCGCTGCTCGACAACGCGCGCGAACAGGCCGCGTTCGCCGCGAGCCAGGCGGCGCAACGGCCCACGGAGGCCATGGCGGCCGGGCTCATCGGGGCGTCGCCGGTCATGCTCGGCGTCATGGATCTGGTCCGTCGAGCGGCTCCCGGGCGCTGCGGCATTCTCGTGTGCGGCGAGCGGGGCGCGGGTCGGGAGACCGTCGCCCGGGCCGTGCACCAGCAGGGCGTGAACCGCAACGCGCCGTTCGTCAAGGTCGACTGCTCGAGTCCGTCGCCCGACGATGTCGAGCTGCCGCTCTTCGGCGTGGTCTGCCGACGCCCGGCGGGATCGACGCCGGAACGGCGCCGTCTCGAGCGCATCAGCCGCGACAGCTGGCTGGCCGAGGCCAACGGCGGCATTCTGTTTCTCGAGAACGTCACCGAGCTGCCGGCGCGGCTCCAGGCCCGTCTCGTCCGCGTACTCCGGGATCGCGAGGTCTTCTTCAAGGACACGCGCACGCCCATCACGCTCGACATTCGCCCCATCGCCGCCGTCGATCTCTCGATCGCCACGGCGGTCGGCGAGGGCCGCCTGCGCGCGGACCTCTACGAGCGCCTGTCGCTCGTGCGAATCGACGTGCCGGCGCTGCGGCGGCGGCGTGAAGACATCCCGCTGCTGGCGACCCACTTCCTCCGCGAGCTCTGCCTCGCCAGCGGCAAGCCGGTCAAGACGCTCACGCGTCCGGCGCTGACGCTGCTCGGCGCGCTGCCGTGGCGCGGCAACACCCGGGAGCTGCGCGCCCTGCTCGAGCGTCTGATCCTGCTGGTGCCTGGAGGCCTCATTCGCCTCGAGGACGTCCTCGCCCACACGCAGCTCGAGGGCAGCATCGAGCCCGTCGGACTGGACGCCACCCTGCGGCAGGCGCGGGCCCGATTCGAGCGGGACTACATCGCTGCAGTGCTCCAGCACCACCGTGGCCGGATCCCGGACGCGGCCAAGGCGCTCGGGATTCAGCGGACGAACCTGTATCGCAAGATTCGAGGGCTCAATCTGATGCGGCCACGACCCTCGACCAGAGACTGGTGATGTATCGGCTTCGATACACTGGCGCGTACCGTGATACAGGTACGAGTCCCTCCCTGTTGACCGCTTACGGCAGAGGAGACAAGATAGTCGTGAGCAGGAGTGTCGGCGAGGCTCTCTGTGAGGACCTGCCGAGCACATATCTGCCCGACGAGGGTGTAGACGATGACGACCCGTCAACTTCTGGGAGTCGGTCTGGCGGTGGCGATGACGATCGCCGCCGTACCGGTGAGCCTCGCGGCTGCCGGGCAGCAGACGGCCACCATCAGCGGAACAGCCAAGAACGAGGCGCAGCCGCCGTACTCGCAGTACTCGGTGCGTGCGCACAACAGTCAGAACGGTCAGCTGTCGACGCCGGTGCCGCTTGGTCCGGACGGTCAGTTCCGGCTGGCACAGCTGCCGCTGGGGACGTACACGCTGGAGCTCCTGAACCACGACGGCACGGTGGTCTGCACGGCCGGTCCGTTCGCGATGACGGCCCAGAACCTGACCGCGAACAACGCGACGATCGACTGCACCGCGACGCTCGGCGGCACGGCGCAGGACGAGGCGCACAAGCCCTTCCAGGACTACTCGGTGCGGGCGCGGGACACCAAGGGCGGGCAGATCACCTCGTGGGTGTCGCTCGATCCGAACGGCCACTTCCACATGCCGACGCTCGATCCGTCGAGCTACCTGGTCGAGCTGGTGAACCCGAAGGGCGACGTGATCTGCACCGAGGGGCCGTTCGACATGACGTCGAAGCCGCTCGTGAAGGACGACATCAACATCAACTGCCGCAAGATGGCGGGCTGGTGGCTGCTGACGGCGGCCGCGGGCGCCGGCGTGACCGGCGTCGTGCTGGCGGCCGGCGAGGCCAGTCCCTCGCAGTAGCCCTGTCGTCGGCGTCCTCGAACCGCAAGACCGACGGGTCCGGCACTGCCGGACCCGTTCTTTTTTCTCCCCGCATCCCGACCGTGCCGTCACGCCTCCGCATCTCCTGGATTGCAGCGCTCGTGTGCCTGACGCTGCTCGCCGCGTCGTCGACACGGGCCCAGGGGTCGGACTCCGCGCAGGAGGGTCGAGGTCAGTTCCAGTTCGGGCCGCTGGGCGTCACGCCCACATTCGCGATCACGAACCTCGGGGTCGACACCAACGTGCTCAACACGGCGGAGAATCCCGAGCGCGACACCACGGGGACGTTCGCGCCGGCAGTGGACCTGTCGCTGCGCGCGGGACGATCGCACCTTAGCGGGACGGTCGGTGGCCAGTATCTCTACTTCAAGAAGAATCGCGACATGCGGTCCTGGGGCACAGCCGATACCGTGCGCTGGGACGTCGCGCTGGGGCGGCTGACGCCCTTCCTGACGGCTGGGTATTCCAACACGACGCAGCGCCAGGGGTACGAAATCGACACGTACCTGCACCGGATCGGCAGGACGGTCGGCGGCGGAGGGGCCGTGCGCCTCGGGGCGCGAACCACCCTGACGCTGACGGGCCTGCGCTCGACGCTGTCCTACGACAACTCCGCCAGCTTCCTCGGCGTGAACGTGGCGCCGCTGCTCAGTGACCTGTCCAAGACGGAACAGGTGGAGATCCGCCGCGTCCTGACGCCGCTCACCACCTTCCTCGTCTCGGCGCAGGCGCTCCAGGACCGGTTTCGCGACGAGCCGGTTCGCGACGCCGACAGCGTCAGGTTGACGTCGGGATTCGTGCTCGATCCGTACGCGCTGATCTCCGGGTCGGTCGAGGTGGGCTACCGGTGGTTCAATCCGCTCCACTCCGAGCTCCCCTCGCACCGCGGCCTCGTGGCGGCCGTTGCGGCCGCCTACAAGCTCTCGGCCATGGAGGTACGCGCCGGCGTCGATCGCGACCTGGCATACTCCTACAATCCGACGACGCCGTACTACGACCTGACGAACACCAACGTCACGATCACGGAGCGCGTGACCTCCCGCTGGGACGTCGTCGGACGCGTCGGCTGGCAGTCGCTCGCGTACGAGCAGCTCGTCACCGTTCCGGGAAGCGCACCGGTCGAGCGGGGGCGCACCGCTGGAGGCGGTATCGGGTTCTTCCTCAATCCCTCTCTCCGACTCGGCTTCGATGTGAATCACTACGGGCGCACCTCCGCGACCGCCCTTGACCGCGGATACGTCGGGTTCCGCTACGGCGTCTCGCTCAGCTATCGGGAATCACAATGAAGAACGGCTTCCTCACCACTCTCGTTCTGATCGCCGCAGGCGTGCTGTTCGCGTCCGGCGGCCCCGCCGTCCGGGCACAGACCGACTACGTGATCGGGCCACAGGACGTGCTGACCGTGACGGTCTTCGGAGAAACGGACCTGTCCGGGGACTTCACCGTCGAGCAGGACGGCACGTTCGCCTTCCCGCTGATCGGCCGGGTGAAGGCCGGCGGCGAGACCCTGCGCGCGGTCGAACGCGAGATCCACGACAAGCTGGCCGACGGGTATCTGAAGCAACCCGAAGTGACCGTCACCGTGTCGACCTATCGCAGCCAGCGCGTGCTGGTCATGGGCGAGGTGAAGACACCGGGCGAGTATCAGCTTTCCGGCGACATGACGTTGCTCGCCGCGCTGGCTCGCGCGGGCTCCGTCACCGCGACCGCCAGCCGGGAAGTCATGATCGTACCGGGCGCCGCGGAAGGGGACGGCCGGCGTCAAGGCCAGCGGCCCCGAAATTCTCAAGATCGACCTCAGCAAGCTGCAGGCTGGCGACCTGTCGCTCAACGTGCCGCTCCACGACGGCGACACGGTGACCGTCCTGAAGGCGCAGTCGGTGTACGTCACCGGCCAAGTGAAGTCGCCAGGCGCCTACGCCGTGGACGCAGGAACAACCGTCCTGCAAGCGCTGTCGCTCGCCGGCGGCTTGACCGACCGCGGCGCGGACGGCCGCATCAGGATTCAACGCGTCGTCGAGGGCAAGACGACGGAGATCAAAGCGAAGCTCACCGACGTGGTGCAGCCCGGTGACACCATCATCGTTCCCGAGAGATTCTTCTAGGACGTCCGTCATGACTACTGAACATCGACCATCCGGCCAAGTTCCCAGGATCGGCCAGCCTGTCGGCGAAGCGCACCACCTGACGGACTACCTCCGGATTCTCTACAAGCGACGCTGGGTGGCCATTCCGGTGTTCCTGGTGGTCTTCGTGGTGAGCGCCGTCAACGCGGTTCGACAGGTTCCCGTGTACGAGAGCCACGCACAGATCCTCATCGACACTTCCACGCCGGCCGCGCCGAAGATCGACCAGATGTTCGCCTCGAGCGACTACACGAGCGACGACTTCTACCAGACGCAGTACCAGATCCTCCAGAGCCGAAGCCTCGCGAAAGCCACCATCGACGCGATGCACCTGTGGAATGGACCGCTGGGCGACGGACCGGTACCCGGGGCCTCCTTCAGCCTGACCGGTCTCGTCTGGGGCACCGTGGGCGGCGTCGTGCACCTCGCGAAGGCGCCGTTCGCCTCGAGCGCACCTCCGCCCGCCGCGGCATCGTCGACCGAGCGCGAGACCATCGCGCAATCGGCACGAATCGACCAGTTCCTCTCAGGGCTCGACATCGTCCCGGTGAAGAACAGCCGCATCGTCCAGGTCCGCTACGCGTCGACCGACCCGGCGTTCGCCGCCGCGGCGGCGAACGCGGTGTCGAAGACCTACATCCAGCAGCTTCAGGAGTACAAGTTCAGCACGTCCAAGGAGGCGACCGACTGGCTGTCCGACAGGCTCGCCGAGCAGCGCAAGGCGCTGGAGGACAGCGAGGCCGCCCTCCAGACATACAAAGAGAAGAACGGCGCGGTCACGCCGGCCGACAGCGCCTCGAGCATCGTGGTCCAGCGGTTGACGGATCTCAATGCGGCGCTTACCAAGGCGAAAACGGAGCGGATCGACAAGGAGGCCACCTACAACCAGATCAAGGACGCGCAGGGCTCCGGGTCGCTCGAAACATTCCCCGCGGTGGTCGCCAACGACTACATCCAGAAGCTGCGGTCCGACCTCTCCGACCTTCAGCAACAGCAGGCCGTCATGGCGCAGCGATATGGGGACAAGAACCCCGAGATGATCAAGATGCGCAGCGAGATCCAGACCGCCCAGGCCAAGCTCCAGAACGAGCTACAGAAGGTCGTCGAGTCGGTGAAGAACGACTACGAGGCGGCGCTCAGCAAAGAGCAGAGCCTCCAGGTGATGCTCGACCAGCAGAAGACGGACGCGCTCAGTCAGAACCGCAAGGACATCGAGTACGGCGTGCTGCAGCGCGACGTCGACAGCAACCGGCAGATCTACCAGAGCCTGCTGGATCGCACGAAGGAAACCGGGATTTCGAGCGAGCTGCGGGCGAGCAACGTCCGGATCATGGATCCGGCTGAAGTTCCCCGGTCGCCCGTCTCGCCCAACATCCAGCGCGATCTCACGGTCGCCTTCGGAGGCAGCCTGATGCTGGCGATCGGCCTGGTCGCCGGGATCGAGTACCTCGACAACCGGATCAAGACACCTGAGCAGATCCGCCAGGATCTCGGCCTGCCCTTTCTCGGCATGGTGCCCGCACTGCACGGCAAGAACGCCGTCAGCGGGTCGCCGCTCATGCACAACGGCGTGCCGGTCAACTTCTCCGAGGCCGTCCGCTCGATTCGAACCAGCTTGCTCTTCTCGTCTGCCGAGGAGGGCGCGAAGTCGCTCGTGGTCACGAGCGCGGCGCCAGGCGAAGGCAAGACGCTCGTGGCGAGCAACATCGCTGTGGCTCTCGCGCAGGCCGGCCAGCGGGTAGTGCTGATCGACGGCGACATGCGCCGCCCGACGGCCCACGAACTCTTCGGGATCGCCCAGGAGCCCGGACTGTCGAATCTCATCGTGGGAAAAGTACAGCCATCCGGCGTACTGAGGGCGTCTGGCGTGCCGGGTCTCAACGTGCTGCCGGCCGGCCACATTCCGCCCAACCCGTCGGAGCTGCTGGGATCACGCCGATTCGAGGAACTCGTAGCCGCGTTCAAGCAGGAGTTCGACTGGGTCGTCATCGACACCCCCCCGGTCATGGCCGTCACCGACGCCTGTCTCGTGGCGCACAACGCCACCGGCGTGCTTTTTGTGATCGGCTCCGAGATGACAGACCGCCGGACAGCAACGATCGCGTTGGATCAGCTCGAGGCCGCCAACGCACATTTCGTCGGAGCCGTTCTCAACCGAGTCAATGTCGACCGGCACGCGTACTACTATTCGCATTACTATCGGCGGGACTACGTCAAGCACTACACCGATTCGTCTGGCTCCTGAGATTCGTCACGGTCCTCGGGCTGGTGCCCGCGCGGGGCGGGTCCAAGGGCGTCGTCCGCAAGAATGTCCGGCTCCTGCACGACAGGCCGCTCCTCCAGTACACGGCTGAGGCGGCTCTGGCCGCCCGTCGCCTGTCGCGGGTGGTGCTGAGCACCGAGGACCGGGAAATCGCCGAAATCGGCCGGACGTGCGGGCTCGACGTGCCGTTTCTCCGGCCGGAGGAACTGGCCTGCGACGAGACGCCGATGCTGCCGGTCGTCCAGCACGCCCTTCGCTGGTTCGAAGAGCGTGGCACACGGTTCGACGCGGTCTGTCTCCTGCAGCCCACCAGTCCCCTGCGGCGACCGGACGACATCGACGCCTGCGTCGACCTCCTCGATCGCAGCGGCGCCGACGCCGTGGTCACGGTGCTGCCGGTCCCCGCGGAATACAACCCCCACTGGGTGTACTTCCGTGGAGCGGACGGCTTGCTGCGGCTGAGCACTGGCGAAGGCGCCCCGATTGGCCGGCGCCAGGATTTGCCGCCCGCCTTCCACCGCGAAGGGTCGGTTTATGTGACGCGGCGCGATGTGGTCCTGGACCGCGACAGCCTCTACGGCGACCACGTCGTCGGGTATCCGATTGCCCCGGAGCAGAGCGTGAACATCGACGACCAGGAGGACTGGTCACGCGCCGAGGTCATCCTTGAGGAGCGCGGACGATGACCGCGGGCGAATGGCTCGACGCGCCGTTCGCTCCGGCGCCGCTGGCCGGCGCCATGCGGATCCAGCCGTCCCGCGGCTGGCGGTCGCTCGGCCTCGGTGAGCTCTGGGAGTACCGGGAGCTGCTCTACTTCCTCATCTGGCGCGACATCAAGGTGCGCTACAAACAGACTCTGCTGGGCGGGGCGTGGGCGCTGATCCAGCCGTTCTTCACGATGGTCGTCTTCAGCGTGTTCTTCGGCGGCCTCGCGAAAGTGCCGTCCGACGGGATCCCGTATCCGATTTTCGCCTACGCCGCCCTCGTGCCCTGGACGTTCTTCGCCAACGGCCTCGGGCAGTCGGCGACGAGCCTCGTGAGCAGCTCGAACCTCATCAAGAAGGTCTACTTCCCCCGCCTGGCGATTCCCGTGGCCACAGTCCTGTCGGGCATCGTGGACTTCGCGATCGCCTTCGCGCTCCTGCTGCTCATGATGGTGTACTTCGGGATCGCCCCGACGATGGCGGTAGTCTGGCTGCCGCTGCTGCTCCTGCTCTCGATTGTGACCGCGCTCGGCGTCGGCCTGTGGCTGTCGGCGCTGAACGTGCAGTTCCGGGACGTGCGCTTCGTCGTGCCGTTCCTGACGCAATTCTGGATGCTCGCCACCCCCATCGCCTATCCGAGCAGCCTGCTCAGCCCGCGGTGGCGGACCGTTTACGCGCTCAACCCGATGGTGGGCGTGGTCGAGGGCTTTCGCTGGGCACTGCTTCGGACTGCGACAGGCCCCGGCCCGATGGTCCTCGTCTCGTCCATCGTGGCGCTGACGCTCCTCGTCAGCGGTGCGTTCTACTTCCGTCGCATGGAGAAGCGGTTTGCCGACGTGGTGTGAACGGCTCGGTGTCGGGACCGGCGCCGGACCGGATCACCGGTGCCTGATCGTCGGCGAGGTCGCACAGGCGCACGACGGCAGCCTGGGCCTCGCGCACGCGTTCATCGATGCGATCGCGGATGCGGGCGCGGACGCGGTCAAGTTCCAGACCCACGTCGCGGCCGCCGAGAGCACGCCCGCCGAACCGTGGCGCGTGCGGTTCAGTCCGCGCGACGAGACACGGTACGAGTACTGGAAGCGGATGGAGTTCACCGAGGAGGAGTGGCGCGGACTGAAGCGGCACGTCGAGGAGCGCGGGCTGGCCTTCCTCAGCTCGCCCTTCTCCCCCGAGGCGGTCGATCTGCTGCAGCGACTCGACGTCGTGGCCTGGAAGGTCGCGTCCGGCGAGGCGGCCAACCTGCCGCTGCTGGACCGGATCCTGCGGACCGGCCGGCCGGTGATCCTGTCGTCGGGAATGAGCCCCCTGGCCGAGACCGACGCCGCGGTCGCGCGCGCGCGCGACGTCGCCCGTTGCCGTGCTCCAGTGCACCTCGGCCTATCCATGCCCGCCCGAGCAGGTCGGGTTGAATCTCATCCCCTTCTACCGGGAGCGCTACGGGACGGCCGTCGGCCTCTCGGACCACTCGGGCACGATCTTTCCCGGACTGGCCGCGGCGACGCTCGGGATCGACGTCCTCGAGGTGCACGTCACGCTGAGCCGCGAGATGTTCGGACCCGACGTACCGGCTTCCGTGACGACCGGCGAGCTGCGACAGCTCGTCGACGGCGTCCGCTTCATCGAGCGCATGACGTCCCGGCCGGTCGACAAGGATTGCGCGGCCGCGGCGCTCGGTTCGATGCGGGATCTGTTCACGAAGAGCGTCGTGGCCCGCACGGCGCTTCGGGCGGGTACCGTCCTCACCGAAGCGCACCTCGCGGCAAAGAAACCCGGCACCGGGATTCCGGCCGGGCGGATGCCGGAGCTGATCGGCAGGCGCCTCCGACGAGACCTCGCGGCCGACGAGCCGCTCAGCGAAACCGATCTGCTGACTCCATCCGGCCGGCCATGAGCGCGCGCCGAAAGGTCTGCGTGGCCATCACGGCCAGACCGAGCTACAGCCGGATCAAGACCGCGCTCGAGGCGATCAGGCGTCATTCCGATCTCGACCTGCAGCTGGTCGTCGCCGCCTCGGCCCTCCTGGATCGCTATGGGAGCGCCGCCCGGTTCATCGAGAGCGAGGGGTTCGACATCGCGGCGCGCGTGTACATGGTGCTCGAAGGCGAGAACCCGGCGGCCATGGCGAAGACGACGGGCCTGGGCGTTCTCGAGATGACCACCGTCTTCGACAACCTCAAGCCGGACGTCGTCGTGACCGTCGCCGATCGCTACGAGACGCTCGCCACGGCCGTCGCGGCGGCGTATCTGAACATCCCGGTCGCGCACGTGCAGGGGGGCGAAGTGACCGGATCGATCGACGAGAAGGTTCGCCACGCCGTCACCAAGCTGTCCGACATCCACCTCGTTTCGAGCGAGAAGGCCGCCGAGCGCGTGATCCGGATGGGCGAGGACCCGGCGATGGTGTTCGTCACGGGCTGCCCGTCGATCGATCTGGCGTGTGAGGTTCTCCGGCAGCCGGCGCTCGACTTCGATCCGATCGCGAAGTACGGCGGCGTCGGTCAGCCGATCGACCTGTCGAACGGCTACGTGGTCGTGATGCAGCATCCGGTGACAACCGAGTACCAGCTCGCCCGCGCCCACGTGACCGAGACGCTCTTCGCCGCGAGGGACTCGGGCGTGCCCGTGCTCTGGTTCTGGCCCAATCCGGACGCAGGGTCCGACGGGACGTCGAACGGGATCCGGGCCTTCCGGGAGATCGAGAAGCCCGCCAACATCCATTTCTTCAAGAACATGGCGCCCGCCGACTTCCTGCGGCTTCTCTACAACAGCAAGTGCATCGTGGGGAATTCGAGCGTCGGTATCCGCGAGTGCTCGTTCCTCGGTGTCCCAGCCGTCAACATCGGGTCCCGCCAAACGGGACGCGATCGGGGGCGCAACGTGATCGACGTCGACCACGACCGGGCGCTGATATCCGCCGCGATTCAGCATCACTTCGAGAACGGGCGCGCACCGCGCGACACGCTCTACGGCGACGGCCGCGCGGGCGGGCGCATCGCCCAGGTCCTGGCGACGGTGCCGCTGCGGATCGACAAGATGCTGCAGTACTGAATGGGTGCCGGGACACCAACGTCCGCGACGCCGCGACGGCCCGGCAGGGCGCCGGTGCGGCTGCTGGCCGTCGTGTGCGCCCTGCTGTCGGTCTCGAGCGCGCTCGCGCAGCCCGCCGCCGGCTTCTACGTGGCCCCCTCGGGGCGACCCGACGGAGACGGCACGCTCGGACACCCGTGGGATCTCCAGACGGCGCTCGATCAGCCGCGCGGGCTCGGGCCGGGCGCGACGATTCTGGCTGCGCGGCGGCACCTATCATGGCAGCTTCGTGAGCCGTCTGGCCGGCCGGAAGGGTGCCGACATCACGATCCGCCCCTATGCCGACGAGCGGACGATTCTCGACAACGTCGTCGGCGGCGCCCGGCCGTCGAAGCCGCCACTGACGGTCGAGGGCGCTTACGTCACCATCCGGAATCTCGAGGTCACGTCGTCCAGCCCCGCGCGCCGCTCCGACACAGCGGGCGACGACGGGCGACCGATTGGCATAGACGTGCGTGCCCCGCACACGAGGCTCATCGACAACATCGTGCACGACACGGGGGACTGCGTCGGACACTGGGTGTCGGCGACCGACGCGGAGATCTCCGGCAACCTGCTCTTCTTCTGCGGGTGGGACGCTCCGGACCGCGGTCACGGGCACGGTCTCTACGTCCAGAACGCCGGCGGCACCAAGGACATCCACGACAACGTGATCTTCGACACGTTCGGCTACGGCATCCACGCCTACACGGAGGAGGGCGCCGTCGACGACCTGCACTTCCGTCGAAACGTCGTCTTCCAGTCCGGCGTCCTGTCGAAGGTCACGCCGGAGGGGGCCGCCGACATCTTCGTGGGCGGTCACAAGACCGCCCTTCGCCCCGTGATCGACGGCAACTTCACGTATCGCGAACGGGGATCGAACAGCCTGGGCTACTGGGCCGGCACCGACGACGCCGTCGTGACGAACAACTGGTTCGTGGAAGGCACCGACGGCCTGGCGCTCCTCACGGTGGGAGCCAGGCACCTCACGATGACGGGCAATCACTTCGTGGGGATGGCTGCGGGCGCCACACGCGACTCGAGCAACACCGTCGAGCGCGCGCCTCGCGGCGTGTGGCGATTCGTCCTCCCGGACGGCAACGACCCGCGCCGCGCCACGATCGTGGTCTACAACTGGGACGCCTCCGACGTGGTCGCGGTCGACGTCTCGTCGATCCTCCATCCGGGCGCCGCCTACGAGTTGCACAACGTGCAGGACTACTTCGGAGATGTGATCACGGGCACCTACGACGGCGGCCCCCTTCGCCTGTCCATGCTGGGGCACAGCGTCGCCACGCCCGTCGGATGGCGCACGCCCCTGACGACGTTTCCGAGGTTCGGGGTATTCCTTCTAGTAGCGAGACCCGTCTCGACTGGTAGCACGGGCCGATGAGAGTGAACTGCTGATGACACTGCGGTCCGCGGCTCCACCCGGGCACAGTTCCACAGCGCCGAAACTCTCGATCGTTATTCGGTGCCGCAACGAGGGCCGCGCCCTGACGAGAGTATTCGAAGCACTGTCTCAGCAGCGCTGTACGTTCCGCTGGGAGGTCGTCGTCGTCGACAACGAATCCGAGGACGACACCGCGGCCATCTGTCAGCAATTCGGCGCCAAGCGAATTCTAATTGCCCGCCGAGAGTTCAGCTATGGACGCGCCACCAACATGGGAGTGGAGAGAGCTCGTGGCGATTTGGTGATGCTGCTGAGCGCACACGCATTGCCGCTCGGGTCTCACTTTCTGAGCGGTGCCGTAGAGCCCTTCGAAGACGACCAGCTTGCCGCAGCCCGCTGTCTGTTCGTTGGAAACTCGAAGCAAATCGCCACATGGGATCAGCCAAGAGACATTCACTACGGCTCTCGGGACGAACAGCGGAAGGCCGAGAGTGGGGTGGCGTGGCTCAGCGAGTATCCGACCGGGGGGTGCTGTGTCATTCGCCGATCGGTATGGCGGCAGATCAAGTACGACGAAACTCTGGAGTCGAACGAGGACAAGCTCTGGGCGTCTCACGTGCTCGCCAGCGGCTACAGGGTACGCGTGTGCGCCGAGGCGTTCTGGATGTACACGAGGGTATACGAGAGAAGAGACCGATGGCGGCGACAAAACCGCCAGCAACTGGCGCTGTATCGCATCACTGGCCGCCCTCCTCTCTCATGGAGGCGCTACCTTTTGCTGGCTGTCAGGGCATTCTGTGTAGCGCCAGTCGTAGCAATTCAGCACATCACACACGAGATCGGCTGGAACACTCATCTCGTGACGATACCGTGGCAGGCGCGCATGCATCCCAGATCAGGGAGTTACTCAGAGTTCGACATCAAGCGCTGAGTCCACGAGACTGCGCGGGCGAGTCATCAACAATCATGAAACAAACGAGTCCAGCCTGAGATGTGTGGTATCGCAGGCGCGTTCGGTGGTGGTTCGACACGGGTCGCACTCGACGCCATGGTGGCACGTCAACGTCATCGCGGGCCGGATGCCGAAGGGGTGTTCGAGGACCCGGCCGGGCTGGCACGCCTCGGCCACACCCGGCTAAGCGTCATCGATCTGTCCGACGACGGACGCCAGCCCATGTCCAGTCACGACGGCCGCCTCTGGCTGGCGTTCAACGGCGAAATCTACAACTACCTGGAGCTCAGGACGGAGTTGAGCGACTACGGGTTCCGGACGCGGACGGACACCGAAATCGTCCTCGCCGCCTACCAGGCGTGGGGCCGCGCCTGCCTGGACCGATTCATCGGAATGTTCGCGTTCCTGCTCTGGGATGTCCGGGAGCAGTCGCTGTTCGCGGCTCGCGATCGATTCGGCGTGAAGCCGCTCTATTTCCACGTCCGGCCCGACGGAGCGCTGGTGCTCGCCAGCGAGATCAAGGCCCTACACGCCGCCGGCGTCCCGCGTGATCCGGACGCGGTCGCGTGGGCCACGTACCTGGCGTCCGGCCAACAGGATCACGGCAGCCGCACGTTCTGGACGGGCGTGTCGAGCGTTCCGGCGGGTCATGCGCTGACCTGGCGCGACAACGTCACTCGGGTGTTTCGGTGGTACGACCTGGCGGAGCGATCGGGAGTCCAGGTACGACCAGCGACCGGCCGAAACGGTCGAAGAGGAATACACGGGCCTGCTGCACGACAGCGTCCGGCTGCGGTTCCGGGCGGACGTCCCGGTGGGCATCAATCTGAGCGGAGGTCTCGACTCGTCCACCCTGCTCGCCACGGTGCGGGACGTTCAAGGGGCCGAGAGTGCGGTGCAGGCGTTCACCTTCACCACCGGGGATCCCTCCTACGACGAGCTGCCTTGGGTGCGGACGATGGTGGAACGCACGCGACATCCGCTCGTCGAGTGTCTCCTGACGCCCGGTGAGGTTCCAGCGCTGGCGGAGTCGGTCCAGGCATTCGAGGACGAACCGTTTGGCGGTCTTCCGACGCTCGCGTACGCGCGCCTCTTCGAGCGCGCGCGCGAGCGGGGCGTCGTCGTCCTCATCGACGGTCAGGGGATGGACGAGCAGTGGGCGGGATACGACTATTACCGCCAGCCCGCGGGTGGCGTGGACCCGACGATCCAGGGCACGTCACGGATCGCAACGCGCCCCGCGTGCCTGGTCCCCGAATTCCGGACACTCGGCGCCGAGCCGGACGTCCCGCGTCCGTTTCCCGATCGTCTGCGGAACCTGCAGTACCGTGACATCCGCTTCACGAAGCTGCCACGCGCGCTCCGTTTCAACGATCGCGCCTCGATGCGCGTCTCGGCTGAGCTCCGGGAGCCGTTCCTGGATCACCGCTTAGTCGAGCTCGCCCTGCGTCAGCCGCCGGAGCGCAAGATTCACGACGGCACCGGCAAGTGGCTGCTCCGGCAGATCGCGAAGCACAGGCTGCCGCGCGCACTGGTGGACGCCCCTAAGCGCCCGGTCCAGACGCCGCAACGCGAGTGGCTGCGCGGACCCCTCCGCGCGTGGGCCCGCGACCGCGTGGAGCAGGCGATTGCCGATTTCGGCGGGAGCTGGCTCGACGCCGACGCGACGAGGCAGGCGTTCTCGAGCTACTGCGACGAAGCGGAAGAGAGCAGCTTCCACGTGTGGCAGTGGATCAGCCTCGGCATGATCGCGCGGGCGTCGGCAACGGCGGCGCTCTCATGAGCGACGTCGTCGTCAGGTGCGTCGGAATTTCCAAGCAGTACCGGATCGGCGCGCGCGCCGAGAGCTACCGGACCGCACGCGACACCATCGCGGCCGCGCTCGCGGCTCCCTTCCGGCGGCGGGACCGGGAGCGGGACGCCGACCGGGCGGGCCGGCTGCACTGGGCGCTCAAGGGCGTCTCGTTCGATGTCGAGCGCGGGGAGGTCGTCGGCGTGATCGGCCGCAACGGTGCCGGCAAGAGCACGCTGCTCAAGGTGCTGTCGCGCATCACCGACCCGACGTCGGGCTACGCCGACGTCGTCGGACGAGTCGGATCGCTGCTTGAGGTCGGCTCGGGGTTCCACGCCGAGCTCACGGGGCGTGAGAACGCGTACCTGAGCGGCGCGATCCTCGGAATGAAGCGCGCCGAGATCGCCAGCAAGTTCGACGAAATCGTGGCCTTCGCGGGAGTCGAACGATTCATCGACACGCCCGTGAAGCACTACTCCACCGGCATGCACCTGCGCCTCGCCTTCGCGGTCGCGGCCCATCTCGAGCCGGAGGTGCTGATGGTGGACGAGGTGCTGGCCGTCGGTGACGCCGCGTTCCAGCGGAAGTGTCTGGGCAAGATGCAGGAAGTCGGGCAGAGCGGACGCACGGTGCTGTTCGTGAGCCACGATCTGACGGCGGTGATGCAGCTGGCGCCCCGCTCGATCCTCCTCGAGGACGGCAGCGTGCGCTTCGACGGCCCGAGCCACGAGGCCATCCGGCTCTACTCGGCACAGCAGGGCGCAGCCGTCGACCTGGACGAGCGGCACGACCGCAAGGGCGACGGCCTGGTCCGCGTGCGATCTCTCCGCTGCCACGACAAGGACGGCCGCCTGACGTCGAGCGTCGCCTCCGGTGAGCCAATCACGCTGGTGCTGACGTGCCAGAGCCGCGTCCACGACCTCGAGGCGGAGGATTTGAGCCTCCAGGTGCGCATCAACGACCTGCTGGGCCGGCCGATCCTCACGCTGTCGACGCGCTTCAGCCCCGTGGTGCACAACGGCCGGCTGACGGGACACGACACGTTCTCGTGCCACGTGCCGCGGCTGGATCTCGCCGAGGACACCTACAGCCTCGATGTCTGGATCGACTACCGCGGCGCGCAGTCTGACCTCGTGACGCGGGCTGCCGAGCTGACCGTGACCGCCTCCGATCGCTACGGCACGGGCGTCGCGCCGACCGCCAGGTGGCACGGCGCCACGATCGTGGAGCATCGGTGGGATCTCGAGGCGGGCGCCGGGGCCGGAACGCCGGAGGCGCTGGCCGCCGGTGCGACCGTCGTCGAACGAGGCGGCTCGTGAGCACCCTGATGGATCGCCTCGCGCGCTGGATGGACCCCCGAACCGGCGGCGGCGCACCCGATCGCAGCGACATCACGCGGATGTTCCGCAATCCGCCCCAGTTGGGTGCTCTCATCCGCCTCGTCGCCGATCGGCCGCAGCTTCGCGTGGCGATCTACGGAGTGGCCGACGGGGCCGAGGCGGTCAGCCTGCTCGTGGCCGCCGACCCGGCACGGACGTCGATCGGTCTGCGGATCGACGGCTACGACATCAACGGCGAGTACCTGAGACTGGCCGACACCTACACGTATCCGCGGCGGCACTTCCTGCCGGACCATGGCCCGGCGCGATACGCGGACTACTTCGAACCTTCGGGCTCGGGCTGGCGACTGCGGGAGCGGTGGCGGGCGTGCATCACGTACGCGTACGGTGACGTCCTGAACCCGGGGTCGGCGGCGGCCGGGGCGGCGTACCACCTCGTCATGTGCCAGAACGTGCTGGTCAGCCTCTCCCCGGCCGACTCCGCAAGGGCGATCGCCAATCTCGCCGCGCTCGTGCGCCCGGGTGGCCTGCTGGCCATCGGCGGGGGCCCAATCGACCTGGTGCCTGGCCTCGTGCTTCGCGAGGGGTTCACGCCGATCCTCGACGACGTCGAGGCCATCCACGAAGGATGGACGGTTCAGCGCCGCTTCTACGAGAACGCGAAGCAGCCGGTACTGGGCGCTCGAGCCCTTCCAGGCCGCACACCCGGAGGGGCCCGTCCGCTACTGCACCATCTTCCGCAAGACTCCCGCCGCGTGATCTCCGTGCGCAGGTACCCCTCGATCGAACGAGTCCACGTCGTCCTGCCGGGGTTGACGGCGCCGCAGTGGCGCTGCGGCGGGCTGCTGATCGCCCACAAGCTCGCCGAACTGCTCGCCGCGCACGTCCCGACCGGGATTGTCACGTCGGCGGACCGGGAGCCGGGCGTGCCGTACCTGGACGACGTGCTGCCGGGCGCCGGGCGCGAGGACGTCTTCGTCGTCACGTGGGGACCGCACGTGCAGGAGCTCCTGTCCAGGCTCGACGGGCGGCGCATCGTCTACTACGCGCAGAGCACCGGCTGGGGGAGCCGCCTGCCGGTCTCGATACCGATTCTCTGCCTCAGCCGGTTCATCATGGCCTGGTGGATGCGCGAGGCACCATACAACGCCCTGTTTCTACTCGGACCGGTGCTCGATGCCGATTGCGTGAACCGCGGACGTGCACGCGACATCGACGTCCTCTTCGTGGAGCGGAAGTCCACGGCGTATCTCCGTGACCGCCTCGTCCCCGCCTTGCGTGAACAGGCACAAGTGCACATCGTCCGCGACTTCATCCCTCGCGAGGATCTGTTCGACCTGTACAACCGGTCGCGCGTGTATCTGTACTCGTCGGCGCCATGGAGATCCGGCTGGGTCGAGGGGTTCGGGTTCCAACCCCTCGAAGCCCTGGTGTGCGGCTGCACGGTCTTCAGCAATCTGCACGGCGGGCTGTCAGACTATCTAGATCCTGGCATCAACGCGTTCAAGCTCGAAGTTCACTCGCTCGAGTACGACGTCACGCGCATCCTGCGCGCGATCGCGACCGCGCCGCCGCAGAGTCCAGAAGAGGTGGAACGGCTCCGCGGCGTCTATTCGGAGGCGGCGTTCCATCGCCGGGCCGATGCCATCCTCTCGTCGCTCGACGAACTGTTCCTGCACGTGGATCGCGTCGGTGCGGACGTCGCGCCGCTGAAGACGCCGACCCGGTCGCCCTTCGCGGCGGCGCTCGATCGCGCACGCCACAAGTGGCGCCGCGAGGAAGCCGGGGAGCGGCTCCGCCGGTGACCGCTCCACCGCTGGTCGTCGTGGCGTACGCCGTCGCGCCGGGCCCCGGTGGCGCGGAAGCCGAGGTGAATGCTCACTTCGCGGAGGCGCTGGCGCGGTGGTGGCCGTCTCCCGTCACCGTGATCACGGCAGGGAACGCGCCGGTCGAAACCCTGGAGGGCGGCGAGCGCGGACAGGTGACGACGGTCGCGCTGGGCGAGTGCGGCGAGCTCGGCGATCCAGCCCCGGCGTTCAGCCGAATCGCGGCGCGGTGCCTGATGGCCCTCCGGTCCGATCGCATTCCGGTTTCTGCCCGCGTGATCAACCGGCTGACCTACTGGACGACCGGTCAAGGCGTCAAGTATGCCTGGCGAGCCAGTGCGGCGGAGGCCCTTCGGACGGCACTCGACCGCCACCCGGACGCCGTCGTCTATTCGCGGGCGCTGCCGATCGCGTCGATCGACGCGGTCCGCGCGGTCCGCCGCCGTCGCACGTTTCCGTGGATCGTCAACATCAACGACCCGTTGCCGGCCAGCCTGTGGCCGGGGCAGTACCCGGTCGACATGCACGGCAACCGTCGCGCCGATGCGATCCTGAGGCGTGCGATCCCGTCGGTCTCCGCGTTCACCTTCTCCAGCCCCGGCCTTCGGCGGATCGAGCTGGACGGATATCCCGCGATGGGAGCGGTGCCGAGCCTCATCCTGCCCCACGTGCCGCCCGCCGACGGTGCCGTCACGGTGGCGCCCTGTCCGGCCCGAGAGACCGGCCGCCTCGACATCGTGTTCACGGGCACGCTCCGCGGGAATCGGGTACGGCGGGAGTTCTTCGACGGACTTCACCGGTTCGCCGCGTCCTGTCCACAAGACGCGCGCGCGATCCGGATCCGTCTGCTGGTGCCCGTGCTGAACGAGCGCCTGGCGCAGGAGCGGCAAGGCCTGGACGCGATGCTGGAGATCCGCGTGGCTCCCGGCGCGGAAGCGATCGCCACCGCCTGCTCTCAGGCCGACGTGCTACTCGATCTCGAGTCGGAAGCCGACGCGCCGCTGCTCATGGCCAAGCTCGCGCGCTACGTCGGCTGTCGAAAGCCCGTGTGGGCCGTCTGCGAGGGCGG
Organism: uncultured Acidobacteriota bacterium; assembly: GCA_963761615.1. GTDB lineage: Bacteria > Acidobacteriota > Vicinamibacteria > Vicinamibacterales > CAVVIG01 > CAVXGU01. Next base: position 138,148 of record CAVXGU010000003.1, on the reverse strand, counting down.
CGGGAACACATCGCAACTCGTCCGGGACCACGGCTGGGGGTACGAGACCCCGTTCGGCGACACCGGCGCCGTGGCCGACACGCTTCGACGGATTCACGGGGACTGGAGAGCCGGGCTGCTGGACGCGCGCCGGCCGGCGCCGGATTTCCTGGACCTCTTCTCGGCAGGCCGGATGGTTCAGGATCTGCAGACGCTCTGCGCCGAGTTCGTCGCGCCGGCTCGCGCGCCGCAACCGCTGACCTCGGGCGCCATCACGGCCGGACACCTGCCGCGGGCCTGAATGAACATCGCGGTTCTCGGCTGGTACCACCACCGCAACGCGGGCGACGACCGGCTGCAGGTACCTGCATCACGCGCTGGCTCGACGGCCACACCCTGGCCTTCCTGCCGGCGGGACGGCGGCCGTCGATTCCATTTCTCAAGACCTGGGATGCCATCATCGTTGGGGGCGGCGGGATTGTGATGAACCGCGGCGGCGTGTTCCGCGACATGGCCGCGTGGACGAAGGCCGCAGGCATTCCCGTCGCGCTGCTGGGCGTCAGCATCGAGCAGCTCTCGGATCCGCTGCGAGCCGAGATGCGTGCGTTCCTGGACGGCTGCTGTTTCGCGTGGTTCCGCGATCGGGGGTCTCTCGAGCAGTTGGGCGGTCATCCGAGGGCCTTCGTGGCTCCGGACTTCACGTGGACGTATCCGCTGCCCGTTCTGGCCCCGCCGACGTCGAACGGGGCGGCGGTGTGCCTCCGCCGGCACGCGCGCCTGGACGTCGCGGCGTGGCAGCGCGTGCTCGCGGACCTCGGACGGCCGGCGCGGCCCTGGCCGCTCTATTTCGAGCAGGGCGGCGATACCGATCCCCTGACGCAGGCGATGCCCGGCGAAGCGATCGGGGACGAATTCTCCGTTCGGCCGCTCGTCGACGCGTCCGCGGTCGTCTCGATGCGGTACCACGGCGTGATCTTCGGCCTCCAGTCGGGACGCCCCGCCGTCGGGGTCGGCAGTCAGCCCAAGCTGTCGCGCTTCATGGCCGAGCAGGGTGTCGGCGACTGGCGCCTCGACGAGTCGCAGATCGATGCGTTGCCGGCGCTGCTGCGATCGTGGGATGAACAGCCGGACGCCGTGCGGACGTCTGTTCTGGAGTTGCGCCACCGCCAGGTCGAGGCGGCGGTGACCACGGCGCAGGGCGCGCTGGACCGGCTGTTGACGGCGGCCGAAGCCGCGTCGCGAAGCCGGTCCGCGTGGTCGAGACGAGTACGTGCCCTCATCGACGTTGTCCATCTCAGCTGAGGCCGACGCCGCCGCGGCGGCGCCCGCGAGCCCGATGCCCGCTCCCGGCGGCTCGCCGCTGCACTGCGTAATGCTCGTCCCCGACGGCATGGGGCTGCGCAACTTCCTGTATTCGAGGTTCGCCGACTGCTTCTCCGACGGGGATCGATTGACCGTCTGGCACGCCCTGCCCGAGTCCGTCGTGCAGGCGGCCCCGACGCACGACAAGCACGCGCCCCGCTTCGAACCGCTGCCTCCGTACCGCGAGTACCCGCTGGAGCGGATGTTCAGGCAGGCGAAAGTCTACGGCCAACTGTACCTGGAAGCGCGAGCCGGGCACCGAACAGACCCTGCGCAAGCTCGGCGCGACGACTCGCATGCTGAGCGCGGCAGTTGGTGCCGGAGCACGAGTGCTCGGCCGCTTCGGGGCCACCTCGCCGTCAGCGCTCGCCAGCCTCGATCGATGGCATGGGGCTGTGTGCAGCCGCGCGGGGCACCTCGACACATTCGAACACGCGCTGCGCGCGCTGAAGCCGGATGTGGTCTTCTGCACCCACCAGCGGGCGAGCCGCGCCGTCCCGGGTATGCTCGCCGCCCGCCGGCTTGGCATCCCGACGGCGACGTTCATCTACTCGTGGGACAACCTGCCGAAGGGACGCATGGCCGTTTCCGCCGACCGCTTCCTGGTCTGGAGCGAGTCCATGAAGCAGGAGCTGCTGGGATACTATCCCGAGCTCGATCCCGGGCATGTCCACGTGGTCGGCACGCCGCAATTCGAAGCCTACTTCACTGCCGGTGCGATCGAGCCGCGGGAGTCGTTTCTCGCTCGCCTCTCGCTCGATCCGACGCGTCCGGTCGTCTGTTTCTCGGGCTGCGATGCCGCCACGTCTCCGCACGACCCTGTCTATCTGGACGATCTGGCGACCGCCCTCGCGACGATGCCGCTGCACGAGCGCCCGCAGATCGTCTTCCGGCGTTGCCCGGTGGACACGTCGGGCCGCTACCAGCCCGTCCTCGCGCGCCACCCCGAAATCGTCGTCTCCGAGCCCCTCTGGCGGGACACCGGCAGCGACTGGACGGGCGTCGTACCCCGGCCGGAAGACGCCGTCCTCCTCGCCAACCTCGTGCACCACTGCGATCTCGTCGTGAATCTCGGATCGACCATGGCCATGGACTTCGCGATCGCCGGCCGACCCGCCGCTTTCGTCGCCTACGAGCCCGTGCCGGTACGCCCGGGCGCCGAGTGGACGGCGCGCGAGATCTACCGGCTGCCCCACTTCAGGAGCGTGCACGAACTCCAGCCTGTCCATTGGGTTCGCACGCGGGAGGACCTGGCGGCCGTCGTGCGCCACATCCTGGCCCATCCTGACGAAAAACGGGCCGCCCGGGACGCCTGGGTGGCACACCACGTCCAGGCGCCGTTCGACCGGGCCAGTCGACGGTGCTACGACGCGCTCCGCACCATCGCCGAGCGCAGTCTCCACGAGTGCGCGTCGGCTTCCTAACGCTCGAATACCCGCCGGCCCGGTCCGGCGGCATCGGGACCAGCATCAGGAACCTGGCGCGGGCTCTCGTCCACCGGGGACACCGCGTCACCGTGATGGGCTGGGGCGAGCCCGCGCGCTTCGACGACGACGGTGTCTCGGTGCGCGTGCACGACTACCGGAGTCCGCCCAGGACAGGCTGGCTGGTGAACAGGCTCCTGATGCAGCGCGAGATGCGCCGGATGGTGAAGGAGGAGGGTCTCGAGATCGTCGAGGCGCACGACTGGTGCGGGCCGTCCGCGGGCATCCACCCCGGCTGTCCGGTCGTCGTTCGATGTCACGGCTCGGCCGTCTTCTTCGGCGACGTGCTTCACGAGCCGGTCCGCTGGTCCGTCCGGCTCGCGGAACGCCTCGCGCTGACCGGAGCGGACGGCGTGGCGGCAGTGAGCCGGTTCGCCGCAGGGCGCACGGCGGCGCTCTTCGGGATCGAGCGTCCGATCGCCGTGCTGGGCAACGGCGTGGACGTGTCGCAGTTCCGGGCCGCTGTCGACGCCGAGATCGATGAGCGCTCCCTCGCGTACGTCGGCACGATCGTGCGCAAGAAGGGTGTGCTCGATCTCTGCCGCGCCTTCTCGAAGCTCGTCGCGCAGATGCCGGACGCGCGCCTGCTGGTCGTCGGTCGTGACGCGCCGGACAAGTCCACCGGGTCGGCGTCCACGTGGGCGCTGTGCCTCCGCGAGCTGTCGGCCCCGGCGCTGGATCGCGTGCAGTACGTCGGCGCGCAGCCGCACGACTCGATTCAGGCGCTCGTGCGGCGCGCCGCCGTCTGCGTGTTCCCGTCGTACGCCGAAGCGCTTCCGGTGGCCTGGCTCGAGGCGATGGCGTGCGGGAAACCGATCGTCGCCTACGACGTCGGCTGGGCCCGTGAGCTGGTCGTGGATGGACGCACCGGCTGGCTGGCTCCCGCCGGAAACGTCGACCTGCTGTGCGCGGCTGTCGCCAGGGTCCTGCGCGATCCGGCGGCACGCCGGAGGCTGGGCGCGGCAGCACGCGACGCGGTCGAGGCCGACTTCACCAACGACATCTGCGCCGCGCGAACGGTGGAGTGGTACCACCAGGTTCTGGGCGGCCGGCAGTGAACAACCGGGCCCTCTCGCTCGTCGTCTGCACGCGGAACCGGCCGGCCGCGGTGCGTCGTCTCCTGGAAGCGGTGTCCCTGCAGACGGCGCCGCCGGGGGAAGTCCTCATCGTCGACGCCTCCGACGACTCGACGACAGCCGATGTCGTCGCAGAGGCGGCGAGCGGATGGGGCGTGGGACGTCTGGCATGCGTCGGCGTTCCCCCTGAACACAGGGGCCTCACACGCCAGCGCAACTACGGGATCGATCGCGCCGGTGGAGCCATCATCGCGTTTCTGGACGACGACACCGTTCCGGCTGGCGATTACTTCGAGCAGATCCTGCGCTGCTTCGATCGACATCCCGGCGCCGGCGGCGTCGGGGGGTACATCCTCGGGCCGGACTGGCGCAGCGCGGGCGCCGGAGGCACGGCAGCGATGAACCTCTTCCGGATGAACGGCTGGGTCCGCCGTGAGGACTACCGGTGGCGCCTGCGGCGGATGTTTCGGCTGGCCAGCCCGCTCCCTCCGGGGTGGATGCCCCCGAGCGGGCACGGCCGGCCGGTCAGCTACCTGCCTCCGGACGGAGAGGACTACGACGTCGAGTTCGTCATGGGCGGCGCCTCGGCCTGGCGCCGCGACGTGTTCGAGCGTCATCGATTCGCGGAGCATCTGGCAGGCTACGCACTGTACGAAGATCTCGAGTTCTGTATCAGGGCCACTCGCGATACGGGCCTCGTCCTCTGCACGAACGCCCGGATGGAGCATTACCACGACAGCGGCTCCCGCCCGGACGCGTTCCGCTACGGCACAATGGTGGTGCAGAACGGCTGGTACGTCTGGCGCCTTCGCTGGCCGGAGCCTGCCAGGAAGGACCGCGTCAGGTGGTGGGCGACGACCCTGCTACTGACGAGTTGTCGCGCCGGCGACTCACTGCGCGGGGGACAAGGGTTGCCGGCGCTCACTGAAGCCTTCGGCCGGTGCTGGGGGATGTTGTCGCTGGCGTTCATCAAGAAATGACGTCTCCCAGAGAGCTCGCTGTTCAGCACTATCGCCGTTTCGCCGGATGCGACGGTAATCAACACATTGCATCCGAGTTCGCGCTGGAACAGCTCCTGCTGGTGGTGAGGCGTTGGCGCCCGAGGGATGTCCTCGAGATTGGCTTGGGCATCGGTTCCATCTCCTACTCCGTGATGTCAGGGTACCGCTTGCACGGACAGGGCGTGCGCTACTGCGGCACGGAACGGAACCCGTTCTGCTTGTCCGAGTTGCGTCGCAACTTGGGCGAGCTATTCCCGAAGCTTGAAGTCTTCCCGGACGTGACGAGTATTCCCGCCGCACGTCGCTTTGATCTAGTCATCGTGGACGGGCAGGACCCGGCATTGAGTAGACTCGGCGCACTGGTCAAGAAGCGAGCGATCATCTTCGTCGAAGGAGACCGACGGGATCAATTCACACTCTTGAGAGATGTGTTCCCCAATTCCCTGGCATATCGAACCGTCAGCCTGCGACGGAACCCGCGATACGGGCCAATTTCAGCCGATCACTGGTCGAGCGGGTGTCACGTCGCTTTTGTCGACCCCGACATGCCGCAAACGCTCAGCTACCTCATGAACCGCATGAGCAGCAGTCTCAAGTACAGAGTCCGCCGGTTCTTCCGAGACAGAACGTGATCGAGCCGGAGACTGGCGGCGACGGGGGTCGCTATTCGATCGCTGGAGCGATACGGGACGGGCCGATCGTTCTGGTCACGCGCGGTGACCGCGCGGTCGAGACCCGGCGACGCGACGGCGCAGCCTGGGTGTCCGAGCCTGCGCGGCATCACCACCCGGCGCGCGAACTGATGCGGCTGGCCGGTTCGACCGACGGCTGGGTCGCGTGGTTCGACGAGCGTCTAGAACCGTTCCTGTCCGACGTGACGACGTGGCCGACGCTGGCGACTCACCCGCTCGAGGTCCTGCACGCGGGGGCGGTGGACCGGCCGGGCTCGGCGATTGACTCGCTCGCCTTCGTCGAGTTCGCATCGCTCTATTTCTTCGCGCCGCCGGGCGTCCGTCGCTCCGCCACGTGGTTCGTCTCGGCGGCGGCGGGAGTCGCGCGTGCGCCGGTTCTTCGAGCCGTCAGCGTCAGCCCAGTCTACAGGAGCCCGGCTGCGGCCTTGATCGACTTCGGCGGCCGCGCGGTGCGTTCCGGAGTCTGCGCGTACGCCGAGCCGGGCCTGCTGACGAGGGACGTACCTCCCGGGATCGCGGCGCAACTCCGGGTCTCCCTCACCGCGTCGGATGTGGCGCTCCTCGTCAGACGGCTGCACGACCGGCGGTGGCTCGGCTTCTGGCTGCTGGCGAAGCTTCTCTTCGATCGGTCGCTTCCCGCACTCGCCGCTCTGCGGGCGGCTGGCGCCGAGCCGGCGCCCGCGACCGATGCGGCGCCGATCGATCGCCTCGGGCCTTCCCTGGGATCCGTCCCGGAGGGCACGACGGTCGACGCGATCGTGCCGACGCTGTATCGCCCGCAGTGCGTCGAGGACCTGCTCGAGGATCTGGCCGCTCAGACCCTCCTGCCCCGATCCGTGATCATCGTCGAGCAGCGTCCGGACTCGACGCCCACCGAACTGTCCCGCGCAATCGCCCGACCGTGGCCGTTCGCCGTCAGTCATCACTGCGTCGACTGGGTTGGCGCCTGCCGAGCCAGGAACGTCGGGCTGGCGCAGGCCACGGGTGACTGGATCCTGATGCTCGACGACGACGTGCACCTGACGAGGAGGTTCGTCGAGTACAGCGTCCGTGTGGCCACCACGTACCGCGCCGAGGCGGTGACGGCGCTCGTCGAGTCCCCGGGCCGCCCGGGAGGGGACGTGCTCTGCGGACTCCCGCACTTCACGTCGGTGTTCCCCGGTGGCGCCAGCCTGGTCGCGGGCGAAGCCGTTCGGAGGGCCGGGCCGTTCGATCTCGCGCTCGAGGGCGGCTGGGGCGAGGACTTCGAGTTCGGCGCGAGGCTGCGCCGAACCGGCTCGACGGTCCTTCGGGCGCCACGAGAACCGGTGATGCACTATCACGCGCCCGCGGGCGGCTTTCGCGCGCCGCTGGAGCATCCATGGGACGATCACGCCGTCCAGCCGCGGCCCTCGCCGACGGTACTCCTGTCTCGGCGCGGCCTTCTGAAGCCGGCCCAGCAGGGCTACCGACTCTTCTACAGCCTGAAGCGGCTCTCCTCGGCACCGCGCTCACGCGTCATCCGCGAGCTCGACGCGACTTGGCGGCAGTGGCGCTGCGCCGCCCAGTGGGCGGATCGCCTGGCCGGGAAATAGGCGCTCATGTGGATTGCGCGAACGGGTTGCCCGGGCTGCAGGGGAACGGAGACGACGACAGTGCTGTCGCTGCCGTATTCGACGCCGTCGCTCGCCGCCTTCCTGACCGAGTACTACGGCGGCAAGCTTCCGGCGCCGGCATTCACCGGCGCGGACTATGAGCTGGTCGAATGCCGGTCCTGCAGTCTGGTGTATCAGCACTACGTGCCGGATCGCGCGCTCTCGGACGTCGTGTACGAGCCACCTCAGGAACTGGCCCTCGACGTGAGTGGCGCCTTCGATCGGTACGAATCGAATCGCTCGCTGAGCTACTTCACCGCACTCGTGCCCGGTCTCGTCGACGTGTTGAGCTTTCTCGGCGGACGGCCGCGCCGGGTGAAAGTTCTCGATTTCGGCATGGGTTGGGGCAACTGGTGCCAGCTTGCGAAGGGCTTCGGCTGCGACGTCGCCGGCTTCGAGACCTCGCCCCTGCGGCTGGCCTGGGCGGAGCAGATTGGCGTCCGGACCGTCACCTGGGACGAGATTGCCGCCGAGACGTTCGACTACATCAACGTCGAGCAGGTGCTCGAACACGTCGACGATCCTCGCGCGATAGTCCAGCATCTTCGCGGCGCGTTGACCCCTCGCGGCCTGATCAAGCTGAGCGGACCGGATGCCTGGAGGGTCAAGGAGCTGGCCCGGGCCCGCGCGTACGAACGGGGGTGGCGGGCCATGAGCGTGGTACAGCCGCTGGAGCACCTCAATGCCTTCACCGGGCGGTCCCTGACGGCATTGGCGGCCACCTGCGGTCTGCGCCCCGTCGCCCTTCCTCGCACGACACCGCTCCCGCTGATGGAACGGGCGCTGGCGCTGGCCAGGCCGCTGTACTGGGCCCTGACCGGGCGGACGTCGACGTCCGTGATCTTCGAACGGATCGACGCGGCTCGCCCGCGCGAGCCGGGTGCCGCCCGTGATTGAGCGGCTGATGATCGTCTCCCACGTGACCCACTATTCGTGGGACGGCGCGCTTCACGCCTATTCGCCGTACGCCCGCGAAATCGACATCTGGGCCGACCTGTTCCCGTCCGTGATCATCGCCGCCCCGCTGAGGTGCGAACCTCCGCCGGACAACGCGACCCGCTTCACGCGGGCGAACATCGAAGTGATGCGGCAGCCGGAGCTGGGAGGCGACACGTGGCCGGCCAAACTGCAGCAGCTCGCCATGCTGCCGGTGAGTCTCTGGCAGCTGGGTCGGGCCATGACCCGCGCCGACGCGATCCACGTGCGCTGCCCGGGAAACCTCGGGCTGCTGGGCGTCTGCCTCGCACCGCTGTTCTCCAGGTATCTGGTCGCCAAGTATGCCGGCCAGTGGCCCGACTATCCCGGCAGCACGCTCGCGAACCGCCTGCAGAAGCGTCTGCTGCGCTCGCGCTACTGGCGTGGTCCCGTGACGGTGTACGGCACGTGGAATCCGCAGCCGCGTCACATCGTGCCGTTCTTCACCTCGGTGATGACGGGCGACCAGATCGCGCGCGCCCGCCGCACGGCCAGACGCGACTTCGACGACCCCGTTTTGCGCGTGCTCTACGTGGGCGCCCTCGCACCGTGGAAGAACGTCGACGTGCTGATCCGCTCGGTCGGAGCGCTTCGCGACCACGGCGTCCGGGCGACCTGCGACCTGGTCGGAGAGGGACCCGCACGCAAGGGCCTGGAGCGGCTGGCCGCCTCGCTGGGCCTGGCGCAGGTCGTCCGCTTCGCAGGTGCGGTCCAGCCGGACCGCGTCCTCGATTACTACGAGCGCGCGCACGCGCTCGTCCTGGCCTCGAACAGCGAGGGATGGCCCAAAGCCCTCGTCGAAGGCATGTCCTTCGGACTCGTCTGCATCGGATCGGATCGCGGGCTGATGCCGCAGATGCTCGACGACGGGCGCGGGTTCGTCGTACCTCCCAGGGACGAGCCGGCACTGACGGCGGCGCTCCTGAGCGTGGCCTCCGCCCCGGACCGCCTGGCGGACATGCGCGCGCGGGCAGCCTGCTGGGGCCAGAGCTATTCGCTCGAAGACCTGCGGGACGCGCTGGCGGACCTGCTGACGACCTGGTGGGGCGTTCGCATTACGTCCGCGCGGAGTCTCGAGGAAGCCGTGGAGGCGTCGTGACGCCGCCCGGCGTCATGCACCTCGTCGACGCGCTCGATGCCGGCGGCGCCGAGCGCGTGGCCGTGAACCTCGTCAACCTGCTGGCGCGCAAGGGCTACCCTGCTCACCTGTGCACGACCAGGCGGGACGGTGTGCTGGACGCCCTCGTCGATCCGGGGGTGGAGCGGCTCCGCCTCGCTCGCCGCTCGACGATCGATCTGGGAGCGCTGGCAGCCTTGAGCGCATACAACAGGCGTCACCGGGTGGCGATCCTGCACGCCCACCAGACTTCCCTTTTCCTCGCGACGGCGGCATCGTTCCTGCCTCCCTATCCTCGTGTCGTCTGGCACGATCACTTCGGACGGCACGGCGTCGAAGAGCGTCCGACATGGCTCTATCGCACCGTGGCGCGCCGCGCCAGCGTCGTGATTTCGGTCAGCCGGCCGCTGGCCGACTGGGCGACATCGCAGCTCGGCCTGTCTCCCGATCGCGTCCGGTATGTGCCGAACTTCGTGTGCAATCCCGCGCCGGGGCGTGTGCCCGACCTGCCGGGTACGCCGGGCAGCCGGCTCGTCGCGGTCGCGAACTTCCGCCCGCAGAAAGATCACCTGACGCTCCTGCGGGCGATGAGACAAGTCGCCGCGGCGGCTCCGGAGGCGCATCTGCTGCTGATTGGCGAGGATGCGGATCCTCCGCATGCGGCACGCGTACGCGCAATGGTCGCGGAACTCGGCCTGAACCGCTCCGTCTCTCTCCTCGGCGCCAGACAGGACGTCGCCGCGGTCCTGCGCGGCGCCGACATCGGGATCCTGAGCTCGGCGTCCGAGGGCCTCCCGCTCGCCCTGCTGGAGTACGGCTATGCCGCCCTCCCTGTAGTCGCCACGAGCGTCGGAGAATGTGCCGAAGTCCTCGAGCACGGGAAGGCCGGCGTGCTGGTGCCGCCAGGCAACCCCGACGCGCTCGCTGACGCCATCCTGGGTCTCCTGGCGGACCCCGTGCGCCGGACGCGGCTCGCGGAGGAGCTGCACCGGCACGTGACACGGGCTTTCAGCGCGGAGGCCGGACTGGCTGCCGTCATCGACATCTACGACATGCTCGTCGCTTCGCACGGCAAGCGATCGCAGGCAGCCGCCGTATGAGGAACCGGACTGCCGTCTGGAGAGTTTCGGAGCCGCCTCCGGAGCTGCCGCCGGCCGCGGACTCGGGACGCGTCGTCCCCAGTCGCGCGCCGAACGCGTCGTCTCCGTTCTGGACGACGGCCGCGATCCTGGCCGTCCACGTCCCGCTGGCGCTCGCGATGGACCGCATAGGCTGGCTCACGACGGCCCACGCGCTGCTCACGTTCAGCGTCGGCCTCTGGATGGCGCTGTCCAGGCGGGTGGACCGCGTGATGCTGGTGATCGGGTACATCACGGGCGCCGAGATCCTGTGGCGCATGACGTCGGCCAGCGTCAACTGGGAGTTCGGCAAGTACGCCGCCGCGGCGATCATGCTGGTGGCGATCTTCCGCAGCGGACGCCTGAAGCCCCCGATCCTGCCCGTGATGTACTTCGCGCTGCTCCTGCCGTCGGCGTCGTTGACGCTGGCCAACGAGACCTGGGCGGTCGCGCGCGATCAGATCAGCTTCAACCTGTCCGGCCCGCTGGCCCTCGCCGTGGCCGGCTGGTTCTTTTCGCGGATGGAGATCTCACGCAAGGACCTGCAGGCGCTGTTCATTGGGGTCATCGCCCCGACCATCGGCGTCGTGGCGCTGGCGGCGCGCGGCACCTTCTCCGCATCCGACATCCTCTTCATCGACCAGTCGAACCTGATCACGAGCGGCGGCTTCGGACCCAACCAGGTGTCGGGAGCGCTCGGCCTCGGCGTGCTGCTCGCCCTGTTCCTCATGCTGGACGACCGGCTGTCCCGCACGGTCCGTCTCCTGTTCGGTGCCGCAACGGTCGCGTTCGCCGCGCAGAGCGCCCTCACGTTCTCCCGCGGCGGGCTGTACATCGCCACCGGCGGGGCGGCCGTCGCAGCCTGCTTCGCCGCCAGGGACGTCCGGCTGCGCGCGAAGCTCGTCCCGATCCTGCTGGTCTTCCTCGTCATCGGCAACTACTTCGTCCTGCCTTATCTCGACGCCTTCACCGGCGGGAAGATCAGCGCGCGCTTCGAGGACACCTACTCCACGGGCCGCGACCGGATGATTCGGGCCGACATCGACCTGTGGAAGGACAACGTCCTCTTCGGCGTCGGCCCGGGCGAAGGCCGGATGCAGCGCGGCCTCTACTTCCAGGGCGACGCGTCGGGCCTCGTCCCGCTCGCCGCCGGATACTCGATGGCAGCGCACACCGAGTTCTCGCGCCTGCTCTCGGAGCACGGCGTGTTCGGACTCCTCGCCCTGCTGATCTTCGTGATCGCAGGCATCACCAATGTGCGGCGACAACCCGACGCGCGCACGCGGGCGATCGCCGCCGGTCTCATCGCGTGGAGCACCCTCTTCATGTTCAGCTACGCGACGCGCGCGCTGGCGCCCTCGTTCACGTTCGGACTGGCGTTCGCGACGTTCCTTTCCGGCGAAGGGACGCCGGAGGGCCTGCCCGCCGGCGGGACCGCCGCGACCCAGCGCCGTGCGGGCGGCTGGCGCCAGCTCGTCCAGGATCATCCGGCGCTCAGGGAGCGCGGCCCGTCCCGCGACCGGGCATGACCACCGGCTCCACCCTTCCGGTGCTGCTCGTCGGCACGTTCTTCTCCGCCTCGGGTGGCAGCCGCAGCATCTGCGAGGAGCTGGCTGCGCGACTGCCCCTCGAGGGTTGCTCCGTGGTCACGACGTCGTCGAAGCGGGCGAAGCTGGCACGGCTGCTGGACATGGTGGGCACGGCGTGGCGGCGGCGGCACGAGTACGACATCGCGCAGGTCGATGTCTTCAGCGGACCGGCTTTCTTCTGGGCCGAGGCCGTGTGCGCCGCGCTCGCCCTCACGGGAAAGCCCTACGTCCTCACGCTCCACGGCGGCAACCTGCCGCCCTTCGCGGAGCGGCATCCCGCGCGCGTCGGCCGCCTGCTGCGCTCGGCGGCGGCGGTGACGACGCCTTCGCGGTATCTGCTCGAGTCGCTCGGACGTTATCGGAGCGACATCCGCTTCATCCCCAACGGTCTCGACGTCGGCCGCTACGCGCCGCGCGGACGGGACCGGGTTGGCCCGCGGCTGGTATGGCTGCGCGCCTTTCATCGGATCTACAATCCGACGCTCGCCGTTCGCATCCTGCCCGCGCTCGTCCAGCGCTTTCCCGAATTGCGCCTGTCGATGATCGGCCCGGACAAGGGCGACGGCAGCCTCGAGGCGACCCAGCGCCTCGCGAGCGAGCTCGGCGTGGCCCGCCACGTCGAATTTCGCGGCGGGATCCCGAAGCTGGACGTCCCGGAGGCGCTTCGGATCGCCGATATCTTCCTCAACACCACCAACATCGACAGCGCACCGGTCACCGTCCTCGAAGCCATGGCCTGCGGCCTGTGCGTCGTCAGCACCAACGTCGGCGGTGTGCCGTACCTGGTGGAGCATGAGCAAGAGGGACTCCTCGTGCCGCCCGACGACGCCGCGGCGATGGCCTACGCGATCGGCCGGGTGCTCGACGATCGCGAGCTGGCCGATCGCCTGTCCGCCAACGCCCGGCGGAAGGCGGAACAGTACGACTGGGCGCCGATCATCGGTACGTGGCGGAGACTCCTGTTCGCCACCGTGGAGCGTGCCGCCTGAACGACCGGGCCCTTCGCGTCTACCATCGGCTGCCGAGCGGTCCGCGGTCGGCGGCTGCCAGTCTCTGGGGGCTGTACCTGCGCTCGTGGCGCTACGGCGCCGGCACCGACCGGCTCGTCGCTGAGGCGCTGGATCGCGAGCGCTGGGACGAGGCGGCATGGCGGGCCTATCGGGACGCGCGGCTCGCCGCCATCCTGCGCAGGGCGGCGTCCGACGTGCCGTTCTACCGCGAGCAGTGGGCCGAACGCCGCCGGCGCGGCGACCGCGCCTCGTGGGAGCAGCTCGAGAACTGGCCGATCCTCGAGAAGGACGCCGTCAGGGCCAACCCGCGGGCGTTCGTCGCCGACTCCTGCCGGGTGTCCGGGATGTACCGAGACCAGACGAGCGGCACGTCCGGAACGCCCATGACGCTTTACTGGAGTCGAAAGGTCCTGCGCGAATGGTACGCGCTGGCCGAGGCGCGATGGCGTGTCTGGTACGGTGTGTCCCGCCGCGACCGATGGGCGATCCTGGGAGGGCAGATCGTCGCCCCCGTGGCCCAGCGGCGGCCGCCGTTCTGGGTCTGGAATAGGGGACTGCGACAGCTCTACCTGTCCTCGTACCACCTCGCACAGGACCTGATCCCGTTCTACCTCGACGCGCTCGTCCGCTTCCGCGTCACATACGTCCTCGGCTACAGTTCGTCGCTGCACGAGCTGGCCCGAGGCGCGCTCCGTCTCGGACGCGACGACGTCCGGCTGCGTGTGGCGGTGACCAACGCAGAGCCGCTCTACGCCTACCAGGGAGACGCTATCGCCCGCGCCTTCGGCTGCCCGGTCCGTGAAACCTACGGGATGGCCGAGGCGGTCGCGGCCGCCGGCGAGTGCGAGCACGGCACGATGCATCTGTGGCCGGAAGCTGGTGTGGTCGAAATCCTGTCCGCGCGAGGGCCCGCGGCGGCGGGCGAGGCGGGCGAGCTCGTCTGCACCGGGCTGCTGAACACCGACATGCCCCTCGTACGCTACCGAGTCGGAGACCGTGGTGCCCTGGCCGACAGCGTGCGATGCCCCTGCGGACGCACGCTCCCGGCGCTGGCGTCGATCGAAGGCCGATCCGACGACCTGCTGTACACGCGCGACGGGCGGCCGATCGGACGGCTCGATCCGGTGTTCAAGAGCGAGCTGCCGCTGATCGAGGCTCAGATTATCCAGGAACGGCTCGATCGCCTGCGCGTGCGCTACGTGCCGGCTCCAGAGTTCTCGCCGAGCGCCGGCCGTGCGCTCATCCAGCGCCTGCAGGACCGGATGGGAGACATCGAGGTCGTTCTGGAAGCCGTCGACGCCGTGCCCCGGACCGATCGAGGCAAGTTCAGGGCCGTCGTCTGCGCGCTGCCGCCGGGCGAGCGACCGTCACCGCGTCGGAATCCATGATCGCAGAAGCTCCCGAGCGCCGCTCTCCGTTCGTGTCGGTGGTCATCCCGTGCCGCAACGAGGCCGCCTACATCGACGCCTGCCTGACGTCGGTCGAGGCCAGCGACTTTCCGAAGGATCGCCTCGAGGCGCTCGTCGTCGACGGCATGAGCGACGACGGCACGCGCGCCGCCATCGAGCGGCACCTCCGGACGAACCCCTGGCTCACGCGCCTGGACAACCCTGATCGCATTACCCCCTCGGCCATGAACATCGGCATCCGTCATGCGCGAGGCGATGTGATCGTCAGGCTCGATGCTCACTGCCACTATCCGACCGACTACATCTCGAAGGTCGTGTCGTGGCTCGTCGAGAGCGGCGCGGACAACGTCGGCGGCGTGTGCCGGACGCAGCCCGCCAATCGCTCTGCCAAGGCGCGGGCCATCGCGCTCGGGGGATCGCATCCATTCGGCGTCGGCAACTCGCACTTCCGGATCGGCGCCCGTGAGCCGCGGTCGGTCGACACGGTGCCGTTCGGCTGCTATCGCCGCGAGGTCTTCGACGAGATCGGTCTGTTCGACGAGGAGCTCGTACGAAACCAGGACGACGAGCTGAATGCGCGCCTCGTGAAACACGGCGGACGCATTCTCCTGGTGCCGGAAATCGTCTCCGACTACTTCGCGCGCGACTCGCTCGTGAAGCTCTGGCGGATGTACTTCCAGTACGGCTACTTCAAGCCCCTGGTCGCCCGGAAGCTGGGAGCGGTGATGACCGTGCGCCAGGTGGTGCCGGCCGCTTTCGTGTCGTCCTCGCTTGCGCTGGCGGCGCTGTCGTGGCCAATCCCAGTGGCGCGAGAGCTCCTGGCAGCCGTGCTCGTCGCGTACGCGACGGCGGACGCGGCGGCTGCCACTCACGCGGGATGGGGCGAGGGTCCCGGCTGCATCTTCTGGCTGACGGCCGTCTTTCCGATCCTGCACCTCTCGTACGGCCTCGGATTCCTGAAGGGCGTGGTGGACTTCGTCCTGCTCAACCGGAGACCGGGCAACCGGCGGGCGGCGGTTCCGACGCGCTGAGCATGACGGACGCGCCCACGACTGCGTCGAACATGGACGGCGTTGGCGCCGGCGTCGCGGCCGGCCTTGCCGCGAGACCCTGGCTGCTGGTGCTGGTGTCCTGCCTGATCGCGGCGATCGCGCTCTCGGCTCTCCGCCGCGGTCCGGGGACCGACGTCGACAACGACTATGCACAGCACTACGAACCGGTCGCGCGAAACATCCTGGCAGGACGGGGCCTGACGGATCGGCACGGTCAGCTCGACCTTCGATACCCTCCCGGATACCCGGCGCTGCTCGCCGGATGCTTCTGGATGGCGCGGGAATCCGGCATGTCGGAGTCAATCGTCCTGGAGACCGTCGACGCGGCGGCGATGGCCGTCTCCGCGCTGCTGGTGTTCCTGATCGCGGCGAGGCTGTGGGGGCCCGCGCCCGCGCTGCTGGCCTGGGCGGCGTGGACGACGTACCCGCTGGCCCTCTATCTCCTCCGGCAGCCCAACAGCGAGACCCCGTTCACCCTGGCGATCCTAGCCGCCTTCTACGCGCTCTCCGGTGTCGTCGATCGGGACGACGTGCCGCTCTGGAAGTTTGCTGCGGCAGGCGTGCTGACCGGCGTGGCCATGTTGATTCGTCCCGCGGCCATCGGACTCGGCTTCGTCCTGGCGATCCTCGTGACGTCGAGCGGATCGCGGCGGCGGGCGGCGGGAGCCCTGGCCATCCTCCTCGGCGGCCTCATCGTCGTCGCTCCTTGGGAAGTCTGGGTGTTCGCCAGGACGGGATCGGTCGTCGCGCTCGCCACCGACGCGCACATGTCGATGCGGGACGGACTGACCTTTGCGGTTCGATCCAAGGGGTTCCGTCAGGGCGTCCAGGTGCCCGAGGACGCGCGAAGCGTGATGGCCGAAATCAGCGCCGAGTATCCGACGCTCTCGAGCGTGAAAGCCGTCGTCGCGGCGGTCGGCCGTGAGATCCGCCGGCACCCTGACGGCGTCGCGGAGCTGGCGGCGATCAAGGCGGTCAGGAGCTGGTATGCGTCGGACAGTCAGCGGCTCGAGCTGATCACCGCCGTCATGCAGGGGGCCTACCTGTTCGCGATCGCCCTCGCGACGGTCCGCGCGTGGCGGCTGGGCGGCGCGCCGCGGCGCGCCGCCGTCGCCGTCTGGGCGATCGTGGCCTACTTCTGGGCCATGACGACCGTCGTCCTCTCGATCGTGCGCTACATGGTGCCGGTGATGAGTCTTCTTTTCGCCGTCACGCCCGCGCTCGTGCGCGGCGCCCGCCCGGAGGCGACGTCAAGCCGCCTCCCGGCAGTACAACCGACATGACACGGCGCCGGGCGGTCCTCGTGATGCTGCTGCTCGACGTGCTCCTGCTGTGGCCGTTCGTCTACGCCCACGGGTACGGGCACGGAGACCTCGACAACATGCACACGGCGCTCTACCTGCCTGCGGGCATGGAGCACGGGTGGGGGGAAACCTTCAGCGTGGGCTGGTACTGGATCGCGAATACGCTTCGGCGGCTCTTCGCCTTGCCGAGCGATCGCTTCCCGGTTGTCATCAACAGCCTGGCCGTGCTCGGCTCGACGGCGTCGGACGTCTTCCTCCTGCTCGCGATCTCGGCCGTCTTTCCCGTGTCGGTCGCCCTGGCGGGAACCGTGCTGTGGCGGTTCACGCCCGAAGTGTGGGAGGTCAGTACGTACGCGCACCCGTGGACGATGGCCCTGCCGTTCTTCTTCGCCGGCGCGTGGATCACCGCACGTACGAGAGAGCAGGAGTCCGCGACGACGGCGACGGTCGCGACGGCCTTCCTGTGGGCGTGCGCGATCGTCATCAGGCTGGACTTGGTCCTCCTGCTGCCGCTCGCCTTCGCCCTCGCGTACGACAAGGCGCCGCGCCTGCTGCCGCGACTCGTGGCGGGATCCGCTCTGGCGGTCGCCATCCTGGGCGTCATGCAGATCGTCGCCTCCGGCTCCGGCATGCCTCGGACGGTCGTGTCCAGCTTCCTGGCGTTCGCGCAGATGCGGAACGTCTCGACGAACCTCGTCGTGTTCGTTCTCGGCGGAGGCCTTGCGGCCTTTCTCCTGCTGGCTCTCGTCCTGCCGCGATATCTCCGCGATCCGACGCGTCGCGCCACGGTTCTGCTCTACGGCCTCGCGGTGGCGCCGACGATCGTGGGCTGGTCCACCGTGGGTGGAGGCCCAGCCCGGCACTTCGGACCGGTCTATCTGCTCCTTGCGTTCGCGGTGGCCGCCATCTTCGCGAGCCGCGCGCGCGGACGGGCGTTTCTTCCCGTCGCCGTCGCATGTCTCATCGCAGCCAACGCCGCTCTCGCGGAAGCCGCGCTCGACATCGTCGGAACGCGGCCCAGGACATCGGTCGAGGTCGGCGCGAGCCGCTGGCAGATCGAGCGCGTCCCGCTCGGCAACGTCTGGAGCAACCACGAAACCGAAGTCCGGCTGAACGACATCGAGACCGCCTACGCATCGTGGGCCCTGGCCTGTTCGGAGCGCGGCGACAAGGAAGTCTTCGTTCGCCGGGACGCGTCCTACCGTCTCGTCGTCGACGCGCTGAAAGATCTGCCCACGATTCGAACGGAAGAGACTTCGCTCGGGCCCGCGTTCGTCCTCGGGAAACCCGAGCCTGCGATGTGGATCGTCGAGATCCCGGAGAACGCGGGCGCAGGCTGGTGGTCGAAGCTGCAGGCATTCGCGGCGGCGCACGGAGCCGGCGCGAGCGTCGTCGCCTCGCGCATACCCGTCGGGCTGGTCGGCCAGTGGACGGCCCTCTACGGTCATCCACCGGCAGCGGAGAGCCCCGCCACGATCAAGGCGAGACCCTGCCCGAGGCCGTCGTCCCCGGAGTAGACCATCGGTGAGGCCAGCGTTCCTTCCCTTCCACGTTCCCGACGTCGGGGACGAAGAAATCCGCGCGGTGACCGGTGTGCTCCGCTCGGGATGGCTGACCAGCGGTCCTCGCGTCCGGCAGTTCGAGGCCGACTTCGCGACGTTCGTCGGAGCGCGCCACGCCGTCGCCGTCAACTCGTGCACCGCCGCCCTGCACCTCGCGCTCGAGTCCCTCGGGATCGCTCCCGGCGACGAGGTCGTCGTGCCGACGATGACGTTCGCCGCGACTGCCGAAGTGATCGTGCACCTGAACGCGCGGCCCGTCCTCGTGGACTGTCAGCCGGCCACGCTGAATATCGACCCGGTGGCCGTCGAAACGGCCCTGACGCCGCGCACCCGGGCGATCGTGCCGGTGCACTTCGGCGGCCTGCCGTGCGACATGCCGTCCCTCCAAGCGCTCGCCCGCCAGCGCGGACTGGCTCTCGTCGAGGATGCCGCCCACGCGCTGCCGGCGTCTCGCGACGGCGTCATGGTTGGCGCGATCGGCGATCTCACCTGCTTCTCGTTCTACGCCACCAAGACGCTGACGACCGGTGAAGGCGGGATGGTCACGACCGACAGCGAGGAGCGCGCCGAGCGCATCAGGATGATGAGCCTGCACGGCATCAGTCACGACGGGTGGAAGCGGTACACGGCCGCGGGGTCGTGGCGCTACGAGGTGCTCGAGGCCGGCTACAAAGACAACATGACCGACATCGCCGCCGCGATGGGCATCGAGCAGCTCAAGAAGTGCCATGCCTTCCACGCCGCCAGGGCCCGTATCGCCGCCAGGTACGACGAAGGATTCGCCGATCTGCCGGAAGTGGCGCGGCCCTTCCGCGACACGCAGTCGACGCACGCATGGCACCTATACGTGATTCAGCTGGACCTCGAGCAGCTTCGCATCGGCCGCGCCGAATTCATCGAGGCCCTGAAAGCGCTGAACATCGGCTGCTCCGTCCACTTCATTCCCCTGCATCGGCACCCCTACTACCGCCGCACGCTCACTCTCGCGGCGGACGCCTTTCCGGTGGCGTCCGCCGCGTACGAACGCATCGTCTCGCTGCCGATTTACCCGGGGATGACGGACGCGGACGTGGACGACGTCGTCGACGCCGTCCAAATGACCGTCAGGAGCCACCGCCGGTGATGAAACGGGGTCTCGACGTGGTTGTGGCCGGCGCCGGCCTCCTGGCGCTGTCGCCGGTCCTCGCCGTCATCGCGATCCTGATCAAGCTGGACTCGCCGGGCCGCGTGCTGTTCACCCAGGTGCGGGTGGGCCGGCGGTTCCACCCGTTCGTCATCTACAAGTTCAGGACGATGCGGGCCGGCGGCGGACTCGAGCGTCCGATCACGATCGGCAACGACCGCCGGATCACGCGCGTCGGCCGCGTCCTGCGCCACACGAAGCTGGACGAGATTCCACAGCTCTACAACGTCCTCAAGGGCGACATGAGCCTAGTGGGGCCGCGGCCGGAGCTCCCACAGTTCGTGGAGCGGTTCCGGAGCGAATACGCGGAAATCCTCGAGGCGAGGCCCGGACTCACAGACCTGGCGTCCATTGCCTACCGGCACGAGGCGGCGCAGCTGGCGGCCGCGGCCGATCCGGAGGCGGAGTACCCTGGAGCGGGTTCTCCCGGAGAAGATCCGCCTCGGGCGGAAGTACGTCCGGCACTCGTCAGTCGGCCTCGATCTCGTGCTCATCGCCAAGACGCTCGTTCGCCTGGCCCGATAGTCGCCGCCGTTGCTCACAACTGCGCGCTTCGTCTTCTGAACCGGATCGCAGCAAGGGCCGATATTCTTGAGATAGCCCAATGAGCCCCTTTTCGGAACTCGCCCGCGTCCCCGTCCGGCTGGCGCTCCACCTGCCGCAGCGCTGGCGCCGTTTTCTCGTCTTCGCGTTCCAACTCCTGCTGGCGGTGGCGTCCAGCTATCTCGCGTTCAACCTCCGGTTCGACTTCGCCGTCCGACCGGCCGAGTTCAGGATGTTCATGGGGACGCTCCCCTGGCTGATCGTCGCCCGTGGCGGCACCATCATCGCCTTCCGGCTCGACGAGGGCATCTGGCGCTACGTGGGCCTGTGGGATCTCCGCCGCATCACGGCGGCCGTCGTCGCCAGCACGTTGCTCTTCTTCGTCTTCGTCCGGTTCGGCTACGGCACGGACGACTACCCGCGATCCGTGTACCTCGTGGACGCAGCCTTTCTGCTCATCTTCCTGGGAAGCTTCCGGCTCAGCCCGCGGCTCTACCGCGACTTCTTCCGCGTCAAGGGCGACCGGCGCCTGCTGATTCTCGGGGCCGGCGACGCTGGCGAGCGCCTGATCCGGGACATCGAACGCAACCCGAATTCGGAATACGATCCCGTCGGGTTCGTAGACGACGACGATGCCAAGGTCGGACAGCGGATCCTCGGGGTACCGGTGCTGGGGCGGATTGCCGATCTGCCGTGGGTGATGAAACGGACACGGCCGGAAGAGATCATCCTCGCCATTCCGGGCGCGGCACCGCCACAGCTGCGCCGGATCGTCACGCTGCTCGAACCTTTCAACGTCACGATCAACACGGTGGTCGCCGACAACGGACCGGCCGGAGACGAGATGCGGAGCCTCTCCGTCGAAGACCTGCTGTCGCGGGAGCCGGTCGATCTCGGCGTAGAGCGCGTCCGCGCGCTCATTGCCGGGCGTACCGTGCTGGTCACCGGCGCGGGCGGCTCGATCGGCTCGGAGCTGAGCCGGCAGATCGCGATGCTCAAGCCGAAGTCGCTCGTCCTCTACGAGCGCTACGAGAACGGGCTGTACGCCACCGCCACCGCACTTCAGGACGACCATCGCGACGTCGTGGTCCACTCCCTGATCGGCGACGTCACCGATCGCGCGCGTCTCAACGACGTCTTCGCGGACCATCGCCCGGAAATCGTCTTCCATGCCGCGGCCCACAAGCATGTGCCGCTCATGGAGCTCAATCCGTGCGAGGCCGTGAAGAACAACGTCGGCGGGACGAAGGCGGTGGCCGAGGCTGCGGCGCGGCACGGCACCGAGCGCTTCATCCTCATCTCGACCGACAAGGCCGTGAACCCGTCGAGCGTGATGGGCGCCACCAAGCGGGTCGCCGAGCTCGTCATGCAGATGATGTCCGGCTGCGAGCCGACGCGGTTCATCACGGTGCGGTTCGGCAACGTCCTCGGCAGCAACGGCAGCGTGCTGCTGCGCTTCCAGGATCAGATCCGGGCCGGCGGTCCCCTCACGGTCACCGACGCCAGAATCAAGCGCTACTTCATGCTCATTCCGGAGGCCGTCGAGCTGGTTCTTCACGCGGCCGCCCTCGGCCACGGTGGCGAGACGCTCGTCCTCGACATGGGCGAGCAGATTCGCGTGCTCGACCTCGCCCGCAACCTCATCAGGCTGTCGGGCCACGTGCCCGACGAGGAGATCCCGATCGTCTTCACCGGACTCCGCCCTGGCGAGAAGCTGCTCGAAGAGCTGGTGGCCGACGGCGAAACCCTGGAACCCTCGCCTGTGGACAAGGTGAGACGCGTCATCGCCAACTCGACAATCGACGACGAAAGCCTGGTCCTGGCGCTGGGCGAGCTCGAGTATCTGGCGATGAAAGGCGACACCGACGCCGTGATCACGCACCTGGCGGCGCTGGTGCCGGGCTTCCGCACCGCGTCCACTCTTCAGTCGGTCTGACCTGTCCGTTCACGGGCGGGCGTAGCCCGTCCCGACCTTCCTGTGACGAAGAATCCAGAACACGACGCGCTGACCCTTGCCGCCGCCGTCGTCTGCGGCCGCGTCACGAACTGGCCGTCCGGCGCCGGCCCTGACTTCGAGGCGGCGTTCCTCGACGCCACGATCACGCACAGCGTCGAAGCGCTCGTCGTCTGGCGGCTGCGGCGGGCAGGTGCGTTCGCCCGCTGGCCGGAGCGAGTGCGCGAGTCGCTCGGGCGCATCGTTCGAGAAGAAGCGCTCCTCGAAGCCGGACGCCAAGGCGAGCTTCAGCGGGTTGTCGCCGCGTTCGCGGACGCCGGTGTCTCGTGCCTGCTCTTCAAGGGCGCGGCCCTCGCCTACTCGCGCTATCCCGAGCCCTGGCTGCGCTCGAGACGTGACAGCGACCTACTGATTGCGGAAACCGACATCGCGGCCGCCAACCGGACGCTGACGGCGATGGGCTACGAGCCGGCCAACGAGCTGACGGGCGACCTCGTCAACCACCAGATGCCGTGGACCCGGACCGACCGGCTCGGGTTCAGACACGCCGTCGACCTGCACTGGAAAGTGAGCAACCGTCCCTGCGTCGCCGACGCGTTCCCGTTCGACGAGCTTCGGGAGCGCGCGATTGACGTGCCCGCGCTCGGCCGCCGAGCCGGCGCGATCGGCGACGTGGACGCGCTACTCGTCGCCACCGTGCACCTCACGACCCACCACCGGAACGCGGGCAGCCTCATCTGGTACTACGACATGCACCTGCTGGCCGGACGGCTTTCGGAGGAGGGCTGGAACGAGCTCGTTCGACTCGCCCGCGCGAGACGAATCGCGGCCATCTGCGCGAGCGGCATCGAGCGGTCGCGCCGGTTCTTCGACACGCCCGTCCCGGCCGACGTCGTGGAACGACTCGCCGTCTCGGGCGAGCCGTCGGCGATCTATCTGCGTCTCGACGCGTGGCGCGGAGACGTCCGCCTGTCGGACCTCAGAACGCTCGCCGGCGGGCGCTCCAGGCTGCGTCTGATTCGAGAGATCGTGCTGCCGACCAGCGACTACATGCTTCGACGCTACGACACGTCGAACCTGATGCTCCTGCCTGCGCTGCACGTGCGCCGTCTCGCCACGGGCACGTGGCGGCTCCTGCGACGTTTCGCCCAGTGACGCCCACACCCACCAGACGAAGTCCCGAGACGCCCGCCGGCCGGCGGCCGCACGCGATTCACTGGATCCTCCTCGCCGGCTGCGTCTGCATCATCGTCTGGGGTGCGCTGGCGTTCGGCGCAGTCTACCCCTGGGCCTACACCCCTCTCGCCATCGCCGCGGCGACCATCGGCGCGCTCTCTCTCCTCGTCGAGCGCCACGGCCGGCCGCCGCTCGCCCCCCTGGCGCTCGGCCTCGTGGCCATCGGCCTTGCCATTGCGCTTCAGCTCGCGCCCATGCCGCTGGTCGCGCTTCGCCACCTGAGTCCCGGCACCGATACGTTCCTGCGCCAGTACCAGCTCGCGTACCGCCTGTTCCCGTCGGATCACGCCATCTCGATCGTACCGGCGAAGACGATCCTGGGTGGACTGCTCTTCGCCTCGCTCGCTCTGTTCCTGCTCGGAGTGAGCCGGCTCATTTCGGTCGTCGGCGCGCGGGCCATCAGCCGGCCGGTCGCCGTCTTCGGCACGGTGCTGGCCCTCGTCGGCATCGTTCAGTACGCGCTGACGCGAGACGACGTGCAGCCGCTGATCTACGGCTTCTGGAAGCCGGTGTACGAGTCCCATCCGTTCGGCCCGTTCGTCAATCCGAATCACTTCGGCGGCTGGATGGTGATGGCCCTTCCGTTGACGCTGGCGATGTTCTTCGAGACCCTGCTCGACACGATCCGGTCGGCCCCGGCGGGGCGCAGCGGACGGATCGAGCTGCTCAGCTCTCGACGATTCGGAGCCCTGCTCGGGCTCGCGCTCGCCTGCAGCGTGATGGGACTCTCGCTCGCGATGACGCGATCCCGGTCCGCCCTGGCGTCATTCGCCGTCGGCGCGATCCTGGTGGGCTGGCTCGCGGCCAAGCGCCAGCGCAGCAGGACGGCACGAGCCGGCATCGCCGCACTGGTCGCCGCGCTGGTGATCGGGGCCGTGTCCTGGGCCGGTGTCAACATGGTCGTGAGCAAGTTCACCGAGTCGCAGGGCGAGAAGTCGCTCATCTCGCGCGTGAGCGCCTGGAAGGACACCATCCGGATCGTGGGAGACTTCCCACTGGCCGGCACCGGGTTCGACACGTACGGCACGGCGATGGATTCTGTACCAGAGCAACCGGGAGATGCCGCACTTCGTCGAGGCCCACAACGACTACCTGCAGATCGCCGCCGAGGGCGGCCTCCTGGTGGGCATTCCGGCGGTCTTCACGATCCTCGTCTTCGTGGACGCCGTGCGGCGGCGATTCCGCGAGGCCCCGAAGGACGGCTCGACATACTGGCTGCGCGTCGGGGCCGTCATCGGCCTGCTGTCGATCGCCGCCCAGTCGTTCGTCGAGTTCAGCCTCCAGATGCCCGGCAACGCGGCCCTCTTCGCCGTTCTCGCGGCAATCGCCCTCCACCAGTCCCCCAACCTGCGTTCTGCCAGTCCAGGGTCTTCTCGATCGTGGTGACCGTCTCAGCTCGTCTTGCTCCCGACTTTCGGCGCCTTGTGCGAACGATTGCGACGATTGCACCGCGTCGTGCGACCGAGTGCGTCGTCATCGCCCTGGCGGCGAGCGCAACTGAAGGGGTCGGCCTCCTGCTGCTCGTCCCCCTCCTTCAACTGGTCGGCGTTCAGTCCCAGTCGGGGCCACTGTCCGCCATCGTGGCGGCCTGTGCATCGGCATTCCGATGGGTGGGGCTTCGGCCGACACTGGGAGTCGTGCTGCTGGCGTATGTCGCGATCGTCGCCGTACAGACCGCCCTTCAGCAGCGGCAAACGATTGCGAACACGCATCTCGAACAGAGCCTCGTCCGCGCCCTGCGGGCGCGCGTCTACCGCGCGATCTCGGAGACCACCTGGACGTACTTCGCGCGCACGCGTGCCTCCAACTATGTCAGGGTGCTGACGGAGGATGTCGAGCGGACCGGCACGGCTGCACATTACGTCCTCGACCTCTTCGTGAGCGGGCTCGCGTCGCTCGTCTACGTAGCGCTGGCATTTCGCGTGTCGCCGTCGATGACGGTACTGGTGATGCTGTGTGGCGCGACCCTGGGAGTGACCGCACGTCGACGCCTGTCAGCCGCGCACGCGGTCGGCGAACGGCAGGTGCAGGCATCCACACGTCTGTATGGAGCCATCACCGAGCAACTCGCGAGCGTGAAGATGGCGAAGAGCTACGGCGCAAAGGCGCGTCACACTCAGCTCTTCGACGAGCTGTCCGACGACGTGAGCGACAGCAGCCTGGCGGTCGTCCGCACGTACCTGCGTCTCCGCTGGCAACTGGCGATCGGATCGGCAGCGCTCCTGGCCGCCGTCGTCTATGTGTCGTACTCGATCTTGGCCGTCCCAACAGCGTCGCTCCTGCTCCTGCTCTTCTTATTCGCACGGCTGGTTCCCAGGCTCACCGGGACGTACGAGCGCGCCCAGTCGCTGGCGACGGTCCTGCCGGCCTTCAGTTCCTTGCGGGCCGTCGAGGAGCGCTGCGCCGCGGAGGCTGAACCCGTCGCAGCCAGCCACGAATCGATCGCCCTCACAGGTCCCGTCGCGTTCGAGCATGTGACGTTCAGCTACGATCCGGGATCGCTTCCGCCGGCGTTACACGACGTCTCCCTCACGTGCCCCCTGGGAGCGACCACGGCAATCGTCGGTGTGTCCGGCGCCGGCAAGAGCACCCTCGCCGATCTGCTCCTCGGCCTCGCGACACCAACCGCCGGTCGCATCCTGGTTGGCAGTCAGGAACTGACATCCACTCGCCTCGAGTCCTGGCGCGCACAAATCGGGTACGTGGCTCAGGACCCGTTCCTGTTCCACGACACCGTACGCGCCAACTTGATCTGGGCGAAACCGGACGCGACCGAGACCGACGTGTGGACGGCGCTGCGGCTTGCCTCAGCCGACGGATTCGTCGCCGCCTTGCCTCATGGCCTCGATACCATCGTGGGCGACCGCGGCGTCCTGCTTTCGGGTGGGGAACGCCAGCGCCTCTCTCTGGCCCGAGCCCTGGTGCGACAGCCGAAGCTCCTGGTGCTCGACGAGGCGACGAGCTCCCTGGACTCCGAGAACGAACGGCGCATTCAGGATGCGGTCGACAGCCTGCGCCAGCAGGTCACGATCGTCGTAATCACTCATCGTCTCTCGACGATTCGTGGCGCCGACGTCATCCACGTGGTCGACGGCGGCGAGCTTATCGAGTCCGGCACCTGGGACACCTTGATCGCGAGGCCAGGCGGCCGATTCGTCGAGCTCTGCCGCGCACAGGGGATCGGCGCCGGAGCACCGTCGCGGGCTGGGGCTCCGGTCGCGCCTGGTATGGCCAACTCACGAGTCGAGGCTGCGATATGAGCGGTTTCGCCGGCCTCATGAACACGGACGGCGCTCCGGTCGACGCCGAGCTCCTGGCTCGCATGACCGCCGCACTTCGCCACCGAGGCCGCGACGCGGAGGCCACTTGGCTCGAAGGGCACGTCGGCCTCGGACACACTCTTTTCGCAACCACCGATGAGGCCGCACGCGAACGTCAGCCGTGCACGTTCGACGGCACGCTCTGGCTGATTGCCGATGCCCGCGTAGACGCGCGTGACGACCTCCGTCGGTCGCTCGCGGCCCGTGGGCGCACGAACCTCGCGGCCGCGACGGACGCCGAGCTGCTGCTCCATGCCTACCATGCATGGGGCGATGCCTGCGTTGAGCACCTCCTGGGCGACTTTGCCTTCGCCGTGTACAGCCAAACGACTCGACGTCTGTTCTGCGCGCGCGACCAGCTAGGGGTACGACCATTCTTCTATGCGTATCAGCAGGGGGCGTTCGTCTTCAGCAATGCCTTTTCCTGCGTGAGGCTCCATCCCGCGGTATCAGAGCGACTCGACGACGTCACGATCGGCGACTACCTGCAGTTCCGTTACAGTCATCGTCCAGGTGCCACGGCGCTGGCCGACGTCCGACGCCTGCCGCCGGGACACACCTTGTCCCTGACCGCAGGAACGGGCCCTGTGCTGAAGAAGTACTGGGAGCTCTCACTCCCGGCGCCGATCCGATATCGCCGGCCGCCAGAGTACGTCGAGCGCTTCCTCGACGTGTTCGACACGGCCGTCGGAGACCGCTTGAGGACGCGGCGCGTGGCCGTCAGCATGAGCGGCGGACTCGATTCGACGGCGGTGGCAGCGGCGGCGGTTCGCGTGGTGCGGCGCACACGGCTCAGCTGCGAAGTGACGGCCCACACAGCCGTAGTCGATTCTGCCCGCACCGGACGTCGAGCGGGAATTCGCGGCCATGGCGGCAGCCGCGCTCGGCATCTCACTCCAGTTCACCGTCGGGGACGCCTTCCCCCCCTATGAGCGGGAATCCGACCCAGGCGAAGCAGGCTTGCCTGAGCCGACCGATCTGCGATTCCGAGGGTTCGAGCGTCACTTCCTTACGAGCATGGCCGCGGAGAGTCGCGTTGTCCTCTCGGGAGCCGACGCCGACAGCCTGTTGGCCGAGTACCCAGCCCTTCGGTTTGCCGCGTTGGCGCAACACGGAGCCTTCGGCGCGCTCGCCTGGGACCTGGCCACCTACGTGCGCCGGTTCCATCGTCGCCCGCCGCTGGGCCTTCGGGTGGCCGTCCGACGAATAGCCGGCATCGACGAGGAACCGCCGATCCCCGCATGGGTGAATCCGGGGTTCGCGGGAGCCGTGGACCTCGCCGGACGGCGGCGCGAAGTGGAGCGGGCCGGACGTGTGCGGGAAGCCGCACTACGTCCTCGCGCGATGAGCACGGCCCCTGCCTGGGTCCGTATCTTCAGTAATGCCGATTCGTCCGTCACAGGAGTCCCGCTCGAATTCAGGTGGCCCTACATGGACCTGAGGGTGGTGAACTACCTCCTGGCCATCCCGGTCGTTCCGTGGTGTATTCAGAAACAGCTGCTGCGCGATTCGGGTCGGGGCGTACTGCCGGCGTCCGTATTGACACGGAAGAAGGCTATCGTTCGAGGCTCGACGCTCGCCGAGGCCCTGCGGCGGCCGGCCATGCGCTGGGTCGACCACGTGCCTCCCGTGCCCGAGGTATCCAGGTATGTGCAATGGAACGCCGTGCCACCCATGACGGCGGGCGACGAGGACGTCTATTGCACCCAGCGCGCCTGGTTATTGAATCGGTGGCTGAAGGTTCAATTGAACCAATGTGCTATCCTTGCAGGGGTCTAGACTCCCCCCTGTGAAGAGGTGGAACATGTCGTCAAAGCAGAAGAAGAGTTATCGAACGCCCAAGGTGAAAGCCTACGGCAACATCCGTGACATCACGCTTGCTTCCGCCGACCGAACTCTGAAGAACAAGGACGCCAACGCGTCTCGACCCGCCAAGACGTCCTGATTCGCCGCCGATGATCTATTCGGCCTTCGGGTTGGCTCTGTCGACCAGCCATCCCATCCCCCGGCTGGGAAATCCCGTTGCCAACACGCACGTCGACGTGCGGATCGAACTGGGTATTCGGCCTGCCTGGTTCGACGACGCCTGCGCTTCTCGAATCGTCAACGTCAGTCCGTTTCTCGACGAAACCGGCGCGCCCATGCGTACGCTGCGCCAGTTCGACAACGGCTGGTCGCTCCTCTCCTACGTGGATGGCACCACGTTCCTGATCGACCGGGCCGGCACGGAAATCTGGGCGACATGGCCCGAGAACACGAGCCTCGACGACATGTCGGCGTATCTGCTCGGCCCCGTTATGGGCTTCGTCTTGCGCCTCCGCGGCCGCGTGTGCCTGCATGGTAGCGGCGTCATCGTCGACGGCCGGGCCCTTGCGATGATTGGTCCGCCGGGCGTGGGAAAGTCGACCATGGCCGCCGCCTTCGCCGCCTTGGGCTATCCCATGCTGTCGGACGACGTGCTGCCTCTTGTCGAGATGGACGGCGCCTTTGCCGCCGAGTCGGGATATCCGCGCGTTCGGCTCTGGCCGGCCTCACTGCTCGCGGTGTCCGCCATCGATCGTTCGCTCCCGGTTCTGCCGCCGGATTGGGGAGAGCGCAGGTACCATCTCGACGTCCGATCACACGGCTACAGATTCCACTCGGCGCCAGCGCCTCTCTCGGCGATCTACGTCTTGGGAGACCGTGTGCTCCGCGACGACGCGCCGTGTATTGCGCCGATTGCGGGCGAAGCGGCACTAATGGCGCTCATTGGCCAATCGTTCGCCGCAATGCTGTTGGATGGGCAGATGCGCGCGCACGATCTCACGGTAATGGCTCGAGTAGCGACGGCCCTTCCGGTTCGCCTCGTGCGCCCGCACGACGACCTGTCGCGCCTGTCGCGACTGTGCGACGCGCTCCTGAAGGATTTTCATCGAGTGATTGAGCCGGAGCTTACCCACGCTCGTTCTTGAACGGGAATGGCACCCACGCCATGCTCTGCCTGTCACGCGGTCTTCGGACTTCACCTCGCCGCCGACCGGCCGATCTGCGGCCTCATCGAAGAATCCATCGAAGGCGATCCGGATCTGCGCGTTGACGTTCTGACCGCGCCGCCGGTCGGGTTGACTGTCGCCCCGGGCGCCGAACCGTTCTACACCAGCCACATTCGTGGCCACGAGGGACGACCGTTCGTGACCGCCTGGCGGCTCGAAGGTGGCGCGTATATCAGGCTGCTGCTAAGTGACGGCGCGATCTTCGTGGTCGACCAGTTCGGACGGCACGTGTGGGGGTACGCACCGGACATCCCGTCTCCTCGCGTGTCGGAATATCTGCTCGGGCCGGTTCTCGGGCTTGCGCTCTGCTGCCGTGGCGTCATCAGCCTGCATGCGAGCGTGGCCTCGTGGGGCGACGGCGCCGTGGCCTTCGCGGGCCCAGAGGGCTCAGGGAAGTCCACCTTGGCGGCGTGTCTTGCTCTCGCCGGCCATGACGTGGTCACTGACGACCTCGCGGCGCTGGCCGAAGGGGACGGCGCCATCCTAGTGCACCGGGGCGCACCCTACATCCGGGTTCGGAGGGGAGCGATCGAGGAGGAGGCAGAGCGACGGCGCACAGGACCGGCCCTCGTGGATAGTCCCGACGGCGAATACCTCGATTTGGAGCTGCCGCCAAGCAGTCACACCCGCGGACCGGCACCGCTGGCCTGCGTGTATTGGCTGGACGTCGATCCGACCGACACTGCAGACGCAGTGGCGATCGAGTCGATGACGCCGCAGGATGCGCTAGTGACGCTCTCAGCCGACGCCTGGGCTTCGCGCCTGCTGGATCCGACGCAACGCGCTCGCCAGTTCGACTGTCTCACGCGGCTGGTCGACCAGTTGCCGATCCGTCGCCTTCGGCGCGGGCGTCGCGCTTCCGCGGCCGCGACGCTCGCGGCGGTCGAGCGCGACCTCCAGGAGACTCTGGCCCCTCGAGGACTGACGCCGAAGCGCACATCGCATGTGTAGGCAATACGACGTTCTCGAGCACGGGATGATGTTGTCCGACCGGGTGCGCGTCGAAGCGTACGTCGCGGCAATCGACCGTGTCGTGCGTCCGGGTGACGTGGTCGCCGATGTCGGCAGTGGCACGGGCATCTTCTCCCTTGCCGCCTGCCGGGCCGGAGCCCGGCGTGTGTACGCGATCGAGCCCGGCGCGGTGGCGACACTCGCGCGAACAATCGTCGAAGCGAACGCCGGGCGCGACCGCGTCACGTTGATCCAGGAGACATCTGACCGCGTTCGATTGCCAGAGCCCGTGGACGTCGTCGTGATCGATGTCCGTGGCGTACTTCCAGACCGACAGATTCAGGTGAGCCGCGACGCGCGACAGCGATGGCTGCGCCCAGGAGGCCACATGCTGCCGTTAGCGGACGAAATCTGGGCTGCGCCCGTGACCGCGCCGGCGCTCTATCGGAGCCACGTGGGCGCGTGGGCGCGGGACGCATGCGGCGTCGATGTGTCCGCCGCACGGCGGGCTGTTGTGAACACGTGGGTGAAGTGTCGCACCGTCCCCGGACGGTTCCTGGCTCCGCCGCGGTGTCTTGGCACGATCGACTACACCCGCCACGACAAGGATGAGTTCGACGGCCGTGGGGAGTGGACGTCACTGACTCCGTCGGACTGCCACGGCTTCGTCGTCTGGTTCGACAGCCGCTTGGTCGACGGCATCCGTATTTCGAATCGTCCCGGCGAGCCCGACCTGTTGTACGGACAGGGCTATCTGCCTTGGCCCGAACCGGTCCGATTATCCAGGGACGCCAGCGTCGCGATCGAGCTTCACGGCTTCCCGACCCGCGATGACTACGAGTGGCGGTGGCGAACTGAGATTTCCGGCGCCGAGGACCAGCGCGCGACGCGCGTCTTCGACCAGGGACCGTCGGAACCCGGGATTGGATCTGCATCGTGATGAGCTCCAGTCCCCGGCCATCGCCTGCCGCCGTCGCGCGAGACCTCTTCGAGAGTGCGCGTCTGAGGGGCACAGAGCTCGAAACGCACCTGGAACGGGCGGTCTCACCGGACTACTGGAGGACTCTCGCGCCCACACTGAGCGTCGCCGCCGCTGACTCGAGAGGTCCGATCGCAATCGAACCGCCGGAACCGGCTCGCCGCGACGAGATCGTGCGGCGCTTCGGGAGCGAGGGCTACCTGAAGCTCGAACGCGCGGTTCCAACGTCGGCAGCGGCCGCCATGCTCGCCGGCGTACAAGCCGTCGACCGTGCTGGCTGGCCACCGGTGTTCGCCTGGGTGTACGACGAGCTCTGGCAAATAGCGAGACACCCCGCCCTGGTCGATCTCTTCTCGGCCATTCTCGGTCCCGGCTACCGGCAAACGCCGTATCTCTGGACTCACATCGTCGCCCGCGCGCGAGGCGAGTCTGGATGGGCGCCGCACGTCGACAACAACGGGGATACGCTTCGCCTCACCGTCTGGGTGGCGTTGAGCAATGCCACGACGGACGAGGGATGCATGCACGTGGTGCCGCTCGACCGCGTGCTGCCTTCGAGCTCGGGCGACTGGTTCGAGAAGCCCGCCCTGGCTATGGGAGATGTGCTGGCGTTGCTGCAAGCGAGCCGGGCGTTGCCAGTACTCCAAGGGTCGATTTTGGCGTGGAATGCACGCGTTGTCCACTGGGGCTCCGCCCGCCAGGAAGCGGGAGACCCACGCGTGAGTATGTCAATGGAATTGGTCGGCGCCGACGCGCCGCCTTCGGTATTGAGTGACACGCTGGCCGCCGGCCGCGCCGATCGCCTGCCATCATTCGAAGAGAGGCTGTGGGTGATTGCGAATGCAATCGCGGAGTATCACGCAATCGACTGTCGCGCCGCCAGGCACGTGACCCTCGCCGAGCGTCTGCTCGAGCGCCTCCGCCCCAAACCGCCGGCCTAGCTGGTGTCCCTTTCCTCGTCGCTTCTCACTCAACAGTGGGCCGACGCAATGCGCCGCGTCATCAGGCCGGGAGCGTGCGTACTCGACCTCGGTGGCGCCTTCGGCCAGCGCGCTGTGCACGCGGTCCGGTGCGGCGCTTCGCGTGTGTACTCGGTCCAAGCTCGGGACGCGACCGCCGTGGCGATGGACATCGCTCGAGCCAACCGCTGCCTGGAGTCGGTCGTGTACGTCCATGCTCTCGACGCCTGCCCGTCCGATGCCCGTTTCGATGTCGTGCTCGCCCACACACCCCCGGGGTGTCCAATTCACGGCGAGAGTCTGATAGATCTGTTCGCAGACGCCGCGGCCGAGAAGATGACACGTCTCGCGAACGGCATTCCGCGTCGCGAGACACTGCGCCTCGCTGTGGTGTCGGCGGAAGCCCAATACGCGAAACACGTGATGCCATGGGCGAGCGACACATGGGACCTGACCGCAGCGCGTACAGCGGCGGTAAACACTTGGTCTGTGTCCGATGCGGCGACTTCACGGTTGATCGACTTCGGTGAGGTGGCCAGCGTCGACTACCGCGCGTCCCGTGGTCGCACCCTGCGGATTGAAGCCGAGGCAACCACCCCGCTGGCGGCGACCGCTCACGGCATCGCACTCTGGTCGGTCGTAGATCTCGCCGACGGCATCGTTCTCAACGCCAGCGGACTTCCGAGACACGCGTTCTTTCCATGGCCGCAATCGGTCGACCTTGCGAAGGGCGACCGTCTGGAGGTCGTCCTCGAACGCACCGGCCGCCGTGGCGAAGTCTGGAGCTGGCGTGCACGGGTGTTCCAGAACGGCATCGGCTCGGCGACGCTGACCTTTGCCCAGTCCACGTTTCTGGGAGATCTCGACGTACCCGCGGCCATCGCGCGCGTTCGGGGCCAGGGAACAGAAATCCTGGGATCGGTCGCCGATGGTCTCGACCATGGCTGACGCAGTCACATCGTCTGGCACCGCCGGCGTCGCCCGCACGACGCGCCACGTCGTGCTGATGGAGAACCACGATGCCGCGTACTATGCGTGGCGATCGGCTGGATTGCGCGATCAGATCCTCGTCCACATCGATGCGCATCACGACATGTTCTGCATCGACGAGAAGACTCCGATCACGATCGCCAACTTCATCTGTCCAGCGCTCAGGAACCGCATCGTCCGCGAAGTGTTCTGGATCGTTCCGGACCCAACATGGGCGTTCGACCGAAGAGAGATCACCAAGCAGGTGCTGCAGGTGTTGCGCGGGTACCCGGAACGGTCGCGGATGAAGATCTCCGCCGACCGAATCACCGCGACGATCCTGGGCCGCCCCGTCACGATCGGACCGCTGGCGGTGCTCGGCGGGATCACCGAGCCGGTCCTTCTGGACATCGACACCGATTACCTCGTCGTGCCGCGCGTCTACCAGGAGAGTGACGGTCAGACGCGCCTGCCCTGGTGCTGGCCGGACGAACTGGTTTCGCAGCTCGAGGCCCTTCGGATCACGGCCAGCTTCGTGACCATTCCGTACTCGGTCGAAGGCGGCTACACGCCGCTCGCGTACCAGTACCTGGGTGACGAGCTCGCCATGCGTCTCGGCCGCAACGAGATCGGATCGCCTGAGGGCTTCGCGCGGCTCAGGGACGGCGTCGTCTGCCTGCACGCCGGCGCCGATGCCGAAGCCGAGCGGGCGCTGGCGGCGTCAGATGCCCTGCTGCCGTCCCACCCCGCGCCGCAATACCTGCTCGCGCAGCTTCTGGCCAAGGCGGGCCGCCAGGCTGATGCACGCGCCGCGTACTGCGAGGCCCGGCGACGGGATCCCTCGTATTGCACGCCATACTGGAACGCGGGTCTCGCCTATTACCGTGAAGGGCGGTACGAAGAGGCACGCGCCGAATATCGGCGCGCACTTGTGATTGAGCCTCATGATCCCGTCGCATACTATGGTCTGGGAAAGCTCGCCGCCAGGAGCGAGGACTGGGCAGAAGCCGAGCGACTGCTCCGACAGGCGACGGCGATCGATGAGGCCTTCCTCGAGGCGCATCGGTCACTCGGCGAGACGCTCGGCCGCCAGCAGCGGCATCACGAGGCCCTGAACGAATACGGGTTGGCGATCATCTCGGTACTGCGAGGGCGACGGGCTCTCCGCGGGCCGATCGTCACACAGGCCGGTGGGCTGCCATCCGATCCATCCCACGGATCAACGTATGTCGCGATGGCTCGGAGCTATACCGCACTTGGGGACACCGCGCGTGCACTCCAGAGCTACCGAGCAGCCATCGCGTGCCGGGCCGATACCGAAGCCGTCCGATTCCATATGGCCGGGCTGTACAGGCCGAAGGGGGGAGTGGCCGGCGGCAACCCTGGAACTGGGCCACGCCATCCTGCTGGCCTTGTTCGGCCTTCCCGAGCGAATGCGCAGCGCATGGCGCCAACAGCGCCGCGGTCTGCGAACGATCCGAGAGCTGTTTTCTCGACGGTGAACGCCACGACTCTCTTCAGCACCCTGTCGGACCTTCGCGCGGTCTATGATCGCCGGCGCGCTGAGCGAGCTGCCGCCCTCGCTGACGCCGAGGTGCTCCTGACGCGCGGCGACCCGGGTGCCGCTGAGCGCGTCTATCGCGAACTGTCCGAACGTGAACCTCTTGATGCCGGCGCGTGGGCGGGGTTGTCCAATGTCTGTCGTGGGTCTGGCCGAAAGGCCGAGGCGCTTGCGGCTGCTACACGTGCACTCGAACTGGCACCCCAGGTCGCTCTCCATCACCACGTGATCGCACCGTTGCTCGCAGATGATGCGATCGGGCCTGCGGCTGCAGCCGAGTACATGCGAATCGTGTTCGACGGGCTCGCCACGCAATCCACGCCGCCGACCGCCTGGGGCAGATCCGGTGGTTCGATAGATCGGCCGGCGACGCTCGCCGACCTCGAGGCGACATGCCGGCGCCTGGCCTCAAGCCGTCGCAGCGTCCCGGATCATGTGCGACTCGGCAACGTGCTCCTTGCGCAGAGGCACTTCGAGGCGGCGATCACCAGCTACATCGCCGCGTTCCGGGCATCGCCACACGATCCCGCGGTGCTCGACGGTCTGTCGACCGCCTGCCGGCTGTCCGGGAACGAGGCTCGCATGGCCGTGGCGCGCGGGCTCACGCTGTCTGGCGCCGGGAGATATGCCGAGGCCGTCGAATCGCTGCGGCCGGCCGCTGTGTCGGCGTCGGCTGGACCGGAAGTCTTCGCCGCCCTCGCATCATGTCATGCAGAACTCGCCGCCTGGGATCGAGCAATCGCAGTGCTCCAGGCAGGAGTCACTCGCCATCCGGCGGACGCGGCACTGCGTCACCGCCTCGCGACGACGCTGCACGCGGTCGGCCGCACGGACGACGCGCGGACCGTGGTTCGCCAGGGGGCCGCCACGGTCCCGGACAGCCTTCTGCTGGGATGGCTCGCACATCTGATCCTGCCAGCGGTCTACCGGGATCCCGTGGAACTGCGTCGCACGCGGCGTCGCTATGCTCGGGGACTCGCGCACGTGGTGGGCGAGACGCACCTGGACACACCCGATCAGCGGCGTGCAGCAGCAGAGGCGCTCGGCGAGATCGACAACTTTTACTTGCCATATCAGGGGCACAACGACCGCATACTCCAGCGGCGGTTCGGACAATGGGCGACGGCGATCATGGGGGCCGCATTCCCCGAGTGGTCCGCGACGTTGCACACCGAGCAGAGACCGGCAACGATGGGCCGGATCCGCGTCGGCTATCTCTCGGCGCACCTCCGCAGTCACGTCGTTGGGCGGCTCTTCCTCGGCTGGTTGCAGCACGCGGATCGCAGTCAATTCGAGCTTTACGCCTACCACGTTGACGGGGGAAGCGACGACGTCACCAGTGCGTTCGCAGCCGCCTCCGACACCTTCCGTCACTTGAGGGGCGATGTCGAGGCGATCGCTCCCCAAGTCGCTCGCGACGGCCTCGACGTCCTCGTCTACCTCGACATCGGCATGGTGCCGCTCGTCACCCAACTTGCGTCGCTCCGTCTCGCCCCCGTCCAATGCGCGGCCTGGGGTCACCCGGTCACCACGGGGCTGCCAACGATCGACTTCTTCATCTCGTCCGCCTTGATGGAGCCATCGGACGGGGCGCGTTACTACACCGAGCGTCTGGTACGCCTCCCGGGCATCGGCGTGGCGTTTGAGCGTCCACGTCTGCCGCCCCTGTCCAGAGCGCGGCGTGATTTTGGGATTCGCGATCACCGACCGATCTTCCTCAGCTGTCAATCTCCCTACAAGTACCTCCCTGACCACGACGCGTTGTTCGTGGCACTCGCGGGCCGAGTACCGGATGGGCAGTTCGTGTTCGTGGCGGGTCATCCGTCTGCGCGTGTCCTGGAACAACGCTTGAGACGCGCATTCGCAAGCGCGGGACTCGATGGGCGCGAGCGCTGCGTCTTTCTGCCGCCCATGGACCGTGCAACATTCATCCAACTGATGATGCTGTCGGATGTCTTCCTCGACACCGTGCGGTGGTCGGGCGGCCACACGGCGCTCGAAGCGCTGGCGGTCGGACTGCCGATCGTCACTTGGCCACGAGGGGCCATGCGCGGCCGGCATTCGGCGGCCTTCCTGACGGCATTGGGCGTCACGACCACGATTGCGCACAATGCCGAGGCGTACGTCGATATCGCCGCCCGGCTCGCCGCGGATACGCCCTGGCGCCGTGAGGTTTCGGCACAAATCGTCGAGGGGCACCCGCACTTGTACGACGACACTCGCTGCGTCCGTGCACTGGAGGCGTTCTATGCACGCGCCGCACGTCGACGGACGGACGATGCAACTCCAGATTAGCAGGACCAAGACGCGGTTCGCGTGCTCGGAGCAGGACCGCGTGCACATCCGTCACCTGTTCGACGAGACGCATGTCATTCGTCTACCGCAGTTCTTCGACGCAGAACTCTTTGCGGACGTGCGGCAATTGATAGAGGGCGCGGAGCTAGTCGCATCCGAACACGATGTGGGCCACGAAGTCATCGTCGCCAGCGAGGAGGGAAAAGCACTGATCGAGTTTCTGCTGAACGACGATGTGCTCTTCGAGGCGGTCGATACCCTCACCGGGTGCGGACACATCGGATGCTTCAGCGGGCGGATCTACTCGCTTCGCGCCGAAGCCAACGAGGAGTTCGACTGGCATTCGGATCTGGTGCAGGACAGATTGTTGGCGATCAGTGTCAACCTCGGCCGCGAGCCCTACGAAGGAGGCGTACTGGAAATCGCCGACCGGGCGACGCGCACCGTTCAACAGCGGGTTCTCAACACCGCACCAGGCGACGCTGTGTTGTTCCGGCTGTCACCGGAACTCGTCCACCGCGTCACGCCCGTTCTTGGAATGGCCCCGAAAATCGCGTGGGCAGGCTGGTTTCGGTCGCGGCCGTCCTATCACCGGGTGCTCGCGCGCCTGGACGACGCCGAGACCTAATCCACGTGTCGCTCGAAGGGGCCGTGCTTCCAGGAGACGTCCAGGCGTTCGCGCCACTCCGGCGTCTTGTCGAAGAATTCCAGGAGTTCGGGCAGTTTCTGGAACAGTGCGAGGAAGTACTCCCCAAAATTCGATCGGGTGAAGAAGTTGTAGCCAAGCGAGATCGAACAGTCGAGACCAAGAACACGATGCCGCCAGTCCGCGGGAACGACGAGCATCTCGCCAGGTTCGACGACGCAGTCGTACGCGGTCGCTCCGGCATACGGCGGAAGGTCGTCCGGTCCAGCCTGGACCGTGCCGCCTCGGTCCCGGTCGATGAGCGCGGCATCATCAGGGGAGAACAGCCGACAGCGCTTGCGGCCCACGATTTGTGCAATGTACGCGTGTGAGTGCAGGAAGTCTCGATGGAGTCGTGTGAGTGATCCTTCTGGCCCGAACATCAGCCAGTGGGGACGGAAGTCCGTCGTTTGAAGCAACTCGAGAAAGGCTCCCGGCAGCCTCTGCAGCCAGTCGTCCACGAAGTACGGTGTCCGTTCGATATCGTCGAGGAGTTCTGGGTTAGTCAGAAACGCGTTCCACTTGCCTGCCAAGTACAACGTCGTGCCGGCCATCTCGGGCGGGTCTGGTACCGGCCAGCCATTTGTTCGATTGACGCAGAAACCCGGGATGCCATGCGTTCGTCCGTGAATGAACGCATCGTACTCGGCGAACTTCATCACGCGCTGATATTTGCCCGACGGGGTCTCGAAGTCGATCGCGATCGTACGGTCGCCGTAACGTTCGGCAAAGAAGTCGAAGCTCCATTCCCGCCGAGCGTTCCACCGATCCATGGCATCGGTGACGATCACCGGCCTGCCCTGGCCGGCGAAGAATTCCTGCTCGAATTCTTCAGGACGCAATTGGCTGCAGCGTTCGACCGGGACGACGGTGCTCATGATTCCCACCGCTCAATTTCCGCCTTCGCCCCCCCCGCGTCGCCTTACCGCTGACCCTCGCAGCCACCCACAGTCAGCACTCGGAAGCGGGTTTCCGGACCCAACAGCACTCGAGGTTCGGAACGATCTTGTACGTGTGAATCCGTAAGGGGAGGCCGATTAGGTCTTCACCGTCCGTGGCGAACATCGACCGCAGGGAGGAGGACGGTGCTACGTCCGCTCGATCTCAATGAGATGCTTGGCGGCAAGTTCGTCGACCATCTGGCGCAGGTCGCTCGAGAGAACTTCCTGATCGACGTCGAACTCCTCGGCCATTGCCGCTTCGACCTGATCGAGATCGCCTTTCTCGACGATCAACTGCCACACGCGCGTGCCGACGTCGTCGAGACCAAAATACTCGCCGCTCTCCAAGTGCAGGAGGACAGACTCGCCCTGCACTTCGCGGAAGAGTGTGCTGGTAGAGACGCGAGCGATCCGCTTACCGTCAGGCATACGAGAAGGCTTGTCGCGATGCACGACAAAGCGCTGAAACAATATCCTACGCGAACTGGTGACGTCAATGAGTTGAGGACTCGGTAGAGGGTCGGTTTGCCCCACCGCCGTGTCCTCAGTGCAGAAGACGCCTGCTGTGCCTTCCACAGGAAGGTTCACCAACCACAAGGTGGCCGGCAGAAGGGGCCGTGGGTCGGAACTGACGACCGCTCTCCATGAGCACGCAGGCAGTAAGATGGGTGCGGTCACGGCCTGTCACAGCCGCGCCGGGAAGCTCCATGCTGCAACGCACCGCCCGCACGGGCCTATATGGCTTGAGCAAAGCACTGAAGTTTGGGGCTGAGTGCGCTTCGTA
Source organism: uncultured Acidobacteriota bacterium (assembly GCA_963761615.1). GTDB lineage: Bacteria > Acidobacteriota > Vicinamibacteria > Vicinamibacterales > CAVVIG01 > CAVXGU01. Next base: position 98,392 of record CAVXGU010000003.1, on the reverse strand, counting down.
CGCGGCGGCGGGCCTGCAGCCGCTCGCGGACGTCCGCCAGGATATCGAACACCATTGGCGAGACTTCGGGAACGATCACGACTGGACCAGAGATGGTCTGTTTACCTGGGAGCGTCTGTTCTATTCCGTGATGCTCCGACCGACCGATCGGATTCTCGTGGTCGGCTGCGGCACCGGCAGAGACCTGATCGCCCTGCTCGAGCGCGGCTATCGGGTGGAGGGCGTGGATCTCGTGGGCGCGTGCATCGACAAGGCCCGGGCCAACCTCGCAGCGCGCGGGCGTACCACTCCGTTGTACGTCGGCTCGATCGAGTCTGTGGAACTGTCCGGAACCTTCGACGCGTTCATCTTCTCGTGGTTCTGCTACGGCTATATCCCGCAGGCGGCGTCCCGGATCCGGGTGCTTCGCAGAGTGAAGTCGCTGCTCAGCTCCGGCGGCCAGATTCTCATCAGCTACGTCCCGCGGATCAAGCCGGTGCCGCCCTTTCCCACACGCGTGGCGCGCCTCGCCGCACGCATCGGTCGCGCCGGCTGGTCTCCTGAACCCGGTGATGTCATCGGCTCCTCGCGAGGTCGTCCGCCCGGCTTCTACGAGCATCAGTTCGGTCAGGGAGAGCTCGGGCAGGAAGCGCGTGCGGCAGGCCTGACCGTGCGGTTCGAGTCGCACAGCGACAACGTCGGCACCGCCGTCCTCATTTGAGGAGGATCCGTCGACGCACTCGACCATGTATGCCGTCTTTCTGGAGCGGCAGGCCCTCCCCGCGTGCCGCTCACCTTCGAGACCGGCAAGGCCGATAAGCCGAACGCGACAGGTCCGCACGGCGACGCTGCGCGGGACGAATGCCGCTAGACTGGAAGAGACGTGCGACTGGGCTTCGATCTCGACGGCACGCTGGCGGATTTGCAGGGCGCGCTCGCCCGCACCGCCCGGGATCTGTTCCCGGAGGTCGATCCGTCGACCCTGCCCCGGTCAGTGGCGAGCCAGGGTTCTCAAGACTCTCCAGGGTCCCAGGGTTCCCCGGATGCTCGGAGTCCCGGCGACGGGGAGAGCGGCGGGACGCCGGCGGTCGGCCGCGCGTTGACCGCGCGCCAGCAGTCCGAGCTCTGGCGCGAGGCCTGCAGCCGCGTGAACTTCTGGGAAACGCTCGACGAGATCGAACCCGGAGCGCTCGCGCGCCTCGACCGTCTCGTCCGCGCCCGGCGCTGGGAGCTGATCTTCCTCACGAGCCGTCCGGAAACGGCCGGTGACACCGCGCAGCTCCAGAGCCACCGGTGGCTGGCCGCGCACGGCTGCCCGTCGCCCTCGGTCTTCGTCGTGCACGGCTCCCGCGGGAAGATCGCCTCGGCGCTCGAGCTCGACGTGGTCGTCGACGACCGTCCCGAGAACTGCCTCGACGTGGCGATCGACTCGCACGCGCGCGCGATCCTGGTGTGGCGCGGCGCCGAAGGCAAGGTCCCGGGAAGCGCGCGCCAGCTCGGCATCGGCGCCGTCGGCTCCGTCACCGCATGCCTCGACGCCCTCGAAGAGCTCGACCGCGGCGGGTCGGACAACGTGGGTGTCGTCGAGCGCTTCAAGCGCCTCCTCGGCCTGAAGCCGCGGGCCGCCCGGCTGCGGGATCCCAACCCCGAGTCCACGCCCGGGATGGCGAAACAAGGCTGACGCTCCGGCGCGTATCGCGGCTGCCGCAACGGGACCGGGCGCCCGAATCTAGACGGGAGAAGCGGTCGCCGAGCCCGTTGCCGCCGCGCCCTGTCTCCGCCTTTCCTTCTCGACGAACCAGTCGTACGTCGCGGCGATGCCGTCGCGCAGCGCGATCGAATGGCGCCAGCCCAGCGCGTGGAGGCGGCTGACGTCGAGCAGCTTGCGCGGCGTGCCGTCCGGCTTGCTCCGATCGAACACCAGGCGCGCGCCGGGATGGACGATCTGCCCCACGACCTCGGCCAGCTCCCGAATCGACAGGTCCTCGCCCGTGCCGACGTTGATGTGCAGGGCCTCGTCCCAGCGATCCATCAGGAACAGACACGCGTCCGCCAGGTCGTCGACGTGGAGGAACTCGCGGCGGGGCGTCCCCGTGCCCCAGATCACGACCTCGTCGCTGCCAGCGAGCCTTGCCTCGTGGAACTTGCGCAGCAGCGCCGGCATTACGTGGGAGCTGGCCAGATCGAAGTTGTCGTGGGGGCCGTACAGGTTCGTCGGCATCGCGGCGATGAAATCGCACCCGTACTGCGTGCGGTAGGACTGGCAGAGCTTGATGCCCGCGATTTTCGCCAGCGCGTACGCCTCGTTGGTCTGCTCGAGCGGGCCGCTCAGCAGATACTCCTCCTTCATCGGCTGCGGGCACTCGCGGGGGTAGATGCAGGAGCTGCCGAGATACAGCAGACGCTTCACGCCGTAGAGGTGCGCCGCGTGCACCACCGTCGCGTGAATCATCATGTTGTCGTAGAGGAACTCCGCCGGACGCGTCGAGTTCGCCAGGATGCCGCCGACGGTGCCGGCCACGAGAAACACGTACTCGGGCCGGTGCTCGCGTACCCAGGCGTTGACGGCGGCCTGATCGCGCAGGTCCAGCTCCTGCCGCGTCGCCGTCAGCAGATTCCGGCAGCCCTCGGCCTGGAGGCGTCTGAGAATGGCCGAGCCCACGAGGCCCCGGTGCCCGGCGACGTAAATCCGGGCCGATCGGTCCATAGAAGTCATGAGTGCGGTGACGCCATCACATTAGCATGACGGGCCCTGTGGCCGGCCGCCTCCGCCGGCCGCCGGGGATGCGGGCGCGTGGCCTTTCTGCCGATACGTAAGGTGCGAGCCGCGCCCGCGCCGGCTCGGGTCATGCCCCTGCTTCACTCCGCGCTCGTCGCCGGATCGCTCGCGGCCGTGGCCGTCTGGGCGGCTCTGTCCGCCTACGTCCTGGCCATCGAGCGCCGGCGCGCCCGTGCCCGCGCCACCGTCTCCATGGCGATGGCTGTCCTCACCGGGTCCGGTACGAGCCGCCTGACGCTGGCCGACCGCGTCGCCCGTGTGCGCCCCCTGCTCGGTCGGGCGTCTCGCGCTCTGGTCATGCGCGCGGCAATCGACCCGGCGACGCCCGGCGATGCGGCCCACACGCTGGCCGCGTATTTCGTCGGCCGATGGGGCGTCGACGGACTCCTGCAGGACGCGGGCGCGCACCGGACGTCACGCGACAAGTGGCGGCGCATCGCGTCGCTGCAGGTGCTCGTCTGTCTGCGCCATCCCCGCGCGCTCGATCTGCTCGCCCGCGCCGTGGACGACGAGGACAAGGACGTGGCCGCCGTCGCGCTCTCGCGCCTCGGCGAGTCGACGGATCCCGCCGCGGCCGAGGTCCTCTTCACCGCGCTCAAGGACCGTCGGCATCCCGCATCGCGCGTCGCCGCGCAGCTCGATCGTTCGCCGCAGCACCTCGCGGCGCCGCTGCGCACGCTGCTCGCCGACGCCGACCCGGTGCTCCGCCTCTGGGCCGCCACGCTGCTCGGGCGCTACCACGACGTCGACGGCCTCGAGGCGGACCTCGTCCGCGCGACCGAAGACACCGACGCCCGGGTGCGCAAGGCGGCCATCCAGTCCCTCGGCGCCGTCGGGAGCGGGCCGGCCGCCGAGGCGGCGCTTCGTCTGCTGGACGACCCGGTCTACTACGTTCGCGCGAACGCGGTTCGCGCCATCGGACGCCTCGACCGCCTCGACCTGGCGGCGGACGTCGCGGCGCAGCTCGGCGACGCCAACTGGTGGGTGCGCTTTGCGGCGCGGGAGTGCCTGGGACGGATGGGCGCCGAGGTCTGGCCGGTGCTCGCCCGCCTGCTCGATCATCCGGACCGCTTCGTCCGCAACGGGGCGGCCGAAGTGTTCCAGAACCTCGGCCTGCTGGACAGCTTCATCATGATGGAGGCCGCGAGCGACAGCCCCTCCAACGCCAAGATCGACATGCTGCGGCGCATCGTCCTCGCCGGCAGCGTTCGCCTGACCGATTCGCTCGTCGAGCGGACCGGCGACGCCATCGGCGAGCGCGTGCGCGACCTCCTCGCGAGGCTTGGCCTCGAGCCGGTGGGAGCGGCGTGATCACGATCGTCATTCGCGCGCTCACGGCCGGCTCGATCGCCGCCGCCCTGATCTACCTCACCCTGCTCGCGGCGGCTGCGGTCGTCCTGGGCCTCCGCCTCGGCGGACGCCGTGACGAGCCGGTCGACGACCGCGACGGCACGTCCGCGTCGCGCTTCACGATTCCGGTCAGCCTGATTGTGCCGGCGACCGGCCGTCGGGAAGGAGCCGCCCCGCGCGGCCCGGCGGGGAGGTCGCCGCTGGCGACGACGGTCTCGGCCCTTCTGGCGATGAACTACGCAGACTTCGAAGTCATCGTCGTCGCCGAGGGGCTGTCCGACAGCGAGTGGGCCGCGATGAAGGCCGCATGGGATCTCGAAGCCCGGGAGTTCTACTACCGCCAGATCCTGCCCACCGAGCCGGTGTTGAAGATCTACCGGAGCCTGCGCGATCCCCGACTGATTGCCGTCGACAAGCGACCGGCATCGACCGGCGCCGACGCGCTGAACTGCGGACTCAATTTCGCGAGGTACCGGTACGTCGGCGGTGTTGCCCCCGGGCTCATCGTCGACCCGGACGCCCTGCTGCGCGCCATGTCGGTGCCGCTGCGCGACCCGGCCGGAGTGGCCGGCGTCACGAGCCACGTGGAGGTCACCGGTGAAGATGCGCCAGACTCGGCCGGCGGCCGCCTGCGCACGATGCGCGGCGTCTTCCAGCGGCTGGCGTCGATCCGGACCCTGATGGACAGCCGGATCCTCTGGCGGAACATCCGCGGGGCGATCGGCCCCCACGATGCCGTCTCGCTCTGGCGTCGCGACGCGCTCCTGCAGGCAGGCGGGTTCTCGAGCCGGGCCGTGGATCCGGGCCTCGACATGATGGTGCGGCTCCAGACGGCTCCCGCCGGACCCATCGACGGCCGCATCGTCCGGACCTCGCAGATCGTCGGCGGGCTCGCCCCACGGCCGCCGGCGGCGAGCGCGCAGCTCACGCGGCGACGCCAGCAGGCGGCGCTCGAGACGCTGCGGAGCGGACGCGGGCTCTCCGGCGCAGCCATCGGCTGGTTCACGATATCCGAGGTCGTGACGCCGCTCGTGCAGTTCTGGGTGTCGGCCGCCACGATCGCAAGCGCGCTGGCCGGCTGGCTCCCGTGGATTGACGTCGTCCTCGTGATGATCGTCCTGTCGTTCGGGCGGGCGGCCGTCAGCGCCGTGTCGCTGCTGAGCCGGGGCTCGGCGGCGGGAGCGCCGGACGGCTCCACATTCGCCCGCCTGCTGCTCGTCGCGCCGCTCGAGCTCGTCGTCTCGGGCGGAGTCGCGGCATGCGCCAGAGCGGCGGGCCTGTTCGCGTTCCTGCGGCGCGGGGCGGAACCGGAGCCGGTTCGATGACCCCGCAGTCGCCGGCCGAGGAGCCGACCCTCGTCGTCGCCGGGACCGATCCCGAGTCGGTCGCACGCGTGCAGGAGCTGGCGGGCCCGCTCGACATCCGCGTCCTGACGCTTCCGACCACGTATGCGGTGATCTCCGCCGTGCGGGAGATTCGCCCGCACGCGGTCCTCGTCGACGTCACCGACCTCGACGGCGACGCGGTGGTCGAAGAGGTCGCGGCGGCCGACCCCGGCTGCCGCGTGATCATGATGACGGGCCGCGCCAGCGTCGAGGCCGCCATCAGCGCCATCAAGGCCGGCGCGATCGACTATCTGAGCAGACCGCTCGACGTCGAGCGCCTGCGCGAAGCCCTGATCACCGTCCGCAAGAGCGCCGAGCGCCGCGAGACGCTGCTCCGGCACGACGCCGACGTCGCCAAGCAGTTCGAGTTCTGCGGGATGATCGGGCGGAGCGCGGTGATGCAGCAGCTTTTCGACTCCATCCGCCGCCTCGCGCCCCATCTGCGGACCGTGCTCATCATGGGCGAGACGGGCACGGGCAAGGAGCTCGTGGCCAAGGCGCTGCACCGGCTCGGTCCCAGGCGCGATCGCCGGCTCATCACGGTGAACTGCTCGGCCTTCGTCGACACGCTCTTCGAGAGCGAGCTCTTTGGACACGTGCGCGGGGCGTTCACGGGGGCGACCGACACCAAGGTCGGCCTGTTCGAACACGCCGACAACGGGACGATCTTTCTCGACGAGGTCGGTGAGCTGCCGCTCTCGCTGCAGCCGCGGCTGCTGCGCGTGGTGGAGTACGGCGAGCTCAAGCGGGTCGGCGCGCTCGAGACGCGCAAGACCGACGTGTGCGTCATCGCCGCCACCAACCGCAACCTGGCGTCCGACGTCGCCGCGGGACGGTTCCGAAGCGACCTCTACTACCGGCTGGGCATCCTCGAGCTGTACCTCGTGCCCCTCCGCGAGCGTCGCGAGGACATCCCGTATCTCTCGGCCGCGTTCATCCGCGAATCCGCCGAGCGCCTGCACCGATCGATCGCGGGCATCACCGCGAGCGGCGAACGGCTCCTGCAGAGCGCGCCGTGGCCCGGCAACGTCCGCCAGCTCCGCCACGTCATCGAGCGCGCCTGCCTGATGACGGACGGCCGCCTGGTGACGGAGCGGGAGATCCATGCGGCGCTCTCCGCCTCACCGGCCGGGTCCACCGCAGGGAACGTCACCCCGGAGACCGCGGCGCCCGCCGACAGCGGCGACCCGAACCGCCTGTCGACGGCGCAGCGCCGGCAGATCGAACACGTGCTGCGGCAGACCGGCGGCAACAAGGCCGCGGCCGCGGTACAGCTCGGCATCAGCCGCCGCTCGCTCTACCGCTGGATCGAACGCCTGCAGATCTCCGATGAGCGAAACTCCTGAGCTCCATCGCGAGGGGGTTCGAGCCGCGGGCACACGGCCCGGATCGCCGGATGTCCGTCGGACGCTTCGTCGGCCCTCGCGGAATTCCGGTGCGGACATCCACAGACAATCGCTCCTTCGGTCTGAATCGGCGAGTGTTGCGCCGTTTCGCGCATTCGACGAGGCCGTCGGAACGCTGCTTGCACCAAGGGCTCCGTCATGCCCGTCAGTCATAACGAGATCATCACGGGAGGCCGTATGAAAGTCCGCGCCACAATATGGTTCCTCTGCGCCGCCATGCTCGTCGTCTTCGCCGCGCCACGCCGCGCCGATGCCGTCCCCGCATTCGCGCGGAAGTACCAGACCAGCTGCCAGACCTGCCACATCATGTTTCCCAAGCTGAATGCGTTCGGCGAGGCGTTCCGTCTGCGGGGCTATCGGATGCCGGGCGAGACCGAGGACATGGTCAAGCAGCCGCAGGTCAGCCTCGGCGCCCCCGCCTACAAGCGCCTCTGGCCGCAGGCCGTGTGGCCGGGTGAGATTCCGGGCTTCGCTCCCCTGGCGGTCGTCATCAAGCTCGCCGACGTGAACCAGTCCACCCTGAACGAGGACGGGAGTACGAGCTCGATCAAGAACGACTTCCAGTTTCCCCAGGAACTCAACGTCTTCGGCGCCGGCACACTCGGCGACCACCTCTCCGCGTACGGCGAGGTGACGTTCGGGGAGAATCCGGATGGCTCGGTCGACGTCGAGCTCGAGCACGCGGACATGGGTTTCGATTCGCCCTTCGGCCCCGAAGACCTGTTTCACTTCCGCATCGGCAAGTTCAACCCCAATCTCGTCGACGGCTTCGTCGAGACGCAGATTTCGACCGACGCGGGAATCGACTCGCTCTTCAACTACAACCCGATCGGCGCCAACGGCGGGACGGACGTCGGCGCGGACGACCTGACGCCGGCGCCCATTTCCGTGCCGACGCTCTCCCAGGGCATCGAGGCCTACGGCATCGTGCACCACCGCGCCCTCTGGGTCAGCGGCGTCGTCACCGGCGTCGGCCCGTCCCCCACCGACACGACGGGACGCTTCGACGGCAACAACGCCAAGGACGTGTACGCGCGGTTCGACTACAAGATCGGCGGGATGGGCCTCGACGGCGACACCGGCGGCAAGCCCGAGCCCGCGGAGAACTGGCAGGACAACTCGCTGCGCCTCGGCGTCTTCACCTACCGCGGTGACGCGGCCGGCACCGACTTCGCCCTCGACGACCCCACGCAGGTCATGCAGGATCGGAAGTTCCTGCGCACCGGGATCTACGCGAGCTGGTTCTTCCAGAACCTCAACGTGTTCGGCGCCTACCTCCACGGCACCGACACGCTCGACACCCTCGACGGCGCGACCAGTGCGCTCCTCGGCACCATCACGCCCAGCTATCACGCCTGGTTCACGCAGGGCGACTACCTGATCTACCCGTGGCTGCAGACGAGCTACCGGTACGAGACGGTCACCCCGGCGGATCCGTCGGTGCAGAGCCTGAGGACCGGTGTCTTCAACGTGAGCGCGCTCATTCGCGCCAATGTGAAAGCCATGATCGAGTATCAGCGCGACCTCCGGGAGGGGACCAACCACTCCCTCGACGGCGTCGTGCGCTTCGCCTTCTAGACAGGGCTTCAAGGAGCATTTCATGATGCGTCGTCTTCCAACGTTCGTCGCCGCGGTCGCCCTCACCGGCGGCCTGGCGCTCGTGCTCGCACCCACCGGACGCGCCGCCGAGAACGGCAGCGTGACCGGCACCGTGACCGCCACCGGGCTCTCGTCGAGCGGAGACATCGTCGTCGCCCTGCACGCGCCGGGTCTCCATACGACGCCTCCGGCGGCGCCGGTGAAGATGGACCAGAAAGGCAAGAAGTTCACCCCCCACGTCCTGCCCATCGTCGAGGGCACGACGGTCAGCTTCTTGAACAGCGACCCCTTCGAGCACAACGTCTTCTCCCCGGAGGGCAAGTACGACCTCGGCAGCTGGCCGCAGGGCCAGAGCAAGAATCACACGTTCGCCAAGGCGGGCGTCTATACTCAGCTCTGCCGCATCCATCCCGAGATGGAGGCCTTCATCGTCGCGCTCGACACGCCGTACTTCGCCACGACGGATGCCAGCGGGGCGTTCAAGATCGCCGACGTCCCGCCCGGCAAGTACACGCTGACGGCGTGGAGCGAGAAGCTCAAGGAAGGCCGCGAACCGGTCACCGTCGAGGCCGGCAAGGCGGCCGCCGTGAAGGTGACACTGAAGAAATAGCTGGAGTCCCACATGGGCAGACGCTGGAAGTGGGCGGGGACGGGACTGGTCGCGGCGCTGACCGGCGCCGTGTTGAGCGGTGCCGCGGCGCAGGTCCCGTCCGTTTCTCCGGTGACGGGCCCGAGCCAGCTGCAGCATCTCGAACTGCCCCTGCCGCAGACGTCGATGGGTTCGACCGGCTACTGGGGGCCGGCTCCGGATGACTACACACCGCAGCCGATCAGGGGCGAGTTCGGACTCTTCGACCGCACCATGACGGTCTCGGGCGCCGACCTGTACCGGCTCGACTGCCGGGCCTGTCATCAGGCCAACGGGGAGGGGGCGCCGCCGGAGATCAACACGCTCATCGATCCGGTGCAGGGCACCTCGCTCGTGCTGTGGACACGTCGTATGCAGCAGCTCGGCCGGCCGGTGGATCCCGCCTTCGCCAGACAGGTCGTCGAAGGCTCGCGCTCGGATCTGCTCAAGCGCATCGTCCACGGCGGCGAGAAGATGCCGCCGTTCGAGTTCCTCTCCCAGGACGAGATCCAGGCGCTCGTCGCGTATCTGGACTCGCTGGCCGGCCTGCCCGGATGCACCGCGCCCGCAGGCCATCGTCGAGCCGACCCTCCGCGTCGGGCGAGAACCTCGTGAAGGGCACGTGCCACATCTGCCATCCGGCGACGGGATCGTGGCCGGATCCCGAGGCGCTGCTCGACGGCGCGATCCCTCCGCTGTCCGGGATCACCTCGCGCTTCACGCCCGCACAGCTGATCCAGAAGGTGCGCTACGGCGCGCCGATCGAGATGGGCGCCGCACACGTCTGGTTCCGCGGGCGGATGCCGGTCTTCCATTACCTCAGCGACCAGGAGGTGGAGGCCGCGTACTTCTATCTGGCCTCGTATCCACCTCGTTCATGAGGTGACGGGGATGACGCGATGGGTCACCCCCGGATCACGCAGTCTCCGTGCGCGATGACACCGGAGATCGCAGCGACCTGCCAGTATGTCGATCGTCTCGATCGGCAGCGATCGCCCTCACACAGCCGACGCGGTGAGGCCGTACACCTCCACCGCGTTGCCGTGCAGGATCCGGCGCGCCATCGCCAGCGCGGCACCAGCCGTCACCAGATCGTCCCGGACGTACTCGTCCAGGACGTCGCCGAGCGCGCGGCGGGCGATGCGGGCGGCCAGCCAGTGCAGCTCGGGTACGTGAAACCCGTCGGAGCTGTACAGGACCTTCGACGCCGGCGCCAGGCCGAGCAGCTCCCGCACCACGGCGCGCGCGTCGCCCGTCACGAACGGCAGCGCGAGCCCGAAGTCCGCATACACGTTCGGATACGCCGACGCGAGGTAGCCGAGCGTCCTCAGGTACGGATACGCCCCGTGCAGGAGGACGATTTTCGCCCCGCGATACTTGTCCGCGAAGAGCGGGCGCAGATAGGCCGGATTGCCGCGCACGATGTCCTGGTCCGGATCGCCGAATCCCGTGTGGAACTGGATCGGGAACTCCTGGTGCGCGGCGATCTCCACGGCGAGCGGAATCAGGTAGTCGAGCAGCGGCTTCGAATCGACCCTCACGGCCCCGCGGTCGAGGGCGGTCCGACGGAGCGCCGGAAAGGCTTCACGCGCCTCGTCGCGAGACGACGCTTCGATTGTCAGCCCGACCCGGTACGCGATGATCGATTTCAGCGAGACGTAGCCGCGCGTTCGGAGGTCCAGCAGCGCCGCGACGTAGCCGTCGTGCAGCGTGTCGAAGTCGGGCGCGTCCAGCAGCAGCGATTCGATGAGCGGCTCGAGGCGAAGCACGTGTTCGACCCGCACGCCCGCCAGGGCCGGCAGTTCGGCGGGCCCGAACGTCTCGTCCATCGCGTAGCCGTAGTCCACCAGCCACGCACCGATGTTCGCGTCCTCGTTGAACGCCCGCGTGAGCGTCCCGAGATCGACGCGGCTCCGGGCTTCGAGGATCGCCTCCGCCGCCGGGTCGCACCGGTAGAACCCGGCCAGCTGACGTTCGGCCCATTGATAGAAGACCGTGTGCTCGACGTGGCGCTCCGCCATCTCCGGAAAGGGCGACTCCGTGAAGACGCGGCGCCACTGCGGGACGGTTCGGGGCTGAACGCGCAGGAGGGAGTGGCAGTGATTGTCGACGATCGGCAGGGCGGACAGGTCCATCAGTACTTGAACCGGTGCTGCTCCACTTCGTACTCGTCGCCCTTGCCGCGAAAGTGATCGGCCTCGGCCCGCTTCACCCGAACGTACTCCTGCAGCAGTGGATTGCCCATCGCCTCGCGCAGTACCGTGTCCCGCTCCAGACGGTCGAGCGCCTGATCCAGCGTCGGAGGATACGGCGTGATCCCGCGCGCCGCCCGCTCGTCGTCGGTCCAGTTGCCGGGATCGCGGTCGGCCGGCCGGCCGGGATCGAGCTCGCGCGTGATGCCGTCGAGTCCCGCGGCGATCACGGCGCCGAGGGCCAGGTAGGGATTGCTGCTCGGGTCCGACGCCTTCAGCTCGATGTTCGTCGATCCCTGCTCGTTGCCCCAGTAGGTCGTGGGGACGCGCACGGCGGCCTCCCGGTTCTCGAGGCCCCAGGCGACGTACGCCGAGCTCCAGAAGTGCGGCTGCAGCCGGCGGAAGGAGTTCACGGTCGGGGTCGTCAGGGCGAGCAGCGCGGGAAGGTGATCGAGCACGCCCGCGATGAAGTGAAGCGCCAGCGGCGAGAGTCCGGTCGGATCCTTCCGGTTCGCGAACAGGTTCCTCGTGTGGGCGCGATTCCAGGCGCTGAGATGAATGTGCGCGCCGTTGCCCGCCTGATCCGGGAACGGCTTCGGCGCGAGCGAGGCCATCAGGCCCTGGCGGCGGGCCGCGCCCCGGACGGTCTGGCGGAACGTGACCTGACGATCGGCCGCGGCGAGCGCGCCGGCATGGCGAATCGAAAGCTCCTGCTGTCCGGGCCCCAGCTCGGGCATGTACTGCGACACGTCGAGGCCCTGGGCCGTGAGCGCGGCCACAATCGCCTGAATCGCGTCCTCGGCCGAGTCCATCCCGGATCCGCTGAAGCACAGCGACCGGTCGAAGAGCTCGAATCCCGACGCCGCCGGCCGCATCAGGTAGAACTCGTTTTCGAACGCCGCGTCGAACCGGAGGCCCATCGCCGCGGCCGCCGACACCATCCGCTCGAGGAAGCTCCTCGGACAGAGCAGCCAGGGCTCGCCCTCGAGCGTCACGAGGTTGCAGATCATCTGCGCGCTCCGGGGCGCGTAGGGCAGGTCGGTGAAGGTGTCGGGATCCGGCACCAGGCGGACCTCGCCGACGGGCCCGAACGAGCCGTCCGGCGCCAGGAAGTCCAGGCTGGTCATCGACATCATGCCCTTGACGAGCCCGATGCCCTGCTTCATCCGGTCGGCCAGCAGGTCGACGTGCGTCGTCTTGCCGCGGATGATCCCGCCGTTGTCGCAATAGAGAAAGCGCACCAGCGTGACGCCGTGCTTGTGCGCGCGCTTGAGGATCTTTTCGAGGGTCATTGGCGGGAGGCCCGGGGCATTGTAGTCCAGGATTACAATGGGGCCCCGACGCGGAAGGAGGGAGCTGTGAAACGCCTCGTCTTGCATACGCTTGCGATGTTGCCCCTGGCGGTGGTCCTGACGGCAGCGCCGGCGGAGGCCGCGCCGGACTGCGGAGCCCTCGCGCATCTCGCCCTGGCCGACACCACCGTCACCGCGGCTGCGCTCGTGTCCAGCGGCACGTTCACGCCGCCCGGAACCGGCCGCGCCAGCCGGCCCATCACGGGCCTCCCGGCCTTTTGTCAGGTTCACGGCGTGATCAAGCCCACGGCCAGCTCCCGGATCAACTTCGAGGTCTGGCTGCCGACCGCGAGCTGGAACGGCAAGCTGCAGGTCGTGGGCAACGGCGGGCTGGCGGGCACGATCAGCTATCCCGCGATGGCCACGGCCCTCAAGGACGGCTTCGCGACGGCGAGCACCGACACGGGCCACACCGCGTCGGAGCCCGAGACCTGGCTGGAGGATCTCCAGCGGCTGATCGACTACAGCTACCGCGGCCTGCACCTGACGACCGTGGACGCCAGGCAGATCGTCGACGCCTTCTACAGCAAGCAGCCGTCGTACGCCTACTACACGGGATGCTCCACCGGCGGCAAGCAGGGGCTCATGGAGGCGCAGCGCTATCCCGCCGACTTCGACGGCATCCTCGCCGGCGACGCGGCCAATTACTGGACCCATCAGATGGCGAGCGAAGTCTGGAGCGGCGTCGTCACCAGCTCGCCCGGGACGAACCTTCCGAAGGAGAAGCTGCAGCTGCTGCAGGATGCGTCGATCGCGGCGTGCGACAAGCTCGACGGCGCGGCCGACGGACTCGTGAGCAACCCGATGCAGTGCCGCTTCGATCCGGGCACGCTGCAGTGCAAGGGCGGCGACGCCCCGGACTGCCTCACCGCGCCGCAGGTGGACGCCGTGCGCAAGCTCTACAGCGGTCCGGTCAACCCGCGGACGGGGAAGTCCGTCTATCCCGGCTTCTATCCCGGCGGCGAAGTCGGCTGGGGCAGCGGCGTCGTGATCAACCGGACCACCACGTCCGGCGTCAGCTCGAATCCGTTCTGGAGCTACGCGCTCTTCCGCGATCCGAAGTGGCAGTTCCGGTCGTTCGACTTCGACCGCGACCTGGATCGCGCCGACGCGGAGCTCGGCCCGGTCACCAACGCGACCGACCCCGACCTGTCGAAGTTCAAGAGCCTCGGCCACAAGCTGATCTACTACCACGGCGCGGCCGACCCGCTGATTCCCGCACAGAATGGCATCAACTACTACGACAGCGTCGTGAAGGCGCAGAAGGGTCTCGCGCAGACCGACTCCTTCTTCCGCGCCTTCCTCGTCCCCGGGCTGTATCACTGCAACGGCGGGCCCGGTCCGATCGCCTTCGGAACGGGTGAAGCGCCGCCCGCCGGACAGGACGATGCGGATCACGACATCGTGCGGGCGCTCGAGCGGTGGGTCGAGAGCGGCGCCGCCCCGGCGGAGGTCGTCGCGACGAAGTACGTGGACGGCAGCCGCGCGAAGGGCGTGGCGTTCCAGCGTCCGCTGTGTCCGTATCCTCAGGTCGCCATGTACAAGGGATCGGGCGACATGAACGACGCCGCGAACTTCAGCTGCGTCGCGCCGAAATAGCTCGAGGGCTGCAGTGCCCCGGGGCCGCGTTCCGGCACCCGGCGGATCGCGGCAGCCCGGCGTGCCCGGCGTCCGTCAGCGGGCGAGACCGAACATCCGCCGCAAATCGGGACCGCTCATCCCGGTGTTGTACGGGGGCGTGTCCGGTTCGAAGGCCCGGCCGCGGGCGAGCGTCCCGACAATGACGGGGTCGAAGCCCGCGTCCCGCACGAGCGCGGCCGCGGTCTCGAGCGCGTCCGCATCGTCGCTCGCGAGCGGGATGCCGACTCGCGCGCCGCTCCGGTGGGCTTCGGTCGCCAGCGTCTTGAAGTACACGCTGTTGAAGGCCTTCACCCAGCGGGCGCCGGGAAACATCTCCGCGGCCCAGGCGGCGGATCCCCGCGGATGCGCCTTCGCCTCGATCGCCCGTTGGCCGTCGCGCTTCTCGTACGCATTGCCCGTGTCGAGGACGATCTTGCCGGCGAGGAGGGACGCGAGGTCGGGCGCGAGGTCGGGCACCGCCTTGAGCGGGACCGTCAGCATGACGACCTCGCCGAACACCGCGGCGTCGGCCGGCGTGCCGGCGCTCGCGTGGGCGCCCAGACGCGCGACGAGCGGCTGCAGTTCGTCCGGATGGCGCGACGCGAGCCGCACGTCGTGTCCGGCGTCGACCCACAGCTTCGCGACCGTCGCTCCGATCATGCCGGCTCCGATGATGCCGATGCGCATGAGGCTCACCCCCGAGCCGAGCCTACCACGCGTCCCGACGCCGGGGGCCTCGGGGCCGACGCTGAAGCGACACGGAACTCGTGATCGACGCGTCTGAGTGCGGATGGCCCGGAATCTCGAAAACATAGACGCCTGGGCCGGCCGGCCGGGTAGAATCGGCCGTCATGTGCAATCTGGCCCACGCTCACGACCATCAGGCCTTCGGCTTCCTCGTCGACACGCCAGAGATTCGCGCGCTCGTCGCCGAGACGCGTCGCCTGACGGAGACCGTCGCCGAGACCGCTTCCCGTCTCGAAGCCCTCAAGCCGGCGTTCGAGCGGCTCCTCGACGCCGAGGGCTGGCTGCCGGACGATTTCGCCTCGCCCGACTACACGAGCGGTATGGGCGGCGGCATCGGCCAGTACGCCCTCTATCGCGCCGAGGATGGCTCGCTCACGCTCTTTTCCCTCGTCATCCCGGCCGGCGCCGAGACGCCGGTCCACGACCATCTGGCCTGGGGACTGATCGGGGTCTATCGCGGACGCCAGCAGGAGACGGTCTACCGCCGGCTCGACGATGGGCGCGATGCGGAGAAGGCTGCGCTGGAAGTGTCCCGCACGCGGGTGATGGACCGCGGCGAGTTCTACACGCTCATTCCGCCGCTCGACGACATCCACTACGTGAAGACCGAATCCGCCGAGCCCTCGGTGTCGATTCACCTGCTGGCCAACGATACGGCGTGCGTGTGGCGGCACCGGTTCGAGCCGTCGACCGGCGAGGTGAAGGCGTTCCGGTCGGGCTACAGCAACGCGCCGTGCCCGCCCGAGGCGGACGCGCCGTCCGCACCGGCGTAGCGCCTTCCCGCTCGGGGCGCGCGTGCGCGCTCACTTCAGGCGGCCGACGTTCCAGACGCCCCCGAGATACCAGGCGTGCGGCTGCGGCCCGGTCACGGGAACGATCGCGCCCGCGTCGAGCGCGAGCCATTTGCGCGGCAGCAGCGTGGGGCCGAGCAGCAGCGCGACAACGGCCTTCGATCCGGACGGCCCTGACGTCGCGGGATAGCCGTAGAGCTCGGCCGCCCACCCCAGGCTTCCCGCCGCGGGCCCGCCGAACGAGGTCGTCCAGAGCGTCGCACTTCGCGGGGCCACGCTCCCGTCGCCGCTGCGCCGCGTGTACCCGAGGTTGATGTCGAGCGCCACCGGGCCGAGATCATGGCTCGAGATGAGGAGCAGGCTGGCGTCGGTCGTCCCGGTACCGGTGCCCGAGACCGCAGATCCAGTCGGCAGCTTCACGGCCGGTTCGATCGCGAACCGTCCGAGCAGCGGGGCGTGATCGATCAGCCGCCACTTGACGCCGACCGCGGCGTCGCCCATGCCCGTGCCTCCGTCGGCCCCCGGACCCGAGACGAGCGATCCCGACAGACCGAGCTGCAGGTGCGAGGCCAGTCCGATCTTGACGAGAACGGGTGCGCCCGCGCCGCGCGTGCGATCGGCGTAGTGATCGAATTCGGCGCCGGCCTCGATCTCGACCCAGCCGGGCGCGACGGTGCCGGCGTGCGTCGCCACCGTGGGCCGCTCCGGCTGGACGGCGTGGGGATCGGGAGCCTGCTGCGCGCCCGCCACACGAGCCAGGACGACAAGGGCGACCATCGTCGACACCACGAGCCGTCTCGGAGCCCTGCCGGCCGATTCCTGCGCACGCCGTTCGCGCAACATGCTAGATTCCGCCCTCACATCGCACCGGAGTGTCCCGGCCGCGATGGACAATCTATTGCGGATTGGGTTTGGACGGGTAACCGCGGAAGCGAACAAGGAGACCGATCATGAGACGAATCACGTGGACGCTGGCCATCGTCGCGATGGCCCTGGCCCTGGGCTTCGGCGCAGGCATGCGCGCCGCGAGCAAGACGTACCAGTTCACCGGCACCGTGAAGGCGGCCGACGCCAGCACGCTGACGGTCGAGAAGAGCGCCAAGGAAACCTGGACGTTCGACACCAGCAAGGACACCAAGGGCACGGCCAAGATCGGCGACCGCGTCACCGTCTACTACACGATGGTCGCGACGCAGATCGAGACCAAGCCGGCGTCGAAGACGGGGAAATAGGCGGCGAGCGCAGGCGTCGCGCACAGGCAGGGCTGGTAGAATCACGGGACGGTCCAAGATCGCACAACTCGCAATGGGAGGGACGCTCATGCCACTCTACCTCGACGTGCACAACATGAAGGGCAGCGTATCGGCGAAGGACGTCGCCGACGCCCATGTGAAGGACCTCCAGGAACAGGCCAAGCACGGCGTCAAGTACCTGCGCTACTGGGTGGACGAGAAGGAGGGCAAGATCTTCTGCCTCGTCGAGGCCCCGAACAAGGAAGCGGCCCACACCGTGCACCGCGAGGCCCACGGCCTCGTGGCAGACGAGATCTACGAGGTCAAGGAAGGCTCCTAGAACGGACGAGCCTGGGGCACGGGACGCATTCTGTGTGCAACCCGTGCAAGCCGGCCGGATCCGCGGGCGCATGATGTCGTGAGTCGCAGGGAGGGCTCATGACAAAGAAACGAATCCTCGGCGCGTTCAATCAGGGCGAGGTTCCGCGCATCGCGTGCTTCGACAAGGCGACCGTTCCCCTGGGCGTCGACCTCGACGCCCTCGTCGCCGCCATGCAGGCGTACGTCGACGACCACGTGGCGCCGATCTGGGCGACGCCGGCCACGCTGTTCAAGAGCAATGACTTCGTGTCCGGCGCCTGGGCGATGGTATTCCTCGACGATGCCGACGCGCCCGGGGCGCTGGCGTATCACGACCTGACACCCGACGGCCTGCCGATCGCGAAGGTCTTCGTCAAGACGACGCTCGAGAACGGCGACCTGGTGAGCGTCTCGGCGTCCCACGAGCTCGTGGAGATGCTGGTGGATCCGGCCATCAACATGATGACGACCGGTCCGGATCCGAAGGCCGTGTACGCGTACGAGAGCGCCGACCCGGTCGAGGCGCTCAGCTTCAAGGTGCGGGGCGTCCCGATGAGCGACTTCGTCACGCCGGCGTACTTCGAGGACTTCCACAAGCCCGGCTCCGTGCGCTTCGACTACCTGAACAAGGTGAAGAAGCCGTTCCAGATCCTGAAGGACGGCTACCAGAATCGTGTTCAAGAACGGGAAGTGGACCCAGACGTTCGGGAGCCGTGCGAAGGCCCGGGCGTTCGCCAGGGAGGACCGGCGTGGCCATCGCAGCGAGGCGAGGAGCCTCGGCGTCCTGCAGCGGGCCGAAGTGAAGAAGATCAGGACCGCCGAGCAGCAGGCGCGCGACCTCTCGCGTCTCCGGGCTTGATGGCGGCGCCGCGGCGCCGGAGGGACAGGACGTGCAGACACGCAGGCTCGGGACAGGCGGCCTGGAGGTTTCGGCGATCGGTCTCGGCTGCATGGGACTGAGCTCGGGCTACGGCCCGGCAATCGATCGGCAGGCGGGGATCGCGCTCATCCGGTCGGCCGTCGAGCGCGGCGTCACCTTTTTCGACACCGCGGAAGTGTACGGGCCGTTCGCCAACGAGCAACTGGTGGGCGAGGCGCTCGCCCCGTTCCGCGATCGGGTCGTCATCGCGACGAAGTTCGGCTTCCGGATCGAATCGGGCGCCCAGCGGGATCTGGACAGCCGGCCCGCGCACATCCGGGAGGTCGCCGAGGCGTCGCTCGAGCGCCTCGGGACCGACCGGATCGATCTCTTCTATCAGCACCGGGTCGATCCGAACGTGCCAATCGAGGATGTGGCAGGCACGGTGAAGGAGCTCATTCGGGAGGGCAAGGTCCGGCACTTCGGACTGTCGGAAGCCGGCGTGCAGACGATCCGCCGTGCGCACGCGGTCCAGCCCGTCACGGCGGTTCAGAGCGAGTACTCGCTGTGGTGGAGAAGACCCGAAGCGGAGCTGCTTCCGGCGCTCGAGGAGCTCGGCATCGGCTTCGTGCCGTTCAGTCCCCTCGGCAGGGGCTTCCTGACGGGAAAGATCGACGAGCACACGACGTTCGACGCGTCCGACATCCGCAGCCGCGTCCCACGCTTCACGCCGGAGAACCGCAGGGCCAACCGGGAGCTCGTCGACCGCGTGGCGAAGATCGCCGGGCGCCTGAAGTCGACGCCGGCGCAGATCGCCCTGGCGTGGCTGCTGGCGCAGAAGCCGTGGATCGTGCCCATCCCCGGCACGACGAAGCTGCCGCGCCTCGAGGAGAACCTCGGTGCGGCCGCAATCCGCCTCTCCCCGGACGATCGGCACGAGATCGAGCAGGCGGCCGCGCAGATCGCCGTTCAGGGCGCCCGGTACCCGGAGCCGCTCGAGCGGATGACGGGGCGCTGATCGCGGCGCCCCGCCCTCAGCCGCGTCACCGTCCCCGGCGTTCGGGCTGTCCGTTCTCGTCGACCTGAACGGTCTTCACCGGGCCCATCCCGACGAGCTCGAGCACCGCGGGCTCGGTCTCGCCCGTCCGGCAGCCGTCCCAGTGCACGGTGTTCTTCACGTCCTCCACCACCGAGCCGGCGCGCATCGGATACGTCGTCCTCTCGTCGTACGTGCTGCTGGAGGACACCCACCAGGTCCCCGAGATGACGTAGGCCCAGCGATCCTGGTCGTGGAAGTGCGGCCGCGAGAAGTTACCCGGATACCACTTGATGACAATGCCGTAGAGGCCGGGCTCGCTGGGATTGCCGAAGAGGACCGCCGTCTGCTGCTTGCCGACCTGGCCGGTCCACTTGAGGTCCTTCGGCAGCGTGAAAGGCACGTGCGCCGGATCCGGCACGGGCCCTGCGGGATCCTTGACGGTCGCGGTCTGCGCCCCGGCCGTGCCGGCCACGGCGAGGATCGCCAGTGCCAGGACGGTCTTCCTGAGGAGTCTCATCTCACCCTCCCTGTTCACCGAGGATGATAGGCAGCGTCGGGCCGGCGGGCAATGACTTCGTGGAGCGCCCGCCCGGGATGTCGAAACGCGGCCCGCCCGTTCGACCAGGAATCGAAGAACGGCGCGGGAGCTCGGCCTCGGGCCGGGGGAAACGCCGCGGTCGGAGGTTGACGACCGCCCCCGTTCGAAGGCAGGCTCGATCACGCAGGAAACGAGGCGGCTCACGCACGACGTCAACAGGAGGAGGAAGTGATGACCGCAGCAAGGAGCGCGATTCCGGAGGGATTCCACTCGGTGACGCCGCATCTCATCTTCGACGACGCGGCCCACGCGATCGACTGGTACAAGAAGGCGCTGGGCGCCGAAGAGAAGACGCGCGCCCTGGGCCCCGACGGGAAGATCATCCACGCGGAGCTGCAGATCGGCAGCTCGCGCATCATGCTGAACGACGCGATGGGCGGCGGCAGGAGCCCGAAGGCCTTCGGCGGCTCTCCGGTGGGATTCTGGATCTACACGCCGGACTGCGACGCGCTGTTCGCCCGCGCGGTGGCGGCCGGCGGCCAGGTGGCGCCGGGTCCGATGGGACAGCTGACCGATCAGTTCTGGGGCGACCGAAGCGGCACGCTCACCGACCCCTACGGGTATCAGTGGACGATCGCGACCCGCAAGGAGGACCTCTCGCGGGAGGAGATGGACCATCGGGCGCAGGCCTTCTTCAGACAGGTCGCGGCGTCCGGGGGCGGCGCGTAGGCAACCCGACGCGTGCGGGACGGGCGGTCCCGGGCGGGGCGCGAGCCGACGCCTCAGCGGTCCTCCGGCTCCGCCGCTTCGTGGTCGAGCACGTACCGGCCGAGCACGACGCGGTCCGGCCCCGACGCGGTGAGCGTGAGCTCCAGCCGCATCGAGGGAAACCCGCGGACCGTCGTGCTCGGCAGCACCCAGAGCACCCGGCCCTCGGGTCGGGACACGGAGAGCTCGTCGAACACCCCGTTGCGTGCCGGGCTGGAGATGGACAGCGTGACCGACTCCACGCCGGTGAAGTCCGCGTGCAGGGCCGCCATCACGAGATCGTCGCCGGGAAAGACCGCGCACGGCACCGTCTCGCCAGGCGACAGCGAGTACTGGCGGATCCGGACACCCGCCCGCTGCATGCGGTTGACGAGGGCGCGGGACACGGCTCCCGAGATTCGCCCCTGCCGCACGAGGCTCGCGAGGCCCGCTCCGATCGACGCCAGCTCCTCCAGGCGGCCCGAGCAGTCGCGACACGCGAACAGGTGCTCTTCGAGCCGATCCGCCTCGGCGGGCGGGAGATCCCCGGCCCAGTAGTCCAGCAGGACCTGATCGGTCACGGACACTTCACACTCCGGCATGATCACGACGCCGTCCCGCGCCAGGCGAAACACGCCCGGAGGCGCTGGATCGCGCGGTGACGGATCACGCGCACATGTCCTTCGGTGATGCCGAGCTCGCGCGCGACTTCTCCAGCCGTCCGCTCCGCATAGAAGGTGAGCATCACGACCAGGCGGTCGCGCTCGGCAAGGCGGGCGAGGCACGATTCGAGGCGATCGACATCCAGACGCGCATCTCCGCGGGGTAATTCGACGGCCGGCTGCGCCATGAAGACTTCGCGGAGCTTCTCGCGCCGCCAGGCCTGCCGTTTCAGTCCCTTCGCCATCATCCGGCTGACGCCGAGGACGAAGGACGCGATTTGATCGGCGTCGCGAACTGCTCCCTTCCGGAGCTTCTCGATCGTCAGCAGCAGCACGCGCTGGACGAGATCGTGCGCCGCCTCCTCGTCGCGGAGATGGCGCAGGCCGTACAGGCGGACGCGTGGCGCAAAGCGTCGGTACAACTCGCCCTCCGCCGCCAGGGCCGATCCAGCGCCGGCCGACACGGCCCGCGCCAGGTCGCCATCGCTGGCGTCGACGATGGTCAACATCCCGGTGACGGTACCCCTGCCGCCAGCCATCGTCAAACGGGACGTGTAACGGCGGGCGTGCTCGTTACACCTCCGGGTGAACAGCCGTCGACACCGGCGACAACCCCAGCCAGGGCGCCGTCATCGCGGCACTGGAGAAGAAGCATGGTTCAGACCTACACGGCCGCGCCGGACATCGAAGTGCTGACTTCGACCTTCCCGATCCCCGGCCTCGGCCTGGTGCCGATCAACGCGTTCGTCATCAAGGGCCCGGAGCCCATCCTCGTCGACACGGGCTGCGGCGTCGACAGCGCGGACTTCATGCGCGCGCTGCGCGCGGTCATCGATCCGCCGGCGCTTCGGTGGCTCTGGCTCACGCACACCGATTTCGACCACATGGGCAGCCTGCACCAGTTGCTGGCGGAGAACCCGCGCCTCAAGGTGCTGACGACGTTTCTCGGAATGGGCATCATGAGCCTGTCGGCGCCCCTCCCCGTGGATCGCGTGCACTTCGTCAACCCGGGGGAGAGGATCACCCTCGGCAATCGCACGCTCTCGGCGATCAGGCCGCCAGTCTTCGACAACCCGTCCACGACGGGCTTCTACGACGACCGATCCGGGGCGTTCTTCAGCTCCGACTGCTTCGGGGCGCTCCTGCAGGCGGCGCCGCAGAGCGCGGCCGAGCTCTCCGACGGCGATCTCCGGGACGGCCAGGTCTTCTGGGCCACGGTCGACTCGCCGTGGCTGCACAAGGCGGACCGGACCCTCCTGGCTGGAGAACTGGACGACATTCGCAAGATGGCGCCGGCGCTGATCCTGAGCAGTCACCTGCCGGCCGCGCCGGGTCACATGATCGAGCGGATGCTGGCCTCGCTGACGGCCGCGCCGGGCGCCCGACCCTTCATCGGGCCGAATCAGGCGGCGTTCGAGCAGATGCTGAAGTCCATGACCGAAGGGTGAGCGCCGAAGCGCCTACTTCGGTGTCACGCGGTACAACCCGCCGGGATTCGCGTCCTCGAGGAGCCACAGCGCGCCGTCGGGACCTTCCTCCACGTCGCGAATGCGGTGGCCGACGTTCCAGCGCTCGGCGGGGGTCGCGCCGCCCTTGCCGTCGAAGGTGATGCGGTTGAGCGTCTGGGTCGCCATCCCACTCATGAGGGCCGACCCGTTCCACTGTGGGAACATCGCGCCCTGGTAGAACATGAGGTTGCCCGGCGCGATGATGGGCGTCCAGTAGATCACCGGCTTGGCGAGGTCGGGCCGCGTGTCCGGGCTCGGGATCGGCACGCCGTTGTAATTGGTGGCGTAGGAGACCAGGGGCCAGCCGTAGTTCTTGCCGGGCTCGATCAGGTTCAGCTCGTCGCCGCCGCGCGGGCCGTGCTCCACCTCCCACAGCCGGCCGTCGGGTGCGAATGCCAGGCCGTACGGCGTCCGGTGACCGCTGGTCCACGTCTCCGCCGGCGCCAGGTTCGGGCCCGGGAACGTGTACGTGCTGATCACGGGCGCGGTCTTGGCGACCTCCGTGTCCCGCGGCGGGTTGATCAGGGTCACGGTCGCCGCGCCGGTCTTTCCCGCCATCGGATTGCCCGGCGCGGGCTTGCCGTCGAGCGTGAGACGCAGGATCTTGCCGAGCTCCTGGTTCGGATCCTGCGCCGGCGTCATGCGCTGGCGATCACCGACCGTCAGGAACAGGTACTGGCCGTCGGGAGAGAACGCGATCTGGGCCCCGAACTGTCCCCCCCGCCCCGGTGGCATCTGCCGCCACAGCACTTTCAGGTCCTCGAGGCTCGCCGTGCTCCCGCTGATCGCCAGCCGCGCCCGGGCGAGGGCGAGGCTCGACCCGCCGTCGCCGGGCTCGGCATACGTGAGGTAGACGCTGTGGTCGGTCGCGTAGTGCGGGGAGAGGAACACGCCCAGCATGCCGCCCTGACCCTGGTAGAGGACGGGCGGGACGTTGTCGACCGGCGTCTTGGTCCCCTCCTGCGTCACCAGCCAGACCGGTCCGACCTTCTCGGTGACGAGCATGCGCCCGTCCGGCAGGAACGCGATGCGCCAGGGCAGCTTGAACGTCGCGACCTCGGTCAGCGTGAACGGCAGGCTCGGTTGCGGCTCGAGCGAGCCCGCGTTGATCTGCGCGTGAGCCGTGGCCGACGCGAGAGCGAGCAGCAGCGCTGCACTCAGGGGCGTTCTCATGTCTCTCCTTCTCTCTCGAACGTTCGAGGCCGGCTCACGGCGCCGCGGGAGCCCTCTCCACGTCGAGACACCGTGCTCGTCAAATGATAGCCGGACTGCCCGCGCGCCGGGCAGCCGGATTCCGGCGGGGCGACGGCGCGCGAACTCTTAAGTATTTCGTTGCATCGAAGCGCTCCCGCGAAGTAGACTGGGCGAATCTCTTAAATACTTAAGAGATTTGAGAGAAACCGATGCCCCGACACCGTTCGCCGGCCCTGACCGATGCCGAAGCCCGTATCATGTCGGTGCTCTGGCAGCGACAGACGGCGAGCGTGGCCGACGTCGTCGCCGCGCTGAAACGGAAGCACGGCGTCAGCTACAGCACCGTGCAGACGATCCTGAGGATTCTCGAGGGCAAGAAGTACGTTTCGCACGACAAGGTGGGACGTGCCTTCCTCTACCGACCGCTGGTGGACGAGCGGCAGGCCCGGCGGCGGGCGCTCAGACACCTGGCGACGCGCCTGTTCCACGGATCACCGAGCCTGCTCGTGCTCAACGTGCTCGAGGACGAAGAGATCGGGCGCGACGAATTGACACGCCTCCGGCGGCTCATCGGAGCCCCGGAAGAGTCATAGGAGCAACCGCGTGGCCGTTCTGCTCAACTGGGTCGTGCAGGGCCTGATCGTCGCGGCGGCCGCAGCCGCGGGACTCCGCGTGCTGGCGTCGGCCTCCGCGCGCGTCCGCCACGCCTTCGTCCTCTCGGCGTACGGACTGGTGCTGGCGCTGCCCGTGCTGCCCGTGGCCTCGACCAGGGCGGCACTCGTGCCACGGGCCCTCGGCGCGCCCGGCTTGACCCTTCCCCTCGCCACCGTGCCCGCCGTCTGGTGGACGGCTCCGCACCTGGTGGCTCTCCTGTGCCTGGCCTGGTCGGTCTTCCACGGCGTCCGGCTCGCGATGTCCGCCGCCGCCCTCCGGCGAGCGAAACGCCGGAGCGGCCCGTGTCCGCAGTCCCTGTTGGACGGCCTGCCCCACTGGGCGCGCGTGAGCGCCACGGGGCGCCCGGTTGACCTGGTCGTCTCCGAACGCGTCCGCTTCGCGGCCGTGCTCGGCTGCGGCAGACCGGTCATCGCGCTCGCGCCCCGGCTCGTCGATGGGCTCGCCGCCGCCGACCTCGATCGAGTCCTGGTCCACGAGTGGGCGCACGTGCAGCGTCGGGACGATGTCGTACAGGTCGTGCGGTGGATCGCGCGCGCGCTGGTCGGATGGCATCCCGCCGTGTGGTGGCTCGAGCGGCGCGTGAAAGAGGAATGCGAGGCGGCGTGCGACGAGATTGCCGTGTCGGTGACGGGGTCCGCCCGGGACTATGCGGCAGCCCTCGTGACGCTGGCTGGCCTGCCGAGGGGCCCCATCCGCCCGATGCCCGTCCTCGGCGCCGTCCCGGTGTCAGGTGCCCGGCACCGCGTCGCCCGGATTCTCGCGTCGGACGGGCCGCGCCGGCCCCGCCAGGCGATGGCTCTCTGCGCCGGCGCCGTCCTGATCATGCTGAGCGTGACCGTCAGTCACGTGAGAGCCGTCACGATGGAAGCCGTGCAGGGAACGCTGCCGGCCGCCGTGCGGCCGATGACCGCGGAGGCCGCCGTCACTTCCACGGTGCCGGCCACGATGTCGGCCATCCTGGGCACGGGCACGAACGATTGGAATCCGCGCGCGACGGCACCGGCCGGCCTCTCGACCCCGGTTCGAACCCGCCACGCCTCGCGCACCGCGGACGAGATGGCCGGATCGTCCCTGGCGCCGCTGTTGGCGGAGACCGCGGTTCCGACGTCGCTGACGTGGCCCACCATGACCCCGCTCTCCCCGCTGCCGGCGGCGGCTGTGGTGTCCGCGGCGGTGATGGTCGACTCCCGATCGCCGACGGCTGACGCGCCGAAGACCGCGGAGAGCGGGATACTCACACCCTGGGCCGCCGCCGCGACCGCCGGCGTGGCGGTCGGCCGCGCGTCACAGGGTGTCGGCGTCGCGACGGCCGGATTCTTCGCCCGACTTGGCAAGCACATCGCTCATTCCTTCTGAGGGTTCCAGTGCGTGTACACCTTGTAAATCCCAGCGACCTGTCCTTTGGAACCGCCGTCATCACGCCGCGGTGGCTCTACGTCCTCGCCGCAGCCACGCCGGAGCAATACGGCACGCCGACCCTGGTCGATGAGACGTTGGAGGCCTTCGACCCCGAGACGGTCGCCTCCGGCGATGTGGTGGGCATCGGGATCCACACGTCCAATGCGCTTCGGGGCTACGCGGTGGCTCGGATGGCTCGCGCCCGCGGCGCGCACGTCGTGTTCGGCGGCATCCACGCGACGCTGTTTCCCGACGAGGTGATCCAGCGCGGCTCGGCGGACAGCGTCGTCACCGGCGACGGCGACCGCATCTGGCCGCAGGTCCTCGCCGACTGCACGAGCGGTGCGCCGCAGCCGACCTACGACGGCGGCCGGATCGGGGGCGACGCGTTCCTGTCGGCGCGGTGGGATCTGCTGCCCGAGGGCCGCTACATGTGGGGATCGGTGCAGACGGTGCGCGGGTGCCCCAAGCACTGCTCGTTCTGTTCCGTCTGGCGGACCGACGGCCAGGAGCCGCGCCAGCGCCGCGTGGCCGCGGTCGTCCGCGAAGTCGTGGAGCTCCGACGCAAGGGGTTCCGGTTCATCGCGCTCGCCGACGACAACTTCTATCCCGTGACGCTGACCGACCTGGCGGCGGCGGATCGCCGCACCGACCGGGAGGAGTTCGACCGGCTGTCGGCGATTCGGCAGGAGCGCTTCGAACTGATGGCCGCTCTCGAGCAGCTGCCGCACGACATGGTGTTCTTCACGCAGATCACCATGGAGGCGGCCGAGGATCCCGAGTTTCTCGCGGCGATGCGCCGGGCGAGAATCCGCGGGGCGCTCGTCGGCGTCGAGTCGGTCACGCCCGAGGGCTTGAAGGCCGTCTACAAGAACTTCAACGACGCGGGGGATGCGCTCGTCGCGCGCCTGCAGGCGTTTCGCGAGAGCGGCGTGCACGTCCTCGGGTCGTTCATCTTCGGGCTCCCGACCGACCGGAGCGACACGTTCGCAGCCACCGCCGATCTCGCCATCCAGAGCGGCATCACGTTCGCGCAGTTCGTCATGCTCACGCCCTTTCCCGGAACCCTCGACTTCTTGAAGTGGGAAAAGCAGCCGGCGGCAACGGCGGAAGTCGACGGGGTGCCGCTCGGGCGCTACTGGCTCATTCCCCCGAACGCCCGGCCCAAGGTGTACACGCCGCATCCGACGATGTCCGCGGACGCCATTCGGGAGGGCACGCAGCAGGTCTGGGATCGCTTCTATGCGCTGCCGGCCATCTGGAAGCGCTCGGCATGCGTCAAGTCCTGGCGCGGGCGAATGGCCTTCGTCGTGATCTCGAGACTGTACCGGCAGATGTACGCCAACACGGGCATCGCGACCGACAGCGCCCGCGTGGCCGACTCGGCGCGCCGGGCGCGCTGGCTGGCGAGAGTGGTCCGCCGGCTGTTCGTGGCCGCGCCGATGCCGGACCTCGCGGATCCGCTGGCCGTGTCGGAATCCTCCCGGGCGGACGGGTACAGGCTGCCCGTCATCTCCTGACGTCGAGGCGCGTCTCGCAGTGTGGTATCATGAGACTTCGGATTTCTTCCGGTGCTCTGCCGTCTGTAGGCGCGACGAGCCTCTTCTGACTCGCTCCTCCTCAAACTCTTAGCCTCGAGCAGACATCCGCTCGGAGTTTCTGCTCCGTCGCTGCGGCGTACGCCTTTCTGGCGTCGTCGTGTCTCCAAGGTATTCGAGTCGGGCGCGCGGACGCGCGCCGGGCAGCAGAGGTACATCAATCAATGCCGTTTTCGAAGCTCGGGCTCACGCCCTCCCTGTGCACGCCGCTCGTCGGACTGGGGTATCGCCAGCCCACGCCCGTGCAGTCCGCATCCATTCCTCTCGTGCTGGCCGGCTCCGACGTGGTGGCACGCGCCCAGACCGGCACCGGCAAGACGGCCGCCTTCGGCCTGCCGATGATCGATCGCCTGCTGCTGCGCGGGCCTCGCAGGACGACCGGCGCCCCCCGCGGCCTCGTGCTCCTGCCGACGCGCGAGTTGACGGCCCAGGTGGGACGCGCGCTGGCGACCTACGGCGCGCCGGTCCGGGTCCGCGTCGCGGAGATCGTCGGCGGTGACTCCATGGCCCGCCAGGTGCGGGATCTGCGGCGCGGGACGGACATCATCGTGGCCACGCCGGGCCGGCTCATCGATCACCTGCAGCATCGCACGGTCGACCTCTCCGCGATCGAGATCCTCACGCTCGACGAAGCGGACCGCATGCTCGACATGGGCTTCCTGCCGGCGCTTCGTCGCCTGCTCGCGGTCCTGCCCCGCCAGCGGCAGACGCTTCTGTTCTCGGCGACGCTCCCGGCGGCCGTCGAACACCTGTGCGCGGAGTTCACGCGCCATCCGGAGCGCGTCGACCTGTCCGCGCGCGAGACCGTGGCGCCGACGGTGACGCATCGCGTGCATCCGGTGTCGCTCGACCGCAAGCGCGCGCTGCTGGTGCAGGTGCTGACGCAGCCGCCCACGGGACAGACCCTGGTCTTCTGCAAGACGAAGCGCGGCGCCGACCGCGTGGGCCGGCACCTCGCGGACCACGGCCTCCGCGTGGCCGTCATTCACGGCAACAAGGCCCAGGGCGCGCGGCGCCGATCGCTGGCCGACTTCGTGTCGGGGCGGGTGGCCGTCCTGGTGGCGACCGACATCGCCGCGCGCGGCCTCGACATCCCGCAGCTGCCGCTGGTCGTGAACTTCGACCTGCCGCTCGTCGCCGAGGACTACGTTCATCGCGTGGGCCGCACGGGCCGTGCCGGCGCCTCCGGCCGCGCCGTCTCCTTCCTGACCCCGTCGGAGCGGCCGCTGCTGCGCGCGATTCAGCAGCTCCTGCCCTCGCCCATCGAGCACGTGGTGGTCGAGGGATTCCGGGCGGCCTGACCCGGCCGGCGTCCGCCGGCCCCGCGCTTGACATCGGTATTTCTACAATTGTAGAAATACCGGTATGCCTGGCGAGACCCTCACGCGATTCGCGGACATGTTCGCCGCGCTCGGCGCCGAACCGCGCCTGGCGATCATGCGCCTCCTGCTGTCGGCGCACCCGGACGGACTGGTCGTCGGTGAAATCCAGCAGGAGCTCGGGATCGCCGGCTCCACCCTGTCGCACCACCTGGACAAGCTGAAACACGACGAACTGGTGACGGCCACGCGGGAGAAGGCCTTCATTCGCTACCGCGCCAATGCCGGGGCGCTCCAGGACCTCCTGACGTTCCTCTACGCCGAGTGCTGCACGCGCAACAAGGCCGTCAAGGGGCGTCAGGTTCTGGCGCTGTGCAAGGCGTGAGCGCCGACCCGGAGCGCGTGACGCTCGGCCGTCGCGCCGCCAGCGAGGCCGTCGGCACGGCGCTCCTCCTGGCCGCCGTGGTCGGGTCCGGCATCATGGGCGACCGGCTCGCCGGCGGAAACGTCGCCGTCGCGCTCCTGGCGAACACGGTGGCGACCGGGGCCGCCCTCGTCGCCCTGATTCTGACCTTCGGGCCGATCTCCGGGGCCCACTTCAACCCCGCGGTCTCCGTGGCCGACGCGACGCAGGGCGGGATGGGGTGGCGCGAGCTCGCCGCCTACGTCCCGGCGCAGGTCGCGGGCGCGTTCGTCGGCGTCGCCCTGGCGAACGCGATGTTCGGCGAGCCGCTGCTGGCGTGGTCGACCCACGTGCGGGCTGGCTTCCCGCAGGCGCTCAGCGAGGGCGTCGCGACCTTCGGCCTCCTGGCCGTCATCTGGGGCTGCGCCAGGCGGCGATCCGATGCGGTGCCGTTCGCGGTCGGCGCCTACATCACGGCCGCGTACTGGTTCACGGCGTCCACCTCGTTCGCGAATCCTGCCGTGACGCTCGCCAGGATGACGACGAATACGTTCACGGGAATCCGTCCGGTCGACGTGCCCGCCTTCCTGCTGGCGCAGACCGTCGGGGCGGCGGCGGCCACGATCCTCTTTCGCTGGCTCGTGCCCACGCTGCCGCGCTCGGCAGCCGCCGTCGTCGTTCCGCACGGAGACGATCACCGGGCTCGCCCAGCGTCCGCGTGAGGGAGTCGATGAAACGCTACAACGTGCTCTTTCTCTGCACCGGCAATTCCGCGCGAAGCATCATGGCCGAAGCCCTGCTCAACTCGTGGGGAAAAGGACGCTTCCAGGCCTACAGCGCCGGGAGCCATCCCAGGGGCGCCGTGCACCCGATGGCCCTCGAGGTGCTCGAGCGGAGCCATCTGCCGACGGCGCACCTGCGAAGCAAGAGCTGGGACGAGTTCTCCACGCCTGACGCGCCCCATCTCGACTTCGTCTTCACCGTGTGCGACCGGGCGGCGCAGGAAATGTGCCCCGTCTGGCCGGGACAGCCGATGACGGCGCACTGGGGGATCGCGGATCCCGCCGCCGTCGAGGGCACGGACGCCCAAAAGGCGCGGGCGTTCAACACCGCCTTCCGCGAGCTCGACAACCGCATCAAGATCTTCACCAGTCTGCGTCTCGAAGCTCTGGATCGGATGGCCCTCAAGCGGCAACTCGACGCGATTGGCGGAGCCCGGACCAGCGTGGACAGCTCGCCGGGCGCACGCGTCCCCGAAGCCTGACGCGTGCGCGTCGATGGCACGATGGGAGAGGCGGTGATCCAGTGATCGCACTTCGCGAAGCGGTCGACGTCGCGTCGTTCGGGGGAAAGGCCGTCCAGCTGGGCGAGGCGCTCAGAGCCGGTCTGCCCGTTCCGGACGGGTTCGCGCTTGCGGCCGCGTGGGTCGACCGCCTCGTGCAGGGCGACCGGCCGGCGCTCGAGGAGCTGCGGCTCGTCGTCTCGACCCTCTCGCGGCCCGTTGCCGTTCGATCGTCGGCCGTCGGGGAAGACTCCGCGGGCGCGAGCTTCGCGGGACAGCACGCCACGCTCCTCCACGTCGAGCCGGAGCTCGGCGCGATCGTCGAAGCCGTGCGTGCGGTCTGGGCATCCGGCCGGACCGACTCGGCGCTCGCGTACCGGGCGCGCCTGGGCATTGCCGGCGCCCCGCAGGTCGGCATCGTCGTGCAGCGCATGGTCGAGCCCTCGGCGGCCGGTGTGCTGTTCAGCCGCGACCCGATGAGCGGCGAGGACGTCCGCGTGATCGAGGCGGCGTGGGGCCTCGGCGAAGCGGTTGTCGCCGGCCTCGTCACACCCGATCGCTTCCGTGTCGCCCGGGACGGGACCGTGCTCGAGCGAACGCCGGGGTACAAGGACCTCCTCATCCGGCGCAGCGCCGGCGGCGGCACCGAACACGTCGAGCTCGACGAGGCTCGCGCGCAGACGCTTTGCCTGGACGATGGACAGCTGACGGCGCTCAATCGCCTGGCGGAGCGGTGCGAGCAGGTCTACGGCGGTGACCAGGATCTCGAGTGGGCGTTCGACGGCGCCGACCTGTTCCTGCTCCAGCGCCGGCCGATCACGACGGGCCAGGCGTGAGCGTCGACGCGCGCGCGCGACGCGTCCGATCGCCATGGGTGGCGGATCGAGCCCGCGTGAGCTCGATCCGCCGTGGGGAAACCGGGCGCCAGATCAGGCCAGATCGAAGCGATCGAGACTCATGACCTTGTCCCAGGCCGCCACGAAGTCGCGCACGAACTTCGGCTTCGAGCCGTCGCACGCGTAGACTTCCGCCAGCGCGCGGAGCTGGGAGTTCGAGCCGAACGCGAGGTCGACGCGGCTCCCGGTCCACTTGACCTCGCCCGTCGAGTCGTGCCCCTCGAAGATCTCCGCGGCGTCCGAGGTCGGCGTCCACGTCGTGCCCGGGTCCAGCAAGTTCACGAAGAAATCGTTGGTCAGCGTCCCGGGGTTCTCGGTGAAGACGCCCAGCGGCGACTGCCCGTGGTTCGCGTTCAAAGCGCGCAGGCCGCCCACGAGCACGGTCATCTCGGGGGCGCTGAGCGTCAGCAGGGTCGCGCGATCGACGAGCAGGTGCTCGGCCGGCCGGTCGTGCCGGTGTCCGACGTAGTTGCGGAACCCGTCCGCCGTCGGCTCGAGCACGGCGAACGACTCCACGTCGGTCTGTTCCTGGGACGCATCCGTCCGGCCGGGAGCGAAGGGCACTTCGACCTCGTCACCGGCGTCCCTCGCGGCCCGCTCGACGGCGGCGCAACCGCCGAGGACGATCAGATCGGCCAGAGAGATCTTCTTCTTCCCGTCAGCCTGCGCGTCGTTGAACGCCTTCTGGATGCCTTCCAGCATGTGCAGCACCCTCGCCAACTCGGCGGGCCGGTTGACGGCCCAGTTCTTCTGGGGCGCGAGGCGGATCCGCGCGCCGTTGGCGCCGCCGCGCTTGTCGGTGCCGCGGAAAGTGGACGCCGACGCCCAGGCGGTCGAGACGAGCTGGGAGATCGACAGTCCGGACGCGAGGATCTTGTCTTTCAGCGCGGCGATGTCCGCCGCGTCGACGAGCGCGTGGCTCACGGGCGGGACGGGGTCCTGCCACAGCTGGGGCTCGGCAGGCACGAGCGGGCCGAGGTACCGTGTGACCGGCCCCATGTCGCGGTGGATCAGCTTGTACCACGCCTTGGCGAAGGCGTCGGCGAACTGGTCCGGATGCTCGAGAAAGCGGCGTGCGATCGGCTCGTAGATCGGATCCATCCGCAGCGCGATGTCGGTCGTGAGCATCATCGGGAAATGCCGCTTCGACGGATCGTGGGCGTCGGGCACGAGGTTCGCCGCACTCGGATCGGTCGGCATCCACTGCCATGCCCGCTCGTCGGCATCGAGCGTGGCGTGGGCGGTGGGCGCCAGCGGATGAAGGTGCGGAGAGACCGACGAGTCGCCGCGCGGCGGCGCCCCGGCGAAGTTCCTCGTCAGGTGCCACTCGTAGGCGAACAGGGTCCTGAGGAAGCTGTTGTCCCAGCGCACGGGAGTCGGGGTCCACGCGCCTTCGAGTCCGCTGGTGATGGCGTCGCGACCCTTGCCGGTGCCGAAGCTGCTGGTCCAGCCGAGGCTCATCGCCTCAATCGGGGCCGCCTCCGGCTCCGCGCCGACGTGGACCGGATCGCCCGCCCCATGAGCCTTGCCGAACGTGTGCCCGCCGGCGATGAGCGCCACCGTCTCCTCGTCGTTCATCGCCATGCGGCGGAATGTCTCTCGAATGTCCCGGGCGGCGGCCAGCGGATCCGGCGTGCCGTCCGGTCCCTCCGGGTTCACGTAGATGAGACCCATCTGCACGGCCGCGAGAGGATTCTGGAGGTCTCGGTCGCCGCTGTAGCGCTCCTCGCCCAGCCACGTGCTCTCCGTGCCCCAGTAGGTCTCGTCCGGCTCCCAGACGTCGGCGCGGCCGAAGCCGAAACCGAACGTCTTGAATCCCATCGACTCCAGCGCGCAGTTGCCGGCGAAGACCATGAGGTCGGCCCACGAGATCTTGTTGCCGTGCTTCTGCTTGACGGGCCAGAGCAGCCGGCGCGCCTTGTCGAGGTTCGCATTGTCGGGCCAGCTGTTGAGGGGCGCGAAGCGCTGCATCCCGGCCCCGGCGCCGCCGCGGCCGTCGTTGATGCGATACGTGCCCGCGCTGTGCCAGGCCATCCGGATGAAGAGCGGCCCGTAGTGGCCGTAGTCCGCCGGCCACCAGTCCTGCGACGTCGTCATCACGGCCTCGACGTCCTTGCGCAGGGCGTCGAGGTCCAGCGTCTTGAATGCCTCGGCGTAGTCGAAGTCCCCGCCCATCGGATCCGCGGCGGGCGAGGCGCCGGCGAGACTCTTCAGGTTCAGTTGATTCGGCCACCAGTCCCGGTTCGACGTGCCTCGCTGTGATCCGCCCGTGACCGGGCACTTGCTTTCGTCGTCCATGTCGTTTTCTCCTCTGATCGCAATGTGGTGGTCAGGCGCGCGGACGATCGGCGGCGCCCGAGCTGGAAGTCTTCGGCGGCGTCGACACCCTCGTTTCGAAGACGTGAGGCAGGGTCACGTGCGAGCCCGGGACGCGCACTCCGGGCACCGACCCCAGTAGATCACCTCGGCCTCGTCGATCTCGTAGCCCATGTCATCGGTGGCCCTGAGACAGGGCGCAGCTCCCACGGCGCAGTCGACATCGGCGGTCCGACCGCAGATGCGACAGATCACGTGATGATGGTTGTCGCCCACGCGGGCTTCGAACCGCGCCGGGGACCCGGCGGGCTGGATCCGGCGCACGAGGCCTTCGGCCACCAGGACGCCGAGCGCGTCATATACAGATTGGAGCGAGATCGCGCCAATCTCCGCCCGGGATACCTCGGCGACGCCGTCGGCCGTGATGTGGGGTTGAGCGCTGACAGCTCGCAAAACTGCGAGCCGCTGCGCCGTCACCTGGATGCCATGTTGACGAAGGAGGTCGGCCGGATCGGAAAGCATGGCTCGAGAGATTAGATCAAAACATTGAATCAATCAAATATTTGCTCATGTCGATACAGCCGCTTCGGTTTCGCAGCCACCTGACTCGTCATCTCGCAATCGCCCTGGGTGTCGCGGTGCTTGTCGCAGGGGGCGGCACCGCCGCCGCGCAATCGGCGCCGCCGGACGCCTACACGCTCACCGAGACCAGCTCGCTGATCGTCCCGGGGCAGCAGATCGAGATCGCGCGCGACGGCTCGAAGGCGATGGTCGAGACGGCGATGCCGGCGCGGACCGGCGGATCGGCCGGCGTGCACGCACGATCGGTCTTCGATCTGTCCGCACACACCAACCACACGTGGGATCTCGCCGACCCGGCCGAGCCGTGCACGACGTCCACGTTCACCGGCGACTGGGGGGATCCGTTCCTGGCGTCGGCCAACATGACGGCCGACTTCGCCCGGCAGCACGCGACGCGAGGCAGCACCGCCACGGTCGACGGACTGACGACGATGCTGACCGTGCCTGCCGGTCCCGGTGACGCCGCCGGCATGACGGCGTGGGTCGACCCGCGCTTCGGCCTGGTCGTCAAGCTCGAGAACGACAAGCACGTCTCGCTGCTGGAAGTCACGCGGCTGGCGCTCGGCAAGCCCGCGGCGTCGCTCTTCGTGCTGCCGCCCTCGTGCGCGGCGCTCCACGCGCCGCCCGCGCCCTAGCGCGTCTCGACCGTCCGGATCAGCGGCCCGGGTCCTTGGGGCCCCAGGTCCAGTAGAGGGCGAGGTAGCCGTAGTTCTCCGCCTGGCCGGCGACGGAGTGCCCGTAGCAGAACAACACCTGGTGATCGGGGTTGCTGAAGCCGTACGATCCGCCGACATCGATCATGGCCGCGTGCTCGGAGCCCGGGTCCTGCGCGCCGTGATAGAAGAGCTCGCTGCCGAGCGTCAGATGCTTCGTGACGTCGTGTTGCACGAGGGCGCCACCGAACGGATAGTCGTTGCTGCCCGTGACGCGCGTCAGGCTCTCGCCTGCGCCCCAGTTCAGCGTCCAGCCCCCGACACTCTTCTGCATCCAGATTGGCAGCTTGATCGAGAAGCCACCCGCGCCGAGTCCGCGATCGGCGTTGCCGGTGGGAATCTCGAGCATCGTGAAGGTCCCGATCATGGGACGGTGGGCCGACTCGTCCACGAACCGGTACTGCAGCCCGGCCTCCGTGTCGCCGAGACCGACCGTGTCCGGTCCCTGCGACGGGATCGCCTCGGCGGACGACACCACGAAGTGGAACATGACGTTCGGCACGCCGCTCCAGTTGAGCTCCAGCGCCGGTGCGCCGGCGTCGACTACGCCCGGCGTCGAGCTGACCGCGCCGAACGTGTAGAACTCGAAGTGGTGGAACGGGATGACGTCAGGATCGTCGAGCTGGTAGGGCGGACCGGCGAGCGCGGGCCTGGGCCAGAGCAGTGCGAGCAGAATCAGGAGCGGCGGCCACTTCATGAACAAGCCCGAGTCTCCGATCGATTCTACCGAAGGGCGCATCCCATTAGAATACGCAGAATTCGGTCCCAGCCCGGCCCGGACAAGGCGACGACAATTCGACGGTAATTCATATCTCACTCACCGTCTTTGAGTAAGCACGTGTTTGATAGGGCACGCGTTGCTCTCTGACACTCGTGCGCTTCGTCAACGTCTGGCGGAACCACCGGAGTCGGCACTGTCAGCCGTCCTCGCCTTCATCGACGAGCTGCAACTTTATTGGACTAATACGACGTCTGAATGGAAACCAAGCGCCTCCGACGGGGATAAAGCCAAGGATGGTTACGACAACTAGTATCCATCCCCGCGCTCCAACGGCGTACGCCAGCGCCGCGGTTAACACAATGGCCTGAAGATTGGTCGCAGCGTTGTAAGCAGTCGACATTCTCAACCTTGAGTGACATTGTGGACACCGAAATGTGCCAAAGGACCCAAGAAGTGCCAATGGCAGCGCCGTTGAACAAGAGGGACACCTAATAAGGGACGCAGGCTGGGACCCAGTCGTTGGCGAACTGTCCGAAGGGAGGCGCTGTCGCTTGGCCATTGTCTCCAGGCTCGTTCACTGCACACAGTCGGAGAACGAAGTGCTGAGAAATGTGAATGCGCACTGAGGGTGGTCCATCACTCGATGGCTCAGTCTCGCGCTATCTAGCTTTGTCTTTCTGCTGCTCATACCAGAGATTCGTGGCTTCACCAAGAAGCTCCCATTTAAGAAGGCTCCATTCAGTTGTTGCTGGTAACCCACTCGGCACAAACGGCTCAAGAAACGTCCGAACTCGCTCGATGGCACCAGGGTAATTTAGTTCCAGCGTCGCCGCAGTCCGCACTTGCAGCTGAGCGGCTGCATTCGAAGCCTCGGCAGCCCGTTTTAACACTTCGCAAGTGATTTCCGCGCCTGGGCCGGCGCTGAGCACGCCCGCCGTTCCGGCTGCGAGACCGTTCTCGAACATAAACACGACGGAGGCTCTCAACTCGGTGCTTGCCAAGTCTCCGATTTGGTACGCAAACAGGCTCAAGGGTTCCGCTGCTTGGGCGCTTACAGCGACCGTCAATGGCTGGACGCGCGGGGCGTGGTCCAGAAGACGTGCGGCCGCGTCCTCACCCCGGCACGAATCGTCAATCAATCGCTCGGCCTCAGTCGGCTCGCTCCCGCGCTGTTTCCGGGCATCCGGTTGGCCGATTGGGACCACGCTGGCGCCAGTCGCGTGGACTTCGTGTCGGGCGCGGCGCTCATGATCCGTCGAACCGTGTTCGAAGCGCTTGGCGGCTTCGACCCGCGGTTCGTCGTCTACCTCGAGGAACGCGGATCTGGCCCTGCGCGCGGCCCGCGCCGGGTGGGAGACGTGGTTTCTGCCTTGCGACCCGGTGGAGCACCGGCAGGGCTGGGACACGGGCCGTGACAGGCCGTGGCGGATCGCGCAAAGCTGGCGCAGTCTCTGGCGGTACGGCTGGACACACTTCTCGCGGCCGGGCGCGGCCGTCACGGCGGTTGTCGTCACGCTGGTCGCTCCAACCGCCCGGCTCGGGTACGCGCTGTCCCGGGGGTCGTGGCGCGACGCGGCGGACAGCATCCTCGGATACGTGACGTTCTGGCGCCTCCTGGTGAAGCGCGAACACCCCGCCCCCGTCAGGGAGTCGGCCACGCCGACATCCCTGCCGCCGGGGTGACCCATTGGAACTCGCCCGCGCGCGGGTGCGCGCCCAGCATCCGGAGATTCGCGTCGACGCGCGCGCTGAGGCGCGGCACCTTGAAGACGCCGGTGCGGACGACCAGACCGAGATGCCTCGTCTCGTCGCGCGCAAGCGCGTGATCGATGATGCGCCGGAACGTGCCGGGGGCATGGCTGGCGAGCGCGGTCGCGACCGCGGCATCGGGAAGTCCCCGCGCGCGGTCGCGCGCGCGACGCAGCCACGTGCGCCGCATGGGCGCGGTCGTCAGCGGAATCTCGACCAGGCCGCCGTCCCGCGAGCCCGGCTGCCGGAAATCCTTGTAGCCGCGGACCTTCAGGTCCGCCAATGCGAAGCCGACCTGAAGGTCGGCCGCTACAGCGAAACGAAAACCGCGCTAGTCCGGTACGTCCACCACGAGGAGGCGCTTGGGCGCCGTGCCGACCTTCAGCCGGTACAGTTCCTTGTCGGTGTTGGGATCGAACACCGAGACGCTGTCGTCGTCGGCATTGCTGATGGCGGCGAAGCGGCCGTCGCTGGACATGCTGATCCAGTTGGGGCAGGCGCCGGTGGCGATCTTGTTCGACAAGATCCCGCTCGCCACATCGTAGACATAGACGCCAGCGTCGGGAACAGAGGTGATCCAGAGCTTCTTGCCGTCGCGGGTGAGCGCCACGCCGTGGGTGGGCGTGTTGTGCGGCTCGTTGCGGCAGGTCATGTAGGGCATGGGCGGCAGGGCCACCTCGGTGATGCGCTGCTTGGTGCGGTCCACGGCGGCGACGCCGTGGAGCCCGCTCAGCGCGGCATAGAGCGTCTGCTCGTCCGCGGAGACCACGAATGGCCTGGGCTCGCCCGCCACCGGCACCCGGTCGGTGATCGAGAGGGTCTTCATATCGATACGGTTGATGCGATAGTCGCCCAGTTCCTCGCACCAGATCGCGCTGTTGCTGCCGCCTTCCGGCGCGGCGCAATTGTGGGGATGGCGCATGGGCAGGGTCTTGACCACCGATTTCCTGTTCGTGTCTACGATCGCGATCACATTGACCGACCCCAGGATCGGCACCAGCACGGTCCGGCCATCGGCGGTGGCAGCGCATTCGTTGGGCTGGCCGGGCAGCGCGATGGTGGCGACCTGCGTGTTGGTCGCGGTGTCGATCACCCGGAGCGTGTGGTCGGATTCGATGGTGACAAAGACGCGCCGCCCGTCGGCCGGGGCGCAGACGCCATGTACCAGATGACCCAGCGTGATGGTGGCCGCCACCCTGCGCGCGGCCAGGTCGATCACCGACACGTCGCTGCCGGTGGAGTTGCCGACATAGAGCATGGGCCGCGCCTGAGCCGCGGTCCCTGAAAGCGCCGTTACCGCCAGAGTCCAGAGCGCAAGCCGTCGCATGATGCCCTCCCTTCGCTTGCTCATCGTAGCCGAGGGGCGGCCCGCGCGACCGCCGGCTTGCGAGCCTCTTCGAGGAGGCCGTCAGGCAAGGAGATGGTCCAGGAGAGCCCAGGGCTGATAACGTATCCTGTCTTGATACAAGGAGGAGACATGCGAAGACCTTTGACACGGCTGCTCCTGCTGCAGATTCTCCTCGTCGGGTTGGCGTCCGGCGTCGCGATGGCGCAGCGTGGGGCGGGCAGAGCCGGCGGTCGCGGCAGGGGCGGCGGGCTGTCGATGCTGACGGTCACGTCCACCTCGTTCGCCGACGGCGCAGAGATTCCGGCGAAGTACACCGGCGCCCAGGGCATCTCGCCGCAATTGAGCTGGAGCGGCGCACCAGCCGGGACGGTGAGTTACGTGCTCATCATGCACGACCTGGACGTCGCGATTCCCGCGGGGAACCTCACGAACGACATCACGCACTGGGTCGTGTGGAACATTCCGGCGGCCTCCACGTCGATTCCCGAGGGCGGCCCTGTTCCGGCGGGCGCCGGTCAGACGAGCATGCGCGGACCACAGTACATGGGCCCCGCGCCGCCAGCGGGCCACCCGTACCACCACTACATCTTCCAGGTCTACGCGCTGAACGCGATGCTCGACGTGCCGGCGACTGCCTCGCGCGCCGACGTCGAGAAGGCGATGGAGGGGAAGATCGTCGCGCGCGGCGCGTACGTCGGCCGTGCCAAGCCGAACCAGTAGTGCAGGTTCCGGGACGGTTCGAGCTGGACGGGGCGAGTCAGAGTCCGCTGTCTGTCAGCGGGTCGACTGCTGATCGAGACGATGCTCGCCCCGCACGGTTCCCTGGCCGATCGAGTTTCCACGAACACGCGAGCTGGGAATTCGGATCGGCCCGGGAGAAGGGCGTCCGTGTTGGCGACGCGGTGCTCGCAGCGACGAAACGCTTGTCAGTCTCGATCTTGCGTGAGGGACCAGCCGGGGATCGAAGTGGGCCACAAGGTGTCTCATCGTGTCTCAACTGCCGCTTCGCTTCTCCTGCGCAAGCTGGTGGACACGCTGGTGTGACAACCCGAGCACGCGTGCGGCATCTCGAGCGCTCATCTTCAGTCGTCCGCCACGGAGCACTCTCACGGCTCGCCGAGCTGCCAGTGCGACGCGTCGATCTTGCTGTTCCGCCTTCTTGCGCAGCGTGGCGTAAGCACGAATCGCACTCCTTGCAGCCGCGGGCAGCTTGACGTCGTCGACAATCTCCACTGAGAGAGCGTTGTCCACGAACAGCTCCATCGCCTCGATGATGCGGCGCCGCGCTTCGTCCACGGTGCGGCCCTGGGTGTGGCAACCACGCAGCCCGCGCACAGACGCGACCCACCATCCTGATTCGTCCCGCTTATACGTGACGCGGTAGCTCTTCACGATTTCTTCAACCATCCCTTCCCCAGACACGGTTCGAGATCACGCTCGATGCGACGGAGCAGACCGGGGCCGATGTCCTCCCCCGCGTGGACCGGCACGGTCGTCACGCACGTGCCGCACTCGATCCGAACGTGGGACCCGCGCTGTCGAGTCTCACGACAGCCATGGAGCCTGAGCACACGGCGCAGGTCCTTGGCGGTCATTCCTCTCAGCATACGCGCGAGTTCGATATCTGTCTATCCTTCTAGACACTTGTGGAGAGGCTCCTGCCATCGACCGGCGTGGGACCTCCGGTCGAGCGCCTTTGCTGCACCGTCGCAGCGCGGGACGAATCGTTCCACTGGTTCGGCAACATGGAGCGCGCCATGCCCGGTCGAAACGAGCCCTGTCCGTGTGGCAGCGGTCGAAAATACAAGCAGTGCTGCTCGAAGGCGCAGGAGCAGTCTGATTTCGTGTGGCGGCAACTGCGCGCCGCCGAGGGCAGATTAGTACCTGAGCTGCTCAACCTGGCGCTCAAGGAGTGCGGCCCCGAGCTTCTGGATGCTGGACTCGACGAATTCTTCCTCGGGGACGGCGTGCCTGAGGACTATACGGGAACCGACGAGTTCAGTCAGTTCTTCATACCCTGGTTCGTCTTCGAGTTCGTTGATGATCCGGATGATCCCGATCGAATTGCACACGCGCCGCAGGAGTCGCTGGGATCGCTGTACCTTCGGCACCACGGCGGGCAACTCTCGTCGCTCGAGCGCGGGTTTCTCGAAGCAGCGGTCAAAAGCCCCCTCAGCTTTTGCGTGGTCACTCGAACCGTTCCAGGACACGACGCCGAGCTGGCAACTGTCGATCCTCGACTTCCGCGACCGCTTCGCCGGCGGGAAAGAGCGCTTCTTCGCCGTTGAGCGTCTGCGCACGATGGACGTCGAGTTGCGGGACCTCTACTTCTACATCGACGACCAGGTGCGTCACCCGCCGACGCCAAAGCTGCGGAACACGGACGGCGAGCCAATAGTCCTCACGACGCTGACGTATCGGCTGAAGTGCAGCCCGGTGGCGGCGTTCGATCGATTGAAGTCGCTGGCCCGCGCATACAAAGGCGAGGCCACTCAGCTGTTGTCCGAGGCGAACGCGAACGAGGCCGGCGAGCTGATCTCGGTGACGATTCCCTGGAACAAGAAGGGAAACCGCCTGCGCAAGGAATGGGACAACACCACGCTCGGCACACTCGAGATCGACCGCGATCGCCTGCAGGTGCGGGTCAACTCCAGCGCTCGTGCGAGACGCATCGAGCGCGAGATCGCAAAGCGACTCGGTTCCGAGGCCGTCGTCCAGTCTCGGGCGGCCGATCCGATCGAGAAGCTGCCCGCTGAGCGACAGGACGCGCTTCGCGATCCGATCGCTGACCGTGAGCACGAGGAATTGCAGCGGCGGCCGGAGGTCCAGGCGTTCCTGCGCCAGCAAGTCCAGCGGTACTGGGAAAGCTGGCTGGATACGCGCCTTCCGGCGCTCGGCAACCGGACGCCGCGGCAGGCGGCGGCCACACCGGCGGGGCGCGAGCGCCTCGACGCGTTACTTGCCGAGTTCACCTGGACAACGGAGCGCAGACCGAATCCGATGACACCGGACGTGGCAGCGCTCCGAGCAAAGCTTGGATTGCGCTGAGCGACCGCGTCATCGGCACCCATGCTTCAGCGCCGCATGTCTTTGATTTTGAAAGGACTTGATTGGCTGGGAGGCAGGGATTCGAACCCCGATACCGTGGTCCAGAGCCACGTGTCCTACCGTTGGACGACCTCCCAGTGCCCGGCGGCGTATTGAACGGGGACGGGAAACCCCGATTATAGGTCAAACCCGAAACAACCGGTCAATACGCCAACGGGCACCGGGACCGAGATCATCTTTTAGAAGTGCGAGCCAGGCGCGGGCTCCGACGGGACCGTGACAGTCGTCCACGGCACCGGCTGGTGCTCCCGCTTCACGCGCTGGCTGGCGACGCCGCCCTTCCGGCCCGCTTCGCGCGCCTCGTCCTTCGTCCACTCGTGCGCGCGGCCTTTCGCGTGGGCAGCCTTGCCACCCTTGCTGGCAATCTCGCGTTGCTTGTCGCGATTCATCGAGGCAAATCCGCGATCGCGTGTCGACACAAGAACCTCCTTTGCCTTCCGTCCGGGACTATCCCCAACAAGAGATACAGACGTAGCAACGGATGTGCCGGACTGGACTCTCGAAAACCTCACTGCAGCAACGACTTGGCGGGGCAGCGGGGTATGAAAATTTGTCGCAGCGAGACGATTCTGCGATCTCGTCGGTAACTTCTGCTCGCCGGCGGTCTACGCGCCGGCGCCGGCGCGGATGAACGCCACGGCGGCCGTCAACCGTCGATCGACGGCCTGGCGGCCGACGAGTGCGAGCACGTCGAAGAGTCCCGGACTGACCGTGCGGCCCGTCACGGCGGCGCGGACGGTATGGATGAGCATCCCCGCCTTCCACGTGCCCGCCTCGGCCACGCGTCTCAGCGCCGTCTCGGTCGACGCGGCGTCGAAGACCTCGAGGCCCGCGAACGCCGATCGAATCGCTTCGAGCGCCGTTCCCATCTCCGGCACGAAGTACTTCGCGACCGCCGCCTCGTCGTACTGAATGTCGTCGGTGAAGAAGAAGCGTCCCTGAACCGCGAAGTCTCCGAGCCGCTTCGCGCGTGACCTCAGCAATTCGACCACCGCGAAAAACCAGGCGTGCCGTTCGCCGAGATACTCGTCGCGCCACAGCCCCGCGTCCACGAGCGCGGGCTTGATGCGCTCGGCCAGGTCCGACGGGGCCAGCCGCATGATGTGCTGCTGGTTGAACCAGTCGAGCTTCTCGACGTTGAACACGGCGTTGCCGCCGCTGATGCCCTCGAGCGCAAAGGCGTCGACCAGTTCGGCGCGGCTGAACAGCTCGCGATCGCCGGCACCGGGCGACCAGCCCAGGAGCGCGAGGAAGTTCACCATCGCCTCGGGCAGATATCCGTGCGCGGCGTACTCCATCACCGACGTCGCCCCGTGGCGCTTGCTGAGGCGCTTCTTGTCGGGCCCGAAGATGAGCGGCACGTGCGCGAACCGCGGGACCGGCGCGCCGATCGCCTGGTAGAGCAGGATGTGCTTCGGCGTGTTCGACACGTGGTCGTCGCCGCGCACCACGTGCGAGATCGCCATGTCCACATCGTCGCACACGAC
Source organism: uncultured Acidobacteriota bacterium (assembly GCA_963761615.1). Taxonomy (GTDB): domain Bacteria; phylum Acidobacteriota; class Vicinamibacteria; order Vicinamibacterales; family CAVVIG01; genus CAVXGU01. Next base: position 54,830 of record CAVXGU010000003.1, on the reverse strand, counting down.
CGACAGGTGATAGGTCGGGTGGCCGTCCGAGCGGACGATGACGAAGTCCTCGATGTGGGCGGCGTCGAAGCGGATCGTGCCATGGACGAGGTCGTCGAAGGCCTCCGACCAGCCGTCGGGCACGCGGAACCGAATCGCCCGCGGCTGGCCCGTCCGCTCGCGGACGGCGATCTCCGACGGCGACAGTCCCAGGCACGTGCGATCGTAGGTCCACGCGCGACCGGCGCGCTCGGCCGCCTCGCGCTTCGCCGTGATCTCCTCCGGCGTGCAATAGCAGTAGTAGGCCTTCCCCTCCGACACCAGGCGCGCCGCGGCCTCGCGATGCCGGCCGAAGCGCTCCGACTGGAAGTACGGCCCGTGCCCGCCGCCGATGAGCGGCCCTTCGTCCCAGTCGAGGCCGAGCCAGCGGAGTCCGTCCAGGATGCCGGCGACCATCTCGGCCGACGATCGCCCGGCGTCGGTGTCTTCGATGCGAAGCACGAAGACGCCGCCCGTCTTCCTGGCGAAGAGCCAGTTGAAGAGTGCTGTGCGCGCACCGCCCACGTGCAGATAGCCGGTGGGGGACGGGGCGAAGCGCACGCGCGGAGGCATCCGTCAATTGTAGTGCGGGAGATTGAGGGCGCGGTCCGTCCCGATTCACCGGCCTCTCGACATCGTGCTACGCTCGTGTCGTCATGGAACATGCTGCGCTGATGAGACCGGCCGCCCATGCCGACTGGCGCGCCGACCGGATGGGCAAGAGCACGCTGTTCCAGTCGCCGCGAATGCTGGTGGGGCTGAACGCCTTCGAGCCGGGCCAGTCGCACGCGCTCCACGCCCACGCCGGAATGGACAAGCTCTATTACGTGATCGAGGGGCGGGGACACTTCCTCCTGGAGGGGTCCGAGGTCGCCCTGCAGCCTGGCGACGTGCTCGTGGCGCCCGAGGGCGTACCGCACGGGGTGCGCAACTCGAGCGGCGAACGCCTGCTGATCCTGGCCGTGCTCGCACCAGCGCCCGGGAATTCGCCCGCGTGAATCCCGGGCTCTCCCGTCTGCAGCCGTATCCCTTCGAACGGCTGGGTGCGCTCCTCGGCGGCGTGGTGCCGCCCGCAGGGCTGAAGCCGATCCGGCTGTCCATCGGAGAGCCCCAGCATTCGACGCCCGAATTGATACGGCGCGCGCTGGTCGAGAACCTCGACGGCCTGTCGGTCTATCCCGCGACGGGCGGTTCGCCGGAGTTGCGCGCGGCGCTCGCCGCCTGGTTCACGCGCCGCTATCACCTGCCCGATCTCGACGCGCGCACCCAGGTGCTCCCGGTCAACGGCACCCGGGAGGCGCTCTTCGCCTTCGCGCAGGCCGTCATCGATTCCTCCCGACCGTCGCGGCTCGTCGTGTGCCCGAACCCCTTCTATCAAATCTATGAAGGCGCGGCGCTGCTGGCCGGCGCCGGCCCGGTGTTCCTCAACCAGACGCCCGGCGACGGCTACCGCCTCGACCTCTCGGTGGTCACGGAGGAGCAGTGGTCGCGGACGCGAGCTCGTCTACGTGTGCTCGCCGGGCAATCCGACCGGCCACGTGGCCACGCTCGACGAGTGGCGGGCCCTGTTCGACCGCGCTGATCGGCACGGATTCGTGATTGCCTCCGACGAGTGCTACTCCGAGATCTACGGCGACGAGAGCGCTCCGCCGCTCGGCGCGCCTCGAGGCCGCGCACCGGCTGGGCCGGTCCGATTTCCGGAATCTCGTGGTCTTCACCAGCCTGTCGAAGCGGTCCAACGCCCCGGGCCTGCGTTCGGGCGGCGTGGCCGGTGACGCCAGCCTGCTCCGCCGCTTTCTCCTGTATCGCACGTATCATGGATCGGCGATGAGCCTCACCGTCCAGCGGGCCAGCGAGGCGGCGTGGCGCGACGAGGCGCACGTGGCCGGCAACCGCGCAGCCTATCGCGCCAAGTTCGCCGCCGTCGTGCCGTGGCTGGCGCCGGTGATGCCGGTGGCCGTTCCGGACGCCGGGTTCTACCTCTGGGCTCCGGTTCCCGGTGGCGACGACGAGCGGTTCGCGAGAGCGCTGCTGGCGGCGACGGGGGTCACGGTGCTGCCGGGCCAGTATCTCGCCCGCGACGCGCACGGTGAGAATCCCGGACGCGGCCGCGTTCGCATCGCGCTCGTGCCGCCGCTCGAGGACTGCGTCGAGGCGGCCCGGCGGATCGCCGCGTTCTGCGGCTGACAGCGGTTCGAGGACGTCATGCAGACACGCACGCGTGAACAGATCATCGACGACGCCTTCGCGCGCCGCGCCGAGCTGGGTCCGGGACGGATGCCCGGCGACGTCATGGACGCGATCGCGCACGTCATCGGCGACCTGAACTCGGGCACGCTCCGCGTGGCGGAGAAGATCGACGGCACGTGGACGACGCACCAGTGGCTGAAGAAAGCGGTGCTGCTCTACTTCCGCGCCCACGACAACACACGGACGCAGTCCGGGGTCCTGTCGTACTTCGACAAGGTCCCGACCAAGTTCGAGGGCTACACGGACCAGCAGTTCCGCGACGGCGGCTTTCGCGTCGTTCCGCCCGCGGTCGCGCGAGCGGGATCGTTCATCGCGAAGAACGTCGTCCTGATGCCCTCGTTCGTCAACATCGGCGCCTACGTGGACGAAGGCACGATGGTGGACACGTGGGCGACGGTCGGGTCCTGCGCCCAGATCGGCAAGCACGTGCACCTGTCCGGCGGCGTCGGCATCGGCGGGGTGCTCGAGCCGCTCCAGGCCGCGCCCACCATCATCGAGGACAACTGCTTCATCGGCGCCCGCTCGGAGGTCGTCGAGGGCGTCATCGTCGAGGAGAACTCGGTCCTCTCGATGGGGGTGTACATCGGCCAGAGCACCAGGATCTACGACCGCGCCACCGGCGAGGTGACCTACGGCCGGGTTCCCGCCGGATCGGTGGTCGTGCCCGGGAGCCTTCCCTCGCCGGATGGACGCTACTCGCTGAGCTGCGCGGTCATCGTCAAGCGCGTGGACGCGCAGACCCGATCGAAGACGTCGATCAACGAGCTCCTGCGAGCCTGATTCGGGAGGCTCGGGACGTGACGACCGCCTCCGGCTGCATGCGTGCCAGGTCATGAGCGACTCGACCGCCGCCATTGAGCGCGAGACTCTCGCGCTCGCCGAGCAACTGATCGCCTGTCCGTCGGTGACGCCGGACGACGGCGGCAGCCTCGATCTGATCGCCGCGCGTCTGCGGGCCGCCGGCTTCGCCTGCGAGCGCGTCGACCGGAACGGCGTGCGCAACCTGTGGGCGCGCCGAGGCAGCGGCCGGCCTGTCGTCTGCCTGGCCGGACACGTGGACGTCGTGCCTCCCGGCCCGACGGATCGCTGGACGAGCGATCCCTTTGCGGCGGCGGTGCGCGGCGGGTATCTGTACGGACGCGGCGCGGCCGACATGAAGACGGCCGTGGCTGCCATGGTCACGGCCGCCGAGCGAATCGCGGCTGCCGCGCCGACCGGCGGATCGCTGGCGGTGCTCCTGACGTCGGACGAAGAGGGTGACGGCCTCCACGGCACGCGGGCGGTGGTGGAGACGCTCGCCGGGCGCGGCGAGACGCTCGACGCATGCATCGTGGGCGAACCGACGTCGACCGCCGTGCTCGGCGACACCGTCAAGAACGGCCGCCGAGGATCCCTGACCGGCGTCCTGCGCGTCGAGGGCGTCCAGTGCCACATCGCCTATCCCGAGCGGGGGCGCAACCCGATTCACGACGCCCTGCCCGCGCTGGCGGCGCTCGTCGCGGAGCGATGGGACGAGGGCAACGACTACTTCCCGCCGACGAGCTTCCAGATTTCGAGCATTCAGGCGGGCGCCGGCGCCGAGAACCTCATCCCGGGCGAGCTGACCGTCGGCTTCAACTTCCGGTTCTCGCCGGCCTCCACGGCGGAAGGCCTGCAGGAGCGGGTGGACGAGATCCTCGCGTCGCACGGCCTCGTCTTCGGGATCCGCTGGAAGCTCACCGGGGCGCCGTTCCTGACCGCTCGCGGCCCGCTCACCGACGTGCTGGAATCCTCAATCCGTCAGGTCGTCGGGCGCGCGCCGGTGCTCTCGACGAGCGGCGGCACCTCGGACGGCCGGTTCCTGGCGACCGTCTCGCGCGAGGTGGTGGAGTTCGGCCCCGTCAACGACACCATGCACAAGATCGACGAGCGCGTCCGGGTGGCCGACATCGGACCGCTCTCCGAGATTGTACGAGCAGACCGCCCGCCGCCTCCTGGCGACGTGACGCATCACTCGCACCGCAGCGCCTGCAGGGGATCGACGCGGCTCGCGCGCGCCGCCGGGAGCCACACCGCCGCAAGGGCGACCATCGTCAGCAGGATCGGAATCCCGGCGAACACGGCGGCATCGTGAGCCTGGACGCCGTACAGGACGCTCGCGAGGAGCCGCGTCAGGCCGTAGGCGCCCGCGATCCCGAGGACGACGCCCACGACGGCCAGCCGCATTCCCTGCAGCACGACCATCCGGCGCACCGCGCCGGTCTCCGCTCCGAGAGCGAGCCGGATCCCGATTTCCTGCGTACGCTGCTCCACCGAGTACGCCATGAGGCCGTAGATGCCGATCGCGGCCAGGAGCAGCGCCACGGCGCCGAACACGCTCATCAGGATCATGTTGAACCGCTGGCGCGACGCCGACGTCGAGACGATCTCGCTCATCGTCTTCACATCGGACACCGGGAGGCCCGTCACCTGTCGAAGCTGCTCCCGCGCGGCGGCGCCGACCGAGGCCGGCGGCACCGTGGTCCGCATCACCCAGCCGAGCGGCGTGATGCCGACGTTGAGCGCATTGGCGGCATCGGGCAGCTGTGCCTGCGGCACGTACATGATCGGGCCCGGGTTGGCGTTCAGCCCCGCCGCGCGGACGTCGCCGACGACGCCGATGATCTGCCGCTCGGGCTCGTCGGCGAACTCCCGCATGACGCCTCGGCCGATCACGAGCCGGTCGTTCAACGGGTCGCTGTCGGGCCAGTACTGTTTCGCCATGGCCTCGCTGATCACCACGACGGGCGGCGCCAGCTTGTCGTCGCGCTCGGTGAACACACGGCCGCGCGTGACCGGAATCCCGAACACCTCGAAGTACCCCGGCGACAGGGTCACCCACATGCCGCCGCCGTGGTACGGGTTCCGCCCCGGCAGGGGCCGCCCGACGATCGTGAACGGCAGGCCGTAGCCGCCCTGCAGCGGCACGCAGCACGTGGCGCTCGCGAACTGCACCCCCGGAATCGTCTTCAGCCGCTCCGAGCCCTCGCGCACGATCTGCTCGACGCCGTCGGAGGTCAGAAACCGCGGCCCGGTCAGCGACATCCTCATCGTCAGGACGCCGCTCGCGTTGAAGCCGGGATCGACCGACGCGAGCGCGAGCGAAGTGCGGATGAGCAGCGCCGCGCCCACCAGCAGCACGAGCGCCAGCGCCGTCTCCACGACGACGAGCACCGATCGGGCCTTGTTCTGTCGGAAGCCGGTACCGGACCGGCTGCTGCTTTCCTTGATGGCCGCATTCAGATCCGCGCGCGAGCTCTGGACGGCGGGCACGAGCCCGACCAGGACGCCCGTGCCGAGCGCCGCGGCCGTCGTGAACAGCAGCACGCGCCAGTCGAGGCCGACGCGGACGCCGTTCGCGCCGACCCTCGGCAGCCCGGCGGTGTTGATCGACAGCAGCGCGCGTATGCCGATGCTGCCGATCGCGAGCCCGAGAATTCCGCCGATCAGGGCGAGGACGACGCTCTCGGTGAGCAGCTGCCGCATGATCCGTCCGCGGCCGGCGCCAATCGCCGACCGGATCGCGATCTCGCGCTTCCGCGCCGTCGCACGGACGAGCAGCAGGTTGGCGACGTTGGCGCAGGCGATGAGCAGCACGAACGCCACGGCGCCCAGGAGCACCAGCAGGATGGGCTTGACGTTGGTGACGAAGGCGTCCCGCATCGGCTCGACGCTGAAGCTCTGGCTGGCCTGGAGCACCGTGGGGAACCGCGCCTTGAACTCGTCTGCGGCGAGGGCGAACTTCGCCTTGGCCTGATCGAGCGTCACGCCATCCCTCAGCCGGCCCGCCGATCGGAAGTAGTGCCCCTGGTCGGTGCTGTCGGGATCGAGCTGGAACGGCACGTACACCTCCGGCACCGGGCCCAGATCCTCCGGATGATAGGCGTCGCCCACAATGCCGATGACGGTGTACAGGTCGCCGCTCAGCGAGATCGGCTTGCCGACGATGTCGGGATCGTCCCCGAAGTGGCGCTGCCAGAGGCCCTGGCTGATGAGCGCGACGTGGGCGCCGCGAGGCAGGTCCTCCTCCCGAGCGAACGAGCGGCCGCGGATGATGGGGGCGCCGGTCAGCGCGAAATACGCCGCGCTCACCTGACCCGAGCGGAGCTGCTCGACGTCGCCCCCGCCGGTGTAGTTCACGACCCCGGTCCGGAACGCCGCCGCGTCCTCGATGACGGACGTCTCGGTCCGGAACTTGGCGAACTTCGCAGGCGATGCCGCGGGACTCTCCCCCTGCGCGGCGGTGGTGGTGAAGAACACGATCCGATCCGGATCCGGAAACGGCACCGGCCGCAGGAGCACGGCGTCGACCACGGAGAAGATCGCGGTGTTCGCACCGATGCCCAGCGCGAGCGCGGCGACCGCCGCGAAGGTGAAGGCGGGGGTGCGGGCCAGCCCCCGGAGCGCGTGCTTCACGTCGTGCAGGAACGTGTCCATCCGACCTCCCCTGGCGCAGGAGACGGCGCGCCGCGTAATGCCTTAGACGCCGTCCGAGCTCAACCGGTTCAGGCACGCCCCCGCCGAGTTCGACGACGAATCGGAAACGCCCGCGCGCGTCCTGCGTACGCTCGAGCTGACGTCGTCTGCGGCCGACAACGAGCGATCACCGATCTGAAGTCGGAGCACGATTCCGCAATCGACCTCGACCTCAAGCGGTGGACGATGAGCAACGCGCGTGTGACAAGCTGCACGAAGATCGCGTCGACGCCGATTTTTTTCGATCGACGTGGCTTCAGTTGCAGCATCGCTCGTTTAAGATGTGCCTCGCGTTCGGATCGCTCTCCTTCCGGCGAGCAGCACGTTATGCCCTGGCGAATCCTGCTCCTCACCGATGCACCCTCCACGCTCGATGACGCGCGGCTGTTCCGCGGCTGCGACGTGCAGCGTCGTGTCTGGAAGGGAGCGATTCCCATCGCCGACAGCCGCGTCGATCTGATCGTCGCGGCCGCACTCACCGACGACGGCGAGCCGTTCGACCTGATGAGCTGGCTGCAGGCGAATCCTCCCGCCGCCCCGGTCCTCGCGATCCTTCCGCAGGGCGCCGAGGCGCCGCTCGTCCGGCTGGCGGCGGCGACCGCCACGGACTTCGCGGTCTGGCCGGCGCTGCCGGAAGAGATCGAGCAGCGCATGGGCCGCATCCTCGGCGGGCCGCCGGCCCGGGAGGAGAACCTGCCCGAGCAGCTCGTCCACGAGATCGGCTTGCGCCAGTTCGTCGGTCGGGACCCGGCGTTCCTGCGCGTGGTCGCGCAGATCCCGCGCGTCGCACAGAGCGATCGGCCGGTGCTCGTCACGGGCGAGACCGGCACCGGCAAGGAGCTCTGTGCGCGGGCCATCCATCACCTCGGCCGGCGCCGCGCCTTTCCGTTCATCCCCGTCGACTGCGGGGCGTTTCCCGATTCGCTCTTCGAGAACGAGATGTTCGGGCACGTGCGGGGCGCGTTCACCGACGCCTGCCGCGAGCAGCGGGGCCTCGCCGCGCTGGCCGAGGGCGGCACCCTCTTCCTCGACGAGATTGACTCGCTCTCGCCGGCCTCGCAGGCCAAGCTCCTCCGCTTCCTGCAGGAGCGCGCGTACCGGCCCCTCGGCTCGGAGCGGTTCCTGCACGCGGACGTGAACATCCTGGCCGCGACCAACAGCGACCTCGAGACGCTCGTCCACGACCGACGCTTCCGATCCGACCTCTTCTTCCGGCTGAGCGTGCTGCGCCTGCACATGCCGTCGCTGCGGGAGCACCCCAACGATATTCCCCTCATCGCCCGCCACGTGCTCGACACAATCGCCGACGAGGAAGGCGCCCCACGGAAGGCCCTCACGCCCGCTGCCAGCGTGGAGCTCAAGCGCCACCGCTGGCCGGGCAACGTCCGTGAGCTCTGGAATATCGTGCAGCGCGCCCACGTGCTCGCCGAGGGCGCCCAGATTCGCGCGCGCGATATCCTCGCGGCCCACACGGGGCGCACCGAGCGCGCGGCCGTCGACGCCGACCGCGGCGGCTTCCGCGTCGCTCGCGCCCGCGCCATCGAAGCCTTCGAGCGCGAGTACGTGATCGAGATGCTGCGTGCCCACAACGGGAACATCACGCAGGCCGCAAGGCGGGCCGGACAGGACCGCCGCGCATTCGGCCGGCTCGTCAAGCGGCACAACATCGATCGCCGCGCCGTGTGACCGACGCGGGTGGGTCGCCCCGGACCCACCCCGCGCATTTCGATCCCGCTCGGATTCGAACGCCGGCGCCGCATTCGTCGACCGCGCGCGCGGTCCAGCTTCGCGCGAGGTGGGACGATCCGATCCCACCGCCCTCGAAAACACCACCGATTCGCGCCTGTTCTCGCGCTCCCGGCTGGATCGGCCCTTGCTGTCTCGGCTGGCCTTGGACAAGGAGCCCCCACCCAGCGCGGCGCTCGTCAAGGAAGTCCTCGCCTACTTCGTGCGGCATCCGCATGCCGCCGACGATCTCGAGGGCATCGCGCGCTGGCGGCTCGTCGAGCAGGCGATTCGCTCGCGGGTCGACGAGACGGGCCGGGCCGTGGGATGGCTCGTGGATCGCGGCTATCTGTGCCGGACGAGCACGGGCTCGGCGACCAACGTGTTCAGCTTGAATCCGGATACCGCCGACCGCGCGAAGGCGCTCCTCGCCTCCGACGGCCTGGCCGACCCGGACCGCGGATGACGGATGGCCAATTTCACCTCCATCGCCTCGACCGGCAAGAGCATCGAGCGCCTGCTGACCCTCGCGTTCGCCGATCCGCCCGTGCCGGTGCAGAACAAGACGACGAAGGCCTACCTCGTCCGCAGCGAGGACTTCGACCGCCACTCGCTCTCGACGATCATCGTGCGGCCCGGGCTCTCGATCTTTCTCTACCGCGTCGACTTCAACAAGACGATGCGGGCCGCGTGGTCGGGCGTGACCGCGCAGGACGGCATCCCCCACCTCCCGCTGGACCTGCACTTCCTGCTGACGCCCTGGGGCGACAACGCCGAGGCGGAGGGTGCCATCCTCGGCCGCGCGATGCAGGCGCTCGACTCGACGCCGATTCTGAGCGGCCCGCTGCTCCACCAGTCGGGGGACTGGGCTCCCAACGACGCCGTGCACCTGCTCATGGACGAGATCTCGACCGAGGCCGTGATGCGGACGTTCGACTCGCTCGCCGCCGACTATCGCATCAGCGTGCCCTACATCGCCCGGATGGTCCGGCTGGACGCGCGGAAGGCGGCGCCGCCGCCCGACGTCACCACGCTCGTGCGCGGAGTCGGTCCGGCATGAACGCGTTCCTGCCCGCGGCCTTCGACGAGCGCGTCGATCGCCTGCTGCTCGGCATCGAGCCCGTCGACGCGCAGCGAGGCGCCCGGATCGCGCGGCCCATTGCCGTCGTGCTCGACGGGGTCCCGTACCTCCCCGGCTCGCAGCCGATCCTCGAGTTCGACGCGGCGCTCGACCCGCTCGGCGATCTGAACGCCGTCCCGCGGCACAACTCCTGCCGCTACGCGCTCGTGTACCCGCCGGGGCGCACCTCCCCCATCGGACTTCGCCTCGTCGACCGCACGCGCCGCTTCGTACCGCGCCGTCTCAGCTATCCCGTGCCGGCCGACATCGCGTCCGCCGGACCACCGGGCCGCGTGCGGCGGCCGGCGCTCTTTCCCGGCGCCGCCTACGACGTCAGCCCGACGGCGACCGGCATGCGCGGCCGGGTCACCTGGAAGAAGGCCACGGACCACGAGGTGCCGGTGCGCTGGGTCCGCGTGCAGGCGTCGATCAACGGCCAGATCGTCGGCTGGGCGCACGGCGACGACCGCGGCGAGTTCCTCTTGATGCTGGGCAACGAAGCGGGGGGCCTCGGCGATCTGCCGGCGCCGCTCGACGCGACCGTGACCGTCTTCGGCCCGCCGGCGCCGGTGCCCATCCCGGCCGACGACCCGCTCGGGGATCTGCCGGTCGAGGCGCTGGCCGCGGACCCGGACGACGTCTCGGCCGGGCGCAAGCTGCCGCCCGGCTATGCGGCCACGGCGAACAGCACGCGCAGCGTCACCTTCGAGCTCGGCACGTTGTTGACCGGTCAGCCGAAGTTCTTCTTCACCGTGTAGGGATGCGCTGAAGGCGGAAGGAGCGAACGATGCCGGAATATCTCGCCCCCGGAGTTTACGTCGAAGAGGTCAGCTTCCGATCGAAGTCGATCGAGGGCGTGCCGACGAGCACGACCGGATTCGCGGGGATGACGCGCTACGGTCCCGTGCAGTATCCGGGCGGACCGAAGACGACGGAGCCGCGGCTGGTCACCAGCTACACCGAGTTCGAGAGCGTGTACGGGGGGCTCTCGGTGCTGCACGCGCCGACGGTCGCCGACGAGCGGCTCAGCTACGTCGCTCACGCGGCCCGCGCCTTCTTCATGAACGGCGGCACGCGCCTCTACATCTCGCGCGTGTTCAGTCCGAGCGGCGTCGCGCCCGCGCTCGACTACGGGGTCGCGTCCCTGCCGATCGCCGTGAGCGGCACCTCCGCCACCTGGACCGCCCGCTGGCCGGGCGAGATGGGCAAGGCCTGGGTCACGGTCGAGGCCGTCCGCAGCAAGAAGGCCAACTACGCGGACTCGGACTACGGCGGCGCCCAGCAGGTGAACGGCGCGAGACAGGGATCGATCGTCGAGGTGATCACCGGCGGCACGCCGCCGTCGGGCAACGCGCCGCTGACGCTGGCGAACCTCGCCCAGATCTCGATCGACCCCAACGACGGCCGCCAGATCTTCAACCGCGGCGGCGCCACGTTCCTGCCGGCGGCGACCGACGTCATCCAGAACGTGACCCTGCGCGTGACGGTCACCACCGACGAACAGCGCAGCACGGTGTACGACGCCCTCGAGGCCGACCCGGCGACCAAGCGCTACATCGCCAAGATCCTCCAGGCCGACAACCCGGAGGACGAGAACGCGGTGGTGTACCTGGCCTGGGATCCGACCGCGGCGACGGGCAACGACGTCGCCGCGAACCTGATGGTCACACTGCAGGCCAACTCGGGCAGGCGCCTGGCGGACGGCCACGACGGCGTCGTCGCGACCGCCGCCGACCTGGCGGGTCAGGACGCCGACCCCGACGATCCGACCGTGAAGGCGACCGGCCTGGCTGCGCTCGGCGAGGTCGACGACATCGCGATCGTGGCCCTGCCCGACTCGGGCGCGCTCGACGACCTGGACGAGTCGCACGCGGCGGTCGACGCGCTCGTCACCCACTGCGAGACGCTGCGGTACCGGATCGGCGTCGTCGATCCACCGCCGGGCTCGTCGATGACCCAGATCCGGAACTTCCGCGGCCAGTTCGACAGCGAGTACGCGGCCCTCTATCACCCGTGGATCGAGATCCTCGACCCGACCGAGCGGCCCCAGCAGGGCGCTCCGCCGCGTCGGCTGATCCTGCCGCCGAGCGGCTTCGTCACCGGCATCTACGCGCGCAGCGACATCTCGCGCGGCGTCTACAAGGCGCCGGCCAACGAGGTCGTGCGCGGGCTCACGAAGTTCGAGATCAACATCAACAAGCCGCGCCAGGACGTCCTCAACCCGGAAGGCATCAACGCGCTGCGCTTCTTCGAGGGCCGCGGCAACCGCGTCTGGGGCGCCCGCACCATGAGCTCCGACCCGGAGTGGAAGTACGTCAACGTCCGGCGGCTCTTCATCTATCTCGAGCACTCGATCGACAAGGGCACGCAGTGGGCGGTGTTCGAGCCGAACAACGAGCGCCTCTGGGCCAACATCCGCAGCACGATCGAGGACTTCCTGCTGGTGCAGTGGAAGGCCGGCGCGCTCATGGGCAGCAAGCCGGAGGAGGCGTTCTTCGTCCGCTGCGACCGCACGACGATGACCCAGAACGACCTGGACAACGGGCGCCTCATCTGCCTGATCGGCGTGGCGCCGACGTACCCGGCCGAGTTCGTGATCTTCCGGATCGGCCAGTGGACGGCCGATTCGCAGAGCTAGATCGGCGCATCGACTGAACGGAGGCAGGTATGGCGACCTTTCGGGACAACCCGTACGGCGCGTTCAACTTCCTGGTCGCGCTCGGCAGCGCGCAGGGCGACGGATCGGAAGGCACGATCGTCGGCGGCTTCTCGGACGTCTCGGGGCTCGGGTACGACGTCGGCTACTCGGACTACCGCAACGGCAACGAGAAGGTGAACACCGTCCGGCACGTGCCCAACACCTTCAAGAACGACGAGATCACCCTCAAGCGCGGCGTCGTCGGCTCCGACGACCTGTTCACGTGGCTGAAGGGCGTGCGGGACGGGACGGCGGATCCGCGCACCGTCACGATCACGCTGCTGGACGAGGCGCGGAGCGCCGTCGCGACCTTCAAGCTGCAGCGGGCCCAGCCCAAGAAGTGGACCGGCCCGACGCTGGCGGCGAAGGGTGGCGGCGACGTCGCGATGGAGGAGCTGCACCTGGTGCACGAAGGCATCGAGTACCAGTAGAGGACCGCCCCCGTGCCCGCGTCCCCCATCACGACGGTCCCGCTCGGTGCGCCCGGCATCTACCGGGTCGCCGACAGCCCCATCCGCACGCTCACCGGCGTGCGGATGGACGTGTGCGCGTTCGCCGGCGTCGCGCCGCGGGGCCCCGCGCGGGATCCTTTCTTCTTCCGCGACTGGGCGCCCCGGCCGGAGACCGAGGGGCAGACGGTCAGGATCGCCACGCCTGTTGCCGTCGAGAGCTGGAGCGCGTACACGCGCCTCTTCGGATCGTTCGAGGGACCCGGGCTCCTGCCGTACGCCGTCGCCGCCTTCTTCGACAATGGCGGCTCGCGCGCCTACATCGTCCGCATCGTCCACCGGTACCTCAAACCCGACGGCACCGACGATGACGACGCGAACGCCGGCGGCTTCGCGCGAGCGGCCTTCGATGGCCTGACGGCGAGCGGCGGACGCGCCGTCTGGGTGCGGGCGCGAAACGAGGGCGCCTGGGGGAACACCCTGGCGGCCCGCCTGTCGTTCGTCACGCGGGCGCTCGGTCTGGCCGGATCCGACTACCTGACGGACCGCCTGCGACTGCCGGGCGGCCTCAGGCTTCCCGCGGGCACGACGCTGCGGCTGTTCCTCGGCGGCGGCGCCAAGGTGATCCGCCGGATCGTCACCCTCGTCGAGGACTGGAATCCGCACGACGGCACTCGCCAGCGCTGGGCCTTTCTCGACGCGCCGACCGCGGGCGCGGCCATCGCGGGCGAGGTCGTCGAAGGCCGTCTCGACGTGAACGACGGCGTCAACCCGACGGAGACGCTCGATCACCTCGGGCTGGCGGCGGCGCATCCCCGCTGGCTGGCGGCGGCGCTCGTCAACGACTCCACGCTCCTCTATCCCTGCGACGATCCCGCGCGCCCGAGCGGTGATCCCCTCGCGTCGTGGATCGACGCCGATTCTCGAGATCGACGCCATGCTCGACGCCGCGGTCACACCCGTCTTCTCCGGCGGCGCCGACCGCTATGCGGACATCACGCCGGACGACTTCTTCGACGCCGAGTGGGTGCCCGGCGACGATCCGGGCGCCGGCGTGCACGCGCTGACGGCCCTCGACGACCTCTCGCTCGTCGCCGTGCCCGACCTGTACTCGCCGGGACCGCTCGCGCCGATCGAGCTCATCGTTCCTCCGCCGTCGTTCGCCGGCGGGTCCTTCGCCGAGTGCGTCCCCGCTGCGCCATCCCCGGTCCAGGGCGCGCCGCTCGAGGATCTCACCGGACTCCGGCTCGACCCCGTCGAGGACCTCGATCTCGTCGCGTCGCTCCAGCGGCGGCTGACCGACCTCGCCGATGCCCTGGAGTCGTTCATCGTGCTGCTGGACGTGCCGCCCGGGCTGAGCCAGAAAAGGATGCTCTACTGGCGCGCGAAGTTCGACTCCGCGTATGCCGCCGCCTACCACCCGTGGCTCGACGTGGCGCGCACCGACGATCGGCGCAACGCCCTCATCCGGGTGAACCCGGCGGCGGCGGCCGCGGGCGTCATCGCCGCCAGCGAGGCGCAGTTCGGCGTCCCGCGCGGCCCCGCCAACGTCCTCGTCGTCAACGCCGTCGCCGTCGACGATCGCGTCTCGCCGGCCCGGCACGACGAGCTGCACCAGCACGCCATCAACGTCTTCCTGGCCGAGCGGGACGGCATCCGCCTGACGGCGGCGCGCACGCTCGCGCTCGATCCGGCCTGGCGCCAGCTGAGCGTGCGCCGGCTGGTGACGATGATCCGGCGCTCGCTCGACCGTCAGATGCAGTGGACGGTGTTCGAGCCCAACGATCGTCGTCTCCGGTTCCAGGTGGCGCGCATGCTCGAGGCATTCCTCCGCCAGCTGTATCGCGCCAATGCATTCACCGGAGCGACCGAGTCCGATGCGTTCTTCGTGAAGTGCGACGACGCCCTGAATCCGATCGACGTGCAGCGCGCCGGCCAGCTCATCGCGCAGGTGGGCGTCGCGCCCGCCGAGCCGCTCGAGTTCATCGTGCTCGACCTGGCGCGCGAGGGCGACGCCATTCTCACCCGGGAGGCGGTCTGATGGCGGCGGGCGGCCTGGCGGGGACGTTCAACTTCCGGATCACGCTGAACCGCAGCGACGGAAGTTCGCCGCGGCTCGGCGACGGCGGCTTCCAGGAGTGCACCGGCCTGCAGGTCGAGATGGACGTGCAGGAGCTCACCGAGGGCGGCCGCAACGACGGCACGGTGCGTCAGGTCGGCCGCGGCAGGTACGGCCCGATCGTCCTCAAGCGCGGGATGTTGTTTCCCGACGCGGGAACCGTGGACAACGCGCTGTGGGGGTGGATTCAGAACGTCCTCGGCGGCGTCCGGCCCGTCGCCCGCTACGACGGGGTGATCGAGGTCCTCGCGGCGGACGGCGAGAGCACGGTGGCGACGTGGACGTTCGATCGCGGGCTGCCGCAGAAGGTCGCCGGCCCGCAGCTGAACGCGAAGAGCGGAGAGATCGCGATCGAGGAGTTGACGATCGCGCACGAAGGCCTGCGACTGCTGGTGTGACCGAACGATGCCGACCCTGAGAAGAGCCACGCTGCAGGAGATCTCGGCCGATGCCGCGGCGACGCCGCTCGGCCCGGAGATCGAGGTGCAGTTCAACCCGGCGAGCCTGAAGCTCGACCTCGCCAACCGCGTCGAGGGCGGCGACTCGCGCGGACGTCAGAACCGCCAGTACCTCGGCAAGACGTCGACGACGCTGACCTTCGACCTGCACTTCGACACGGCCGATCGGGGCACCACCGACGCGCCCGTCTCGGTGCGGACGCTGACCGCGGAGGTCGAGCGCTTCGTGCTGCCCAAGGGCGAGGGGAACACCAAGCAGGCGCCGCCGAAGTGCCGGTTCCACTGGGACGAGCTCGTCATCGACGGCATCATCGAGAGCGTCTCGATCGACTTCGACCTCTTCGCGGCCAACGGCACGCCGCTGCGCGCCAAGATGGGCGTGTCGATCAAGGAGCAGGACGCGAAGTACGAGCTCCTCCAGACCGGCCCCGGCGCCAACCAGGCGGGCAGCGCGACCCCGCCCGGCGCACCGGGCAGCGGGCCCGGCAGCACCACCAGCCCGCCGGCCGATCGCAGCGCCGATGCCCTCGGCGGCGAAGCGCTCGCCAACTTCGCCGCGCGGATGGGGCTCGACCCGTCCGCGTGGCGCGGCATCGCGGCGTCGGCCGGACTCGGCGCCTCGAGCTCGCTGTCGCTCTCCGCCGGACTGTCGATCGACTTCAGCTCGTCGCTCTCCGCCGGCGTCGGCATCGGCGTGTCGACGGGCGTCGAGGGCGGCGCCGATTCGTCGGTCGACGCGTCGTTCGGACTCGACGCGGGCGGCGGTGCCGCGTCGTCCGGCACGGCGGCCGGCTTCGCGCTCTCGGCGGCGGGCGGTGTGGGCTCGGCGATCGAGTCGGCCGCGATCGCGCAGTCGCAGAGCGCGGCGGCCGGCGCCCGCCGATCGTTCGGCACGGCCGTGCCGGGCGCCTCGGCGGCGACGCCCGCACTCTCCACGATTCCGCCGCCATCGGGATCGCCCCGACCCTCGATGCCGGACCAGACGCGCACGCCGCTCCAGATGACGGGCCTGCCCTCGCCGTCCGCGCAGGCCGCCACGCCGTCCGCGCCGGCCCCGCCGACCGCCGATCCGCGCGCGATCTCGTTCGGGGCGGGGGTGCCGCTGCGGCCGCGCGCCGGCAACGCCGCCGACCTGCGCAGCAGCAGCGCCGCCGGCCGGGTCCCCTTGAGACCGAGACCGCCCGCGGCGGGTGGGTCCGGCAATCCATCGGCGCCGCCCTGGACCTCGCTCTCGCCCGCCGGCGGTCGTCCGGCCGCGGCCACGGCGGCAGCGGCGTCCTCACCCCGGCCCTGCGGATGCGGGCCGCGCCGGCCAGGAGGCCACTGATGCCCGTGACCATCGGCGAGCTGACGACCGAAGTCGTGACGGAGGCCGACGTGCCGACCGGCAACGCGCGCTCGAGGCCCGAGCCCTCGCCGGACGTCTCGGTGGTGCGGGCCGACCTGGCCGCGCGCGCGCTGCAGCGCCTGCGCACGCGCGCCGAGGGGTTCGATGACTGACCTCTTCGCGTCCAAGGCCCCCGTCTTCAAGGTCGACGGGCAGGTGCGCGGCGAGCTCGCGCGCGACGTGTCGTCGCTCGAGATCGAGGAGGCGACCGACGGTCTCAAGTCGATGGTGCTGCACCTGATCGCCGAGGGCCCGCGCGACAACGCGGCCGAGGAGCAGCAGCTCTACCTCGACGGGCAGATCGTCGATTTCGGCAAGGAGGTCGAGGTCTCGATCGGGCCGAGCGACGACGCCCGCATCGTGTTCAAGGGGGCGATCAGCGCCGTGGAAGCGGCCTTCGGTGAGGGCATCGAGCCGCACGTGACCGTCTACGCCGAAGACAAGCTGATGGATCTGAGAATGACGCGGCGGATCAAGACCTGGGAGAGCTTCTCCGACGCGGACATCGCGAGCCAGATCGCGGGGGCGCATGGTCTGATCCCCGACGTCGACGCCGACGGTCCCACCTACGACGTGGTGCAGCAGTGGAATCAGAGCGACCTCGCCTTTCTCCGCGAGCGCGCGCGGCTGATCCAGGCCGAGGTCTGGGTCGAGGACGGCACGCTCTGCTTCAAGTCGCGCGGCAGCCGCCGCGCGACGTCGATGACGCTCGTGCAGGGACGCGAGCTCGTCGAGGTGCAGATCCGGGCCGACCTCTCGGACCAGCGCACCAGCGTGAAGACGAGCGGGTACGACGCCGGCGCGCGGGGCCGGATCGACGAGGCGTCGGACGGCGACGCGATCCTCGCCGAGACATCCGGCGGACGAACCGGGCCCGCGGTGCTGCAGCAGGCCTTCGGCGAGCGCGTCTCGTATCGGGTGCGCGAGAACCCGCTCGTCGCGGAAGAAGCCCGCGCGTGGGCCAGGGCCGAGATGCTGCGGCGCTGCCGCCACTTCGTCAGCGCCGTCGGCACGACCGACGGCACGCCCGACATGATCGTCGGCAGCCAGCTGACGCTCGATCGCGTCGGCGCCCCGTTCAACGGCAACGGCTACTACGTCGTCCGCGTGTCCCACACGTACGACCTGACCAACGGACTCCGCACGCACTTCGAGGCGCAGCGGGCCACCATCAACGAGGCCTGACGTGAGAATCGACGCCTTCAGGCCCGACGGCGATGCACCCCGCTACTTCGGGATCTACCCCGCCATCGTGACCGACATCACGCGGGACTCCGACGGCATCGGACGAATCGAGGTGAAGTTCCCGTGGCTCGGCGGCGACGGTGACGACGTGCGGGCGCTGGCGACGCTGTGCACGCCGTACGCCGACGACGACCAGGGCTTCGAGATGATCCCGGCGGTCGACTCGCAGGTCGTCGTGGCGTTCGAGGCCGGGGTGCTCACGCGCCCCTACGTGATCGGCGCGTGCTGGAACGGCGCCGAGAGCCTGCCCCAGGCGCCCGAGGCGCCGAACAACAAGCGCCTGATCAGGACCCGATCGGGCAGCCTGCTCGAGTTCGACGACACCGCGGGTGCCGCGAAGGTCACGATCTCGATGCAGAGCGGCCACGTGCTCGTCCTGGACGATGCCGCACAGGAGGTCAAGCTGCAGCACGCCGGCGGATCGATGGTGAAGATGAACGCGGCCGGACAAGTGTCGATCACCGCGACGTCGACCGTCGAAGTGACGGCGTCGGCGATGAACGTCCACTGCGCGACGGCAACCTTCGACGGACTCGTCCAGTGCCAGTCGCTCATCACCAACTCGGTGGTGTCGGCGTCGTACACCCCCGGCGCGGGGAACATCTGGTGATCTGATGCATCCCCCCGAACGCGACTGGATGATCGTGGCGCCCTGGTGGCAGTGGACCGATCCGGCAACCGTTCCGCCCGGGCAGCCGGTGACGCCCGACCCGCTGAGCGGACGGCTCTCGCGCCCGATCTTCCAGAAGTACGACTCGCCGGGCCTGGTGAACGACTTCATCAAGGACCCGCAGCGCTGCCTGGCGTTCGTGGACGACGACCTCGTGCACGCGGTCAGAGACGTGTCGACGCCGTCGGCGAATCCGGCGGGAAAGCTCTACCGGATCAACGCCCGCCGCGACGGCGCGTCCATCGTCGACCAGGCGTACGTGCCCGACGGCACGGACACCCGGAAGATCTTCCTCGACACGCACAAGCGGTTCTACCTCGTCGTGTGCGACATCCGCTGCGACGGCCCGGGCTTTCCGAAGGCCGGGCGCGAGAAGGTGTGCAAGGCGGGCTTCGTCGTGCGGCGCCGGACGGTCAAGCCGCCGAGCTGCAGCGTCAAGGCGGTGACGCCGATCCTGAAGACGCTCGCGTCGACGCGCACGAAGCTGGCGCGCGTCAATCAGCTCACCGCCATCGAGCAGGCCGCGCTCGAGTCGGCCGGCGGCGCGGGCCGCGGGCTCGAGAGCGCGAAGCTGGAGTCGCTCCTGAAGACGCGCACGTCGCTGCAGCAGGTCATCGCGCAGGAGAAGCAGCGGTTCGACGGGTGGGTTGCGCGCTTCGGCGTGATGCCCAGGCTGCAGGGCTGGTTCCCGTCCGACGCGGGCGCCAGCAAGGTCGGCTGCTGGCGCGACGTGGACGAGATGCCCGAGGAGCCGGGCGACGAGTCGAGCTTCCCGCTCTACCCGCTCATCCCGGATCGCAACGACCCGAGGCACGCGGGGCAGTTCGGCACGATCTACTTCGGGATCCTGCCGACCTCGTCGCACGACTGCGACGGGAGCGGCCACGCGCGCTTCGACGATCAGGAGTACTACGAGGTGCGCTGCTGGACGCTGCGCCACCTGACGCCGCACGATCCGGACCAGCCCTGCCCCTGTCCGGACCGGTACTTCTGGAGCCTGCCGAGCCGGCCGTACCGGCTCGCCGCGCACTTCGACCTGACCGGCACCAGCCATCAGCCGGTGACGATCCAGATGCCCGACCTGAACGCGCTCGCCGCGCAGGCGACGCCGACGCTCGGCCTCGGCGTCGCCAAGCCTCCGGGCTCGCTGATGCTGGCCAGCTCGACCGACGGCACGCCCAAGAAGAAGGGGCGGTCGACGGGCTTCGAGATCTGCTTCCTGCCGATCCCGCTCATCACGATCGTGGCGATGTTCGTCTTCGAGCTGTTCCTGCCCGTCGTGATGTTCCTGTTCCAGCTCTGGTGGATGCTGGCGCTGAAGTTCTGCATTCCGCCGGAGATCAGCGTCTCGGCCGGCATCAGCGCGGAGATTGGCCTGGGCGGGAGCATCGGCATCAGCGCGGACGCGAGCGTCAACGCCACCGTCGAGGCCAGCATCGCCGCCGACGTGACGGCGAGCATCCAGGCGGAATTCGATCCCGACACCGCCAACGCCCTGCTGGCGACGTACTCGCCGATCGCCCTGGCCAACATGGAAATCGGTGCGGCGGCGGCACAGGCGGCCCTCGATGCCCAGGCCGCCGGCAAGCCGGCGCCGCCGGCCGCGGCGCAGGCACCGTCCGTCGCGGCGGACGTGTCGTTCGAGCCGGAGGTCGTCCACGCATGAGCGCCCTGGACTTTCTCGGACGCGGCTGGACGTATCCCGTGGCGCCGGAGACCGCCGGCAGCCTCTCGTACACCGCGGGCCCGGACAAGGTCGAGCAGTCGATCTGGATCATCCTCGACACCGATCCCGGCGAGCGCGTGATGCGGCCCACGTTCGGCTGCGGCCTGCGGCGGTACCTCATGGCGCCGAACACGACCGCGACGCGGGCGCTCATCAAGCACGACGTGCAGGTGGCGCTCGCCAAGTTCGAGCCGCGGATCACCGTGCAGGACCTGCAGGTGACGCCGGGCGACGATCCCTCGCTCGTGCTCATCCGGATCGCGTACGTCAACGTGCGCGACAACCGGCCCGGCAACCTCGTGTACCCGTTCTATCTGGAGTAGCGACACGTGCCGCTGCCAAGTCCGATCCTCGACGACCGCTCCTACCAGCAGCTCCGCGACGAGCTGGTCCGGCGGATCCCGGTGTACGCACCGGAGTGGACGGACCGGAATCCGAGCGACCCCGGCATCACGCTCATCGAGCTCTTCGCGTTCCTCGGCGAGAACCTGCTCTACCGCTTCAATCAGATTCCGGACGCGACGAAGCTCGCCTTCCTGAACTACCTGCAGATCCCGCTCCGGCCCGCCGTGCCCGCACGCGGTCTCATCACCCTCAAGACCGGCGGCGGCGGCGCGTCCGTGTTGGTGCCCGTCGGCACGGAGGTCCGCGCCGGCTCGGTGCCGTTCGAGACCGTCGTCGAGGTCTCGGCCTGGCCGCTCGCGATCACGGCGATGGGCAAGATTGCGGCGGCCGCTCCCGACACGCTCGATCTCCAGGAGTTCACCCAGGCGTCGATCGACGCCAGAGGCGGGATCGCGCAGGGCGAGAGCGCCGCGTACTACACCGCCGAGCCGCTGCCCGACGACCCGCTCTCGCCCGACGCCAAGCCGCTCGACTTCTCGCTGGCCGGCACGTCGATCGACTTCGGGAAGTCGGTCGACGGCGCCATCTGGATCGCGGTCCGGAAGACGAAGGACACCGACCTCGCACAGCTGGCGGGCGGCCTCGTCAGCCTCGGGTTCGTGCCCGATCCGGTCGTGCCGGCAATCGACGAGATCGAGCCCTGCCCCGGGACGGGCGCCACGGACAGCGGCGCGGAGATGATCTGGGAGGCGTCGACCGGCGTCCTCGACGCCGACGGACTGCCGACCTTCACGACGATCACGGTCGAAGCCGACACCACGCGCGGCCTCGCGGCCCAGGGCACCGTCCAGCTCCGACTGCCGGCGGCGATCACGGACGTCGGCGTCTACGCGCTGGCCGATCTCGGATCGTGCCGGAACGGACTCGTTCCCGCCCGACATCGCCGACGCGCAGATCGCGTCGACGGTGATCTTCTGGCTGCGCGCCACGCGACGCGACCCCTCCCGGCCGCTCGGCAAGGTGCTCTTCGTGGGCGTCAACGCGACCGAGGTCGTCCAGATGATCACGGCGCCGCCCGAGTACGTCGGCACGGGCACGGGCGACGCCTCGCAGGTCTTCCGCCTCGTTCACGCGCCGGTCATCGCGGGGACGACCAGGGTCCAGGTCGAGGAGACGACCGACAACTGGACCGACTGGCAGGCGGTCGGCGGCTTCGAGGCGAGCCGCGAAGACTCCCCGCACTACGTCCTCGACCCCGAGGCCGCGACGATCACGTTCGGCAACGGCGTGCGCGGCCGCGCGCCGCAGATCGGTCAGCGCATCCGCGCGCTCGAGTACCGCTACGGCGGCGGTGCGGCGGGGAACGTCGCCGCAAAGGCGATCACGAAGGTCGTCGGCGTCGGCAACGTCGTGGCGTCCAATCCGCTGCCCGCCGTGGGCGGCGCGCCCGGCGAGACCGTCGCCGAAGGACTCGAACGGGTCCCTGGCGAGTTCCGCCGCCACGACCGGGCGGTCACCGAAAGCGACTTCGAGGAGCTCGCCCTGGCGACGCCGGGCGCCGCGGTCGGCCGCGCCGACTGCCTCGCGCTCTTCGATCCACGCACGAAGATCGAAGACGCCGCGGGCGTCGTCTCGGTGGTGGTCTGGCCGCGCGAGGATTTGAAGCGTCCCAACGCGCCGATGCCCGACCGCAATCTCCTGACCGACGTCTGTCAGTGGCTCGACGCGCGGCGGCTGATCACCACCGAACTGAACGTCATTCCCCCGACCTACAAGAAGATCGCGGTCTCGGTCGGCCTGCAGGCCAGGCCCGGCTACGGCATCGAGGCCGTGCGCCGCTGGGTGGAGCTGGTCATCCGGCAGTACCTCGCGCCGCTGCCGCCGTACGGGCCGTCGGGCGGAGGATGGCCGCTCGGCACGGCGGTCTACGGACCCGAGCTCGAGGCCGCAGCCCTGCAGGTCGAAGGCGTGCAGTTCATCGAGTGCCTGCGCCTCGCGGAGTGGGACGAAACCGGGCAGCGCTGGGTGGAAGCCTCGACGACGGCCGCGAGCGACTCGACGGCCGGGTGCGCCCCGCGCGAGAACATCGCGATGAAGAAGTGGGAGGTGCCGGAGCTCGCGGAGATCACCGTCGTCCAGGGGGCGGCGCTGACGCCGGGCCAGGCGCTCGGACCCGTGGCGCCTCCGCTCGTCCCGATTCCCATCCCCACGATCAAGGACGAGTGCTGAGATGTCCGAGCTCAGGCCCTTCGCGCTCGTCCGGACCGGCGATCAGTGGGCGCGCTGCTCGTTCGATCGCACGGATCTCGACTTCGGTGCCGGCGTGGTGTCCCTGGCCTGGACGACGGCGACGGCGGACTCGGATCGACCGGCCCCGGCGCTCGGCGGCGGGCTCGCCTTCGACCGCGAGTGCCGCCTGTATCACAGCGTCGCCGACGCGTCGGATCCGGCGAACCGTCGAGTCGATCGGATCCTCTGGAAAGCGACCGACCCCACCGGACCGGTCGCCGACCAGCCGCCTCCGGTCAGCCTCTTCGTGCCGGCGGCCGACGCCCGTCTCGGCGACTTCACGGCACCGGGTCCGACGAGCCGCCTCGTCGAGCCGCGCGGACTGGCGGTGGACGTCAACGACCGCCTTTTCGTCGCCGACACCGGCGCCGACTGCCTCCTGATCTACGACCTGTGGAGCGACCGCCTCATGCGGCGCGTCGCACTGCCCGGAGCCCGCCCCACCGATCTCGCCGCGCGAGGCATCGACGTCTACGCCGTCCTGGCCGGCGCCGGCGCCGTCGTGAGGCTGACGGCGAGCTCGGGCCCCGAACCGTTCGATCTGCCGGCCGGCTGCGTCAAGCCTTCACGCGTTGCGGTGTCACCGGGGGGACGCATCGCTGTGCTCGAAGGGGCGTCGTCGGCCGGCTCCCGCATCTGGTTCCTCGACAGCGCGCCTGCGCCGCTCGCGCAGCCCTGGGCGACGGACATCGAGTGGGAGTCGGAGTCCGTCCTCGTGGTGGCGCGCCGCCCCGAGGCGGACTTCCTGCGATATCAACTTGGCGCCGGCGCACCCGTCCAGCTCGCCTCGCTGCGCGCTCGTGAATACGACGGCCTCGGCATCGTCGCCCTCCCGACTGCCGGCGACAGTTGCGCCTGCGCCACGACGTCGCGTCGCATCGGCTACTGGACGACGAAGGACACCTTTCGCAACGCCGTCGCCGCGCGGCTGATCTACGAGCGCGAGGGGCGCGTCACGACCTACCGCCTCGACAGCGGCGCCTTCCAGACGGTATGGGGACGGCTGTTCGTCGATGCGTGCGTGCCGGACGGCTCCGACCTCCGCGTCCACTACGTCGTGCTCGACGAGACCGACGACGAGACCGAGATGCTGCGGCACCCTCCGGCGAACCTGGCCGCCGTACCGCTGCGGCGCCCCGATCTGTCGCCGCCGATGCCGCCCGCAATTCTCGCTCCCGGAGACGCCGACGTCGTCCAGCCGCTGCACGAGCGGGAGAGCGGCCGCGAGCTGCCGTGGACACAGCCGGAGGCCGGCGATCCCTTCCGGACGTACGAGGCGCCGATCAACGCGCCGCCTGGACGGTACCTGTGGATCACGTTCGAGCTGTCGGGCAACACGCGGGTGTCGCCGAGGATCAAGTGCCTGCGCGCGGAACACCCGGCGCACGATTACCTGCAGCGAATCCCGCGGACGTTCTCGCGCGACGCGGCCGCAGCCTCGTTCCTGCTCCGGTACCTCTCCATCTTCGAGGGCTTCCTCGGTGACGTGGAGGCGCGGGGCGTGGACCGCGACCGGCTCCTCGACCCGTGCTCGACGCCCGACGAGTGCCTGCCGTGGCTGGCCAGCTTCGTCGGCCTCACGCTCGACGAGCGCTGGGCGACGGCGCCGGTGTCGTGCTCGTGCGAGACGCCGGACGATGCGAGGCGCCGGATCATCAAGGAGGCCGTGTGGCTGTTCCGGTACCGCGGGACGCTGCCGGGCCTGAAGCGGTTCATCGAGCTCTACGTCGGCGCGCCGGTCGTGCTGATCGAGCACTACCGGATGCGCGGCGTCGGCGCCGTGGAGCTCGGCGTCGAGTCGTCCGCAGCCGGGAGCGCGGTCGTCGGCGCGTTCCGGATCGGCGGTGGGGTCGCCGCGGATGACGGCGGGACGGCCGGGTCCGCGGCGGACGCCTTCCGCACGCACGCTCACCGCTTCACCGTCATCGTGCCGGCGCCGCTCACCGAAGAACAGCTCGACGTGGTGAGGCGCATCGTCCAGGTGCATCGACCGGCGCACACCATCTTCGACGTGTGCACGGTCGACGCCGGCATGCGGGTCGGACGCGGGCTGATGCTCGAGGTGTCGTCGGTCGTGGGACCGACCGGCGCGTTCTCGTCGTTCCAGATCGGCGGCTCCGTCATCGGCCGCGGTGCCCTCGTCGGCCGCCCTGCCGAGGGCGGTGCGATCGGGTCGGCCCGCCTGGGCACGGATTCGAGGGTCGGATAGCCATGAGCGCCATCGGCATCCAGCGCTTCAAGACCCGCTACCACCTGCCGCCCGCAGCGGCCGGCGAGTATCCGCGCCTGCGTCGCATCACGGCGGATGCGCTCGAACGCGAGATCGACGAGGCCATCGATCGCGCACGCGTCGGCGGCCGCGGCTGGCTGTGCATTCGGGATCTCCGCGCATCGGTCACGCTGCCGCTCGGCGAAGCGGATGCCAGCCTGGCGGCGCGGATGGGCGACGCGATCGCCGCGGCCATCATCGACACGGCGACGGACAGCGTGCCCGGCGCCGTGAGTGCGCCGGGAGTGGTCTACTACCGATCGCGATCCCACGTACTGGTCGATGTCGCGACCGAGGCGCTGGCGGGACGATTCGAGCGGAGCTGGGCCTGGAGCCAGCTCGGCGTGTGGAGTGTCGACTTCCCGCTGGCACCCCTCGCAGCCGCCGATCTCGTCCTCCGCGCCTTGACGAACGAGCCGCGCCACGCGACGCCCGTTCTGGCGCATCTCGCGCGCACGCGACCGGGTGCGTTCGACGAGCTCGTGGCGCGGACGACGCCGGCGGGCTGGCGCCGTCTTGCCGCCGCGGTGACCGGCGCGATCGGCGCACCACCGGCTCCAGATCTCGACCGGGCGCTCGGAAGCGAGGCGGACCTGAAGGTCCGCGCTACGCCGATCCGCGCTACGCCGATCCGCGCTACGCCGGTCCGCGCTACGCCGATCCGCGCTACGCCGGTCCGCGACCACGCCGGTCCAGACCATGCCGGTCCAGACCATGCCGGCCCAGACCATGCCTGTAGCGCAGGCCTTCAGGCCTGCCATGGGGGAAGTAGCGCAGGCCTTCAGGCCTGCCATGGGGGAAGAAGCCGCCGTCGCAGCCAGACGGCTGATCGAACGCTCGGCGATCGCACGCGCACTGGCCGACATCCGCACCGGCATCGCGTCGGAGACGTGGAGCGCGCTGGTCCTGCTCGCCGTGGCAGAAGTCGAACCTGCCTGGCTCCGCAGCCGCACTACCCGATCGACGCCACTCACGGCGATCCTCGCCGCGCCCGGTCGCCTTCAGGAGTCGGCGCCCGGGTTGCAGACACCGGCACACGAAGGCGCGACAGACGCCGGAGCGGCCGCGTCAACGGCCTTCGGCGGCCTGCTCTTCGTCCTGAACGTCGTCGCGCGTCTCGGCGTGCCGGATGCCATCGTCGCCGATGCGCGCTGGATCCACCGGGGACTGCGATGGGTCCTCCACCAGCTCGCGATCGCCCTTTGCGCCGCGGATGCGACCGACCCCGCGGTGCTTGCCTTCGCCGGGCTGCAGCCCGATGCGCCCGCCCCGGATTCGCAGGGCCTTCCACCGACGGACGACGAGCTCGTCGCCGTCGACCGCTGCCGCGAGACCGTCATGGCTGCGCTCCGAGAGTCCATCGGGCGTGCCGACGAGGACGATGCAGCGCTCGTCGATCGACTGTGCCGACGGCGAGCGCGGATTTCGTCCGACCCCGGGTGGATCGAGATCGTGCTGTCGCTCGACGACGTCGACGTCGACGTCCGCCGCGCGGGACTCGACCTCGATCCGGGATGGCTGCCCTGGCTCGGTGTGGTCGTGAGGTTCGTCTATGAGTGATCTCACGACGCTGCCGGCTCCGCCGATCGAGGCCGAGGCCGGCTCGCTGGCCGACCGGATGAGCCGGCGTGTGGCCGCCATGGGCGGCCGCCTCGCGCAGTTGCTCGCGCGGGCCCCGCTCCCGCAGAGCCCGGCGCTCGCCCAGGCCCTCGACTTCCTCGCAGCCATGCAGGCCGCCGCGCCCGGCGAGGCTGCGGATGAAGGTCCGACGCGTCTCGATCGCCTCGCCGCATCCCTGGACCTCATGCACCTGGAGCGGGATCTGATCGCGCTGGCGGCCATGCCCGAGGAGCACGAGGGCTACGCGAGCGTGCTGCGAGCGGTCAACCCGCGCGGCGAGCCGTACGCCACGCCGGGACTGGCGGCGCAGATCGACGCCGCCGACGCCCGCGCGCGCTGCGTGCTGCGCCGCGCGCTCGAAGAGGGCGCCGCCGCGCGCACCGGGATCCTGGAGCTCTCCGGCGACGCACCCTTCTTCGAGCGCAACCTGCGCCTCGCCCCCGGCCTCTGGTCCGTGCTCTGCGGCGTCGACGCGCGGCCGGCGCCCCTCGAAACGCTCGAGTTGAATCCCGTGTCGAGCGGCCTCCAGCGCTGGCTCGCCCGCCAGGACGTCACGGCCGCGCGGCAGCTCGTCGCCAGCCGCGCGCCGTCTCTGATCGTCATCGTCGGCGAATCCGAATCCGCGGCTGCGCAACGGGCGGCGGCGCTGGTCGAGAGCGCGGGCCGGACGCCCGCCGGCTTCGATCTTCGGACCCCGGGTGCCGGGGATCGTCTCGCGCTCGTGCACGCTCTGGCGCGCGACGCGGTGCCAGTCTTCAGACTGGTGCCGCCGGAAGGACCCGCTCCCGCATCGCTTCCGCGTCTCGACGGCTTCCCCGGGCCGGTGATTGTTTGCGCCCGGCGCGCCGAGGCGACGACGGCGCATGCGGGTCGGCCCGTGATTGTGCTGCCGGCGCCGCCGCTCGCCTCCTCGTCGCGCGCGGACATGTGGTCCGGCGTGCTGCCCGAGCTGGCCGGGCAGGCGGCGATCCTGGCGTCCCGCTACGCGATCGAGCCCGCGGTCGCAGCCGACGTCGCGGCCGACCTTCGGGCCCACGCCGCCGCTGGCGGCACGATCGACCTGGACGCGGTCGCCGCGTGCGTCCGTGCACGCTGTCACGTTCCGGCCGCCGCCGGAGTCGCCATGCGGCGACCGTCGGCGGGCTGGGGCCACCTCGTGCTGCGGCCGGACCGCCGGACGCTGCTCGTCGAGGCGCTGAGCCGCCTCCGTCATCAGCCGACGGTCCTCGATCGGTGGAAGTTCCTCGACGGACGACCCGGTGCGCGGGGCGTTCGCATGCTCTTCAGCGGCCCACCCGGCACGGGCAAGACGCTGTCGGCGGAAGTGATGGCCGGCGCGCTCGGCGTCGACCTGATGATCATCGACATCTCGCGCGTCGTCTCGAAGTGGATCGGCGAGACGGAGAAGCACCTCTCGCACGCCTTCGACGCGGCCGAACGCACGCAGGCGGTGCTGCTCTTCGACGAGGCCGACGCGCTGTTCGGGAAGCGCACCGAGGTCTCCGACGCCCACGACCGCTACGCGAACCTCGAGACGGCCTACCTGCTGTCGCGTCTCGAGCAGTTCGACGGCCTCGTGATCCTGTCGACCAACCTCAAGCAGAACATCGACCCGGCGTTCCTGCGGCGCCTCGAGTTCGTCGTCGACTTCGACGAGCCCACCGCCGCCGAGCGCGAGGCCCTGTGGCGGTGCCATCTGCCGCCGGACGCGCCCCTCGCACCGGACGTCGATCTGCGCGAGCTCGCACAGCTCTATCCGATCGTCGGCGGCCTGATCAGGAACGCCTCGGTGGCGGCGGGCTTTCTCGCCGCCGAGGCCGGAACGCCGATCGGCCGCCGGCACTTCATCGGCGCAATCCGGCGCGAGTACCAGAAATCGGCCAAGGCATTTCCGGGCACGCCTGCCGGCGTGTCCCCAGCGTAAGGGAGGGATGTGGCTGTGACGCTTCTCCAATACTGGCAGCAGCAACTGGCCGTCTACCAGGCCGAACAAGCCGCCGCGCAGAGCGACCTTGCGGCGGCGCAGGCCCAGCTCGCCGCCGCGAATGCGAGCGTCGACACCGACCAGCGCGCGCTGGCCGGCACCACCGCCGCGATCGCGGCCGACCGCGCGAGGCTCGCGACGACGACCGTCCCGGCCGACGCACAGGCGCTCGTCACGGCGATCACGACCCTCATCATCCAACAGCGCGCACAGCAGGGCACGCTGCTCGACGACCAGGACGCGGCGGCCGCCGCGCAGGCCGCCGCCGACACGGCCGGCGCCACGCTGGCCCGCGCCAGCGCACGGATTGCCAGCGTGCAGTCCACCCTCACGGCCGTCCAGGCCGACGATGCCAGGCGGACGGCGTACCGGAATACGGTGGACGCCGCCCCGCTCAAGACGATGAAGACCGACGCCGCCGCGTACCGCTCGAGCGCGACGGTCACCAATGCGGCGACGCGCATCGGCAAGGACTTCCCGGCCGAGATCCTGGCGATTGCCAAGAAGCGGTACGACAGCCGCGCCAACCGGCTCCCGAGCCTGAAGACGCTCGTCCAGCACGCGCAGGACGCCCTCGCCGCCGGAAACGCGGCCGACGCGGGACTGGCGGGCGCTGCCTCAGAGAAGGGCACGCTCTTCACG
Source organism: uncultured Acidobacteriota bacterium (assembly GCA_963761615.1). Lineage (GTDB taxonomy): Bacteria > Acidobacteriota > Vicinamibacteria > Vicinamibacterales > CAVVIG01 > CAVXGU01. Next base: position 25,322 of record CAVXGU010000003.1, on the reverse strand, counting down.
CGGGCGCAGGAGGCGGTCGCGCTCTACGTCGCCACTGCCGCCAGCCGGTATACGAAGGCGCAGGCCGTGATGAGCAGGCTCGAGGCCATCGAGCTCGACGCGACCGGCACCGTGCCCGACGTCCTCACCGACGCCGAGAAGGCGCAGCTCACGGCCCTCAGCGGAGCCGGGGCGGCAGCCGAACCGACGGCGGAGACGCTCGACGGCGACCTGAACGGCATCTTCACGGCCGAGGACGCACTCGCGGCCGAAGTCCTCAACGCGATTGCCAGCGACGTCGACACGCTGGGCACCAACGCGCAGGTCGCGGCCAAGCGCACGGCCGTCGACACGGCGAAGACGGCCTTTACCAGCGCCGTCGCCGCGTTCGCCGGCGCGAACAAGAAAGACCTGGACCAGTGGGAGGCCGTCATCCCCGACGCGGCCTGGGCCGTGCTCCTCGACTACGAAGAAGCCACCGCCGCCCTGAACGACCTCGCCGGCACCGATCCCGCCGCGCTCGTGTCCACCATGGACACCGCGGAGGGCGACTACACGACGGCGCTCGCGGCTGCGGCCGTGTCGAGCCGGCGCGCCGACTTCCGCGGCGACGCGATCGCCTACCAGCAGCGTCTGCTCGACGCCGCGCAGGCCGCCGTCGCGTCCCGGCTCCCCAGCGCCATCCGGGGAGACAGCTACTAGGAGATCCCGCGATGCCGATCACCATTGTCGACAAGACCGCGTGCGAGGCGGCCGGCCAGGGCCAGGAGAGCGGTCTGCTGCCCGTGAGCCCGTTCACGGCGCTGCAGTTCCACTTCGGCATGCTGCTCGGGGTCGACGACCTCGAGACGGGTCAGGCCTACCCGCGGGGCAAGATCCGCCTGCACAACGCGTGGCTCCACCGCGAAGGCGTGGTGTGGGGACTGAACGTCGCGTGCAACGCCCACAACGAGCTCACCGTCGACCGCGGCCTCGCGCTCGATGCCGCCGGCCACGAGCTGCACCTCGACCGACTCGCCTGCCTCGACCTCGGCAAGTGGTACGCCGAGCACCAGAAGGACCAGGACTTCACCTTCGCCGACGTCGACGCCGGCGGCAAGTCCTTCGACGCGCACGTCGTCGCGCGCTTCAAGGCCTGCCTCACGCGCCCGGTGCCGGCGATCGTCGAGCCGTGCGCCGGATCGCAGACCGACACGGAGTTCTCGCGCGTGTTCGAGACGATCGAGCTGCTCATCCGTCCGGGACTGGCGCCGGAGAAGGATCGCGGCTACCACCGCCTGCGCGTCCTCTTCGGCATCGAGGCCGACAGCCCGGCGTACGCCGACGCGGCGGCGCGGCGCCAATCGATCCAGGCCCTCCCGGCCGTCCAGCAGCCAATGGCGTACCTCGCGGCGCTGCGCGAGTTCGCCGCGCTCGACGAGATCGACCTCGTCCCCCAGGCGGCCACGGCCAGCGAGCCAGCTTCGATCTTCCCGGAGGATCCGACCGAAGTCGTCCTGGCCGACCTGCCGGGCATCATCGTCCGCCCGACACAGGATGGTGGATGGGCGCTGGCCGCGCCGCTGCCCGTCCCCGTCGTCACCGTGCGGCCGTCGCACATCGCGACGGCGACGATCCAGGAGCTGCTGTGCGGACCGTGCTGCGGCGCCGGTGCGTCGGGCTCGACGGGCACCGGAACGGGCACGGGCAGCGGCACGGGCACCGGAGCTCCGGGGACGCCGGGCTCGCCCACCGGCCCGACGGTGACGGGCGCCACGCTGGACACCAAGTCCGTCACGTTCACGACGAGCCGCCCGATTGCGCCGGCGACGCTCGATCCGGAAGGGTTTGCCATCTCGACCTACGACGACGAGGACGGCTGGAGCGTCGTCGACGTCAAGGCCGTAACGCTGCAGGGCGACGGGAGCATGAAGGTGGATCTCAAGGAGGCGCCCCAGGGCGACTGGGTGCGGCTGATCATCCGCGGCACCGGTCCGACTCCCCTTCTCGCCGCCGACAACTACGTGCCCCTCGGCGCGCCCGGAGCGGGCGGCGCCGACGACGGCATCGATTTCGTGAAGATGTTCAAGAGGAGCTAGCGATGGCTTCGACCTCGACCCAGGACAACGGCGCACAACTGCTGCTGGTGGGAGACGCCAGCGGGGTGACGGTGATCGAGACGTCGACGCCGCTCAGGCGTCTGAACTACTTCGACGGCAAGTTCCTGCGCGCCGACGACTTCGACGTCGAGCAGCGGTACTTGCGCCAGCTGGTCGCGCTGTCGAACCAGGGGCTGGGTGCCGGCGTCGTGTACGGCTACGACACCAGCCTGGGCAAGGGCGACACGGTCCAGATCGACCCCGGCCTCGCGATCGATTCCTCGGGCAAAGTGCTGCTCCTGCAGTCCACCGTCACCGAGAGCATTCAGGCACTGATCGACGCGTCGCAGGCCAAGCGCGTGACACTTTCGAAGGGGGCGTCGGCTGCCGGCGGCGCCGCCTTCAGCGACTGCGTGGAAGCGGCGGCCCCGCCGCCGGCGACCGTGCTGGCGATCAGCGACGTCTACGTCATTGCCATCTGCGCGGCCGAAGCCCTGTGCGGCCAGTCCGACGTCTACGGCAAGCTCTGCGAAGAGGCGTGCGTCACGTCGACCGACCGGCCGTACCGCCTCGACGGCATCGTCCTTCGCGCCATCCCGCTCCAGCTCTCGACGCCGTTCCCGACGTCGAAGGCCGTGAACATCGGCGCCGATCTGTACCTGCGCTCGAAGGTGGCGCACTCGTGGTTCGCCGACGAGGTGCGCCGGCACCCGGACGCCGTCTCGCGCGCCGGCCTGCTCTCCGACGTCTGGTGCGCCGGCGCGTCCTACGCCGCCGCGTGCTGCGAGGTGCCCCTTGCCGTCGTGGCCCGCGCCGGATCGACGACGGTGTTCCTCGACGCCTGGATCGTCCGCCGCGAGCGGATCGAGGCGCCGGCGCGGCGGTACTGGCAGTGGCGGATGCGGATGCGGCCGTGCGACGTGTTCCTGGCGCAGATTCTCCAGTTCCAGTGTCAGCTGGCCGACCTGCTCTCGGGGATCCAGGCGCCAGGCAGCCGCCAGTCCGATCCGTGTGCCCCCCAGTACAAGGTGCTCGGCGACGCCGCGCAGCTCATCGACCAGGTGCGATCCGGACTCGTCGCCTACCGGGACCTTCCGGCTCTCGACAGCGCGCCTTCGGGCCAGCCGCCGCTGCTCACGCTGTCGATGAGCCAGATCACCGATCTGCGCGACCGGCTGCAGGTCGTCCTCAACACGGCGAAGGCGCCTGCACGGCCGACGGATCGCATCCTGATCCGCGGCGGCATCATCGAGATGCCGTCGGCCGGCTACCTGCCCGTCGTGACGGGCAGCCAGGTCACGGTGAACGATCAGGTGCGCGCGCTTCTCGGCGAGGGCCTCGACCTGCGCTTCTGCATCACCACGGCCGACTACGTCGCGCACGCGGTCGAAGAACGACAGCACATGGACCGCATCTCGCTCGTCGAGGGCCTCGACAATCCGGACGACAAGCCGCACGTCGACATCCTCGTGCCAGACGGGAAGGCGACGGTGGCCACGGCGCCGGCCGCGGACGTCTACGACGCGAGCATCCGCTTCAGCACGCGGCAGACCGGCGGGCTCGTCTACGAGGGCGCGGCCCGCGAGGAGGCGCTCGCCTCCGGCGGATCGGCGCTCTGCCTCGCGTGCGCCGGGCTCAGCGAGGAAGTCGTCGCCAAGCTGGCGACGATGGCGCGCGGCTTCGCGAGCCCGAAAGCGAAACCGCTGACCTTCACGGGCGACGTCGGGTCGAACGCGTTCGTCAACCAGCCGAAGGCCACCCCGGCGCGCTTCGACAGTCTGCTGAACATGGCGGGCTCGAACGCGGCCGCGTACACCGACGCGGTCCGGATGAACAGGCTCGATTCGCTCGACGAGACCGCCATCGTCAGGCTCCCCACGGCGTACGGCACCGTCGACGGCCTCTGGCTGACCGCGCGCGCGGAGAAGGCCATCGAGACGCTCACGATCGGCCAGCAGACGGCCGCGGCGCTGCGGATCGTGCTCGGCATGCACCCGCAGTCTCCCGAGGCCGTCGAGCTGAGCTTTCACGGCACGGTGACGATCGCGCGGGTCGAGACCGCGCCGGCCGGCCCGGTCCTGTTCGGAACGCTCAACGGCATCTACGCCGTCGGCCTGCTCAAGGAGAACCAGGGCCAGCAGAAGACCACCGAGTACCTGGTGACCGAGCGCGGCAACTGGCCGGTCCGCTTCGCCTACACGGGCGACGGGGCGAACGGTTCGGTTGCGCTGGTGCTGGAGCTGCCCGGGAATACGTCGGCCGTGCGGATCGCGAAGACGACCGGCGGCGGCGGCTCGCGCATCGGCTACGAGATTGCGTTCGTCGAAGGCACGTGGGCCGCGCCGGTGGTGGCCGGGCGCATCGACCTGGTCGCGGACGCCGACGTCGTCAACGCCGCCAATCGCTTCCATCGCGCGGCGGAGGCCGGACTCGGTCTGGTCCAGGCCGCCCTGATCGTGAGCGAGCCCGGGATCAAGGCCACGGCGGAAGGGGACCTCTTCCCCGCCCAGCCGGGCGGGGCAACCGAGTTGACGATCCAGGCCGTCCGCGACTGGGTGGCCTTCGTCCGGCGGCGCGAGAAGACGTGCGCGGTCGAGACGCCTGTCGTCGTTCAGCCGCCACGCCGGTACCGCGTGGTGAACATCACGGCCAGGAACCCGGACGAGGCGCAGAAGTACGTCAGCGACTTCGAGAGCAACCGCAAGAACGCGGACCCGACGAAGCTGGTCAACTGGATCAACGCGCTCCTCAAGGAGCAGTCCGACCGGACGCCGCTGGTCGTGACCTTCGATGGCGGCGCGGCAACCGCGAAGACCGACCCGGCCGCGATCGAGACCGACTGGCGGACGTTCCAGGCGGGACGGGCGATCTACTACGCGGCCGCCGGTGCCGTCGGAGAAGCCGACGCGGCGCTCCAGCTCGCCCGCGTGAAAACGGTCGAAGGCGCCATCATCGCCGACAGCCGCGAGGACGCCTCGGCGCAGGAGTCGGCGATCGTGCCGTATCCGGAGGGCGCCCTGCCGGCGGACGCCGACGGGATCATGCTGTTCATCACGATCGCCCCCGCCGAAGCCCAGCGGGTATTCGCCGTCAATCCCGGCTTCATGGACAAGATCGTCAGCGCGGTCGGCCTGAGCGAGGCGGACCTTGCCGCCATGCTCGGGATGCAGGAGAACGCGGACCTTGGTCCGGCGACGTTCACGGTGGACGCCGGCGGCAGCCTCTCGGTGGACGACGCCGCCGTGCTGGCGAACTTCAAGTCGAAGGTCTCGAGCAAGGCCGTGCGCCGGGGCTTCGTGATCCTGCAATCCGGGGCGTCGAGCGGCGACTCCGCGAATCGTGTTTCGGTGGGCGGCACGATCACGCACGCCATCACGCCAGGCGCGAAAGTGGACAGCGCGACGTTCGCCGGCACGTGGCCTGCGGCCCTGCCGCCGTCGGTGCTGCTGCTGATGGTGGCGAAGGTCTGAGCATGGGCGCCAACGCGTCGATGGAGACCCGGGGACGCGAGCCGGCAGGCCGGCCGGCGCCCGGGACCCGTCCGGCGCCGGCGCGCGCGCGGCCGCAGAGCGCGGCGTCGCGGACGCTCGCGTTGGCGCCGGCCTGGAGTTCGGGCGCCCAGCTGCAGCGGTGCGCCTGCGGCGGCGCGTCCAAGGAGGAGGAACCGGTCGCACGCGCGGGCGGCGGGAACGGATAGGGAGCCGCCGTGAAGACCGCCGCGGCGAAATCGGCTGCCGACCCCGCCGCCCACGAGACCGAACGCGGCGATCGCAGCCGTCCGCCGGCCGAAGTCAATCCGCTGTGGCTCGCCTTGACGCTCGGATCGTCGTCGCTGCGCCGGAAGTGCGCGGCGTGCGAGGAGGAGGAGCGGGAAGGCCTGCAGCGCGCGGCGACGGATCCCGCGCCCGGGGAGATTCCCCGGTCCGTCGCCGGTGCGCTCGACGAGCCCGGTAAGACGCTGGACGCTTCGACGCGCGACCACTTCGAACCCCTCTTCGGCGTGGATCTGGGCGACGTCCGGGTTCACACCGGGTCGTTGGCGTCGGAGTCGGCGCGCGCGGTCGGCGCGCTCGCCTACACCGTCGGTCCGCACATCGTCTTCCGCGACGGACAGTTCGATCCCGGGAGCCGTACCGGCCGGAAGCTCCTCGGGCACGAGCTGGTTCACACCAGACAGGCGGCGGCCCCCGGGCCTCGCCGGCGCGGCGCCATCAGCCAGCCAGGCGACGAGTCCGAGCGCGAAGCGGAACACGCGGCAGCGCAACTCGACGCCGGACGTCCGATCGCGATCGGGCGGACCCCGGGATCCCTGGTCAGCCGCACGCTCGATCCCAATCCGTCCTTCGTTCTCCCCGATCTCCACGATCCCGCGCACATCTACTTCGGGTTCGACGGCGTCGTCGTGACGCCGGACGGGCGCGATCGCTTCGGACAGGGCAGCAAGATCGTCCAGGCGACGGCCGTTCTCCTCTCCGTCTGGGCGCCGGCGGAGTACTCGCACGACTTCGTCAAGACGGTGTACGCCGCGCTCGCGGCGGCGTTTCCGGGAGCGGATCCCCTCAAGGCTTTCCGGGGCGACGCGAGGACCGGCGACCACATCCCGACGCCGTTTCACCTGGACGCGGTCTACGCGTCGTGGATCCTGGCGTATCTCGACTCGCACGGCGTCAAGGCCAGGGTGACGGCGGCGCAGCGCGAGCTGCTCGACCTCGGACTCGCCATTCGCGACCTCGTGAAGCTCTACAAGGCGGGCTCGCTCGGTGTCACCTTTCCGGCGTGGTACTCGATCGACAGGCTCGGACCCGACGACTTCGCCAACTTCGGGGTGCAGCTCCGGGCGTTCGCGAAGGCGCGCACGGCCTGGCTCGGCAGCAAGACGGCGGATGCGCAGAAGGCGATGCTGGACGCCGCGACCGCGCTGCTGCGCGCCACTGCCGGGCCGATCCTGGCGCTCGAGTCGATTCGCAAGGACGCCGACCTCGCGGGCCATCCAGCCTACACGCTGATCTGGTCGACGGCCGCGCCGGCGAAGGTCGAGGTCGGCCAGGCCCTGCCGGGCGCGCCCGCTGCGGGAACGAGCACGGCCGGCACCCCGGCTCCGCCGACCCAGGCGCCCAACCCGAAGTTCGCGCTCGCCTTCTTCGGGTTCGCGCGGACGCAGGGCGACCTGCTGGCGCAGGTCGACGATCCGAGCGACGGTCCGAAGGCGAGGCGCACGCTGCTCGACGAGTTCATCGAGTGGGTGCCGCAGGCCATGGCGGTGGCCCCGGCGGACACCAAGATCTTCGACTCCCCGGCCATGGCCAACCTGCGTCCGCATCCCGCCCGCCTCTTCGCCGTGCCGCCGATCGGGCCGCCGCTCTTCGACGCGGCGATCCAGTCCGACTACCACTTCACGATGCAGATGGACTTCCCGGACGTCTTCTCCGCGATGGTGCAGTTCAGCTTCGCGTGGGAACGGCTGAAGGTGAACGACAAGCAGATGCACGCCGCCGTGGACTTCTCGAAGGAGAAGGGAGAGACGCCCTCGCTCGGAGAGGTCGCCAGCCTGCGGTACAAGCGCGTCGGACAGTACGCGTACGAGGACATCAGCCGGACGATCGGCACCTACACGAACCTCGTCGGACCGCCGGGACAGTCGGTGGAGCTGGTCGCGCTGAACAGCGCGTTCCGATTCCTGGGCACGACCTTCCGGCTCGCGGCCGACGCGCTCACCACGCCGCGCGACGAGAAGCCCATCGCGTTTCCCGACGGCGAAGGGCTGTACATCGTCACGTGCCGTGCCAACCAGGTGGAGCGCGGCAAGGGATTCATCCGCGCCCAGAGCGTCGCGTGGATGCCGGTGTTCGTGCGCGACGCCGGCCAGATGGCGGAGATCCGTCTGGCCGCCGCCGTCAGCGACCGCGAGGCCGCGAAGAAGCGCCTCGACGAGATCCGGAAGCTGCTCGCCAATCCGAAGACACCGGACCGCGACGCGCTCGTCGCGGAGGGCGAGGCCCTCGACAAGTCGCTGCGGTCGCATGCCGAGGCGCTCGAAGCCCAGTACAACGCGTTGACGACGCGCAAGCAGGATCTCGAGAAGCAGATTGCGAGTCTCGAGGGCAATCCTGACAAGGCCGGCGATGTCTGGCGGCTGCGCGAAGAGCTGCGGGCGGTCGAGCGTCAGCTCGATCCGGTCGCCGACATCCGCAAGACCCGCGAAGGACGCGCGTCGAAGCTGAAGGACGCCCAGGACCTCACGGCGGTGTTCGTCAGCGACGAGGGCCAGACGCTGTATCTGGCCCTCGAGGCCGCGCGCGAGTCGCGGGATCCGGCGACCCAGACCGAGACCTGGTACGTCGCCGACGGGACCACCGCGAAGGGCGGCGAGGCGACCGGGACCGGCAAGGGCGCCCACGCCAGGACCGACGCGATCCTCGCAGCCGCGCTCGACATCCTCGAGGGCGACAAGGGGTACGGGCGCGGCCAGCTGTCGATTCAGATCGGCTCCGAGTCCTTCAACAGGCGCGTCGCCGAGAGCAGCGGGAAGATGGTGCTCGAGGCGATGGAGGGCGTCGCCACGGCGCTGTCGGTCGCCGCCGTGGTGGCGGCTCCGTTCACCGGCGGCGCGTCGCTCGTCCTGATGGTGCCCGCCGGACTCATCGGCGCGGCGCCGTCCGCCTACCGGATCGTCCGCAACGTGAAGGACGGCACGTTCCGGCTGGATCTCGAGTTCGCGATGGACGTCGTGAACATCGTGGGCAGCCTCGCGGGGCTGGGCGAGGCGGCGGTGCCGGTCCGGTTCGTGCGCGTCGGCCAGGCGCTGCTCGTCATCGGCGCCGGCGCCAACGGCCTCGGCGTGCTGCTGATGGGCGCGCAGATCATGGAGCAGCTCCTCAGCCTCTCGGATCTGCCGCCCGGGATGCGCGCGGCACGGATCCTCCAGATCATCGGTCAGGCGATGCTGCAGGCCGGCATCATGGTCGGCGCCCACCTGATCGAACAGGCGAGGGCCGGCCACGTCGAGGGTGCGATTCAGGGCTCCGAGGGCCCGAAGCTGCCCGAGCACGTCCAGAAGGCCTTCGAAGACTGGCGGGCGTCGCTGCAGCCGGAAACGCGGACCGCCCTCGACGCCGATCCGTCCCTCGAGCAGCTGTACCGCGAGATGGACCCGCGCGTGCGGCGGGCGCTCACGCTCTGCGCCAGCGACTGCGTCCCCACCAAGCCGCGCCCGACGGCGGACGACATCAAGCGGATCTACGAGTCCATCGATCGTCTGGGCCTCGCGCCCGGCGATCAGGGCCTGCGCGAGTACCTGCACCGCAACCGCAACGACCTGACCGCCGCCGTGGACGCCCTCGAGAAGGCGAAGACCCCCGCCGATGCGGTCCGCGTCTTCGAGCGATCGATCGCCTCGCACGCCGAGGGTGGCAACGCGACGCTCACCGCCGATCGCCGGTGGTCGTACAAGCGCGATTCGGACGGCGTAGTGGTCCTCGAGTACACGATCGCGCCGCACGGCGACAACACGGATTTCGGATCGTCGGGCTTCTTCCAGTCGCACCACGGCATCCAGGACGCGTGGGCGATCGATGCCGGTCTCGAGAAGTACGGCTACGCCCGCGACGACTGTCCCGCGATCCTGCTGCGCGACTCGCACGCGGGGAGCCCGCACCAGCGGGTCACCGCCCGTCAGAAGGCGCGCGAATCCGGGCGGTCCACCAGTACCTACGACCAGGAGCGGATGAATCTGCGCAACGACATGGTTGCGGCCGAGGTTCCGACGAAGTACCAGGAAGAGCTGCTGCGGCAGTCCGACAAGTACTTCGAGGGCATTTACAATCAGATGGAGCGGGCCCTGCGCGCGCAGGGCGTGACCGACGTCGACGCCCAGCTCAAGAGGGTGTTCGGCGGCTGGTATCCTGGCAGGCCGTAGGAGAGAGACATGGCGAGTCCGATCGTCGATCGCCTGTCCGCGCTGGAGCGGGGCGTGCTGTCGCCGAGGCGGCCCGGGGATCCGCGGGTGCTCGAGCGCGTCGAGCGGAACCACGGACTGCGGTTTCCCGACGACTTCCGGGACGTGATGCTCTGGAGCAACGGGTTCGACATCTCGCACCGCCGGAGCGCGATGAACGTCGAGAGCCTGGAGCATCTCGACACGGACAACATGGAAGACGACTTCGCGGCCGCGCTGCCGGGGATGTTCGTCATCGGCACCGACAGCGGCGGCTCCCTGTACTTTTTCGACCCGGACAACGCCCTCGGCCGAGGCCGCTTCGCCGTCTATCTGGTCCCGCAGGCGGAAATCGGCCTCGCGCGCGCGATGTTCTGCGGCGCCTCGTTCACCGAGGCGGTCGACGCCGTCATCGACAACGTGTCGTTCTTCACGCGTCCGCGTCTCGAGAACGAGCCTGGATGGAAGGGCCCCGCGTCATGATGGCACCGCCCCAGTCGCGCTCGTCTCGAAGTCCCGCGCCGGAAGGGGCGGGACGACCCTCGAGGGCTGCGGAGGCAAACCGCCAGCAGAGCGAGGCATCGCGATCCCTGGCGCTTTCCGATCGCGGCGGCGGTGCGGTCGTGCAGCGGCAGTCCGACGCCGAAGGCGGCACGGCCGCATCGGGGGCCGGCGCTGCCCTGCCTGGTGCCGGCACGTCCCGGTGCGGTGTCCCTTCCCACTGCCCGTCGAGCTTCTGCAGCCCGTTTCCCGGCGGATCGTTCGTCGCCGCGCGCGTCCGCGATCAGATGGCGCCGATTCTCCTGGCCGGCATCGGAGCGAAGATCAGCCCTCGCGTCGTGCCGCTCTGGTCGCAGTATCTCTACGGCGGCGCCGCCCCGCAGAACCTCAGCGCCACCTTCGGCGCCGACTTCACCAGCTCGCTGACGACCGCCGCAACGACGGAGTTCCTGCTGCACGCCCTCCGGGACGACATCGAGGCGCACCCGCCAGCCGTCGCCCCCGGTTCCACCGTCGTCGTCGACATCCCGACTCGGATTCCTTCCGCCGTCGCCGCGATCCGGAATCCGGCGGATCCGCACCAGATGAATTTCAACTACATCACGGAGATCCCCGGGAACATCGCGGGTGGGATCGGGACCGACCAGGTGAGCTGTCCCGTGGGCGCGCGGCCCTCGCCCTTCGACGACGACCGCATCGCGTCGGGCACCGCGGAGGTGCGCGGCAACCGCGACGGCAGCCTGACGATCGTGCCGTCCCTTCAGTTCGAGGTGAAGGACACCATCGACCTGTGCCCCGGCGACTGCGGCGCCGCCATCGAGCAGGTCGCGACCGTTCCGATGTCGCGCTTCGAGGCCTCGGGCGTGTCGGGCGACGTCCCTTTCACGGTGGACTTCCCCGCGCCGCCGCGTCACATCGTTGCGCATCCGGCGACGCCGCCCACGCCGCCCGCCCCCGGTCCCGGTCCAGCGGCGCCTGTGGCCGGCGAGGTGACCGCCTCGGCGCTTCGCGTCCGCGAACGGCCGACCACCGCCTCGCCGACGCTCGACGTCTACCCGCATGGCACGGCGATCGCCATCCTGTGTCAGACGCACGGGACCGTCGTCGACGGCGACGATGTGTGGGACCGCACGGATCGCGGATACGTGTCCGACCGGTACGTGCACCGGCCGGGCGGCGATGCGCCGCCGGAGTGCTGAGGTTTACCGTCGGTCGCGTCCTCGCCGCCGGGACTGACGCGTCGCCGTCAGCGCTGTCGGCGCGGGTCGTCCCTTGTCGCGGGAAACACCGCGGTGAACCTCACTCCGCGGCCTGGCTCGCTCGACGCGCGGAGCTCGCCGCCATGCGCGGCAACCAGGTTCCTGGCGATGGTCAGGCCCAGCCCCGATCCGGTCGAGCCCGCGCCCTTGTGGAAGCGGTCGAAGGTGCGCCCCAGCTCTTCGGCCGTCATGCCCAGACCGGTGTCGCGCACTTCCAGGATTGCGCCGCGCGACCACGAGCACGTGTTGCACGTCAGGCCGTGCGGTCCGTTGGAGACGGCTCCTGGGCGTGCGCGCGCTGGTGCCATTCTTCGAACATCGGCGGCACGCCGCGTCCGGATCCCGGTCCGTACCAGTATCCCGGCAAGCGCCGACCGGCGCGCCGCCAAGCGTCCGGTCTTCATCGGGCGAGAACGTCCGGCCCAGAATCGGGCAGACGCCGAGGAGGTCGAACTAGTTGGCCGCGTCAGCCTGCCCACAGGCGCTGCGACGTGCATCGTCCGGTGAGGCTCATGGCGACGATGTTCACGGCGGTCAGGCCGGTGAAGCGCTGCTGGCCCGTGCGGAGCGCCTCGAGGTCGGGGTAGGTGAACGGGAACGGGCTCGTCGGGTCGCTGCCGAGCGAGAGGGAGACCACCTGGCGCGGATTCGCCAGGCCCGGGACCGGGTTGAGGAGCGAGGCGTTGATCCAGCTGAAGATCGTCGTGTTGGCGCCGATGCCGAGGGCGAGGGTGAGGACAGCGGTGGCCGCGTAGCCGGGTGTTCTTGCGAGCATCCGCAAGGCGTAGCGCAGGTCCTGCCAGAGGGACATCATTGCCCTCTCGAGTCAGGAGTGGAGACGTCTTTTTCGCGCCGTTGGTTCCAGGTCAATCTGGCGGTGAGGCAGGGATTCGAACACAAAAATGTAGGATTTTGCTAGTGCAGCATTGACGCGCCTTGTTGGTCCAAGTCGCTGATTCTTAACCGTTTCGACGTTTTGTCCGACTGCTCTGGCGTTCTCCCTAATTCTCTGAAATCTTCCCCGGTCGGGGAGACTATGGGGAAGCCTTCCCCCACCCATTCAGCGCGCGATCAGGGACAGCAGCTCACGAGCGAGCGCCACGCACGACGCCGCGATCACGCGTGGGTCCTCGAGTCGCTCGGTAGCCCGGACAGCCATCTGAGTGCCGACGGCATCCGATGACCCGAACAGGTTCCCGAGCAGGTCAATGGCCTCGGTTGCGACCGCGGCGGAGATAGATTCTTGCCGGAGACGTATCAGTCCTTCAGCGAGCCGGTGCGGTTCCACGCCGCGGAGCAAGCGGAGGACGTCCAGGCTGTCCTTGTCCCCAAGGCGCTTCGCTTGGGGCTCTTGGCTGCGTTCCGAGATCTTGTGCACCTTGGAGACCAGCAAAGCACTCGGGCCGGCCACGCGAATGTCGAACGCTCGCGGATCCTCCGGCGTCAGCGCCCGCAGCGTCTGAGTGGAGTAGTCGACCAGCGCCCCTTCGAGGCCGCGCGCACGCCGACCGGCTCGATCTCCGTGGCCACCCAGTCGAGCGGCCCGCCGGCCTCCTCCGGCAACGGCCTCCGGGACAAGCAGATCAACCGGGATCGTCGTCTCGACTGAGTCGACCTCTCGGATGGCTATCCAGCTGCCAGGCTGGAGGCCGGGCGCGAACTGCGCGCGCGCCATGGCTTCGGCCAATCTGGGCTCGCTCCTCAATCGGGATGGCTCGATTACGAGATCGCCGTCCGTTGTGAACGCCGGCACCGCAATGTCCGCGTCGCCCGTGTGCAGATAGATTGCTTGAGCGCCGACGAGAACGACGGCATCGCGCTGTTCGCTGAGTGCCTCGAGTGCATCGAGCAGGACGGCCCGCGCAACGACGTAGAGGGAATTCATGACGGCGGGTTGCGCGCCATCCAGTCGAGGACGGCCTCACCTTCTGCCGGCGATCGGCCCGGACTGGTCAGCAGATCGACCGCCGTCTGGCTTGGGGCGACGTATGTGACACCCTCATCCTTGCGGGTCCGCTCGAAGACCACCTCGTCGAAGGGCGCCAGCAGCATCACGTTGGCGCCCGCTTCGGTCTCTGTGAGCTTCAGCTCGGCTGCCGCGGCATCGGGATCATCCACATACACCATGGCCAGACGAGCCGGGGCGATGGGCGCGAGGCGATTAGCCGCCAGTGAGCCTGTCACTGCGTACCGAGCGCGGCGGGTCTCGAGGCGACGGAGCAGATTCGGGATGCCCCGAGGATCCAGGAACGCTCGTGCGTCATTGCTCTTCAACACCGAGTAGTCGTCTGCCCATCGTCGGATCATGCGGGCTCGGTCGACAGCTTCAACCGGACCGCGGCTCTTACGAGTAACCACGCCTTCTCTGGCCAGCCATTCGAGAAGCCGCGAAGCATAGCTGATGTCCACGCCGGCCTTCATGGCCAGATCTGAAACCGCAAGCGGTGGAGCAAGATCGCACAGAGCCCGGACAATGCGGCCTGCCTTCGCACCACGAAGAGAGCGACCGCCCTTCTCCCGCGGGTTCGGGTTCGTTATCGCGCCGTCGGTTTCGATGAAAAGGCCCGGCCTCGAGAGAGTCAGTCGAACGTTCCCTGTGAGATCGAGATAGTTCAGGTTCTCTTCGGCGAGGCGGCGTTTCGCGCTGGGCGTCAGGAACTCGGTTATCACCAGGCCCGGGCGTCCGTCGGGACCCTCGAGGCGTCGCTTCAAGTCCGGCACAGTCCGAGGAAAGAGGCGCGCCTTGACCTCGACCGACAGAAGGGCCTCGACCCCGTCAGGGCTTACAAGTCGAAGGACGGCGTCAGCGTCGCCCGACCGACGAGTCGGTGAGAGCTTCTGTTTCCAACCAAGCGGCAGCCGCTGGCTGAGCAGCTTGCTTCCCTGCGTCAGGATATTTGCCTCAATCACTATATTTGCCTATTTGAGGCAATATACGATACTGAGACAACTTAAGCAACTTCAGGCTATATTCTGCCCACTCTTGGCACCCTGTCTGCTTACAGAATGAGCGTTCGTCGCCTCACACCTGTTGGATCCCGAGGCCCGCCAGATACGCATGCGTCTCGTCGTAGAACCCCGGGTCTCTGGTTGGGTCACTTTCGTCTCCAGGAGGCACGAAGATGACCATCCCCTGCCGAGCTCGCGTCAGCAGCACACGGTAGGCATTAAGCAGGTACCGTTTGCGATCCTCTTTGTGGATCGTCGTCCACGCGTCGCCTCGGAACGAGTGGTACTTCCAGCCATTCCCGTGCAAGCGAAGATCCGCGTCCCACGTAACGCAGGTCCAGTCGACTTCGAGACCCTGTATCTGAAATTCCGTCGCAGCGTCTTCCAGGTAGTAGCTCGAACGCGTGTCGTTCCTGTCGTTCAGAAACCAGTGGACGGGATCGACATTGACGCGGACGTCTATCGCGTGCGGCTTCAAACGTTGTGCCTGTGAGGAGGCAACCAGGCCGAACCGTTCAGATCCGCGAGCGTGCTCGTGGATCCAACCCTTGGCCTTCGAAAGGTCGCGCGTGATGGCGATCGGGTACCGTCAGCGAGACTTCCTGCAGCAGCGCACGGGCTCTCCCCTCATCACAATCAAGGATGGCCTTCACAAAGGCCGACACCTTTTCGGACCGGAACGACCGCATCGAGGTAGCCAGATGCAACCGCGGATCGAGCATGAGCCTGGGGTCACGAGCAAAATCGTCGAGTGCCCTGCCGGCGGCGTACTCAGAATCCGTCAGGTCCGGTGAGACATAGAGTTCCCACTCACCGAATCTTGTTCGTACCGCATCAAGCCATGCACCGATGCCGGCCTCGCCCGTGTGGATTTCCTGCCCACCGCCCACCAGACAAACCACGACAGCCCAGTCGTCGTGGCGGTCCAGGTACGAAATCAGGAATTCCGATTCAGACTCGCTGAAACCTGGCCGCTTCTTGCGCCGCTTCATGAAGTCAGCAGTCTTTTCGAGGTTCCACGCTCGCTGCGCTTCGTCGAAGATGACGACGTGATCAAAGGGAGCAGCTGAGGTTCTCAGACCTTCATCCCTGAAGTGGTGCACGTTCTGGATGAACGGCTTCACTCGCTGTCGAATCACGCCTTTCCGTTCATGATTGCCCACCCGTGTCAGTTCGTCTCGTGTGAGAGCTTCCTGGAGCACCGCGACCAGTGGCCCATTTCCAGAAAGAAAGACGGCGCGAGCTTCGCCGAACGTCCGACGTCGAGTCGCAACGTTCAGGCCGACCAGGGTCTTCCCAGCGCCAGGCACACCGGTCACGAAGACGATCGCCTTCCGCTCGTCCTTTCGAGCACGTTCGATGATTTCTTCGACAGCCCCAGACGTCACCGCCAGATTCTTGGCGCCGGCATCGTTCCGAGAGATCGCGTCGACCGTGTGATGTGAGTACAAGGCCCGGGCTGCTTCGATAATCGTAGGTGTCGGGTGGTAAGGCGCGCGCCCCCATGCGTCGCCATCCAAGGTAGGCCCGTCCGTTACGGCTAAGCCCTCGCTGAGGACCCGACCAAGGTCACTGCCGTTGCATCGACGCGGAGGCCTCACCCCGTCCGAATGCGCTGGACGCCATTCGTCGTCGCTGTGCCGTGCGTCTGTCGCAACTAGAACCGGCAGAATGGGCGCGTCGTGGCTCGCAAGATGAAAGTTCTTCAAGTCGAGCGCATAGTCCCAGGCCTGGTTGAAATCGGCGGTGTGATATTCGTGCTCTCCGCACTTGAACTCGAGCGGGAAGATGGCCGGGCCCGAGATCAGGACTGCGTCGATTCGGCTGCCAAGACGAGGCACGTCGAATTCCAGATACACGACGCCGGCGACGCCCTGCAGCTCTCGCTGCAGAATGCCGATCTCCTGTTCCCAAGCGCCCTTCTGGGTAGCCTCAATGTCGTGGGTATCGGCAGCGACCAGTGAACCCAAGATCTCGGTCGGCGGGGCCGACAGAAACGTCCCCACCGACGAGGCGAAATACGCGGAGTGAGGACGCTCCGACGCGAGACGGACCGAAGGACTATCGCCGTCCATCATCCCAGGACGTCAGCCGCGAAAGACGTGCTCGTTGTGCCATTCCAAGAGCTGAGGGTCAGGCCGAAGCTGGGCCATCTTGGGGATGGAGATCTTCGACCCGTGCAGTGGGTAGTACGTCTTCCCGTTCTCGTAGTCACCTCGCAGCCTCTGGCTGACTTCAACGTCCAGCTGCGGCGTCACCGTCACGTATCCCAGGTCGAACAAGCGATGTAGGTCTGAACGCAACAGCAATCCGTTCGTCACGTCATGGACGCCGCCGCGAGCGTACGGCAGGATGTGGGCGGCTTCAAGCACTGGCAGCGAGTGCTCGTGAGTAACTGCGCAGGCCCGGCCGTAGGCATCCGTGACAGCGACCCTGAACGCACCCTGTCCAAGCCGTGGCCTAACCAGGATCGCTTCGCCGTAGCGCTCTTCTTCCTCACGAACTGGCGGCAGCTCCCTTCCGACCGGCACGGCGGCGGCGCGCTCAAGACACGCGTTCCAAACGCGCGCACCCTCTCCAACGCTGAGGTCGTACCTCTTGTACCGCAGATTCCGTGCGGCCCAATCTGTCGGCTGAGGAATCCACAGCTCACGCGGGAAGAAGACCGCCTGAACCAGAACGATGCAGCCAATTTGCGATGGTCCGCCCGAACCGCGGAGCTCGTTGCGCTCGCGAAGAGTGCCGAGTCTCGCCTTCAAATCCTCGAGACTGGCGGCGCCATTGGCCTCACCGAAGCATTCCCACGCCAGCCACTCAGGCAACCGGGTGAAGTTCGCGACATAGCCAAACCCGCCGATCGCATTCCGTGGCGCCTTGAGCTTGAACAAAAACGGCGCGCCGGGTGTCCCGTGGAAAGCGTAATAGTCAGACGGGCTCCAGAAGTTGACTTCCTCGCGCTGGGGCTGTCTCGCAAGGAAGTCGAACCAGTCGCTATGGGTAACGGCTACCCAACCTTCCATTCCCGGCTCATCACTTCGCCTGGGAGCATACAACCGTTACTCCTCTGCAAGCCAAGTGAACATCCTGAGCACACGAAAAGAGCATGCTCGCGGGACGTCTCACACAGCTATCGAGGCTCACGGCGCTTAGCGCCCGCGGCACAGGGTGTCCTGAATCATCACCGATGAAATCACCTCAGGCGCTGCAACCTCTCAAATCGGAATGGGCACTCAAGAGTCAATCGCGCCAGTGGCCCAGGCGAGCTTCAACTGCCGAATCGGCTCGATTGGGTCCACCGCCCGAGTGTACGCTCGGCGCATGAGTTTCGGCGCCTCTGGATGATCCGTAGCGTGGATCATGTAGTACATGACTCGACGCCCACCGCGCCTATCATAGATGGGCCAGGGCACTACCGATGCATAGCCCAATTCGTTCTTGATTCTATCGACAAATGCCGCGGCTCTCTGCTCTCTCCTAAGTTCAACGAGCACGCGCCAATCAGATCGGCCCCACCAATGAACGATGGGATCCTCGTTCCTTGTCCCACAGAATGCTCGATCGAGCCAGCTGATTGGCAAGAAGTAGAACAGTTCGATCTTGTGGTCACCGGGAGGTTTATATGCGGCGAGCTTCTCTAACGTTCTCCAGTGACATTCAAATGTCCGCTGATCTAACAAACAGAAAGCGGCCTCCTTTGGTGTAATTGAACCAGATGAAAGAATTTGATCAACCAGCGTATTGAAGTCCCCTTGATACACGTTGATGACACGCTTCGGCTTTGTCGGCCTCGCTTCCGCAGTTCTCTTTAACCGTCTCAAAGCCGCGACTTTTGTCGCATTCAGTTCTACAAGGTGAAAATGTCGCAGCCAGCGGGGTTCAGATTCGATTACCAACTTGGCAGCCCACATTTCCGGGCGCTCGTTTTGAGGACCGGCAAAGCCGTCGATATACGTACCATGCTTGGTGATCATGACGAAGTAGTACAAGTAACGGGCGATAAGCCGCGCCTTGTGCTTCGTCCAGAGGGGATAGTGGATGGGCGCAAATATTGCGTCCTTCCGTCTCAGCGCGACTGGGAACTCCGCTGGATCAAAAAGAGGCTGATCTTCCGGCATCAATCTTGAGCGGTCGGCAATTGATCCCAGGTTCTGCCGTCCAGGTTTCTACCTGCGAGTTTCTTACCGACCGCGTACAGGACGACGCCATCGCTCACAGTCGTAGCGCGCGGCGTCAACTTGCTTGGAGGCTTCGGAGCCCAGTGGCCCCACTGTTTGAAGTGAAACGCGATATGACTCGCACGACAGAAGTCTCTCAGCCGACGGACCCAGGTGGGGTCCATGGGCCTAGCGCCGGGTCCACTTTCTCCTCCGGCGATGATCCAGTGGATGTGACGTTCAGCCCCAACGAGGACCGATAAGTCAACTGGCCCTAGCAGGGGCTCACAGGACAGAAAGCGAACGCTCGCAGGTACCCGCAACAAGATCGGCACCCGAAGATCCGCCCGCACCTGATCCTCAACCGTCGTACCTAGCCAGACGTTCTTTGGCCACTCGCCTTGCCATGGCGATAATCGACACACGTTCTGCGGTCGCTTAGTCAGCAATTGCCAATCTAGATTCGGTGTTTCAGTAATCAGTCTCCAGAGGCGCTCTCGCTCAGAGTCCAGATCCCGGCGATCTTCAAAAACATCTGCCATCGATGCACAGAACACACGACGGCGCTCTCCCCTCTCCATTGCATCGCTGTTCCAGGCGCGAGGCTGGCGCCAGTGCGCGTCGCTGAAAAACCGGCGCGGTTCGTCACGGCCCCACACAGATTCACCAACTCTACGAGCCCAGAGCTCAGCGTAGCAATGATCACAGCCTGGGGACACCTTCGTGCAACCCCACCACGGATTGAATGTGTGATCGGTCCACTCGATGGAAGTTGACTTGGCCACGACTTCAATTGTAACAGCGTTGGAGACAGTCGGGGCGCTACGAGTACCAGAGTTGGGCGGACAACAACTTGGCCACAGTGGCCAAGCCAGTTTTGAACCGCCATCGAATCTTGAGTGAGTGATGCACCGTCTCGGTCTACACGACCACCTCAAGACCAGAGACGGCACACCAACTACCCAATCCACTTCTTTCGGCCATCGACACGAATCTTCGGTATATTTGGCAACCGTGAAGCCAAGACAGCGGGTTTTCAGAGATCCCGTACACGTCAATGTGGAGTTTTCGCGCGTTGCACCGTGGGACGCACTGGGTCTTGAGTTGATCGACACACCCGAGGTCCAACGTCTCAGGCGCGTGCGTCAACTAGGGCTAGCTAGTCTTGTGTATCACGGAGTCGAACACAGTCGCTTCACGCACACCCTAGGCGTTACTCATCTAGCGAAGCGCCTGTATCTGACGTCAACCGAACACTCTGATCTGCCGAACGACCCAGACGAACTTGCCACCGTCGTGGCGGCCGCGCTACTTCACGATACCGGACATCCACCGTTTTCGCACGCTGTCGAGAAGGAACTCGGTGTACGCCACGAGAAGGCGACCGTCGCTATTCTGAAGGGCGACACAACAGTCAACAAGGTCCTTCGATCATTTGGAGGCGATGCTTTTGTTGATCGTGTTGCAGGACATGTCGATGGTTCGTCAGACGCATCTACTGTCGACATCATCAACAGCCAACTAGACGCAGACCGCCTCGATTATGTCTTGAGAGACGGCTTCCATGCCGGAGTGCCTAATTCACAGTACGATCTCGAACGCATCGTGCAGATGGCGTCCCGAGACCAGGAGGGTCTCTGCTTCGATCAGCGAGGGCAGTTTGCTATCGAAGGGTACTTCCTCGCGAGATATCATCTGTACCTCCAGTTGTACTATCATCGTACCGTGCGGGCGGCCGAGGTGATGCTTCGTGCACTTATCCGTAGGGCTAAAGTCCTTGCACAGTCCGACGTCTCATTGGGGGCGATCACGCCGGCTCTTGCCAGGCTGTGCCGCAGCGGTTCCGTTGAAGATTCAGTGTTGATTTCAGATTCAGATCTGTGGGCCGCGTTCGGGGTGTGGAGAGAGCACACCGATCCAGTGCTTCGAGACCTGGCTGGTCGTCTTCTTGACCGGCACCTCTTTCGTGTTATCGAAATTCCCAAACAAATGGTTTCGATATTCTATGAGACGTGGCTACCGGACATTCGGGAAATAGCGCAGCGGAAGGGCTTCGATCCAGACTTCTACGTGGTGCCGGATACCGCATCTGATACTCCTTACAAGGTGACGGACTACGGCACTTCAACGTCTGTAAGAATTCTGGACAGTTCAGGACAGGTCCATTTGCTTGAGGCCCTCAGCGGCATTACCGGCGCTCTGCAGGAAGCCGCCTATCAAAAGACGCGCTGCTGCTTTCCCCTTGAGATTCGCGAGGAAGTGCGGCGGTTGACCACGTAGGACTATTTGAGTCATAGAATAATGAGCGCTCTCTCGCTACTCAGACTCTTGGGACCAAATCCCTCTCACGACGCCACCGCGAAGGCTCATGCAGCCATATTTCTGGCTCAACAGCGTTCAGGTGAGTCGCTGTATCGCTTCTCACTCTATCGCGGTCGAGTTCGCTCTGAAGAGCTCGACAGGGATCTCCTGCTCCTCTACGTGGCTGGCATGGCTCATGCTCCGAATGCATCAGAAGTTGCCGAGCACTTCGCCACTATGCGTCCGAAAGCTGTCGAGTCTCTAAGACAGATCCTCATGCGCCTGCTTGACGAGGACAGCAATGTTGTCGATGCCGCCGCGACGGCACTGTTCTTTTCACGCGAAGACTTGGGAGATCCAGCCCTCAAGCTCAACTGGTATCGGTCGCTACCTGCGAACGTCATTTTGAAAGCACAGTCGATCTAGGCATTGGAAGTCTGCCCAGTCCTGCCCGCCAGAGTGCAACCAAGATGGCCCGTTGACGACCGGGCCGGGCACCGCTGTAGTGCACCCAGTTGCGGAACCAAAGGTTGCCTGCGGTAGTGCTGGGCGAGGCCGATAGCTCGCCGGGGCGACCTCTCGGGCCCGTCTCCGGTTAGGCCACTCACCTGTCAAGGGGTTTCTTGCTGAAATTCGACGTCTTCACGCGTTTCCATGCGACTTCACGCGCGTTCAGATTGACCGACTGATTTCCAGCACTTCCGAAACCACCCCTACGATGAGGGCATGACCCAGCCCTCAACTACCCGCACTCGTATCAAGTCGATCGAAGACCGTCTCGCCCGCCTGCGCGCGGAGCGGTCGCGCCTAGTCGCCCGTGCCAGCGTGTCCGACCGCAAACGGGACACCCGCCGCAAGATTCTGATCGGCGGCGCCATCCTCGCCGCCGTCCAGCATGAAGGCGTCCCGCCCTTGCGATCCCTCGACGCCCTGGCGCGCTGGATGGAGCGCCAACTGACGCGACCGCACGACCGCGCCGTGTTCGATCTGTCGTCCTCGGCATCCGAGGACGCCAAGCAGACCTAAGTCAGAGACCCGGGCTGGAAAGAGGCCATGCCGACGGTGCCGCCGCGCAGGTGGAGTGCCCGCCTGATGGACGGCGAAGCCGGCCATAGGCGCACTTTGGCGTTTCTCCGAAACGTCGGGTGCGCTATGGCCGGCTCGAGGAGGTGAGACGTGCCTGACGTGTTCGAAGATGGACGCCGATACGTGCCGCACGGCGGGCGGGCGCGTGACGGCAGGACTGGCAGCATCCACCTGTCCGTCCGCTCAGGATCTCGCGGACGAGGCGCGTCAGCCGCTGCGGCGTACGCCTACGTCACCCGGACTGGCGCGTTCAAGGACCGCGGCCTGGACGAGGCGGTCCATGTCGAATCGGGCCACATGCCTGAGTGGGCCGAGGGGTCACCAGAAACGTATTGGGATGCCGCGGATCTCTTCGAGCGTGCCAACGGTCGGCTGTACGTCAGTGCAGACTTCGCCCTGCCGCGCGGGCTGGACCTTGAGGACCAGGTGACGCTCGCCGGAGCTTTCATCCATGAGCTCACCGATCCGGAACAGCTTCCCTACACGCTGGCCATTCATGCCGGACGCGACGAGAGTGGCGCGGCGCACAACCCTCACGCGCACCTCCTCATTTCTGAACGGATGAACGACGGCGTCGAGCGCGATCGGGAGCGATGGTTCCGACGGGCAAACGCCGTCGACCCCGCACGTGGGGGTGCGCCGAAGACGCGCAGCCTGCACGGCCGTCCCTGGATGGAACGGGCGCGCGAGCGATGGGCATCCCTCACGAACGACGCCCTGGCAGCTCGCGGCCGCGCCGAGCGCGTCGATCACCGGAGCTACGCGCGACAAGGCATCGACCGCGAGGCGGGCCGTCACTACGGACCAGCGGCCGCCCACCTCTTCGAGAAGGGTCGTGCGCATGATGCCCTCGCGGATTCCGCCGCGGTCGAAGACCAGCGGGTCAAGCTCGACGCAATCGATTCCACGATCTCGGCGCTGGAGAAGGAACGAGCCGAGCTCGTCCAGATCGCAGCACGCGAACGAGGGCCACGAAACGGAGGGCGTGGCGGTTCTCGAGGCGGCGAGCCGACACCTGGGCGAGACGATGACTGGATGCCGGGGAGGTGACGCGTGAGTACCGCGCTCGAGATCTTCAGGCAGCAGAAGGCCGGCCTCGAGGAGCTGCGTGAAATCGCACTCAGCATTTCGACAAGTATCGCCGGCGCTCGCGCGGAGCTGGACGCCCTCGCGCGCCACGAGGTCCTGCGCGGGCTGCGGTCCGAGGAGCAACGGTGGCTGAGGCAGACGGAGGAAGCCATACAGACGGTCCGTCGCTGGCGCGAGCGCGAGGCCTGGTCGTACTGGCCCCGGCTCGCCTGGCGCTGGCTGGTGGCCGCGGCCTTCGCCCTGATGGCCGCGACGGCCGCCGGCGCCGGCTATGTCTGGGCCGCCCATCCGTACGTAGAAGAAATCTCGTACCTGCGCGGACGCAATGCGTTCGCCGAGCGGGTGGACCAGCGCATGCGTCAAATGACGCCCGCTGAGCGGAAGCAGCTGGAGACGCTCCTCCACCTGGCGCCGATCGCGAAGTAGCTCGTCGAATTCTGGGAGACCACCATCATGAAGAGGCCCGACGGTCTGCCGATCTATCTCACCCCGGACGATGCGGCGGCTCTGCTTCGCACGACCCGCAAAGCGATCTATGTGGCCATCGAGCGAAGGCAGCTTCCGGGCGTCACGCGCATCGGACGGCGCCTGCTCATCCGCACGGATTCTCTGCTAGAGTGGCTCGACCAACAAAGCGCGTCATCGCTGCAAGAAAGGTAGATCGGCGATGAGCGTGAGAGTCGTACCGCACGAACACGGCGGCTGCGAGGTGGACATCCGCATCCGGCTGCCCAATGGACGGCGATATCGAGAGCGGCGCGTCCTCGCGCGCGTCTCGAAGTCGGCCGCCGAACGGTGGGGCGAGAAACGCGAGCGGCACCTGCTGCTCCACGGTCCGCCCCAGCCACCGAAGGAGGTGCCGACCTTCAAACAGTTCGCGCCGCGGTTCATCGACGGACACGCGCGCGCGAACAGGCAGAAGCCGAGCGCGATCCACTCGAAAGAGCAGGCGTTTCGTGTGCACCTGCAGCCATTCCTCGGACACAAGCGGCTGGATGCCGTGACGGCCGAAGACGTTCAGCGGCTCAAGTCCTGGATGGTGGCGAAGTCGCCCAAGACGGTGAACAACGTCCTGGTGGTTCTCAGCGTCATGCTGAAGAAGGCCGTCGAGTGGAACGTGATCGACCAGATGCCGTGCACGATTCGGTTGTTGCCGGTGCCGAAGACGACGACCGCCAGCTTTCACGATTTCGACCAGTACGAACGACTGGTCGCGTCGGCGCGGGCGGTTGATCCGATCAGCGAGCTGATCGTGCTGCTGGGCGGAGAGGCGGGGCTTCGGTGCGGCGAGATCGTCGCCCTCGAGTGGCGAGACGTCGACCTGGCCAAGCGGCAACTCTGCGTCGCACGGTCCGACTGGAACGGCGAGGTCACGGCGCCGAAGAGCGGCCGGCTACGGTATGTCCCGTTGACGTTGCGACTCGCTGCAGCGCTCCGCGATCATCGACACCTGAAGGGGCCTCGCGTGCTCTGCCAGGACGATGGGAAGCCGCTGACGCGGCAGCAAGTGCAGTACCGGGTCAAACACGCCGCCAGGAAGGCGAACGTCGTGCAGGGCGTCCACGTGCTGCGCCACACGTTCTGCTCGCACCTGGCGATGCGTGGCGCGCCGGCGCGGGCGATTCAGGAGCTCGCCGGACACAGCGAGCTCAGCGTGACGCAGCGCTACATGCACCTGAGCCCGGCGGCGCTGGACGCGGCGATTCGTCTGCTGGACTCCCGATCTGGTCTTCCCTGGGGAGACAGTGGGGAATCCGAGGCGAAGAAGAACTGAATCGTTCGATTTTGCTAGGGAAATCGCAGGAAATTCTGGCGGTGAGGCAGGGATTCGAACCCTGGGTACAACTTTTAGGTCGTACAACGGTTTAGCAAACCGCCGCCTTCAGCCTCTCGGCCACCTCACCGCGCGGGGAAACGGACATTTGAGTATACGTCACGGGCGCGGTGGATTCCGAGGCCGGGCGGAGGTGCGATGGGTGCTGCCCGGGGTGAC
>CAVXGU010000002.1:0-131916 GCA_963761615.1 uncultured Acidobacteriota bacterium | reverse complement strand
CGACGACGGCGTACGCCCGCACCGAGAGCGCGACTCGCCACGGACGGAGATTGGGCACGATCTTCAGAACGCGCCCGCGCCGATCCACAAACACGGCGTCGATGGCAAACCGCATGAAGAACGTGTGGATGCCCGAACACGGCGCGATCACCATCGCCGTCGACGGCCGCAGGCTGTCGCGGCCGAGCAGTCCCCGCCGGCGCGCCTCGCTGCTGGCGGCGACTTCCACGATCGACGCCAGTGTGGCGCCCGTCCGCTCGTTCACCAGCGAGAACGGGGAACCAGCGGGCGCGGCCGCCCAGGCGCCCAGGAACCGGTCGCCGGCACCCGCGGCGACGCGCGGCGGTTTGGCGGACATGTCGGCCAACTGTAGATCCGAACCGCCGTCCGTGGCATGCTGGGATTATGCTGCGGGGCTTTCGACGCGCCGGCCTCCCGATTGCCGTCCTCCTGATCGTCGGAGGATTGGCCGTCGCCTCCGCGCGCCCGCTCGCGCGGCCCGCCGATGCCGAGGCCGACACGCTCTATCGCGGCCGCGCCGATCTCGACAGCGCGCGGCGCGCCGCCGATCTGTGGGAGGCCTCGGCCGGAGACGACTTCGAGTCGGCCTGGAAGCTGGCCCGCGTCTGCTACTGGATCGGCACGCACGGCACGCGCGACGAGCGCCGCGACGCGCTCGAGCGCGGCGTCAAGGGCGGGGAGGGCGCCATCCGCCTCGGCCCGGATCGGCCGGAGGGGCACTTCTGGCTGGCGGCCAACATGGGCGCCCTCGCCCAGTCGTTCGGCCTCGGCCAGGGCCTGAAGTACCGCGGGCGGATCAAGAGCGAGCTCGAGCGCGTGCTGGCCATCGCGCCGGGCTGGCAGGAGGGCTCGGCCGAAGACGCGCTGGGCGAGTGGTACGACCACGTGCCGGGCCTTTTCGGCGGCAGCGACAAGAAGGCCGAGGAGTACTACCGGAAGGCGCTCGGCATCAACCCGCAGAGCCGCACCGCGCTGACCGACCTGGCCGACCTGCTCATCCAGCACGGCCACGCCGGCGAGGCCCGTCCGCTGCTCGAGCGCGCGATCGACGCGCCGATCGATCCCGACTGGGCGCCCGAGGACGAGGCTCTGAAGGCGCAGGCCACGCGGCGGCTCGAGACGCTGGAACAGAAGACGAAATAGGGCTCTCGGCTCTGGGCTTCGGGCCAGTCCCGGCAGTCCCACCGCACTCGTGATCTTCCGAGCCGAGAGCCGACAGCGTTTTCGAGATCGATGTCGCCCCGAGATCGGTGCCCCGAGATCGGTGTAGCCGCGGACCTTCAGGCCTCGAGATCGGTGTAGCCGCGGACCTTCAGGTCCGCCAATGCGACGCCGACCTGAAGGTCGGCCGCTACAGGGAAACGAAAACCGCTTTGGAGCCCAGAGCCCAGAGCCGACAGCGTTTTCGAGATCGATGTCGCCGCGAGATCGGTGCCCCGAGATCGGTGCCTCGAGATCGGTGCCTCGAGATCGGTGTAGCCGCGGACCTTCAGGTCCGCCAATGTCCGCCAATGCGACGCCGACCTGAAGGTCGGCCGCTACAGGGAAACGAAAACCGTTCTACCCCCCGAACCGCGACACGAGCAGCACGGCATTCTGCCCGCCGAACCCGAACGCGTTCGACATGACGACCCGCAGGTCGGCGTCGCGCGAGACGCCGGGCACGTAGTCGAGGTCGCACGCCGGGTCGGGCTCCTCGTAGTTCAACGTCGGCGGAACGAACCCGCCGTCCATGGCCATCAGGCAGAAGGCGAGCTCCACGGCGCCGGCCGAGGCGACGAGATGTCCGGTCATCGACTTGGTCGAGCTCACCGGGACCCGGTGGGCGCGGTTGCCGAGGACGCGGTGGATCGCCTCGGTCTCCGCCTGGTCGTTCAGGACCGTGCCCGTGCCGTGCGCGTTGATGTAGCCGATCTGGCCGGGCGTCAGACCCGCGCAGGCGAGCGCGGTCTGCATGGCCGCCACCGCGCCGTCGCGCTGCGGATGGCTGCGCGTAAGCGAATAGGCGTCCATCGACGTGCCGTAGCCGGCGACCTCGGCCAGGACCGGCGCGCCCCGCTCGGACGCGTGCGCCAGCGTCTCGAGCACGAACATCGCGGCCCCTTCCCCGAGCACGAACCCGGTCCGGCGCCGGTCGAAGGGGCGCGGCTGCGGGCGGCCGTCCGTCCCGCGGACCGCGAGCGCGTTGATCAGCACGAACTCCATGATCGGCACGGGAGCGATCTGGGAGTCGGCCGCGCCGCAGATCATCACGTCGGCGTCGCCGCGCCGCAGCACGTCGAACGCGTTGCCGATCGCGTCGTTGCCCGAGGCGCACGCCGTGTAGATCGAGAACTGAGGGCCGCGGCATCCCAGACGGGACGCGAGTCGCGCGGCCTGGCCGGCGTAGTCGCGGGCCTGCTCGCGGCTCGAGTCGATCGCGCCGAGGTTGGCGGCGGCCTCGAGCGAGACGGGCTCCTTGCCGAGACCGAGCGACACGCCCACGCGCCGCAGGTCCGCTTTCGCCAGCACCGGCCGTGCGCACTCGGCCACATCGTCGAACATCGCCTGAATGCGCGTCCGGCCATCGTCGGGGGGCGTCCAGTCCGGCACTTCGCCGACGCAGTCGGCCGGGAAACCCCTGGCGTCGAACCGCGTGATGGGGCCGATCCCGCTGTATCCGGCCCGCAGGCGTGCGGCGGTCTCGTCCCACGTCGTGCCGAGGGGGCTGATCACCCGGGCGGCGGTGATCACGACGCGCGTGCGGTTGGATCGCGAGCTCATGGGTGCGTGATGAGGGCCGAGCTCGCGGCGCTGTCGGGCTCGATGGCGTTCACCAGGACGGACGCCAACGGTCCGCCGACCGCGTGCAGGGCGAACGGCAGGTTCATCTCGGGCGACTCGAGGGAGCGGATCGGCGGCACGCGCTCGTCGGCCAGCATCAGGCAGGCCGCCGCCATGTTCAGGGCGCCGCACGCGCACATCGTGTGGCCGATGGCCGGCTGCAGCGAGGTCACCGATCGCGGCGAGAGCAGGTCGAGCGCCGCCGCCTCGAGGCGGTCGGACTGCACGCCGCCCTCGCCGTGGGCGACGACGACATCCGGACGCCGATTGGTCGACGCGAGCATGACCCGGCGCATCGACTCGGCGCATCCGCCCTCGGTCGCGCCCGCCGACGCGCTCGAGACGATCGCCGCGTAGGCGTCGGCGCCGCGGGCGCGGGCCGAGTCCTCCGCCTCGAGGAGCAGCACGGCCGCCCCCTCGCCGGCGACCACCCCGTCGCGATCCCGATCGAAGGGCCGGCACGCGGACAGCGGATCGTCCGAGGGCGACAGCGGGCAGAGGCGGTCGAACAGCCGCAGCCCGAGCGGCGTGAGGCGCGAGTCGGCGCCGCCGCAGAGGACGGCGTCCGCCCGTCCCTCGCGGATCATCGTCACCCCCTCGGCAATGGCCTGCAGTCCCGTCACGTGCCCGCTCACGAGCGTCAGGCTCGGCCCCATGGCGTTGTGCTCGATCGAGAGCACCGCCGCGCCGATGTTCGGCAGCAGCCGGAGGCGGCGCAGGGGGTACATCATTCGCGCGGACTCGGCGAAGCGCGCGAGGTCCACGCCGCCCGCGGTCCTCGCCTGCTCGACGGCGGTGAGCAGATCGTCCGTGTATTGATCGATGGGGCCGATCCCGACGACGACGCCGAGACGGAGCGGCGGAATCGGCGTGACGTTCAGCGCGCCGTCGGACGCCGCCAGCGCGCCGGCCGCGACGAGGAGCTCGAACGTGCGGTTGAGAATCCGTGCGTGCCGTTCGTTGCGGAGGTACGCCGCGCCCGAGAAGTCCGGCACCGCCGCGACGACCTTCGCGCCGGCCGGACCGAGCTCAGGCGGGGCGGGCGCGATCCCGGTCTCGCCGCCCATGAGGCGCGTCCAGAACGTGTCGGCGCCGATGCCGACCGACGAGACGATGCCGAGGCCGGTGATGAGGACTTGGCGGCGGATCATTCATTCAGTGGAGGCCGCCGTCCACGTGCAGCACCTCTCCGGTGATGTAGCCCGCGCCCGGCGACGCCAAAAACGCCACGGCGGCCGCGACGTCGGCGGGCGTGCCGAAGCGCCGGAGGAGGATGCGCTCGAGGATCTGATGGGCCGCCGCCTCCCGGATCGGCCGCGTCATCTCGCTGTCGATGACCCCCGGCGCGACGGCGTTGACCCGCACGTTCCTCGTGGCGAGCTCGGCGGCCATCGCCCGCGTGAAGCCTTCGAGACCGGACTTGGCAGCCGCGTAATTCGACTGCCCGCGCCCCGGCTTCGACGCCGCCGCCGACGAGATGTTGACGATGACGCCGCGCCGCTGGCGCATCATGTGACGGCCCGCCGCGCGCGTGACGCGGAACGCCGCCTTCAGGTTCAGGTCGAGCACGGCCTCGAGGTCCTCGTCGGAGAGCGTGAAGAGCAGCGCGTCCCGGACGATCCCCGCGTTGTTGACCAGCACGTCGAGCCGCCCGTGGTCGCCCATCACGCCGTTCACGAGATCGTCGGCCGCGCCGCCCGCGCGCAGGTCCGCCTGATAGACGCCGGCCCGGCCGCCGGCCGCCAGGATCTCCTCGACGACGCGCGCGCCCGCCTCCGGGCGACCGTGGCAGTGCACGGCGACCGTGTGCCCCTGCCGCGCCAGCTCGGTGCAGATCGCGCGGCCGAGCTCGCCGGACCCGCCGGTGACCAGGGCCACGGACGCGGACCGATCCCCATCCGTCATTCGACCCGTCCCAGCACCAGCGCGGCGCAGGCGCCGGCGAGGTTCGCGTTGAGGAGGGCGACGGTGTCGAGGCGCGCCGCCCGTCCGCACGAGCCGGCGACGTAGTCGAGATCGCACGCCTCGTCCGGCTCCTCGAGATGGATGGTCGGCGGGAGCACGCCGTCGCGGATCGCGAGGAGCGCGGCGATCGCCTCGATGCCGCCCGACGCGGCGAGGGAGTTGCCGAGCATCGACTTCACGGCGGGCGCGGGCGTCGTGCGGGCCCGTTCCCCGAGGACGGCCTCGAGCGCGCGCGTCTCGGCGACGTCGCTGGCCTCGGTCGACAGCCCGTGCATGAAGACGGCGTCCGGCACCAGCCCGCCGGTCTCGGCGAGCGCGACGGTGAGCGCGTCCTCGAAGCTGCCGGCGGACCCGTATCCCAGCACCTCGCCGTACATCCGCGCGCCGCGGCTCCGCGCCGACTCCAGCGACTCGAGGACGAGGAATCCGGCGCCCTCGCCGGGCACGAACCCGTCGCGGCGGCGGTCGAAGGGCCGGCTCCCGGCGTCCGGATCGGTCGAGCGGGTCACGAGGCCGGAGGATCCGAACATCTCGATGCGGTCCAGGTCCAGCGCCGAGTCGTAGCCGCCGGCGAACGCGACGTCGATCGAGCCGCGCCGGATCGAGTGGAATGCCTCGCCGATCGCCAGCGTGCCGGCGACGCCCCCCATCGAGAGGTTGTTGTTCGTGCCCTGCGCGTTGAACTTGAGCGACACGAAATAGAGGACGTTGTTGGCGAGCCCTTTGAGCAGCCACATCGGGTGGACGAGGGGCAGGCCTTCGGCGCCGAAGAGATCCAGGCGGAAGACGCCGTCGCGCGTCGCGCGCTCGACGGCGGCGAGCAGGTCCTGCCGGTCGGAGCTGTGGCCGCGCGAACCGATGAACGCGCCGAGGCGGACCGGGTCGAGGCTGCCGAAGGGCGCGCCCGAGTCGGCGGCGGCGAGCTGCGCGGCGGCGACGCCGAAGGCCACCGCCGGCGCCATGAGCCGCAGCGACTTGGCGTCGACGTGCGCCGACGCCGAGAAGCCCGTCACGGGAGCGCCGAGCGCCGGTGCGCCCTTGAGGCCCTCGATCGTCCGCACCGCCGAGCGGCCCGCCCGGAGCGCCGTCCAGAACGCCTCGTAGTCGCATCCGAAGGGCGTGACCGCCCCGAGGCCGGTGACGACGACGCGTCCGGTCATGACGCGCGCCCCACGACGACGGTCGCGTTGATGCCGCCGAACCCGAAGGAGTTGGAGAGCGCGAAGTCCACGCGCTGCGTGCGCGCCGTGTTCGGGACGTAGTCGAGATCGCACTCCGGGTCCGGCGTCTCGTAGTTGATCGTCGGCGTGAGGACGCCGTGCGCGATGGTCAGCAGGCACACGATCAGCTCGACGGCGCCGCCGCCGTTGACCAGGTGGCCCATCATCGACTTGGTCGAGCTGATCGGCACGTGCGGCGCGTGCCCGCCGAAGCAGCGCTTGATGGCGACCGTCTCGCTCCGATCGTTCTGCTGCGTCGAGGTGCCGTGGGCATTGATGTAGCCGATCTGCCCGGGCGCCAGGCCCGCGTCCTCGATCGCGTGCTGCATCGAGAGGTACGCGCCCTGTCCGTCGGGCGGCGAGTCGGTGATCCGGTACGCGTTCGACGTCGACGCGTACCCGAGCACCTCGCCGTGGATCGGCGCGCCGCGCCGCCGCGCGTGCTCGTACTCCTCGAGCACGAGCATGCCGGCGCCCTCCCCGAGGACGAAGCCGTCGCGGTGCAGGTCGAACGGGCGCGAGGCGCGCTTCGGGTCGTCGTTGCGCGTCGAGAGCGCGCCGAGGAGGCTGAAGCCGGTCAGCATCAGCGGATCGATCAGCGAGTCGGCGCCGCCGGCGAGCATCGCGTCCGCCTGTCCGCCCTGCACCTGCTGGAAGGCGACCCCGAGCGCCTGCGTGCCGGACGTGCAGGCGGTGGACACGGTGAACTGCGGCCCGGTCAGGCCGTAGTGGGAGGCCAGCGCGCCCGCGAGGACGAACGGCGAGTATCGCAGGTGGTCGTACGGGTCCGGGTACAGGTGCTCGTCGGCCAGCCGCGGCAGCAGGTCCGGCCGGCGCGACTCGGTGCCGATGGAGATCCCGACGCGGGCCGGCGGATGGCGGAGCAGGCCGGAGCCGGCGAGCGCGTCGGCGGCGGCCACCCAGCCGAAGAGGTTCTTGCGGTCGAGGAGCGAGCGGAGCGCCGGGTCGTGCGGCAGGCGGTCCACGTCGAGATCCGGGACCTCGGCGCCGAACGTCGTCGGAAACGTGCTCGCGTCGATCCGGCGGATGTAGTCGACGCCCGATCGTCCGGCGACGAGGCTCTCCCACATCTCGGGGACGGTCGTGCCGACGGGCGTGACGGCGCCGATGCCGGTGACGACGACGCGTCGACGGTCCATGGCGGCCACGCTAGGCTCCCCTCAGTTCGCGCCACACGCGATCGGACCAGTCGAACAGCGCCTGGGTCTGGCCGGCGTCCATCTCGCCGCCTGCGCGATCGACGTCGAGCATGGCGTACATGATGTCGGCGGACGCCACCTTCCGTCCGGCCACCCGCGCGGTGCCCGAGACACGGGCCGCGGCGTCGCCGATCGGGCCGAGCTCGACGCTCAGGTCGAGTCGATCGCCGGGCCGCACCGATCGCACCAGCTTCGCGTGCTCGATCTTGGCGAGCAGCGGCAGCACGCGACGGCCGGACGTCTCGCGCACCGAGGCTTCGACGAGCCGCCCGCCGAGCTGCGCGAGCGACTCGACGACGAGCACGCCGGGCACGATCGGGTAGCCGGGGAAGTGATCCCGGAAGTAGTCCTCGTCGGGAGCGATCATCTTGTGGCCCTCGGCGCGGCGGCCGGGTTCCAGGACGTCGATTCGGTCGATCAGGATGAAGCGCATCGGTCTCGCGGCTCCGCGCTGCGTGCTACTATTCGAGCGTGTCCAGCCCGTGGACGGTCGACCCGCTGCTCGAAGGGAGCGGATACTCGTCGACCTGCACGCTGCTCACGAGCGGCGACCATCGCGTGATCGTCGACACCGGGCTGTCGATCCAGGGCGACGCCCTCCTCGACGCCCTCGCGGCCCGCCGCCTCGATCCCGCCGACATCGATCTCGTCATCAACACGCACCTGCACGTCGATCATTGCGGCAACAACGCGCTGTTCGCCAGGGCCGCGATCTACATGTCGCGGGACGAATCGCGCTGGACCCTGGCATTCTACGACGCGCTGTTCCACTCGCGCACGCCCGAGCGCGTCGTCGCCGAGTTCTACCCCGAGGCCTCGGCCCGCGATCTGCAGCCGCGGACGGTCCGCAACGTCACGCGCCTCGCGCGCCTCTTCTGGAGCGTCTCGCGCCTCGGCGACGAGCGCCAGATCCGCTGGACCGAGACGGCGGCGCTGCCGGACGGCCTCGAGATCCTGCCCACGCCCGGGCACACGCCGCATCATCTGTCGATTCGGGTTGCCGCCCTCGAGCCCGTCGTCGTGGCCGGGGATGCCGTGCTCAGCGAGGACGCCGAGGCGGCGGTCAGGACCATGATCCCGCACTCGCGGGAGCGCTTCCTGGCGACCCGCCAGGCGCTCGTCGATCGGGGCGAGCGGATCGTGCCCGGGCACGGCCGGCCGTTCGTGCCGCGCCCGGCCGGCGCGCCCGTGCGCTGACGCCCTCAGTTCGTCCCGGCCTGCTCCGCGAGCCGCCACGCCACGAGGCGGACGAACGTCTCGGTCGTGAACAGGTTCGGGATCTGCGCCGTTCGCAGGCCCTGGGTGAGGCGGCTCTGCGCGACTTCCGGCATCAGGATGCGCAGCCGCTCGAGCGCCTCGGGCGTCAACACGCCGGCCCGCTCGAAGCCGTCGGCGAGCCCGTCCTGCGCCATGACGCGGATGCCGTCGCGGGGGATCTTCACCTTGAAGTCCGTCTCGAGGCGGAACAGGAGGTCGAGGAAGTCGAGCGACTCGGCGCCGAGATCGTCGATGAGCGTGGCGTTCGCCGTGATCTTCGCCGGATCGACCGCGAGTACAGAGGCCACGCAGTCCTGGACGTGCGTGTAGAGCTCGTCGTGGCGCGTGGCGAGGACGCGATCGACGCGATCGCGGACGTCTTGGACCTGTGAAGTATCAGCCATGGTGTGTCTCAGGAAGCCTGTGAGTTGCGATTCGGTTCGCCTGTCTAGTGCGCGCTCAGGAGCGACAGACCCCCGTCGACGATGAGCGTCTGGCCGTAGATCCAGCGGGCGCCCTCGGTGCACAGAAATGCGGCGACTTCGGCGACATCGTCGGGCTGCCCCATGCGGCGGCCCGGCGCCAGCCGCGTCGAGGCGTCCTTCATCTGCTCGTAGGTCGAGAATCGCCGCAGCGAGTCGGTGTCGATCGGCCCGGCCGACACGGTGTTCACGCGGATGCCCGCGGGGCCGAGCTCGACGGCCAGGTACCGGGTCAGCGCCTCGATGGCCGCCTTGCCGACGCCGATCGGCGCGTACCCGGGAATGTAGCCGCGCGATCCCAGGCTCGACAGCGCGACGATCGCGCCGGGCCGGCCCGCCATCAGCTTCGCGGCGCGCTGCGAGGCCACGAGGAACGTCGTGACGTGGCTGTCGATCGTGTGGCGCCACGTGTCGGGCTTGAGGCGCGTCACCGGTCCGAACGAGGCCACGTCGATGGCGTTGTTCACGTAGATGTCGAGCGCGCCCCACTCCGCCGCGACGCGATCGAAGAGCGCGCCGAGCTGAGCGAGGTCGCTGACGTCGGCGCGCATCGCGAAGGACCGCCGGCCGCGCGCGTGCAGCTCGTCGACGACGAGGCCGGCGTCCTTGTCGCTGGTCACGTAGTTGACGACGACATCGGCGCCGAGGTCGCCCAGCTTGAGCGCGATCGCCCGGCCGATGCCTCGCGAGCTCCCCGTGACGAGCGCAGTTCTTCCGGTCAGTGGCTGGTCCATGGATCGGGCGACGAGCTCGAGATCGGGTGCGCTCCCGCCAGGGCTTCGCGGGGCGCCCCGGTCAGGCGCACGAGCTCGCGCCGGAGCATGCCGAGCTGGACGGACAGCTCGTGCTCGGGCGCGTGGCCGTTGGCCGCCATCGGGCTCTTGAAGTAGAACGAGAGCCATTCCTGGGGCCCGGCCAGTTCCGATCGCTTCGCCAGATCCATGAAGAGCGCGAGGTCGAGCAGCAGCGGCGCCGCGAGAATGCTGTCGCGGCACAGGAAGTCCACACGGATCGACATCGGGTAGTCGAGCCACCCGAAGAGGTCGATCACGTCCCAGCTCTCCTTGTTGTCCCCTGCCGGCGGGTAGTACGTGATGCGGACGTCGTGATGCAGCCGCTGATAGAGCTCGGGGTAGACGTCGGGGCGCAGGATGGCCTTCAGCACCGCGAGCTTGGATTCCTGCTTGGTGCGGAAGGCGGACGGCTCTTCGAGCGTCTTGCCGTCGGCGTTCCCGAGGATGTTGGTCGAGAACCACCCGTCCAGCCCGAGCGCACGGTCGCGCAGACCGGGCGCGAGGATCGTCTTGATGAGCGTCTGCCCCGTCTTCGAGATCCTTGCCCGCGAGCGGCGCGCCCGTCGCCAGCGCAAGGTCGACCAGCGCGGGGATGTCGATCGTGCGGCTGGGCGTCGCGTTGACGAAGGGGATGCCGAGCGAGAGCGCCGCGTACGCGTAGATCATGCTGGACGGAATCGTGGCGGGGTCGCTCGCGACCAGCGCGCGCTCGAAGCCCTCCACCGTCTCGTGCGCGGCCGACTGCACGAGGTACGACTCCGTGCTGCCGCACCAGAGCAGGACGGCCCGGTCCAGGTCGTGCTCTTCGCGGAAGCGGACGATGTCGTCCTTGACCTGCGTGGCGAGGTCCATGAACGAGCGGCCCGACTTGCAGTACCGCCCCGTGTCGGCGCCCATGTAGATGCCGGGCCACGGCCGCACGGAGGCGAGCTCGTCGCGCAGGCTCTCGAGGAGGGCGGGCTCGAGGACGCCGGCGCGCCGCGCGGCGGCGTAGCCGTCCGTCTCCACGATGTCCCAGCCGCCGAAGACCAGATCGTCGAGCCCGGCGAGCCCGACGACGTCACGGATGTACGCCGGACCGCCGGGCGTCGTCGGTCCACCGTCAATCGTGCCGAGCATGGCGAGCGAGCCGATAGGACGCCCGAGTCCGCGCCGAATGGCGCAGACGCCGGCGATGAGTGTTGTGCTGATTGCCCCGAGCCCGGCGAAGAGTACGCCGATGCGTCCGGCAGGAGCACCTTTCCCCGACCACGTCGTAGTCACAGCCTAGTCCGCGGCGTGGTGTTCCCGCCGAGATGTGTTCAGATCCACCCTTGTCACACTGACGTTCGGCCGAGTCCGCTCGGCAGACGCGCAAATCATCATAAGTCCACTCGGTCGCGCGGCAACAAAATAGTTTACAAAAATGTTTGGGGTATACTGGCGCGCCACGCTCGCCAGCCGCTGGAACCGTTCATCCGGCGTTCATCGGGCCGCAGCATCTACGGGCATCCCATGCTCTCCCGGCTCTCCGAACTGCTCGACGAGATCCTCGTCGGTAACAATGTCGCGCGCCGCGCCAGTCTCGCCGCGCGCATCCCACCGGGCCTGGTACCGGGCATCCGCCGTGACAAATTCAGACGCCTGTTGCGCTACGTGAACGAGCACTCGCCGTTCTACCGCAAACGCTTCAAATCGCTCGGCATCGACGTCCGCGGCATCCGTTCGCCCGAGGATCTGGGCGGCTTCTTCACCACGGCCCAGGACCTGCGCGAGAACCCCGTCGAGGAGTTCCTCTGCGCCCGGCCCGAGCTCGGCTTCGAGACGACCGGCACGACCGCCAAGGCGCCCAAGCGCGTCTACTTCTCCCGGCGCGAGGCCACCGACATGGGCCGCGACGGCGCCCTGGGGCTGTACAACCTGGGCCTGCGTCCCGAGGACCGCGCCGTCGATGCGTTCGACTACTCGTTCTGGAACGCGCCGTTCACGCTGCGCGGGTCGCTCGATTGGCTCGGGTGCTTCCACGTCACGGCGGCCAAGATCCCGCCGGCGGAGTTCTACGACCGGGTCAAGCCCTACGGTTTCAACGTGCTGTTCGTCGAGCCGTCGTGGCTCGTGGTGCTCACCGAGATCGCGCGGGTGCGCGGCACGTGGCCCGTGAAGTTCTTCTACGTCGGCGGCGAGAACATGAGCGAGCAGACGCGGCGCTACGTCGAAGAGACGTGGCAGGCGCGCGTCTACATCGGGTACGGACAGACCGAGTCGTTCGGACAGGTCGGCACCGAGTGCCCCGCGCAGCGCGGCTACCACATCGACGACTTCAACCTGTACTGCGAGATCGTCGACCGCGGCGCCGACGGCTACGGCGAGCTCGTCTACTCGACGCTCTCGCGCGTCGTCATGCCGCTCGTCCGCTACCGGTCCACCGACATCACGGCGTTCATCGACGAGCCCTGCACGTGCGCGCTCCGCGTCGCGCGGCGGATCGCCAAGATCCGGGGCCGGTCCGACGAGATGGTCAACTGCGGCATGGGGAACCTGAGCCCGTGGTTCTTCGAGCAGCTGCTCGACGACCTCCCCGAGATCACGCGCGACTGGCAGGTCGGCGTCCTGCGCACGGGCAATCACGACACCATCGAGTTCCGCGTGGAGCTGCGCGACGGCGCGACGGCCGCGACGGTGACCGAGGCGATCAGACAGCGGGTCCGGGAGCGCATCCCCGACTCGTGGCGGAACTACGAGCTCGGGCTCTTCGAGTTCGACGTCCGGTTCCAGACGCCGGGCACGCTGCGGGCGGGCCGGAAGCTCCGGCGCCTGGTCGACGAACGCATGCGGGCATGGGAGTAGGCATGGGCATCGGAGTGGGATCGAAACTGGCGGCGCTCGGCGGGACGCCCGCCGTGGACGCGACGCTCAAGGTCGGCTGGCCGATCGTGACCGAGGCCGACAAGCGGGCGGTGGCGCGCGTGCTCGACCGGGGCCCGCTCTGGGCGCTGTCGACCGACGAGGGGCTCTTCGCGCCGGAGATGACGGCCCTCGAGCGCGAGTTCGCCGCCTTCGTCGGCGTGCCGCACGCCCTGGCGTGCAACGGCGGCACCGCCGCCCTCCACATGGCCCTGGCCGCTGCGGGCGTCGGACCCGGCGACGAGGTGATCACGTCGGCGTTCTCCTTCCTGGCGACGCCGGTCGCCGTGCTCCACCAGAGCGCGGTCCCGATCTTCGCCGACATCGACCCGCGGACGTTCAACATCGACCCGGCCGACGTGGAGCGCCGCGTGACGCCGCGGACCCGGGCCCTCGTGCCGGTCCACATCCACGGCGTGCCCGCCGACATGGACGCCATCAACGCCATCGCCAGACGCCACGGCCTCGTCGTCGTCGAGGACGCGTGCCAGGCGCCGGGCGCCCGCTACCGCGGGCGCCGCACCGGGTCGCTCGCCGACATGGCGGCGTTCAGCCTGAACGGCACGAAGAACTTCGCCGTCGGCGAGGGCGGGCTGTTCGTCACCGCCGACGACACGTTCCGCGCGCGGGCCAACATGGTGCGCATGGTCGGAGAGACGCTGCCCGACTCCGACCCGACGATGCAGTTCCAGCACCTCGTCGCGTGGAACTACCGCACGCAGGAGATGCCGTCGGCGTTCGCGCGGTCGCAGTTGACGCGCCTCGACGCCGTCAACGCGCAGGCGCGCGCCAACGGCGAAGCGTTGACGCGGCGGCTCGCCGGCGTGGCCGGCGTCGAGACGCCGTACGTGCCGCCGGAGTGCGAGGCGGTGTACCACAAGTACCGCGTGCGGCTGCATCCCGAGGCCCTCGACCTGCCGTTCCGCGGGCCCGCCTTCCGCGACCTCGTGCAGAAGGCCCTGCAGGCCGAGGGCGTCGACGCCGTCACCTGGCTGTCGGCGCCGCTGCCGGCGCACCCGATCTTCCAGGTGCGCGAGGGGTACGGGCGCGGCTATCCGTGGACCGTCGCGCACGCCGACTACCGCTACCGCGTCGAGGACTACCCGCGCACCCAGGCGCTGATCGACAACTCGCTCGTCATCTGCGCCGAGCTGGCCCCGATCTACTGCCAGCCGGCGGCGCTCATCGCGCAGTACGGCGACGCGATCGAGAAGGTGCTCGGCCAGCGCGACGGGCTGCTCGCGCTCGGCGAGCAGATCGCGAAGGCGGGGGCATGAAGGCCTTCGTCATCGACGCCACCTGGGATCCGCGGCCCGAGTACCGACCCTCGCCCAGCGAGGTCGAGACCCGCAAGGCGCTCATCGGCAGCAGCGTGTGGCGACACCCGCACGCCTCGTTCAAGGACGTCGAGATGCCGACGCCCCGCCCGGACGAGGTCCTCATCAAGCTGCGGCGCGTCGGCTTCTGCGGATCCGACCTGCACTTCTTCGAGACCGACCGGGACGGCTACATCATGTATCCGGGCCTGACGCGGTTTCCCACGATCCTCGGGCACGAGCTCGCGGGCGACGTCGTCGCCGTCGGCGAGCGCGTGACGCACATCGCCGCGGGCACGCCCGTCACGATCGAGGACATGGTGCGGTGCGGCACCTGCTACGCGTGCCGGATCGACCAGCCGAACCACTGCGAGAACCTCGACGAGGTCGGCTTCAGCCGCGACGGCGGCTTCGCCGAGTACGTGCGCGT
Source organism: uncultured Acidobacteriota bacterium (assembly GCA_963761615.1). Classification (GTDB taxonomy): domain Bacteria; phylum Acidobacteriota; class Vicinamibacteria; order Vicinamibacterales; family CAVVIG01; genus CAVXGU01. The sequence goes on along the minus strand of CAVXGU010000002.1, from coordinate 117,505 downwards.
GCCCGCGCGGAACTGCTGGCCGATCGACGGCCTCGCAGCCCGGCTGGGACGCGGCGGCCAGCTGTACGACTGCGGCGCCCTCATCGAGCCGTTCACCGTCGTCTACAACGCGCTCGTGCACGGCGCCGGCGGCGTCACGCCGGGCGCGTTCACCGTCGTCCACGGGGCCGGCCCGATCGGGCTCGCCAGCGTCGCGATGCTCCGTGCGTGCGGCGCCGCGCGCATCATCGTGTTCGAGGTGACGCCCGAGCGGCGCGCGCTGGCGCTGGCGATGGGCGCCGACTCGGCCCACAACCCGAAGGAGGTCCCGGCGGCCGACGTCGTCATGACCGAGACCGCCGGACAGGGCGCCGACCTGCAGATCGAAGCGGCCGGCGTGTTCACGCAGACGCTGCCGGCCATGGAAGCGTCGGTCGCGCTCCTCGGCCGGATCCTCGTCATCGGACGCGACTCGTCGCACGTGACGATCTTCCCCGAGCCCCTCCAGACCAAGCGCGCGACGATCATCCTGGCCAAGGGCAACGCCGGCCACGGCACCTATCCCCACGTCCTTCGCCTGATGGCGTCGGGACGGATCGATCCGCTGCCGATGATCACCGCCAAGTTCCCGTTCGCCGAGATTCGAGACGGCCCTCCAGACCTCCCGCGCCCGCGGCCACGGCAAGATCCTCGTCGATGTCAGCTGAAGGCGGAGCCGCCAGCCCGTTCCTGGCGGCCGCCGTCGAGATCGTCCGCCGCGCGGGCGAGATCCAGCTCGCGCGCCTCGGCACCGACTTCCGCGTCGAGTCGAAGGGCCATCGCGACATCGTCACCGCCGTGGATCTCGAGGTCGAGCGGATGTTCCGCGCGGTGATCGCGGAGCGGTTTCCCGAGCACGCCGCCGTCGGGGAAGAGGCCGGCGGCAGCGGGCGGGCCGGCGCCCGGAGCCGGTGGCTGTTCGATCCGATCGACGGGACGGTCAACTACGCGCACGGCCTCCCTTTCTTCTGCGCCTCGCTCGCCTTCGAGGTCGACGGCGTGGTCGAGGCCGCGGCGATCCACGACCCGTCGCACCGGGAGCTGTACACGGCCGAACGGGGCCATGGCGCGTGGATCAACGGACGGCGGCTGGCCGTGTCCACCACCGCGCGCCTCGAGGACGCGGCGCTCGGCACCGGGTTCCCGCACGGCGCCACGTCCCGGGATCGCGCGATGGAAGACCTGCTCGGGGAATGCGCGGTCCGCGCGCAGGGGGTGCGGCGCCTGGGATCGGCGGCGCTCGACCTCTGCTACGTGGCCGGCGGCCGCGTCGACGCCTTCTGGGATCGCGGCCTCAAGGCGTGGGACATCGCCGCCGGCGCGCTGATCGTGCACGAGGCCGGAGGCGTGGTCAGCGCCCTCGACGGGGGGCCCTTCTCGCACGAGAGCGGCGAGGTGCTCGCCTCGAACGGCCGCGTCCACGGCGCGCTGCTCGACGTGATCCGGTCCGTCGGCGCGGACGCTTAGGGCTCTGGGCTCTCGGCTCTGGGCTCTGGGCTCTCGGCTCTGGGCTCTCGGCTCTCGGCTCTGGGCTCTCGGCTCTGGGCGTCAGGCCCGCCGCGACAACGCGGTCCGCGTCGCAGACAGGAACCCCACCGGCGCCTCGGTTCGGCCCGTCAGCGCGAGATCGGCGAGCACCGATCCCACCACCGGCGCGAACTTGAACCCGTGGCCGCTGAAGCCGGCGGCGAACACGACGCGCTCGTGGTCCGGGTGGCGATCGACGACGAAGTGCTGATCCGGCGTCATCGTGTAGAGGCACGTGGCGAAGCGCTGGACGCGCTCGCCGGCGTCCGGCGCGTGGCGGCGCAGGAACTCGCGGACCGGCGGAAAGTCGCCCGGCGCCTGGCCGCGGTCGGCGAGCGATGGATCCGGCGCGATCTCCCGGCCCCGATGCTGGGCGACCTTCAGGCCGCCGGCGTCGAAGACCGGGAAGCCGTAGAAGAATCCTTCCGGCGTGTCGAAAGCGAAGACCGGGCAGCCGCGGTCGAGGCGGAGCGCCGGGGCGGCGGCGTCCAGCCAGAAGAGCGGCACGCGGCGCACGACCAGCGGCAACTGCCGGCGGAGCAGCGATCCGGCCCACGGCCCCGCGCAGATAATCAACCGGTCGGCCGCGTATTCCCCCGCCGGCGTACGGACCGAGATCCCGCCCGCGTCCGCCCTCCAGTCGACGACAGGCTCGCCGGCGGCGATCTCGGCGCTGCGCCTCCGGGCTTCCGCGTGCAGCTGCGCGAGACACGCGTCGGCGTAGAGGAACCCCGCATCGGGCTCGAAAAGGACGATGTCGTCCTCGGCGAACCGGAAGCGGCCGGCGTGGGCGGCGGCCTGCCGGCGATCCAGCTCGCGGATGTCCAGCCCGTGCGTGCGGGCGGCCAGGCGGATGCCCGCCACGACCTCGCTTCGCTCCGATCCCGCGACGACCAGGCCGCATCGCTCGACGAGGCGGTGACCGCTCGCCGCTTCGAGGTCCGCCCACAGGGCGTAGGCGCGGTCGAGGAGGGGCACGTAGTCCGGGTGCTCGAAATACGCCTTGCGGATGATGCGCGTCGAGCCGTGGGAGCTGCCGCGATCGTGGCCGAGGGCGTACTGCTCCAGGCCGAGGACGCGGGCGCCGCGCGCGGCGAGCTGATGAAGCGCCGCGGCACCCATCGCGCCCAGGCCGATCACGATGGCATCGAACGTCTTCATGGACCCGTCGATCCTACCGGACTCGGCAGGCCTGAAGGCCTGCGCCACGCCCTGTGGCGACGTCCTGTGACCACGCGCCGTGTAGCGCAGACCTTCAGGTCTGCTTCGGAGCCGAGAGCCGCGAGCCCAGAGCCGAGAGCCGAGAGCCCAGAGCCGAGAGCCCAGAGCCCAGAGCCCAGAGCCCCTATAATCGTCAGGATCCCCGTCCCATGGACCCGCGCCTGATCCGCAACTTCTCCGTCATCGCACACATCGACCACGGCAAGTCGACGCTGGCCGACCGCTTTCTCGAGACGACCGGTGCGCTCGAGGCGCGCGAGATGGAAGCGCAGGTCCTCGACGCGATGGATCTCGAGCGCGAGCGCGGCATCACGATCAAGGCGCATCCCGTGCGCATGACGTACACCGCGAAGTCGGGCGAGACCTACGTCCTCAACCTGATCGACACGCCGGGCCACGTCGATTTCTCCTACGAGGTGACGCGGTCGCTCGCGGCCTGCGAGGGGGCGCTGCTGCTGGTCGACGCCTCGCAGGGCGTCGAGGCCCAGACGCTGGCCAACGCCTACCTGGCGGTCGAGAACAACCTCGAGATCATCCCGGTCATCAACAAGATCGACCTGCCGGGGGCGCAGCCGGAGGAAGTGCGGCGCCAGATCCAGGACATCGTCGGGCTCGACGGCGCGGGCGCGCTGCTGGCGAGCGCCAAGCTCGGCACCGGCGTGCCGGAGATCCTCGAGGCGATCGTCCACCGGCTGCCCCCGCCCGCGGGGCGCGGCGACGCCCCGCTCAAAGCGCTCATCTTCGACTCCTGGTACGACGCCTACCGGGGCGTCGTGATCGTGGTCCGCGTGATCGACGGCGTGATGCGGAAGGGCCTGCGGATCCGCCTCATGGCGGGCGGCCAGGACCACGAGGTGGAACAGGTGGGCACGTTCACGCCCAAGGCCGTGGTGGTGGACGAGCTGGGCGTGGGCGAGGTGGGCTTCCTCGTCGCGAACATCAAGACGATCAGCGACGCGAAGATCGGCGACACGATCACCGAGACGGCGCGGCCGACGGCCGAGCCGTTTCCCGGCTTCAAGGAGCTGAAGCCGATGGTCTTCGCGGGGATGTATCCCGTCGAGGGCCACCAGTACCCCGAGCTGCGTGACGCCCTCGAGAAGCTGCGGCTGAACGACGCGTCGTTCTTCTACGAGCCGGAGACGTCGGCGGCGCTGGGCTTCGGGTTCCGGTGCGGCTTCCTGGGGCTGCTGCACATGGAGATCGTGCAGGAGCGCCTCGAGCGCGAGTTCAACATGGACCTGGTGACGACCGCGCCGGGCGTGCTGTACCGCGTGACGACGACCGACGGCGAGGTGCACGAGATCGACAGCCCGGCGAAGCTGCCCGACGCGGGCCGGATCGCGACGGTCGAGGAGCCGGTCATCACGGCCACGATTCTGACGCCGGTCGAGTACGTCGGCGCGATCCTGCAGCTCTGCCAGGAGAAGCGCGGCGTGCAGAAGACTCTCGAATACGTGTCGACGGATCGCGTGCTCGTGACCTACGAGCTGCCCTTCAACGAGGTCGTGCTGGACTTCTACGACCGGCTGAAGACCGTCTCGCGCGGCTACGCGTCGCTCGATTATCATGTGACGGGATACTGGCCCTCGCCGCTGGTCAAGCTGGACATCCTGGTCAACGGCGAGCCCGTCGACGCGCTCTCGGTGATCGTCCACCGGGACACGGCGTACGAGCGGGGCCGGGCGCTCGCCGCCAAGATGCGCGAGCTCATCCCGCGGCAGATGTTCGAGGTGGCGATCCAGGCGGCCGTCGGGAGCCGCGTGATCGCGCGCGAGACGGTGAAGGCGCTGCGCAAGAACGTGCTCGCCAAGTGCTACGGCGGCGACATCACCCGCAAGCGCAAGCTGCTCGAGAAGCAGAAGGAAGGCAAGAAGCGCATGAAACGGGTGGGCCGCGTCGAGATCCCGCAGGAGGCGTTCCTGGCCGTCCTCAAGGTCGGACAGGGCGAGTAGCGATGCCGCCACGCCAGCGCCCCGCGGCGCCGCCCGCGCCCCCGCCGCAGCCGTTCCAGAAGTCCGCTGCCCGCGAGTACTTCGAGTCGATCGTCATCGCGGTGATCCTGGCGCTCTTCGTGCGCACCTTCGTCGTGCAGGCGTTCAAGATCCCGACCGGCTCGATGGAGAACAACCTGCTCATCGGGGACCACCTGCTGGTCAACAAGTTCGTCTTCGCGCCGACCGCCACCCGCCTGGAACGGGTGTTGCTGCCGGTCGGCGACATCGCGCGCCGCGACATCATCGTCTTCAAGTTCCCCGAGCAGCCGGACCGCGACCTGATCAAGCGCGTGATCGGCCTGCCCGGCGAGACGGTCGAGGAGCGCGACAAGAAGATGTACATCGACGGCAAGCCCCTCGACGAGCCGTACGTGCACTTCCTCGAGCCGCCCGCCAGCCCCTCGTCGGCGCACGAGGTGACCTCGTTCGACGTGCGCGAGAACTACGGCCCGGTGACGGTGCCGCCCGGCCAGTACTTCGTCATGGGCGACAACCGGGACAACTCCGAGGACAGCCGGTACTGGGGATTTCTCCCCCGCGATTTGATCAAGGGCAAGGCGTTCGTGATCTACTGGTCCTACGAGTCCGAGACCCAGGACTACGAGCCCGGCGACACGGGGACGGCGCTCAGGAACCTCGGGTCGGTGGTCCTGCACTTCTTCACGCGGACCCGGTGGGATCGAATGTTGAAACAGACGCACTGAGCATGATCAAGACGCTCGTCAAGCTCGCGCTCGCCGCGCTCATCGCCAACGCGTGCTGGCGGGTGGGCTCGGCCTACCTCGTCCATTTCCGCTTCCAGGACGCCGTGCTTCAGGTCGTGGAGGAGGGGGGGCGGAAGTCGGTCGAGCAGTTGCGGAGCGAGATTGTCGACCTCACCAACGACTACGACATTCCGCTGGCGCCCGCCGACGTCGACGTCCACCGCGACGACCGGGGCCACACCTATGTCGACACCGACTACGTGGCGCCGATCCTGCTGCTGCCGAACTACACGTATCCCTGGCGGTTCGGCGTCCACATCGAGGACCTGGGCGTCAGCCCTGGAGCGCCCGCTGCCAATCCGTTTCGGTGACGCCGGCGATCGCCACGCGCTTGCGGCGCGATCGCGCTCCTGACAGGATTCGAACGGCCCGGGCGGGGACCCCGAGGCACCTGGCGAGATAGGCGACCAGTTCGCGGTTCGCCGCGTCGTCGACGGGCGGAGCCGTGAGGCGGATGACCAGGCGGCCGTCGCGGACCTCGCCGACGGCGTTCGATCGGGCCCGCGGGACGATCTGGAGCGCCAGGACGATGCCGTCGGCCGACGGCCGGCAGTAGCTCAACCCTGGGCGCGCAGCGGGGCAGCGGGCTCGGCCGCGTCGGTCGACGACGACTCCGCGTGCCGCGGCCGGTGCAGCAGGATGCGCTCCTCACGCTCGCGGGCTTCCTGCTCGCGCACGAACTCGAGCGTGTTCCGGAGCATCTGAATCGACGCCTCGAGCGAGGTCTCGACTTCCTTCCGCTTGAGCTTGAGCCCGTCGATCTCGCGCTGGACGTCCTCGAGCTGCGACTGCGTCTTCTCGAGCAGCAGCGCCGACCGGCCCTCCGCCTCGCGGAGCAGGCGCCGCGCCTCCTCCTCGGCGTTGTTCTTGATGCCGTCGGAGAGGCGCTGGGCCGTGAGCAGGGTATTGCGGAGGTTCTTCTCGTGCTCGCGGTGCTCGTTGAGCATCGCCTCGAGCCGCGCCAGGTTCTGGCGGAGCTGGTCCGTTTCCCGCAGCGCCTGCTCGTAGTCGTCCGCCACGGCTCCCAGGAACGAGGTCACCTCGATCGTGTCGAAGCCGCGAAAGGCCTTCCGGAAGCGCTGATTGCGGAGATCGAAGGGAGTCACGTTCATATCCGTCCGTATCGGCGCCTGCGCCGGACGCCGATAGGGCCGAACCGGCTTCCGGCTTCCGGCTCCGGGCCTGGCACGGTGTCGCGCTGCGCGCGAGCCCAGAGTGCAGAGCCCAGAGCCCAGCGCCTACGGCGTCTTCTCGAGATCGATGTCGCCCCGAGATCGGTGCCCCGAGATTGGTGCCCCGAGATTGGTGTAGCCGCGGACCTTCAGGTCCGCCAACGCGAAGCCGACCTGAAGGTCGGCCGCTACCGCGAAACGAAAGCCGCTCTGGAGCCCAGAGCCCAGAGCCTAGAGCCTCGAGCCGAAGATCGCCCGTCCCACCCGGACGATCGTGGCGCCTTCTTGGATCGCGATTTCGAAATCGTGACTCATGCCCATCGAGAGCTCGGCGAGCATGGACGGGCTCACGCCCCGATCGAGAAGCCGGCGGCGGAGCTCGACGAGGGCGCGGAATGCCGGCCGCGCGTCCTCGGGTTCGTCTACGGCCGGCGGCAGCAGCATGAGCCCGGCCAGTCGCGCCGCGCGGCACCGCGACGCGGCCTCGAAGAGCGGCGCCAGCTCGCCGACCTTCGCGCCGTGCTTGGTCGGCTCTTCCGCCATGTCCACCTGGACGAGCACGTCGAGCGTCCGCCCGGCGTCGGCGGCCGACCGGTCGAGGACCGAGAGCAGCTCCACGCTGTCGACCGACTGGACGACGTCGAAGCGAGCGCCGGCCTTGCGCGCCTTGTTCGACTGGAGATGGCCGACCAGGTGCCAGCGGAGCGGCAGGTCGGCGGTGCGGTCCATCTTGGGGAGCGCCTCCTGCACGCGGTTCTCGCCGAAGTCCACCTGTCCGGCGCGCGCGGCGGCGCGGACGTGGTCGGCATCGAAGGTCTTGGAGACGGCGACGAGGCGGATGCTGGCGGGATCGCGCCCGGCCCGGGCGGCGGCGCTCGCGATGCGATCGCGAACGCCAGCCAGCCGAGCCTCGAGCGCGCCGGAATCGAACACGAGGGCTACTTGTTGATCATCTTGTCGAGCTCCGGGATCAGTGACTTGGCGGTCGTCGCGTTCTGTCCCGTGGGATCCTTGGTGAGCTTGAGGAACGCCTCGAGCTCGGTCTTCGCGCCGGCCGGATTGTCCGAGAGCAGGATCATGCCCATGATGAAGTGGGCGTCGGCGTTGTTCGGATCGATCGACAGCGCCTGCTGCGCGATCGGCTTGGCGTCGGCGGCCTTGCCGCTGTTGAAGAGAATCATCGCCTGGCGCGCGAGGGTGTCGGCGTCGGCGCCGCCGCCGCCCAGCAGACCGGCGCCCGAGATGTCGGCGGCCTTCTTGCTGGCCGCGGCCGCCTCGTCGAACTTCCGCTCCGCGTTGTAGACGTTCGCCAGGCCGTTGTACGCGTCCGCGTAGTCCGGCTTGATCTCGATCGCCTTCTTGAAGGTCTCCTCCGCCTTGTCGTAGTCCTTCCGCTGCGAGTAGATCACCCCGATGTTGTAGTAGCAGTCCGAGCACTTCGGGGAGATGCCGATCGCGTCGTTGAACTTCGCGATCGCCTCGTCGTAGTTGCCGGCGTTGTTGGCGGCGACACCGGCGTCGAAGGCGGTCTTGAGCTCGGCGTTCTTCTTCTCGATTTCCTCTTTCGTCATGCCGCCCGCCGCCGCCGGGACCAGCGTCAGCACCGGCTGCGCGGCCGACGACGCGCTGACGTTCACCATCCCGGCCGCCTGGCCGGCGCCCTGCTTGGTCGCCGTCAGCTTGTACGCGCCGGTGTGGAGGCCAATCTGCATGAACTGGCCCTTCTTGTCGGTCTTGGTCTCGAAGTGGCGGCCGCTGGTCTGGTCCTCGATGGTGACCACGGCACCTTCCACGGCCTGGCCCTGCGCGTCCTTGACCATGCCTCGGATTTGTCCGCCGGCCTGCGCGGCGGCCGGAGAGGCCAGAGCGGTCAGGAAGAGCGTGACGGCGACGGGCAGGACGAGCGTCCAGAGCTGCCGGCCGTGTGATTGACGAGTCATCAAAAGCCTCCTGAAAAGCAATCTAATGTCGAGCGGTACCCGCAATTTTACCCGAAACAAACGGCGCTCAACTACCGCCATCCGCGCCGGCGGCGGGCGCCTGGAAGAACGCGGAGATCCGGCCTGGATCGTGGACGACCGGCGCCGGCGGCAGGCTCGCCATGAACCGTCGCCCGTACCCCTTGGTGCGCAGCCTCGGATCGAGGACGGCCAGCACGCCCCGGTCCCGGCGATGGCGAATCAGCCGCCCGAGTCCCTGCTGGAGGGCCAGGATCGCCAGGGGGACCTGATAGTCCTCGAAGGGGCTGCCGCCGCGCTCGCGGATGGCGTCGATGCGCGCGGCCGTCACCGGGTCGGCCGGCGAGGCGAACGGGAGCTTGTCGACGATCACGCAGCTCAGCGCCTCGCCCGGCACGTCGACGCCCTGCCAGAAGCTGGACGTGGCGAAGAGCACGGCGTGCGGGGTCTCCCGGAACTGGCGCAGCAGCTGTGAACGGGGCGCCGCGCCCTGGACGAAGATGGGGAAGTCGAGGGCCAGTTCGGCCACCGCCTGCACGGCCCGCAGCATCGAGTAGCTCGTGAACAGCACGAACGCGCGTCCGCCGGTGCGCGTCAGCACGTCGACGACCTCGCGGCCGGCCGCTGCCGCGAACTCGGGCGCCCGGGGGTCGGGCATCCGCCGCGGGAGGTACACGATCGCCTGGCGCGCGAAATCGAACTCCGACGGCAGCCGGACCTCCGACGCCTGGGCGATTCCGAGGCGATCGCGGATGTAGGAGAAGGACCCGTCCACCGCGAGCGTGGCCGACGTCAGGATCGTCGCCCGGGCCCGGTCCAGCAGCAGGTCGCGGACGATGCGCGACACGTCGATGGGCGAGGCGCGGAAGAACACGCCGCGCCCGCGGAACTCGACGAAGTACACGAATTCGGGATCGCTCGCGCCGATGAGGGATCGCAGGTCGGCGCGCAGCTCCCCGGTGCGGCGGACGAGCGCGGCGAGCACCTCGCCGAGGCCCTCCGCGTCCCCGCCGTCCGGCGCCGCGGACCGGCCGTGTCCGGCGAGCGCCAGCGTGGCCTCGAGGAAGTCGAGCGCGCCGGCGAGCGCGCTGGCCGGCTCGACGCTCGTCACGAGAGAAGGCCCCGACGCGCGCACGCGATCCTCGCGGGCGCCGCCCGAGCGGTGCGCGAGGGCGAGCTCGGCGAAGAACGCCTTCGCGTGGTCGCGCAGGCGGGACACGGCCCTGGCGAGGTCGGCGCGGTCGCCGTCCCCGTCGATGGCCCCCGACTCGGCCAGGCGCTCGGCGTCGCGCGCCAGCTCCTCGACCCGGTAGGTGCTCACCTGGACGCCGAAGTACTGGGTCGCGATGTCTTCGAGCTGGTGCGCTTCGTCCAGCACCATGTGGGCGCAGGCCGGAATGACCTCCCCGTACGCGCTCTGGCGGACGGCGGCGTCGGCGCAGAGCAGGTGGTGGTTCACGATCACCACGTCGGCCGCCGCGGCCCGCTGGCGCATGCGCGTCACGTAGCAGTCGTCGTACCGCGGGCACTCGGCGCCGAGACACGTCTCCGCCGTCGCGGCGACCTCGTTCCAGAACGGCAGGTCCTCGGGCAGATCTTCGAGCTCCGCGCGATCCCCGGTGTCGGTCCCCCGCGCCCACTCCTGGATCATGGGCAGGAAGACGTCGTGGCTCGCCGGTCCGCCCCCGCTCTCGAGCTGATCCAGCCGGTGCAGGCAGAGGTAGTTCGCGCGCCCCTTCATGTAGGCCGCGGTGAACGGCACGGCGAGCGCGTCGCGCAGCGCGGGGACGTCCTTGAAGTAGATCTGCTCCTGGAGGTTCTTGGTCCCGGTGGAGACGAGCACGCGCTGGCCGCTCAGGATGGCGGGGACGAGGTACGCCAGCGTCTTGCCGGTGCCGGTCCCGGCTTCGGCCAGCAGCACGCCGCCCTCGGCGAGCACCCGCGCCACCTCGATCGCCATGCGCCGCTGGCCGGCGCGGGGCTCGAAGGTCGGCAGCGCGGCGGCCAGCGGGCCGTCGCTGGCGAAGGCGCCGGCGACCTGGTCGACGAGGGGCGGATCGCCCCTCAGGCCTGCGGTTCCGGATACAGCGGGAATTTCCGGCACATCGCCTCGACTTCGGTGCGGATGGCGGCGAGCGCGCGGTCGTCGTCCGGCGTCCGCAGCGCGCGGGCGATGAACTCGCCGACGGCGGCCATCTCGGCCTCGCGCAGGCCGCGGGTCGTGACGGCGGGCGTGCCGATCCGGATCCCGCTGGCGACCATCGGCGGATTCTTGTCGAAGGGGATCGCGTTCTTGTTGACCGTGATGCCGGCCTTGCCGAGCGCGGCCTCGGCCGCCTTGCCGGTGATGCCCTTCGAGAAGACGTCGACGAGCATCAGGTGGTTGTCGGTGCCCCCGCTGACGAGGCGGAAGCCGGCGTCGGCGAGCGCCGCGGCCAGCGCCTTGGCGTTCGCGACGACCTGACGCTGGTACCCGGCGAAGGCGGGCTCGGCGGCTTCCTTGAAGCAGACGGCCTTGGCGGCCACGATGTGCATCAGCGGTCCGCCCTGCACGCCCGGGAAGACGCTCTTGTCGAGATCCTTCGCGTAGCGCTCGGTGCACAGGACGAGACCCGAGCGCGGACCGCGCAGCGTCTTGTGCGTCGTGGAGGTCACGAAGTCGGAGTGCGGCACCGGGCTCGGATGGACTCCCGCGGCGACCAGGCCCGCGATGTGCGCCATGTCGGTCACGACGGCGGCGCCCGTGCGCAGGCCGGCCTGGCGGATCCGCGCGAAGTCGATCACCCGCGGGTACGCGCTGGCGCCGACCATGATCATCTTCGGCCGGTGCTCGTCGGCGAGCCGGTCGAGCGCGTCGTAGTCGATCCGCTCGTCGTCTTCGCGCACGCCGTACGGGACGATCGTGTAGAGCTTGCCGGAGAAGTTCAGGGGATGGCCGTGGGTGAGGTGCCCGCCGTGCGCGAGGTTCATGCCGAGTACGGTGTCGCCGGGCTTGAGCAGGGCGAAGTAGACGGCCATGTTCGCCTGGGCGCCCGAGTGCGGCTGGACGTTGGCGTGCTCGGCGCCGAACAGGGCCTTCGCGCGCTCGATGGCCGCGCGCTCGACGACGTCGGCGAACTCGCAGCCGCCGTAGTAGCGGCGTCCGGGGTAGCCTTCCGCGTACTTGTTCGTGAACACCGAGCCGGCGGCCTCGAGCACGGCGCGGCTCACGAAGTTCTCGGAGGCGATGAGCTCCAGGCCGCTGTTCTGCCGGTGGCGCTCGTCGCGCACGGCGCCGGCGATGTCGGGATCGGTCTCCGCGAGGCTGCGCCAGATGGCGCCCGTGGTCGTGTCGGTTGGCATGGCGTCCTCCGCGGCGGCGTGGTCAGTGCCGCGACCGTTCCGCGTCCGTAATCTGGTCGATGCGCCGCTGGTGCCGGCCGCCCTCGAACGGGGTGTCCAGCCAGAGCGCGAGAATCTCGTCGGCGAGGCCGAAGGCGACGATGCGCCCGCCCATCGAGAGGACGTTCGCGTCGTTGTGCAGCCGGGACAGCCGCGCGGTGTAGAGGTCGTTGCACAGGGCCGCGCGGATCCCGTCGACCTTGTTCGCCGCGATCTGCTCGCCCTGGCCGCTGCCGCCCAGCACGATCCCGCGGTCGGCCCGGCCGCCGGCGACCGCCCGCGCGACGGCGATGCAGATGGGCGGGTAGTCCACGGCCGCCTCGCTGATCGTGCCGTGATCTTCCACGTCATGACCGAGCCGCTCCAGCGTCTGCGTCAGGTGCTCCTTGAGCAGGAAGCCCGCGTGGTCGGCACCGATCGCGATTCGCACGGAAACTGATTGTCCTATGGCGGAAAAGGTAAGGTGCTGAGTGACTAACGCCGCAACGTGCTGGGAACTAACGCCGCAAAGTGCTCGGAACTGACGCGGCAACGTGCTGGGAACTGACGCCGCAAAGTGCTCGGAACTGACGCGGCAAGGTGCTGGGGACTGGCGCTGCAGCGTGCTGGCCGGAGCCCGAAGCCCGGAGCCCGGAGCCTGAAGCCCGAAGTCCGAAGCCCGAAGTCCGAAGCCGGAGCCCGACCATGTATCCGACCGTCGTCATTTCCGCGCGCGGTGAGCAGCGCATCCGGAGCGGCCACCCGTGGATCTACCGCGCCGACGTGGCGGAGGCCCGGGCGGGTGCGGGCGAGCGCGTCCTCGTGCGGGGGCCGCGCGGACGGGTGCTCGCCCAGGCGCTGTACAGCGACCGATCCCAGATCGCGCTGCGCGTGCTGGCCCGCACGACGGCAGAGACCAATCCGGCCGACGACGACCTGATCCGCCGGCGGATCGCGGACGCGATCGACTACCGCGAGTCGCTTGCCGTCGACGCGACGGCCTGCCGGCTCATCCACGGCGAGGCCGACCTGCTGCCCTCGCTCGTCGCCGACCGCTACGACGACATCGTCGTCGTGCAGACGCTGTCGCAGGGCATGGATCGCCTGACGCCGCTCATCGTCGAGACGATCGAGGCCCGGCTGCACCCCCGCGGCGTCCTGGCGCGCAACGACCCGCGCGCCCGGCTGCTCGAAGGTCTGGAGCGGCGGGTGGATGTGCTGGCCGGCGACGTGCCGGAGGCGGTCGAGATCCACGAGCTGGGCGTTGTCTACGAGGTCGACGTGCGCCGCGGCCAGAAGACCGGGCTGTTCCTCGACCAGCGCGAGAACCGGCAGGCCGCGGCGCGGTACGCCCGCGGGCGGCTGCTCGACGCCTTCAGCTACAACGGCGGCTTCGCCCTCGTGCTGGGGCGGACGTGCCGCGAGACGGTCGCGATCGACGCCTCCGAGGACGCGGTCGCGCGGATCCGCGCGAATGCCGCGCGCAACGGCGCCACGATCGACGCGCGCGTGGGCAACGTCTTCGACGAGCTGCGGGCCTTCGAGCGCGCGGGCGAGCGGTTCGACACGATCGTCCTGGACCCGCCGGCGTTCGCGAAGACGAAGTCGGCCGTCGCCAAGGCGCGCGCCGGATACAAGGAGATCAACCTCCGGGCGCTCAAGCTGCTCAACCCCGGAGGCTTCCTCGTCACCTGCAGCTGTTCGTACCACGTGAGCGAGGCCGATCTCGGGGAGATCGTCTACGAGGCGTCGGTCGACGCCCAGACGCACGTGACGGTCGTCGAGAAGCGCATGCAGGGGCGCGATCACCCCGTCCTGCTCGGCGTGCCCGAGACCTACTACCTGAAGTGTTTCATCCTGCGAAAGCTGTGAGGGGGGAGCGTCCGGGCGACGCCGCGCAGGCGGCGCCGCCCCGGAGTGACGCGGACTCAGTTGAAGCGGATCTTGCCGAGGAGCTCGAAGCTGCGCTCCTTGGAGTCCTGGAACGCGCCGCCGCCGTTGTCGGTGACGCTCCTGAAGCCCTGGTTCATGCGGCCTTCGACGGAGATGCGGGCGAACTCGATGCCCGCGCCGTAGATCAGGCCGACGTCGGCCGACGAAAAGTTGTTGCCCGTGAGGCCGCCGCTCAGCGTGTTCTTCACGTTGATCGTGAAGACGGGACCCAGGACCGCGTAGCCCAGCAGGCCGTTCTTGTTCCGCGAGCCGATGTTGACGTGGAACACGGCGGGAATCTCGAGGGCCTGGTGCTTGGCGGTCTCCGTGCCCAGCTCTTCCTTGCGGATCAGGTAGATGAACTCGCCGACGAAACCGACGCGGCCGTTCCGGTTCCCGCCCACCCACAGGCCGAACCCGTAGCTCGTCTTCGCGTTGAGCGACGGGTCAACGTTACTGATCGAGGGGAAGCCGGCCAGCGCTTCGACACCGACGCCCACGCCGCCGCTGTCGCCGTTCCCGTTCTGCATCTGCTGCTGTTGCTGCTGCTGTGCGAACGCGGGCTGCGCGAGCGCGACCGAGAGAATCAGTGCGAACGAACCGAGAATCAATCCATGCAACCGTCGCATATCGTCTCCTTGGAGCCGGAAAAGGTGGCAGAACCGTGCCTGCCATGCTCCAATGACTAGCCTAGCGTCGCCCCGGCCACTATTTCGAGGCGCTTTCTTATAAAGATGTGTCCCCCTGCGTCCGATCCGGACGGCCGGATCGCTTCTTCGGGTTCCCGTACTCCAGGTGTCTAGGAGGTCGAGCACATGACGCCGGCGATGGCCGCCGTCCGCGCGCGCCGGTCCGTCCGGGAGCTCGCCCGTCCCGTCGGGACGTTCGACGCGCGGCGGTACTTTCGTGCGACCGGGAACCTCGGCTTCTACAACGTCGGGACGCCGCGGGTGCGCGTGCTGGCGAGACGTCTTCATGCCGAGGTGCGTGACGACTGGTCCGTTGCCGATGCGGCGGCGTTCGCCGACGTCGTGATCCGCGACCGGCACTTCGAGGTGAAGGCGGTGGGCATCGAGGTGCTGGCGCGGTACCGGCGCGCGTTCACGCCGGCGCTCCTGCCGATGTGGAAGGGCTGGCTCCGGGACGGCCACGCGGCGAACTGGGCGACGACCGATTCGATCTGCGGATTCCTCGTGGGCCCCCTGCTCGCGGCGCACCCGGCGCTGGCCGCCCGCGTGGCGTCCTGGCGACACGATGGCCACCTGTGGGTTCGGCGTGCGTCGGCGGTCGGCCTGATCAAGCTCGCCGCGCGCGGCCGCGCGCTGGATCTGGCGTACCGCGTCGCGCGGGATCTCCATCGGGACCGCGAGGACCTCGTCCAGAAAGCCGTCGGCTGGCTGCTGCGGGAGGCGGGACGCACCGATCCGGCGCGGCTCGAGCGCTACCTGCGGGCCAACGGTCCCCGCATTCCGCGGACAACGCTGCGCTATGCCATCGAGCACTTCCCGGCGGCGAAGCGCAAGGCGCTGCTCGCCGCGACGCGGTCATCCATCGCCCCATCGCCGAATGCTATAGTCAGTACCCTGGCCGCCAGGGGTATCCCTCGACGGGATTGAGAGCAGACCCTTGGAACCTGATCCGGTTCAGACCGGCGAAGGGAGAGCGGAGATGTCAGAGTTCAGCGCGGCGTATCCCAATTCCACCAAAGTCGAGGTCGCCGGGCCGCAGGGCGTGCGCGTTCCGATGCGCGAGATCGCGCTGTCGGGCGGCGAAGCGCCGGTCCGCGTCTACGACAGCAGCGGGCCGCAGGACGTGGACGTCGCGCAGGGGCTGCCGAAGGTGCGCGAGGCGTGGGTGCAGGCGCGGCGCGGGTCGCCGGCGCCGACCCAGCTGCACTACGCGCGCAGGGGCGAGATCACGCCCGAGATGGACTTCGTCGCGATCCGCGAGGGCCTGCCCGCCGATTTCGTGCGCGACGAGGTGGCGCGAGGCCGCGCGATCATCCCGGCCAACATCCACCATCTCGAGCTCGAGCCGATGATCATCGGGCGCAACTTCCTCGTGAAGATCAACGCCAACATCGGCAACTCCGCCGTGTCCTCGTCCATCGAGGAGGAGGTCGAGAAGCTGCGGTGGGCGACGCTCTGGGGCGCCGACACGGTGATGGATCTCTCGACCGGGCAGCACATCCACGAGACGCGGGAGTGGATCCTCCGCAACTCGCCCGTGCCGATCGGGACGGTGCCCATCTACCAGGCGCTCGAGAAGGTCGGCGGACGCCCCGAAGAGCTGACGTGGGAGATCTACCGCGACACGCTCATCGAGCAGTGCGAGCAGGGCGTCGACTACTTCACAGTCCACGCGGGCGTGCTCCTCCGCTACATCCCCATGACGGCCAGGCGCGTCACCGGCATCGTGTCGCGCGGCGGATCGATCATGGCCAAGTGGTGCCTCTCGCACCACCAGGAGAACTTCACCTACACGCACTTCCGCGAGATCTGCGAGATCATGCGCGCCTACGACGTGTCGTTCTCCCTCGGCGACGGGCTCAGGCCCGGATCCATCGCCGACGCGAACGACGAGCCGCAGTTCGCCGAGCTCAAGACGCAGGGCGAGCTGACGCGGATCGCGTGGGAGTACGACGTGCAGGTGATGAACGAGGGCCCCGGTCACGTGCCGATGCACCTGATCAAGGAGAACATGACGCACCAGCTCGAGTGGTGCGACGAGGCGCCGTTCTACACCCTCGGTCCGCTCACGACCGACATCGCGCCGGGCTACGACCACATCACCTCGGCGATCGGGGCGGCCATGATCGGCTGGTACGGCACGGCGATGCTCTGCTACGTCACGCCCAAGGAGCACCTCGGTCTGCCGAACCGCGACGATGTGAAGGCGGGCGTGATCGCGTACAAGATCGCCGCGCACGCCGCCGACCTCGCCAAGGGCCACCCCCGCGCGCGCGCCTGGGACGATGCCCTGTCGAGGGCGCGGTTCGAGTTCCGCTGGGAGGATCAGTTCAACCTGTCGCTCGATCCCGTCACCGCGCGCGCGTTCCACGACGAGACGCTCCCCGCCGACGGCGCCAAGGTGGCGCACTTCTGCTCGATGTGCGGCCCCAGGTTCTGCAGCATGGAGATCACGCAGCAGGTGCGCGACTACGCGCGCGAGAAAGGCGTCGCCGACGGCGACGCGGTGCGTCTCGGGATGGAGGAGAAGGCGCTGGAGTTCAGAAAGAGATAGGGCCCGGCGCCCCTACTGCCTTTGCTCCGGCGGCAGCGGGACGATCTGGATGACCGTCGGGAAGGCCTTCACCTGCGCGGTCGGATCCGGATTGGGATAGCCCGCCGACAGGCTCGACTGAAAGTCCTTGATCGTCACCCCCGGCGGAAACGCCATGTCGTCTTCCCGGAACTTCCCCACGTCGAACTCGTACGTGGCGGGCGTGTCGAAGACCTGGTCGCCGCGCTCCTTCAACATCGTGCGGTAGTACGAGACGAGCATCTCGAACGTGGCGGTCGATCCGTACAGGTAGAACCGCTGGCCGCGGCCGGCGTCGTACGACGCGATGAACGTCGCGTTGGGGTAGACCGGCAGGCCGAGCACGGCCTCGGTCGGCGCCTGTCCTGCCGGCCCCGCCGGCTGCGGCGGCTGCGCCTCCGGGGAGGCCGACGGCGGCTGGACCGGCGCCGACCGCGGCGCGACAGTCTGCGCCGACCCCGGCTGGGGGAAGGGCTTCGGCACCGGCGGCTGCTGTGCCATCCAGGCGAGGGCGGCGAGCGCTGCCAGGGTCTTCATGTCCTGGATTATAAAGGAACCCGTGAGCCCATCCGGACGTCCCAATGGGCAGAGCGTCCCGATGACGCGTAGAATCGAATCAACGACATGACCAACACGCTCAAGACTGCCTGCCTGCTCGGCGCGATGAGCGCGCTCCTGCTGCTGATTGGCGACGCGCTCGGCGGCCAGCAGGGTCTCGTAATCGCGTTCGCCTTCGCCGTGATGATGAACTTCGGGTCGTACTGGTTCTCGGACAAGCTCGTCCTGCGCATGTACCGCGCGCAGGAGGTGGGGCCCGATCACCGTCTCTACCGGATCGTCAGCAACCTCGTCCAGCGCGCGGGCCTGCCGCAGCCGAAGGTCTACGTCATCCCGCAGCCGTCACCCAACGCGTTCGCGACCGGGCGCAACCCGCGCCACGCCGCCGTCTGCGCGACCGACGGCATCCTCCAGATTCTCGACGACGAGGAGCTGACCGGCGTGATCGGCCACGAGCTCGCGCACGTGAAGCACCGCGACATCCTCACGAGCTCGGTCGCCGCCACGCTCGCGGCCGCAATCATGATGTTGTCGCGCTTCGCGCTCTTCTTCGGAGGCGGCGACCGGCGCAGCCGCGACGGCGGGCCGCTGGCCGCCCTGGCGGCGATGATCGTCGCGCCGCTGGCGGCGATGCTGATTCAGGCCGCCATCTCGCGGTCGCGGGAGTACGACGCCGACGCGGGCGGTGCCGCGATCGCGGGCAGCCCGTACGGCCTCGCGAGCGCGCTCAGGAAGATCGAGGCGGCCTCCAGGCGTGTACCGCTGGCGGCGAACCCGGCGACGGCCCACCTCTTCATCATGAAGCCGTTCTCGATGGGCGGACTGGGCTCCCTGTTCAGCACGCACCCGCCCACCGAGAAGCGCATCGCGGCGCTCCTCGGCTCCCATCCCTTCACCAGCTGAAGCCGACCTGTTCAGGCGGCGCCGGGCTCGCGTCCGGCGCCGTCGTCGCCGCCCGGCCCGGCCAGGGCCCGTACCGATCCTGGAGCAGCCGGACCAGGCTCCGCACCTCGGAGCGGTACGCCTCGGGCGCGTGCTTCCTCGCGTACAGCTTCTCGTAGCGCGGCACCAGCCGCGGGAACTCCCGGGCGAGGAAGCTCATGAAGTGCGCGCGTGCGCCGTCCTGCAGGTGCATCACCATGCACCCGACGAACCGGGCGCCGTGGTCGGCAATCGCCTTCATCGTCCGCTCGAGCTTCGCCGGCGACGATGAGAAGGCGGGGACGATCGGCGCCATCAGGACGCCGACGTCGAGGCCCGCATCCGCGAGCTCGCGCACCGCCCGCAGGCGCTGCAGCGGGTGCGCCGTTCCCGGCTCGAGCTGGCGCCACGCGTCCTCGTCGACGGTCGGGACGCTGAGGTAGACGGTGCAGCCCGCCGACCGCGCCAGATCCGACAGCACGTCGATGTCCCTGACGACCATCGGTCCCTTGGTGACCACGCTGGCCGGCGTCTTCGCGCGCGCGAGCGCCTCGAGGGAGGCGCGCGTCAGCCGGTAGTGGCCTTCGATCGGCTGGTACGGATCGGTGGCCGTGCCGATCGCCACCACCTCCTGCGTCCAGCCCGGACGATCGAGCTCGCGTCTGAGGACGTCGACCAGATTGCGCTTGACCAGAATGACCGACGCGAACTCGTCGTCCGCATTCAGCTCCAGCTGGGTGTGGTACCGGCGGGCGAAGCAGTAGTGGCAGCCGTGCGTGCAGCCGCGGTAGGCATTGAGCGTCCAGCGGAACGGCATGCCCTCGACGCGGTTGAGTGCCGACCGGCAGGTGACTTCCTGGTAGCGGGCGGCGTCGGCCCGGCGTTCGGCGTCGGTCAGCGCGTCGGCTCCACCTTCCTTGACGGCCGCCGCGACGGCTCTCAGGGTCGGACGCGGCGCACCCAGGTCGAAGAGGAGCGGGATCGCGTCTTTCGCCATTTGTTCGCCAATGATGGCGCCGGTCGCGGCCGCTGTCAACGGCTGCCGAGCGCCCGGCGCCACGCGAGCGCGAGGACACGGAAATCCGAGCGCGAGCGTCGGCAGTTCGCGCCGGGGGTGGGGCCCCGGCGCCGGTAATCAAGGCTGGGGAGGGCCGAGGCGCCAGTAATCGAGCAGATCGTCCAGCGTCTGGTCGAAGGGGATCTCGGGCTGCCATCCGAGCTCCTCCCGCACCCGCGAGGGGTCGCCGACGAGCAGGGGCGCGTCGTTGGGCTGGTAGTGGGCGGGATCGACGCGGACCGCAATCCGCACCCGCGCGCGCGACAAGAGCCGATCGAGCAGGTCGCGGATCTCGATCGCGCGCCCGGAGCAGACGTTGTACGGCCGGCCCGGCAGCCCGCGCTCGAGGATCGCCCGGTAGGCGCGCACGGTGTCGCGCACGTCGGTGAGATCCCGGCGGGCCTCGAGGTTCCCGACCGCGATCACCGGCTCGCTCCTTCCGGCCTCGACGTCGGCGATGCGCTGCGCGAAGCCGGACGCCACGAACGACGGACTCTGGCCGGGGCCGCAGTGATTGAACGCGCGGGCCAGGACGATCTCGACGCCGCGCTCGTGCCGACCGAGGAGCTCCATGGCCAGCTTGCTCAGCCCGTACGGGTTGGCCGGCGCGAGGCGGTGATCCTCGGTGATCGGCTCGTCGGTCGGGGCGTAGACCATCGCCGAGCTGACGAGCAGGACGCGCGCTCCGAGCCCCTCGGCCGCGAGGGCCTCGAGCAGGTGGTGCGTCGCGAGCACGTTGGTGGCGAACGTCGACTCGATGCAGTCCCAGGAGTGCCCCACGTGCGACGCGCCCGCGCAGTGATACACGGTCCGGGGCTGCCACCGCGCGACGGACTCGCGCACGGCGGCGCGGTCGAGCAGGTCGACGGCGTCCCAGGCGAGGCCTGGAGCCGCCGCGTGGACTCCACCCGGGCGGTGCCAGCCCACGACGGGCCGGCCGTCACCGGTCAGCAGATCGACGAGGTGGCGTCCGGCGAATCCCGCGGCTCCGGTGACGAGAACGGGCGGGGCCATCTAGCGCGGTACGTCGGCCATGGCGCCGTTGAGCGGAGAGAAGTTGCCGAGCCCCGCGAGGGTGAAGGAGAGGAAGAAGCGGTGGTCGGCCGGTACGAGCGACAGGGCGCCGTAGTTGATGCTCTGCCACTCGAAGGCGATGCCGCAGCACTGCGCGTTGTAGAACGCCGAGAACCGCTGGTTCTGCATCGTCGAGCGGAAGATGTCCCAGAGCATCGAGTAGGTGCCGCCGAAGCGGTTGTCCGACGTGTGGACGTTGGTCGCCGTCTGGAGCGCGTCGCCGGTGGTGGTCGATCCGCTCGGGCCGACGTCGCTCGTCCGGACCCAGCCCACGGTGGCCTGCAGGCTCCGGGCGAGGTCGACGCTCCCGTTGGCCGCGAGGCTCTCGAGGCTCTTGTACTTGCTGTCGAACTCGGCGCGCACCGTGGCGTTGACGCCGTTGGTGGGGGCCACCCGCACGTTGAGCAGCACGGGCGAGAACTTGCTCGGCGTCGTCGCGCTGCTGAAGCTCGCGTTGTAGGTGGGGTCGAAGCGCGAGGCGAGCTGGTTCGAGTAGTAGGACTGGGTCAGCTCGACGGTGAGGAACTCCTGGGCCTGGCTGATGCGTCCCTGGCGCCGCTTGGCGTAGAACCGGTTCCGCACGCCGTAGGTGAGCTGCGTCGTGCCGCCGACGATCGAGTCGACGGTGTCGATCTGGACGATCTGCGCGTAGTTGTCCACCGTCGAGGTGCGCGCGATGTTCAGGAACGGTTCGATGGAGTGCTTGAACTTCTCGGCGTAGCCGTTGTGCGGCGTGTCCCAGATCCGGTTGAACACCGGTCCGACCATCTGCGCCTGCGCGGTGAAGAACCGCCGGTTCAGCCCCTGGTCGAGGATCGCGAACCGCCCGGTGACCGGATCCGTCGTGGTCGGATCGAGGCTCCGCGTGTAGAAGGTGTCCCGCCAGCTGAGCGCCGCGTTGACCGTGAGCCATTCCCACCGCTTGAACGGGTAGCGGATCTGCGGCAGCACGTCGACGCGCGACAGGGACTGGTTCACGTCGACGTTGGGCGAGCGGCTGTCGTACAGGAGCTTCGCGTACTGGCCGGTGAAGGACACGTACAGGGGGATGTTCGGGGCCAGCGGACGCTCCGTCCGCGTGAGCGACAGGCTCGGGGCGCTTCCCACCAGCGTCGAGTCGCTCTGGTCGTAGAACTGCTGCACGCGGTTGTAGGTGCCGTTCAGCGAATACACCCCCCACGCCCCGACGACGTTGGCGCCGATCGTGCGCTGGTTGCGCGTCGAGGCGGCGACGCTCGAGTTGAACGTCTGCATCGACGTGATGCTGGAGAAGTAGTCGGTCTGGGCGCGCGCCCGGATGTTGCCCGCGAACGTCTGGTTGGCGCTGCCGACGATCTCGTAGCTGCGCGTGGCGGGGACCGTCACCTGGGAGCCGTTCTGCACGTAGGTGGTGGCGTGCTCGTCGAGCAGGTTGGCGCGCATGTTCCCGATCGAGCCGCTGCCCCAGTTGTAGCGGTACTCGCCCCCGACGCCCTGGCCGGTCTTCGAGTACCAGTCGTGCTCGAAGGTCGCGTCCTGGCTGCGGTCGATCGCCCAGAAGAACGCGTTGCTGATCTGCTGACCGCGCAGCGACGAGGAGCCGTAAGTCGGGATCAGGAGGCCCGTGGCGCGATTCTTCCGGTTCGTCGGGTAGTACAGGATCGGCACGTAGAAGAGCGGCACCCCCTTGACCTTCAGCACCGCCTGGTGGAGCACGGTGTAGTGGTCGATGTTGAGGATGACCGAGTCGGCGTGCAGGTCCCAGCGCGGCGTCGGCTGGACGCAGGTGCTGAATCCCCCGTTGGTGATCTTGTACTTCTTCGGTCCCTGCTTCTCCACCGTCTCACCGAAGAAGTAGACGCTGGTGTTCTGGCCCGTCATCGGCGGCAGCGCCGCCACGTTGCCGCGGCTCGCCTGGCGCGGCGGCTGCACGGTCGCGATCCCGCTCGCGTTGTAGAACGTGCCCAGCCGCGTCCTGGTGTCGAAGTCCGCCCGATCCGCCGCGATGCGGTTCTCGCCCTGGACGAGCAGCACGTTGCCGGAGGCCTGCGCCCGGTGCTCGTCGGTCCAGATCTCCACGTTGTCGGCGTAGATCGTCGTGTCGCCGCGCGCGAGCTCGACGTCCCCGGAGAACTTGTAGTGGTTGTTCCCGACGACCTGGACCGTGTGGTACGCCACGCGATCGAAGTCCGGGATGTTCTGCGCGCCCTGGGCGCGGGCGTCCGCCGGACGGAGCGCAATTCCTCCCAGGAGCAGCAGGATCGGCAGCAACCGGCGAAGCATGAGGTTGGAAGGAGAACCTGCCCGGAAATGTATCACGGGAGGCCCGGCAGCACATCGCCGAGCAGGAAGATCGATCCGGCCACCACGATCGTGTTCGCGATCCGCCACGCTGCGTCGAGCGCCCCGGCCGGATCGAGCACGACCTGCACGGACATCCCGGGCGCGACCCGGCGCACGACCGCGGCCAGACGCTCGGGATCGGCCGACCGCCGGTTCGACGCGCGCGTCGTCACGCAGGCGCGCACGAGCGGCAGCAGACACGCGAGCATGCCCGTCGCGTCCTTGTCTTCGGTCGCGCCGAAGACGAGCGCCGGCGGATCGCCCGGCCGGACGTGGAGGTACGCCGCGAGCGCGGCGGCGCCCTCGGGATTGTGGGCGGCGTCGAGCAGCGCCTCGCGCCCGTCTGCCAGACGGCGCACGTCGAGCCGGCCCGGCCACGACACGGCCGCGAGACCGGCGGCCACGGCCGGTGCCGGCACCTCGACGCCCGCCGCCGCGAGCAGTTCGAGCGCGCGGACGGCGACGATGGCGTTGTGGACCTGGTGTTCGCCGGCGAGCGCGAGCGTGAGCGTCCCGTAGTCGCGCACGGGCGTGCGGAGGCGGATCGTCTGTCCGGGCGGATACGGCGGCGAGGCGTCGACGCGGACGCCCTCGATCGCGGCCACGACGGGGGCGCCGCGCCCGGCCGCGACCTGCTCGATCTCCGCCCGGGCGCCGGGCTCGATGTCGCCCAGCACGACCGGCACGCCGGGCTTGATGATGCCCGCCTTCTCCCTCGCGATGTCGCGGAGGGTCGGTCCGAGGTGCTCGCGGTGGTCGAGCGCGATCGAGGTGATGGCGGTCACCAGCGGCGAGACCACGTTGGTTGCATCGAGGCGCCCGCCGAGTCCGACCTCGATCGCGGCGACGTCGACGCCCCGGCGCCGGAACAGCTCGAACGCGACGGCGGTCGTCGCCTCGAAGAACGTCGGCTGCGCCGCGAGGCGGCCGTCGGCGATCAGGCCGTCCACCACGCCCCGGACGTCGGCGAGGGCGCTCTCGATTTCCGCGTCGCCCACGGGTTCGCCCTCGACGACGAAGCGCTCGTTGAAGCGCACCAGGTGCGGCGAGGTGTAGCGGGCCGCCCGGTGGCCGGCGGCCTGCAGGGCGGCGGCGATCATGGCCGCGACCGATCCCTTGCCGTTCGTGCCCGCGATGTGCGCCGTCCGGAACGCGCGCTCGGGATGTCCCATCGCCTCGACGATCGCGGTGATGTTGTCGAGGCCGAGCTTGAGGCCGAAGTACTCGAGGCCGAGGAGATAGTCGAGCGATCCGATCACGCAGCCGCGACCATGAACCGCAGCGCCCTGGCGATCAGGCTCTTCATCTCGCGGCGGTCGACCACCGCGTCCAGCATGCCCCGGTCGAGCAGGAACTCGCTGCGCTGGAAGCCGTCGGGCAGCTTCTGCCGGATCGTCTGCTCGATCACCCGCGGCCCGGCGAAGCCGATCTGGGCCTTCGGCTCGGCGATGTTCAGGTCGCCGAGCATCGCGAAGCTCGCGAGCACGCCGCCGGTGGTCGGGTCCGTCAGCACCGAGATGTAGGGGACGCCGGCGCGGTCGAGCCGCGAGAGCGAGGCGCAGATCTTGGCCATCTGCATGAGCGACAGCGCGCCCTCCATCATGCGGGCGCCGCCGGAGCTCGAGACCACGATCACCGGCGTCTTCGACGCGAGGCCCCGGTCGATCGCGCGCGCGATCTTCTCCCCCACCACGACGCCCATGCTGCCGCCGATGAAGCCGTACTCCATCGCCGCGACGATGGCCGGCGTGCCGTCGATGGCGCCCGAGCCCACGATCACGGCGTCCTTGAGGCCCGTCGCCCGGGCGCTCGCCTCGAGGCGCGCCTTGTACGGCTTCGTGTCCGTGAAGCCGAGCGGATCGGTCGAGACGAGATCGGGGTCGTGCTCGTCCCACACGCCGCCGTCGAACAGCATCCGGAGCCGCTCGGTGGCATTGATCCGGAAGTGGTGCGCGCACTTCGGACAGACGTTCAGGTTCGCGAGGAGATCCTTGTTATAGATGACCTGCGAACAACCGGGACACTTGACCCAGAGCCCCTCGGGCACGCGGCTCGACTTGTCCTTGGCCGCCTCGATGGGCTTGCGGGCCTTCTTGAACCAGGCCATTGAAGGTGTCAGCTTATCAGGCTCCGGGCTTCAGGCTCCAGGAGGGCTCTCGGCTCTGGGCTCTCGGCTTCGGGCCAGTTCCGCTGTCCCGGTATACCGGTGACCCGCCCGAGAGCCCAGAGCCGAGAGCCGAGAGCCTATTTCGTTCTCGGCACGTAGTACTGCGTGCCGGGGCCCATGCTGCGCAGTTGCCGGATCAGGTCGTCGAGGGCTTCGTCGCTCGCGTCGGAATCGAATTCCGACGTCTCCACGACGAGCAGCGGCGTGGCATTGTAGTGGAAGAAGTAGTGATGGTACGCCTCGTTCAGCTCCCGCACGTACTTCGGGTCCGGCTCGAACGCGGGCGCCTCCGGGTCCGGCGGGCGGCTGCGCAGGCGCCGCAGCAGGACGTCGGTCGGGGCCTGCAGATACAGGACCAGGTCCGGCGTGGGCACGTCGGCCGCGAGCAGATCGTACAGCCGCTGATAGATGAAGAGCTCGTTGTCGTCGAGGTTCAAATACGCGAAGATCTTGTCCTTGTCGAACAGGTAGTCGCAGATGGTCATCTGGCTGAAGAGGTCGGTCTGCCGAAGCGCGGTCTGCTGCCGATGACGGTTGAGCAGGTAGAACAGCTGCGCCTGGAGCGCGGCGCCGGGACGATCGGCGTAGAAGTCGGCGAGGAACGGGTTGTCGGTTTCCTCGAGAACGATCGTCGCGTCGAGGCGCGTGCCCAGGCGTTCGGCGAGCGCCGTCTTTCCCGCGCCGAAGGGCCCTTCGATCGCGATGTGACGAAACCGCAAGGCGACCCGATGATATCATCGCGCCGTCTCGTGAAGCCGCTCCCGCTGCTGCGAACCTGGGTCACCGTGATGGTCGCCGTGCTCGCCGCGGCGTGCGCCAGCGCGCCTCCCGCCCCCAAGTCCGCCGCGCCCGCGCCCGCGCCCGAGCAGACGTTCCAGGCGAAGATCGCGGCCATCGTGCGCCTCGAGGATCATCGCGCGCTGCGCGATCCGGCCGCCGCGCCGGGACAGACCGCCTTCGATCTCACTGTGCTCGCCGCCGATGGCGAGGCGCGCATCCGCCGACGGGCCGCGCTGGCGATCGGACGCGTCGGCCTGCCCGCCGGCGTGCCCGCGCTCGTCCCGCTGCTCGACGACGCCGACCCGGAAGTGCGGCAGATGGCGGCGTTCGCGCTCGGCCTCGTCGGCGACGCCACGGCGCGCGATCGCCTCGAAACCGCGCTCGACGACCCGTCGCCGCTCGTCGACGGCAGCGCGGCCGAGGCGCTGGGCCTCATGGGCGACGCCGCCGCGGCACCCGCGATCGGCCGCCTGCTCGCCCGCATCATCCAGTCGGGCGAGGTGACCGTTCCGCCGCCGGCGCAGGACGAGTCCCGCCGCGATACGCTGCCGGCGGCGTTCCGCCTCGGCGTGTTCGCGCTGGTGCGGCTGCACGCGTTCGATCCGCTGGCGCAGGCCGTGCTCGACGCGTCCGGCCATCCGCGCGTCAACTGGTGGCCCGTCGCCTACGCGCTGGCGCGCCTGGGCGACAAGCGCGCCGAGCCGGCGCTCCTCACGCTGGCCAAGGATCCCGACCCGTACACGCGTGCCTACGCCGCCGAGGGGCTCGGCGCGATGGGCGACTCGCCCGACGTCGCGGCGCTCCTCGTGCGGATGCTCGGCAGTCCCGAGCGGTCCGTCGTCGTCCAGGCGATCCGCGCGCTGGCGCGGCTCGGCGATCGCGCCGCCGTCGCGCCCATCGAGCACCTGATCGAGGCGCAGGACACCGATCCGCAGGTGCGTCTCGAGGCCGTCACGGCGGCCGGGCACTTCCAGGGCGCCACCAGCCTGGCCAACCTGCTGCTCGACTTCTTCGCGTACCCGAGTCCGTCGATCCGGGCCGCCGCCCTGTCGTCGTCGGCGGCCCTCGATCCCGACGGCTTCGTGACCGCGCTCTCCGGCCTCGATCCGGATCCGCACTGGAAGGTGCGGGCGACGCTGGCCCGGGTCCTGGGGACGCTGCCGCCGGCCCGCGGGATTCCGCGACTCACCCAGATGCTGGGCGATCAGGATCAGCGCGTCGTGCCGTCCGTGCTCGCCTCGCTCGTCAAGCTCCACGCGTCCAACATCGCCGGGATCCTCGTCGCGCACCTCAAGGCGGACGATCCGCTCGTGAGGGGGGCCGCTGCCGCGGGCGTCGGCGAGCTGAAGCCTCCGACCGGCGTGGGCCTCCTCATCGACGCGTTCCACCTGGGCCAGCGCGACCCCGAGAACGGCGCCCGCGTGGCGGCGCTCGAGGCGCTCGCCGCATACGGCGCCGATGCGGCGCGGCCCACGATCATGGAGGCGCTCGCCGACCCGGACTGGGCGGTGCGCGTCCGCGCCGTCGAGCTGCTGCGCGCGATCGATCCCGCCGCCGCACGGCAGGCGGAGACGACGATCCGTCCCGCTCCGACGCGTCTGACCGAGGCCGACTACGAGGCGCCGCTGGTGGCCGACCCGCCGGTCTCCCCGCTCGCCTACGTGGACACGGACCGCGGGAACATCCAGATCGAGCTGGCCGTGCTGGACGCGCCCGTCACCGTCGCCAACTTCATGGCGCTCGCGCGCCGCGGCTTCTTCAACGGCCTGACCGTGTACGACGCCACGGCCGATCTGGTGCAGACCGGCGACCCTCGTGGCGACGGCCACGGCGGGCCCGGCTACACGATTCGCGACGAGATCAACGAGCGGCCGTTCCTGCGCGGCGCGGTGGGTCTGGCGGAGGACTCGCCCGACGATGGCGGGAGCCGGTTCTTCATCACGACGTCGCCCGAGCCGCAGCTCGACGGACGCCGCACGGTGTTCGGGCGCGTCGTCGCGGGCATGGACGTCGTGGACAAGCTCCAGCCATGGGATGTGATTCGAACGGTGCAGATCTGGGATGGAACGGTTCCGCCCTGAGGACGTCGGGCGTCGGGGAGATCGAAAAAGGGGGCGACGGCCGCCCCCTTTTTTTTAGTCGACGGGCGAGGTCGGCTTAGCGCTTCTTGCCGGCCTTCTTCTTCCCGCCCTTGGCTTTCTTCGCCATTGTCCGTTATCCCCCCCTTCATGTGGGTTTCTGTGGCGCGAACGCTCCCGCCATCGATCCAGTGGCTGCCGCCTGGCACGCGCACCCGGTGGCGGCGTTCGTCGCGTCGGGGCACCTTCTGCCGCAGTGCGTTATCGGCCCGACGAGGTCCGATGTGCAGAAGGGCGAGGCTGCGTAGAGCTCAACAACCTCACTAGGGATGGCCTGAGTTGGCCACCCTCATACCAGATGTAGATTATGGGTGAGAAATTCTCGATGTCAAGCACAAAGTGGAAGAAAAGTCAAAAATTCATCGCGCGGGCGCGGCGGTGAGATCGCGCTCGCGTGCGAGCGCGCGTGTCGCGTCGGCCTCGACGCGCGTCGCGTCGTACACGCGCCCCGCACGCGCGCGATCGAGGAGCGTCTGCCACGCCTTCATGCTGCCCGGCACGTCGTGGAGGTCGTTCGCGCGCACGTCGGCGATGCGCTCGAGGAAGAGCGGGTTCGTCGGGTGGTGCGCGTCGAGGTCGCCGAGCAGCGTCAGCGCCTCCTCGGGATCGTGCTCGTACCAGAGATCGATGCGCTGCAGCTGGAAGTCGGCTTCGCCCGAGAGGAGCAGCCCGTGGTCGCGCGCCTCGCGGATCTCGCGCAGTCCCTGTTCGCGGTTGCCGCCGGGCAGCAGCAGCAGCCAGCGCAGGAACTTCGCCGCCGCCGGCGCGACGGCGGCGTAGTAGTGGTAGAGGCCGATCCCGAAGTAGGCGTCGCTGAGCGTGGGATCGATCGCGAGCGCGCGTTCGAGCGCCTCGCGGATCCGGTTGGCGTCGCGGGCGGCCGAGAGGCGCTGGCCCCGGAGGATGCGCCAGTCGACGAGCGGGGCGTAGCTGCCGGCCAGGTAGAACCACGCCTCGGCGCTCTTCGGGTCGCGGCGGGTCCACGCCTGGCTCGCCGCGATCGCGGCCTTCGCCTCGGTCTCCAGCTGGTGGTCCCGCGCGTGATCGTCGGGATCGATCTGGATCTGCCACCAGGTCGAGACGGCGGTGAGGGCGAGGCACGCCTCCTGCGGCGCCGGCGGACAGGCGTCCCGGATCTGACCGGCGGCCCGATCGAACTGCGCGGAGAGGATCGAGTCGTACACGGCCTGGAGCTGCGGAGCCGCCGTCAGCTCGGCCCTGGCCGGCGCCGCCGCGAGCAGGAGCGCGATCGTCAGACGGAGGTACGGAGCCGCTGCTTGTCTCCATGGCGCTCGATCGCCAGCGCGATCAGCCGGTCGAGGAGCGCGGGATAACCGAGACCGCTCGCCGCCCACATCTTCGCGTACATGCTGATGGTGGTGAAGCCGGGGATCGTGTTGAGCTCGTTGAGATACAGCGTCCCCGACTCGCGGGCGAGGAGGAAGTCGACCCGGGCCATCCCGGCGCCGTCGATCGCCTTGAACGCGGCGATCGCCAGCCGGCGCACGTCGGCCGTCTGCGCGGGCGCGAGCGGCGCCGGGATCCGGGCGACGGACCCGTCGTCGAGGTACTTCGCCTCGTAGTCGTAGAACTCCCGCGAGGGGATGATCTCGCCCGGCACCGACGCCTCGGGGTCGTCGTTGCCGAGCACGGCGCACTCGATCTCGCGCGCCTCGGGCACGGCGGCCTCGACGACGATCTTGCGGTCGAACTCGGCCGCGAGGTCCAGCGCCGCGCGCAGCTCGGCGGCGTGCTTCGCCTTCGAGATGCCCACGCTCGACCCCAGGTTCGCGGGCTTGACGAAGACCGGCAGCGGGAGGCGGTTGCCGAGGCGGCCGAGCACGCCCTGCGGGTCGCGCCGCCAGTCGCGCGCGAGCACGACCTCGTAGTCGCAGATCGGCAGACCGCTCGCCGCGAAGACGAGCTTCATCGCCGCCTTGTCCATGCCGACGGCGGAGGCCAGGACGCCCGCGCCGACGTAGGGGACGTTGGCGAGCTCGAGCAGGCCCTGGACCGTCCCGTCCTCGCCGTAGGGTCCGTGCAGCACCGGAAAGACGACGTCGAGCGAGAGGCCGGACACCGCGGGCCGCGGGGCCGCACGGTCGATGGTCAACAGCGTCTCGGCGCCGGGATGCGCCACCAGGTGCGCTTCCGGCGCGGTCTCGTGTGCGGCCGTGCGCGCGTGCCGGATCGCGTCGGCGGCCGACAGGAGCGCCGGCGGAGCGGACGGCAGCGACCACCGCCCGTCCTTCTCGATCCGGATGGGCACGGCCTCGTAGCGCGACGGGTCCAGGTTCTGGAAGACCGACGCGGCCGATGCGAGCGAGACTTCGTGCTCGCCCGAGCGCCCGCCGTAGATCACGCCGACGCGTAGCTTCTGCATGCTGCGACTAAACTTAGCACGTGTCTTTCGCGTTTCGGGTGACCCACAGCGACGGCGCGGCGCGCCGCGGCGTCATGACCACGGCGCACGGCGACGTCGAGACGCCCGCGTTCATGCCCGTCGGCACGCGCGGCGCGGTCAAGGCGGTGACGGCGCGCGATCTCGAGGAGGTCGGCGCCCGGATCATCCTCGCCAACACCTACCACCTGCTGCTGCGTCCGGGCGACGACCTGATCGCCCGTCTGGGCGGACTGCACCGCTTCATGGGCTGGCAGCGGCCGATCCTCACCGACAGCGGCGGCTATCAGGTCTTCAGCCTTGCGGCGCGGCGCACGGTCGACGATCAGGGCGTGCGGTTCCGATCGCACCTCGACGGCGCCGCCCACGTGCTGACGCCCGAGAAGGCCGTCGACGTCCAGGCGCAGCTCGGATCGGACATCGCGATGGTGCTCGACGAGTGCGTGGCCTATCCGGCGGAGGCGGCCACGGCGGCGCTCGCCATGGAGCGCACGCTCGCGTGGGCGCGCCGCGCCCGCGACCGGCACCTGATCGTGCAGGCGCGCGGCGCCGACGGCGTCACGGTCGTGACGCCGGGGCAGGCGCAGTTCGGGATCGTGCAGGGGGGCGTCTACCCCGCCCTGCGGGAGGAGAGCGCCGCGGGGACCGTCGCCCTCGGGTTCGACGCCTACGCCATCGGCGGGTTGAGCGTCGGCGAGCCGGTCGACGCGATGTACGATGTTGTAGGGCGGACAGCCCAATTCCTGCCAGCCGACCGGCCACGGTATCTGATGGGTGCGGGCACGCCCGGGGACCTCGTGGAATCGGTGGCGCGCGGGATGGACCTCTTCGACTGCGTGCTGCCGACGCGCAACGCGCGGAACGGCCAGTTGTTCACGAGCGAGGGCCGCATCAATATCAAGAACGCGCGGTACGCCGAGGACGAGCGGCCCATCGATCCGGCCTGCCGCTGCTATACCTGCCGGACCGCGTCGCGGGCGTATCTGCGGCACCTCTTCCTCGCCGGCGAAATCGCGGCGGCCACCCTTAACACGTTGCATAACCTGAACTTTTACCTTGACACGATGCGGGGGATTAGAGACGCTATAGCGTTTGGGCGGTTTGAAAGTTTCAGGCTAGCGCTCCACCAGGGCTTGTCCCGCCAGCCACTCGATTCATGATGGGTTTCGACAGCGGATCGGTGTTCGCCTTGGCCTCGCCTCCGGACGGGGGCGGAAGTGTGTGGGTGCAGCTCATCCCCTTCGTCCTCGTCCTGGCCATCTTCTATTTCATCATCCTGCTGCCCATGAGGCGGAAGCAGCAGAAGGTGCAGGCCTTCCTGGACGGCCTGAAGGTGAACGACAAGGTCGTCACGACGGGCGGCATCCACGGGCAGATCACCCGCCTGAACGACCTCACCGTTCAGCTGCAGATCGCCGACAAGGTCCGCATCGAGGTCTCCCGGGCGGCCATCGGCGGCTATCAGGGCCAGGAGCCGGTCGTCGAGCCCGGCAACCAGACGTGAGCGCGAGGAAGTCCGTATGAAGTCCGAGCTGCGCTGGAAACTGCTCACGACCGCGGTGGTCGTGATCGCCTTTGCCGCCGTCGGCGTGTATCCGATGGCGGCCTCGCGGTACAAGCTGCCGGTGCCGACGTGGCTGGCGGCGCACCAGCTGCGGCTGGGTCTCGACCTGCAGGGCGGCGTCCACCTGGTGCTCCAGGTCCAGACCGACGATGCGCTGCGGCTGCAGTCCGAGACGGAGAGCGAGCGGCTGCGCGAGCTGATGACCAGCGGGAACATTCCCTTCACCCGCATCGATCTCAAAGGTCCCGACACCTTCGTCGTCGAGGGCATTCCCGCGGATCACGAAGCCCAGTTCCGGAACGCGGCGGGCGAGCTGCAGACCGACTACGACCGCAGCGCCGGCGCCAACGGCACCTACACGTTCACGATGAAGCAGAACGTCGCGATTCAGCTGCGGGAGGAGGCCGTCGCGCAGGCCCGCGAGACGATCGAGCGCCGCGTGAACGAGCTGGGCGTCACCGAGCCGAGATCGCGCAGCAGGGCGCCAACGGGGACCAGATCCTGGTGCAGCTGCCCGGCATGACCGACATCAACCGGGCGAAGGAGATCATCAGCTCGACGGGCCTGCTCGAGCTGAAGCTCGTCCAGCAGGGACCCGTGTCCGACAAGTCCCAGCTGATGACCAACGGCCAGGTGCCCGACGGCATGGAGATCGTTCCCGGCGTCGGCGGCGCGGGCGACACCGGCACCGAGTACTACCTCGTGCGGCGGGCGGCCATCGTGTCGGGGACCGACCTGCGCGACGCGCGGCCGACGGTCGACGAGAACAACCTGCCGGCCGTCAGCTTCACGCTCACGGGCGATGCGGGGCGCCGGTTCGGCGACGTCACGGGGGCGAACATCGGCCGCTCGCTCGCCATCGTGCTGGACGGGCGCGTGCAGTCGGCGCCGCGCATCGACGGCCGGATCACGACCGACGGGCGGATCACGGGCAGCTTCACCCAGCAGGAGGCGCAGGACCTGTCGCTCATCCTGCGGTCGGGCTCGCTGCCGGCGACGCTGAACTACCTCGAGGAGAACACGGTCGGGCCGAGTCTCGGCGCCGACTCCATCCGGGAGGGCTTCGTCGCCTCGCTGGTCGGTTTGGTGCTCATCGTTGCCTTCATGCTCATCTACTACCGGCTGTCGGGCGTGAACGCGGTCGTGGCACTGCTGTTCAACCTGATCATCCTGCTCGGGCTGATGGCGTACATGGGCGCGGTCATGACGCTGCCGGGCATCGCCGGGCTTCGTGCTGACGATGGGCATCGGCGTGGATTCGAACGTGCTGATCTTCGAGCGCATCAAGGAAGAGCTCGAGGCGCAGCGGGGCGTCCGCGCGTCGCTCAATGCCGGCTTCAGCCGCGTTTTCTGGACGCTGGTCGACACGCACGCCGCGGCGGCGATCACCTGCGCGTTCCTCTTCCAGTTCGGCACGGGCCCGATTCGCGGGTTCGCCGTGACGCTGGTCGTCGGTCTCATCTCGAATCTGTTCACCGCGGTCTTCGTGTCGAAGGCGCTGTTTGAGTGGGTTCTGAGCGGTCGCAAGCAGGTCGCGACCCTGTCGATCTAGCCATGCACATCATCCCGAAAGACGCCAACGTCAACTATCTCCGGTGGCGATGGCACGCCATCGCGCTCTCCTGGGTCGTCATCATCGCCGGGCTGATCAGCATCTACACCCGCGGCATCCCGCTCGGGATCGAGTTCGCCGGCGGCACGGAAGTGATCGTCCAGTTCCAGCAGCCGGTGTCGACCGAGCAGGTGCGCACCGCCCTCGAGCAGCAC
This sequence comes from uncultured Acidobacteriota bacterium, assembly GCA_963761615.1. Lineage (GTDB taxonomy): Bacteria > Acidobacteriota > Vicinamibacteria > Vicinamibacterales > CAVVIG01 > CAVXGU01. The sequence goes on along the minus strand of CAVXGU010000002.1, from coordinate 83,546 downwards.
TTCCCGGGCGGTTCGCAGAACGCGATCATCCAGCCCTACGGCCCGGCCTCCGAGCACGAGATGATGATCCGCGTGGCCGACGTGGGCAAGGAGTCGGGCAACTCGCTGAGCGCGACGGCCGAAGCCGTCGAGAACGCGCTGCGCCAGGGTGGCGTGGGCACCTTCAGCGAGGCAGGCCGCGAGATCGTCGGCCCCGCGGTGGGGAGCGAGCTTCGGAGCCGCGGCATCTCGGCCACGCTCCTGGGCCTCGTCGGCGTCCTCATCTACATCGCGTTCCGTTATCAGTTCAGCTTCGGGCTGGGCGCCGTCGTCGCGACGATTCACGACCTGCTCGTGGTGCTCGGGTTCATGTCGTTCTTCCACTACGACATGACGCTCAACGTGATCGCGGGGCTGCTGACGGTGAGCGGCTATTCGACCAACGACACGATCGTCATCTTCGACCGCGTGCGCGAGAACCTGCGCAGCATGCGGCGCGACGACCTGTTCCACATCATCAACGTCTCGATCAACCAGACGATGGGCCGGACGATCATCACGGGCGGCACGACCTTCCTCAGCATGATCGCGCTGTACGTGTTCGGCGGCGAGGTGCTGCGGGGATTCGCGTTCGTCATGATCGTGGGCATCATCACGGGCACGTACTCCAGCATCTTCGTGGCCGCGGCCATCGTGACGCTGTGGCGGGGCAAGGGTCCGACCCGCGCGGGGGCCCACGCGCCGGCGTCCAGCCTGCCGCCGGCACCGCAGCAGCCGACCCGGAAGTCGGCGCCGCAGCAGCCGGCGCGCAAGTCCAAGCCGAACCGCAAGGCGCGCGCCTCGTAAAGGCGCGGCGGGCACCCGCTCGTCCGATGAACTGGCTCCGCCGCAGCTTCATTGCCGGCTTCTTCGTGACCGTGCCGCTGTTCATCAGCGTCGCGGCGCTGGTGTGGGGCTTCGGCGCCGTGGACGGCCTGGCGACGCCCATCTACGACCAGCTGCTCGGGCGGCGCGTGCCCGGCCTGGGGATTGTCACGGCCGCGGTCTTCATGCTGGTCGTGGGCGCCGCCGCCACCAACGTCATCGGCAAGCAGCTCCTCCAGCGGGGCGAGGGCTACCTGCTGCGGATTCCCGTGTTCCGGACGGTGTACGCCCCCGTACAGGCAGCTCGTGGCGGCCTTCTCGCCCGACAACGAGATGGGCTTCAAGCGGGTGGTCCTGATCGAGGACGGCCCGCGCGGATTCGCGCTCGGCTTCCAGACCAAGGAGTTCACCGTGGACCGCGGCCGGGGCCCGGAGGCCCTGATCGCGGTGTACGTGCCGACGAACCATCTCTATCTCGGCGAGATCGTCGTCTGCCAGCGGGAGCGGGCGTTCTATCCCAACCTGACGGTCGAGGAGGGTGTGAGCGTGTTCCTCACGGGAGGGATGGCGCTGCCGCCGCGGCTGGTCGGGACCGGGTCGGGGGACCGGCCCGGGGGGTTCCGGGTATAATCCGGGCTTTTGTGCCACCCGGGCCGCGCCGCCGCTGACGGTCGGGCGCCCCGGCACGTGCGAGGTCAGATGAGTGTCACGGTTCGAAAAATCGCGGGACGGGTGATCGTTCCGCTGCTGCTGTTGATGGCGTGGCCTGGGCTGGCGGCCGCGCAGCAAGCCGGAGGGGCCGGGGGCGAGGCGAACCTGGTGCTGCCGGACCTGACCCAGGTGACGTTCCTGGGCGGGATCGACGGGCACGCGCTGCTGCTCGGCGGGCTGCTCATCTGCGTGCTCGGCCTGGCGTTCGGGCTGCTCACCTTCACGCGGCTCCAGGCGCTGCCCGTGCACGCGTCGATGCGCGAGGTGTCGGAGCTCATTTACGAGACGTGCAAGACGTATCTGGTCACGCAGGGCAAGTTCATCCTGCTCCTCGAAGTGTTCATCGGCGTGATCATGATCTTCTACTTCGGCATGCTCGAGCACCTGGAGCCGTTCCGGGTGGCGATCATCATCGTGTTCAGCCTGCTCGGCATCGGGGGCAGCTACGGCGTCGCGTGGTTCGGGATCCGCGTGAACACCTTCGCCAACTCCCGCACCGCGTTCGCGAGCCTGCGGGGCAAGCCGTATCCGATCTACGCGATTCCCCTCCGGGCGGGCATGAGCATCGGGATGCTGCTCATCAGCGTCGAGCTCTTCATGATGCTCTGCATCCTGCTGTTCATTCCGGGGCAGCTGGCGGGCCCCTGCTTCATCGGCTTCGCCATCGGCGAGTCGCTGGGCGCCGCGGCGCTGCGCATCGCCGGCGGGATCTTCACGAAGATCGCCGACATCGGCTCGGATCTCATGAAGATCGTCTTCAACATCAAGGAAGACGACGCGCGCAACCCCGGCGTGATCGCCGACTGCACGGGCGACAACGCCGGCGACTCGGTGGGTCCGAGCGCGGACGGGTTCGAGACCTACGGCGTCACCGGCGTGGCGCTCATCGCCTTCATCATCACCGCGGTGCACGACCCGGCCGTCCAGGTGCAGCTGCTCGTCTGGATCTTCGTCATGCGCATCGCGATGATCCTCACGAGCGGCGCCTCCTATTTCCTGAACGAGGCCCTGGCGCACGGCAAGTTCGGCGACGTCGACAAGATGAACTTCGAGGCGCCGCTGACCTCGCTCGTCTGGATGACGTCCATCGTCTCGGTCGTGGCCACCTACATCGTCTCGTATCTCGTGATTCCGACGCTCGGGGACGGCTCGCTCTGGTGGCGGCTGTCGACGGTCATCACCTGCGGCACGCTGGCGGGCGCGATCATCCCCGAGCTGGTGAAGGTGTTCACGTCGGTCGAGTCGACGCACGTGAAAGAGATCGTGATCTCGTCCGAGGAGGGCGGCGCCTCGCTCAACATCCTCTCCGGGTTCGTCGCGGGCAACTTCAGCGCCTACTGGCTGGGCATCAGCATCGTCGGCCTGATGGGCATCGCGTATCTGGTGAGCACCTACGCCGGCTTCAACGCGCTCATGGTGGCGCCGGCGGTGTTCGCCTTCGGCCTGGTGGCCTTCGGGTTCCTCGGCATGGGGCCGGTGACGATCGCGGTGGACTCGTACGGGCCCGTGACGGACAACGCCCAGTCGGTGTTCGAGCTGTCGGTCATCGAGAACATCCCGGGCATCAAGGACTCGCTCAAGAAGGAGTACGGGTTCGACGTGAACTTCGAGCGGGCGAAGGATCTGCTCGAGGAGAACGACGGCGCCGGCAACACGTTCAAGGCGACGGCGAAGCCGGTGCTCATCGGCACGGCGGTGGTCGGCGCGACGACGATGATCTTCTCGATCATCGTGCTCCTGACCAACGGCCTGACGGAGAACGTCGCGAGCCTGTCGCTGCTGCACCCCCCGTTCCTGCTGGGCCTGATCACCGGCGGCGCCGTGATCTACTGGTTCACGGGGGCCTCGACGCAGGCGGTGACGACGGGCGCCTACCGGGCGGTGGAGTTCATCAAGGCGAACATCAAGCTGGAAGGGGTGGAGAAGGCGTCGGTCGAGGACAGCAAGAAAGTGGTGGCCATCTGCACGCAGTACGCCCAGAAGGGCATGCTGAACATCTTCCTGACCGTGTTCTTCTCGTCGCTGGCCTTCGCGTTCCTCGAGCCCTTCTTCTTCATCGGATATCTCATCTCGATCGCGCTCTTCGGGCTGTTCCAGGCCATCTTCATGGCCAACGCCGGCGGCGCCTGGGACAACGCCAAGAAGGTTGTCGAGGTCGAGATGAAGGCGAAGGGCACCCCGCTGCACGCGGCGACCGTGGTGGGCGACACGGTCGGAGACCCGTTCAAGGACACGTCGTCGGTGGCCCTCAACCCCGTCATCAAGTTCACGACGCTTTTCGGGCTCCTCGCGGTCGAGCTCGCCGTCAGCCTGACGGCGGAACGGGGCCAGGGCCTGACGCTCGCGCTGGCGGCGGGCTTCTTCGCGCTGTCGCTCGTCTTCGTCTGGCGCTCGTTCTACGGGATGCGGATCGGGGGCCAGGCCAGGTGAGCCGGCCAAATCCGTCCGTTTTGTCGGAGTTTCGGGTTTTGCTGCCGCCGGCCGATTTTTCGATGGCCGTTTGGCCCGCGATGGTGTCTAAGCACCCAGGGGTCTTCGTTGACTCCCGGTTTTTTCCGCGACTATAATCGCCCCCTTTCCGGAGGAACCATCAAGTGCCACGTGACATGTTCGGGGACGTCGTCAAGCCGTCGATCAAGGTCGGCACCAAGCAGTGGTATACGGTGCCGCTGTCGATTGTGGCCCACACGGTGCTCGTCGGGGCGGTCGTGATCATCCCGCTCATGGCTGCCGATGTCCTGCCGACGCCACCGCAGATGATGGCCTTCGTCGCCGCTCCGCCGCCGCCGCCGCCCCCCCGCCGCCTCCGCCGCCGCCGCCCGCACAAGCCGCCACGCCGCCTCCGCCGCAGGTTGACGTGAATCCGGCAGCGGCGCCCGTGGAAGCGCCGGCGGAAATCAAGCCGGAGTCCGGTCTGGAGCAGGGTCTCAAGAACGCGGTCGGCGGCGTGGAAGGTGGCGTCGTCGGCGGCGTCACGGGCGGTGTCGTGGGCGGCCTGACGGCCGCACCGCCCCCGCCGCCCCCGCCGCCGCCTCCGCCGGCGCCGGTCCGGGTCGGCGGCAACATCAAGGCGCCGCAGCAGGTCCGGAAGGTCAATCCCGTGTATCCCCCGATCGCGCAGTCCGCGCGCGTGCAGGGGGTCGTCATTCTCGAAGCCGTCATCGGCACCGACGGCAAGGTCCAGGACGTGAAGGTGCTGCGCTCGATTCCCCTGCTCGATCAGGCGGCCATCGACGCGGTGAAACAGTGGCAGTACACGCCGACGACGCTGAACGGACAGCCGGTGCCGGTCATCATGACGGTCACGGTGAACTTTACGCTGCAGTAGACAACTCCGGCATCCGCCGGGTCGACAGACCGGGGCAAGCGGGCTCGTTTCGAGGCCGACTTCAAGGGAGGATGGATCGTGGATCTGATCGCAATGTGGCAACAGATGACCTGGGTGGCCAAGGGCGTGGCCTTTGTGCTGTTCTTCATGTCGATGTGGTCGGTCGGCGTGGCGGTCGAGCGGATCTTCACGTTCACGCAGGCGCGCAACCAGTCGAAGCTCTACGCTCCGCAGGTTGCCAAGCATCTCAAGGACGGCCGCCTCAAGGATGCGATTGGGATTTCGCAGTCCAAGAACTTCCGCTACAGCCACCTGGCGAAGGTGGTGCTGGCCGGACTGCAGGAGTACCAGTTCCAGCAGGAGAGCGGCGGCGGCCTCACCCGTGAGGACCTGATGGACACGGTGCGCCGGTCGATTCAGCGCGCGTCGGCGCTGACCGCCTCGGACCTCAAGAAGGGCATCGCGGCCCTGGCGACCATCGGCTCGACGGCCCCGTTCGTGGGGCTGCTCGGCACGGTCATCGGCGTCATCGCGGCGTTCCAGGGCATCGGCGCGAGCGGGTCGGCCGGTATCGGCGCCGTCTCGGTCGGCATCTCGGAAGCGCTCGTGGAGACCGCCCTCGGGCTCGTCGTGGCCATTCCGGCAGTGTGGTTCTACAACTACCTGAGCGGCCGCATCGAGTACTTCAACGTCGAGATGGACAACTCGTCGTCCGAGCTGGTGGACTACTTCATCAAGAAGACCGCGTAAGAGGGTTTGGTGAGGCGGGTCGGGCAGGCGCGTGACGCCACGCGAGCCACCTGCCTCACCCGTCTTTCGAGACCAAGGGAGATTCTCCAATGGCAATGGATCTGGGCAGCAAAGGCGGGATCAAGTCCGACATCAACGTCACCCCGCTGGTCGACGTCATGTTGGTGCTGCTCATCATCATGATGCTGGTGGCCCCGATGCTCCAGCAGGGCATCCCGATCACGCTGCCGAAGGCCGACAACACCGTCGACAAGCCCGAATCGGCCGATCAGACCGTGATCGCCATCGGCGCCAACGGTGACATATACCTGAACAACAAGCCCGTCGCCGAGAACGAGCTCGCGCAGCGCGTCAACGACGTCCTCGAGGACAAGCTCCAGAAGATCGTGATCATCAAGGCTGATCAGGACACGCAGTACAGCGCGGTCATGGGAGCCATGGACCAGCTGCGCCAGGCCGGGGTCGAGGACGTCGGCCTCATCACCGACCCGCGCACCGGCCAGGGGGGAGGGAAGTAGCCATGGCGCACGCCCACCATCACCTCGGCGCCGACAAGGTCGTCAAGGCTTCGGCCCTGCGCGCCAGCTCGGACATGAACGTGACGCCGCTCATCGACGTCCTGCTCGTGCTGCTCGTCATCTTCATGGCCGCCCTGCCGCTCACCCAGCGGGGCCTCGACATCAACCTGCCCGCCCAGACGAAGTCCGCGACGCAGCAGACCGATGTCGTCAGCCAGATCATGGTGGTCTACACGGCCGACCGCCATCTCTCCGTGAACCACCAGGACGTCACCCTGGGGAACCTGCAGAGCATGCTGCAGCAGATCTATGCCACGCGCACCGACAAGACGATCTTCGTCAACGGCGCGGGCTCCCTGCGCTACCATGAGATCGTCGAGATCATCGACGCGGCCAAAGCCGCCGGCGTGGATCGAGTCGGTATCGTCACCGAAGGCATGCAGCGCGCGGCAGGCGTCGTCTCCGGCAACTGAGCCGGCCGCTCCTCCGCCGGCCCGCAAGGGTCGACCGAACCACGACACTCGAGGGCCCGCAGCCGCACGGCGGCTGCGGGCTTTTTTGCAGGTAAGGGCGCCAGGCACCAGGCGCCAGGTGTCGGGTGCTGGTGCCTCGTGCTGGGTGCCAGGTGCCTGGTGCTGGGTGCTGCTTCGTGCTCGGGCGACGCGTGCTTTCCGGGCCCCGAGCCGCTGCGATTGTCGAAGCCCGCCCCACCACCTGCACCCGGTGACGATTCGCGCCGGCGGCCGGCGCCATGCGCCGCCAGCACGTCCAGCCGCATCCGGAAGCGCCAGCCGTCGCCCCGGGGACCTTGCACCTTCACCAGCATCCAGCACCCAGCACCCAGCACCCGGCACCCGGCACCCGGCACCCGGCACCCGGCACTCAGCACCCGGCACCCGGTACTCAGCACCAGCACCCGGCCTGGTGCCTGGTGCCTGGCGCCCGTAACAAAAAAAACCCGCCGGCGCCCGAATGGGCGGCCGGCGGTTCGTGGAACGTACCGGGCGGGAGCGGGGCCGAGCCCCGCCGCGATCTAGCTCGTCGCGGTCTGCTTCTTCCGGAGCTCCTCGGCCTTGTCGTGCAGCACCTCGGCCTGCTTGATCAGATCCTGCTGAACCTTGGGATCCTTCTCGAGCAGCGCCTGCTGGCGGAGCAGGAGGCCCTTGTAGACCATCGCGTCGATGTAGTCCGGCTTGAGGTCGAGCGCCTTGTTGATCTCCTCGAGGCCCTGCTTGACGTGATCGCGCTTGTCGTCCTCGCTCAGCGCGAAGTTGCGCTGGGCGTCATCCCAGAAGTAGGTGGCGATCATGAAGTGCGCTTCGGGGTTGTTCGGCTCCTGCGCGGCGCGGTCCCGGAGCGCCTGGATCGTCTTGGGGAAGTCCCCCTGCTCGTTGTAGTAGCGGGCGAGCTGGAGGTAGACGTTCGGATTGGTCGGGGCGGCGTCCTTGGCGTAGAGGAGCATCTTCTCGGCCCAGTCGTAGACGCCCGCGTCCTCGTAGATCTTCGAGAGCTTGAAGTAGTTGTCGACGTTCGCCGGGTCGAGCCGGATCATCTCCTGGACGACCGGCTCCGCCTGGGACGCGTCGTTCAGCTTGTCCGGGCTGTAGGCGGCCACGAGGTAGTCGAGCGAGAGCTGGGCCAGCTGCTTGTCGGCCGGGTCGCTGGACCCCTTCAACCGGTCGGCGGACTCCTTGTAGTACTTCACCGCATCCGTGAGCAGCTTGTCGTTGTCGGCCTCGCCCTTGCGGCTGGGCTTGTACAAGTTGTCCAGGGAGTTCCCGAGGTAGAAGTAGGCCTGGTTCAGGTTGGGATCCGCATCGATCGCCTGCTGGTACAGGCCTGATGCCTTCTTGTAGTCCTGTGCCTGATAGGCGGTGTTGCCTTCCTTGAACTCCCGCATCGCCCTGACCTCGCCGATCTTGCTGCAGCCGGTCAGCGACATGGTTCCCACGACCAGCATCGCAACCCCGGCGAGCGACGCTCCTGACGATCGCATTGCGCCCCCTTTACGGCCCAGATTCCACATGATGATGTCCGATCCCTTGATTGGTCTCGCTAGGCGAGGTGTCTGGCCTGGCCGAAAACCGGGTCAGTGAAAAGCCGGGTCAGTATAGTGAACCAAAAAAAGACAAGTCAAGGCACCGGGGGCCGGCACGCCCGGTCCCTTGCCAGAGCCACAAACCATTGACTATCATTGATTTGGCTGGCCTGGACTTGGGTGACCTGACCCGCTGAAGCTTGCTGTCGCCGGCTCCACCCGCCGATATTGGATTAGACACCGCTTTTCATGATTCGCTTCGAGGACCTTCTCGAAAAGGTCCAGGCGTACAACCCGGATGCCGACGTCGAGCTGCTCCGCAGGGCCTACGTGTTTTCGGCCTTCGAGCACCGGGCCCAGGTGCGCCGCTCGGGCGAGCCCTACCTGACCCATCCGCTGGCCGTCGCCGACCTGCTCGCCGACCTGAAGCTCGACGTGGTGGCGATTGCCGCCGGGCTCCTCCACGACGTCGTCGAGGATACGCTGACGACGATCGAGCGCATCCGCGAGCTCTTCGGCCCCGAGGTCGCCCACGTCGTCGAGGGGGTCACCAAGATCAGCGCGATCACCTTCTCGTCGAGCGAGGAGCGGGAGGCGGAGAACTTCCGCAAGATGCTCCTGGCGATGGTCGACGACATCCGGGTGATCCTCGTCAAGCTCGCCGACCGCCTCCACAACATGCGCACGCTCAACCACCTCCCCGAGGAGCGGCGCACGAAGATCGCGCAGGAGACGCTGGACATCTACGCGCCCATCGCCAACCGCCTGGGCATGAGCAAGGTGAAGAACGAGCTCGAGGAGCTCTCGTTCCGGTATCTCGAGCCGAAGGCGTACGAGGACCTGCGGGCGCGCGTGGACGCCAAGCGCCGCGCCACCGAGGGGCTGATCGAGAAGCTGCGCATGACGCTCGCCGGCAAGCTCACCGAGGCGCAGGTGCCCTTCGTGCAGATCGACGGGCGCATCAAGCGCCTCTTCAGCATCCACCAGAAGCTGAAGCGGCAGAAGATCGAGCTGGAGCAGGTCTACGACTTCATCGCCCTGCGCGTCGTCACCGACCAGGTGAAGGACTGCTACGCGGCGCTCGGCATCATCCACCAGACCTGGGCGCCCGTTCCCGGCCGCTTCAAGGACTTCATCGCGATGCCGCGGCCCAACGGCTATCAGTCGCTCCACACGTCGGTCATCAGCCCCGAGGGCATGCCCTTCGAGGTCCAGATCCGGACGATGCACATGCACCGGATGGCGGAGGAAGGCATCGCGGCGCACTGGAAGTACAAGGAAGGGCGGATCGGGGCGGAGAAGGACGAGCGGTACTTCACCTGGATGCGCCAGCTGCTCGAGTACCAGCAGGAGCTGCGCGACCCGCAGGAGTTCATCCAGAACCTGAAGGTCGAGCTGTACCCCGAGGAGGTCTACGCCTTCACGCCGAAGGGGCTCGTCAAGGCCTTCCCCCGCGGGGCGACGCCGATCGACTTCGCCTATGCCATTCACACCGACGTCGGGCACCAGTGCGTCGGCGCGCGCGTGAACGGCAAGATCGTGCCGCTGCGCGCCCAGTTGAAGAACGGCGACATCGTCGAGATCCTCACCGCCGCCGGCCACAAGCCGAGCCGCGACTGGCTCAACTACGTCGTCACGTCGAACGCGCGGTACAAGATCAAGCACCTGATTCGATCGGAGGAGAAGACCCGCGCGATCGAGCTCGGACGCAAGGTGTTCGAGCGTGAGGCGCGGCGCTACGACCTCAACCCGCGCACCCTGCAGGAGCAGCCCGCGTTCGCCAGGCAGATCGCCGAGCTCGGCGCGCAGAAAGCCGAAGACCTGTTCGCGGTCCTCGGCTACGGGAAGCTCTCGCCCCGCCAGCTGCTCGCCAGGCTGGTCCCCCCCGACGAGCTGCACGAGAAGGCGCCCGAGTGGCCGGTCACCGCGGCCGTCAAGCGCGTGCTCGGCGCCGGCGCGGGGCGGGACGACAAGATCAAGGTCCGCGGCTTCGACGACCTCATGGTGTACCGCGCGCGCTGCTGCAACCCCATCCGCGGCGAGAAGATCGTCGGGTACATCACCCGCGGGAAGGGCGTCTCCGTGCACTCGGTGACGTGTCCCAACGTCGTCAACCTGATGTACGACCCCGAGCGCAAGATCGACGTCGAGTGGGACAAGGCCGGCAAGGCGGACGCGGCGCGCTACACGGTGAAGCTGACGATGGAGGTCGAGGACCGCAAGGGGCTGCTGGCCGCGATCAGCGCGAAGATCGCCGACATCAATACCAACATCAAGAACGTCGAGGCCCGCACGGACGAGGATCGCCACGCGCGGATCGAGATGACCGTGGAGATCGACGACATGAAGCACCTGGAGAAGGTGATCAAGTCGCTGCGCGGCGTGGACGGCGTGCTCGACGTCGAGCGCGCCGTCAGGTGACGATCGCGATCGCGTCGATCTCGACCCGGACGTCTTTCGGCAGACGCGCCACCTGCACGGTGGAGCGCGCCGGGTAGGGGGGCGCGAAGTACTCGCCGTAGGCGGCGTTCATCGCGCCGAACTCGCTCATGTCGGCCAGGAACACGGTGGTGCGCACGACGTCGGCCATCGACAGCCCCGCCGCGGCGAGGACCGCCTTCAGGTTGTCGCACACCCGGCGCGTCTGTGCGGTGATGTCGGCGCCCGAGACGGCGCCGGTGGCCGGGTCCACGGGTATCTGTCCGGAGACGAAGAGAAGGGGGCCGGCCTTGACGGCCGGCGAATACGGGCCGATCGCGGCCGGCGCGTCGGGGCTGGAAACGGGTTCTTTCATCGACGTGCCGGGGTCAGGCCGCCTTGACCACCTTCCCCGACCGCAGGCAGCGCGTGCACACGCGGATGCGCCGGACGCCACCCTTGACCATCGCCCGGACCAGTTGCAGGTTCGGCTCGAAGCGCCGGGCGCTCACGTTGTGCGCGTGGCTCACCTGACGTCCCACGACCGGACCCTTCCCGCAGATCTCGCAGCGCTTCGCCATCAGTTCCTCAGTTCCCTCAGCTTGCCAGTGCTCGGTTCAGCCGAAACCCCGATGATATGCGACGTCCGCCGGCCCCTGCAAGGCGTCAGGGGATGATGATGCGGGGCTCCGCGGCGGACCGAGCCTCCGGCGCCGGGCCCCGGTCCTCAACCGACAGCACCCGGCCGAGGAGCGCGAGAAAGGGCCGCCCGTCCCCGGCGGTGTCCGCGCTGCGCGCGTGGCGGGCCGCCTCGGCCAGACGCCGCAGGGCGACGGCGGCGTCACGTTCGAAGGCCGAGCCCGAGCCCGCCTCGGCCAGGAGGGCCTTGAGGCCGGTGGCGAGCCGTTCGGCGGGAAGCGACGCGGGCCTGCGCTCGTAAATGACGCCGCGGGCGGAGGTTTCGAGCGTCGCGGCCACGGCGTCCGCTGCTTCCGCGACGTCGTCGTCCACGGGCACCTGGAGCTCCGGCGCCTGGTACTGGACGAGGAAGGAGCCCACGGCGGCGAAGAGCCTGGCCTGGACCTCGCTCAGGCCGCCCACGTGCGGCGCGATCATCTCGAAATCGCGCTCGTGGCGGCGGACCTCGACGACCGGCGGATGTTCGCGCGCCGCGGCGAGATAGGCGCAGTCGCTCGGACAGTTGATCTGGACCAGCCGCTTGGTCCCGCAGCAGACGGGGCAAATCCAGCGATCGAGGGCCGGACAGGCCCGCTTCGCCTTCCGCTGTCCGCAGAGCGCACAAACCACGCCCTGCATTATCGCCGCAACGGCGACGAGGCAGACCCGGCCGTCAGATTGCCGCCAGGGGGGCGCATTTCCGCACACATGGTAGATCCGGTCGTACGTCCTCTCTGGAAGACGACCGGACCTCCCGCAGGCCGCTCGAACCGTACCAAAGCACTTGGCGTCTAAAGGAGCAATGTCGGATCCGAGCCAAGATCGAGCGGCCGCTTTGTCGTGTAAGCGATTGTCCGTGAGTGACTTGGCCGCTGTCATCGCGACTGGGAATCGAGGGCGCAGGTCGCCCTCGGGATGGGTCAGCGGGCAAGAGTGCCCATGCTCTTGCCGACTGGCGGACTTCATCGTATTATTGGCAGGTAAATTGCATGGGATCTGAGCGACCGAGGGGTGGCCCCTCCGGAACGGACCGCGGAAGGAGCGGCGTCATGAAGAAGTCCAAGATCACGAGCAGCCCGGGGATCGCCCCGGCGCGTTATGCCGAATTGAAGCGAATGCTGGAGACTCGTCGGCGCGATCTACAGGCCGAGGTTCAGGGTCGGATGCGGGACGTCCGGGCGGACGGCCTGGGTCTGCGGGCGAGCGACGTGCTCGACGACGTGGAGAGCTCGGAGGCCGACATCCAGGACGACATCGAGCTGGCGCTCATCCAGATGAAGTCGGAGACGCTGAACAAGATCGACGACGCGCTGGATCGGCTCGAGCACGGCGACTACGGAAACTGCTTCGAGTGCGGCGCCGAGATCGCCGAGAATCGACTGCGCGCGCTGCCCTTCGCGGTTCGCTGCAAGAACTGCGAGGAGGCGCGCGAGGTGGCCGAGCAGCGGGAGCGGCAGCTGGCGGCTCGCCGCGGGTCGTCCTCGCTCTTCTTCGACATGTAAGGACCGGCGCTCAGCACCACATTTCGGGGGCTCCGCCGGTGGCGGAGCCCGCTCTTCTCCCCACCGACCGTTTCCCGACAGAACACGCGTTCGCAACCCGTCCGGCACGCGCCGGACAGATAACGTGAGGTCGCCATGAGCGATCAACTCGAGAACATCGCGTCGGAGGACATCGTCTCGGCCGAGCGGCCGGTGACCATTCCACCGGAGCTGCCGATTCTGCCGCTTCGCGATACCGTGCTCTTCCCGAACTCGTTCATGCCGCTGGCGGTGGCGAGACCGAGCTCGGTGAAGCTGATCGAGGAGGCGATCGGCGACGGCAAGCTGATTGCCGTCTTCACGCAGCGCGACGCGACCGTCGACGAGCCGCACCAGGCGGACCTGTACCCGATCGGGACGGCGACGCACATCCACAAGATGTTCCGGCTGCCCGACGGCAGCCTCCGCCTGATCGTGCAGGGCCTCGCGCGCATCCGCCTCGACGAGGTCGTGTCCGTCGAGCCGTACCTCCGGGGCCGCGTCACGGAGGTCCACGACTCCGTGTCGGCGTCCGACCGCCTCGAGATCGACGCGCTCGCGCGCAACATCAAGACCAACTTCCAGCAGGTCGTGTCGCTGTCGCCGCTCCTGTCCGACGATCTGCAGACGCTCGCGATGAACATCGGCGAGCCCGGCCGGCTGGCCGACTTCATCGCGTCCTCGCTCTCCACCATCGGCACGCCCGTCAAGCAGGAGGTCCTCGAGGCGCTCGACATCCGGCGGCGCATGGACAGCCTCAACCGGGTCCTGATCAAGGAGCTCGAGGTCCTCGAGCTCGGCTCGAAGATCCAGTCCCAGGTCCAGTCCGAAGTGGGCAAGAACCAGCGCGAGTACTTCCTGCGCGAGCAGATGAAGGCGATCCAGAAGGAGCTCGGCGAGGGCGACGAGCAGACGAAGGAGATCGAGGAGCTCACCCAGAAGATCGAGGCGGCCGGGATGCCGGACGCCGTGAAGAAGGAAGCGCTGCGCGAGCTCGACCGCCTGTCGAAGATGCCCGTGGCGGCCGCCGAGTACACCGTCTCGCGCACCTACGTCGACTGGCTGGTCGCCCTGCCCTGGGCCAAGCGGACCGACGAGGTCATCGATCTCGTCCGGACCAAGGAGATCCTCGACGCGGATCACTCCGGCCTCGAGAAGGCCAAGGATCGCATCCTCGAGTACCTGGCCGTCCGCAAGCTGAACCCCGAGGTCAAGGGGCCGATCCTCTGCTTCGTCGGCCCCCCGGGCGTGGGGAAGACCTCGCTCGCCCGCTCGATCGCCCACTCGCTCGGCCGGAACTTCGTGCGCGTGTCGCTCGGCGGCATGCGCGACGAGGCCGAGATCCGCGGCCATCGCCGCACCTACATCGGCGCCCTGCCCGGGCAGATCATCCAGGGCCTGCGCCGGGCGGGCTCGAAGAACCCGGTGTTCATCCTCGACGAAATCGACAAGCTGGGCGCCGACTTCCGCGGCGACCCGTCCTCCGCCCTGCTGGAGGTGCTCGACCCCGAGCAGAACAACTCGTTCCGGGACCACTACCTGGACGTGCCGTTCGACCTGTCCGAGGTGCTGTTCATCACGACGGCCAACCTGCTCGATCCGGTCCCGCCGCCCCTGCGCGACCGCATGGAGGTGCTGGAGATCGCCGGCTACACGGAGGAGGAGAAGCTGCGCATCGCCCTCGACCACCTGGTCGAGAAGCAGGTGAAGAACAACGGGCTGACGCCGGCCGTGATCCGGTTCACCCCGGAGGCGCTGCGGACCGTGATCCGCGGCTACACGCGCGAGGCGGGCGTGCGCAACCTGGAGCGCGAGATCGGGTCGCTCTGCCGCAAGGTGGCGCGCCGGCGCGCCGAGGGCGACGAGACGCCCGTCGAGGTGACCGACGACCTCGTCGTCGAGCTGCTCGGGGCGCCGAGGTTCCTCGAAGAGGAGATCGAACAGCGCACCAAGGACCCGGGCGTGGCGATCGGCATGGCCTGGACGCCGGTGGGCGGCGAAGTGCTGTTCGTCGAGGCGTCCCGGATGTCCGGGAACGGCTCGCTCACGCTGACCGGCCAGCTCGGCGACGTCATGAAGGAGTCGGCCCGCGCCGCGCTCTCGTGGCTCCGCGCCCACGCGCGCGAGTACAGCATCGACCCCGACTTCTTCAAGAGCTGCGAGATGCACGTGCACGTGCCGTCGGGCGCGATCCCGAAGGACGGGCCGTCGGCGGGCGTCACCATGACGACCGCGATGGCGTCCGAGCTCACCGGGCGTCCCGTGCGCGGGGACCTGGCGATGACGGGGGAGATCACGCTCTCCGGACGCGTGCTCCCGGTCGGGGGCATCAAGGAGAAGGTCCTGGCGGCGCGGCGCGTCGGCATCCGCGAGGTGATTCTGCCCAAGCAGAACGCCCGCAACGTGAACGAGGACCTCACGCCCGAGCTGCGCAAGGACCTCACGTTCCACTTCGTCTCGACGATCGACGAAGCGCTGGCGCTCGCCCTCAAGCCGACCGCGTCCGACGTCCGGCCGGTCCGCAAGGCGTCGCGGCCGATGGGTCAGATCATGGCGAGGCCGTAGGCGGTCTTCAGGTCGACGATCTCGCCGCGCGCGACCATGGCGCGGGCCTCGGCGGGTGAAAACGCCCGCGCCTCGATCGCCTCGTCCTCGTCGGGACGAAGGGGCGAGTCGGGCGCGGGCGGGTGCAGCTCGCCGAGGCGGAAGAAGATCATCTCCTCGTCCGAGTAGCCCGGGACGGGGTACAGCCCGGCGAGGCACTCGACCCGGCCGGGCGCCTCGCCCGTTTCCTCCTCGCACTCCCGCGCCGCGGCGGCCTCGGCCGACTCGCCCGCTTCGACCCTCCCGGCCGGCAGCTCCCAGATCTCGCGTCCGAGACTGTGCCGGTACTGCCGGACGAGCACGACCTGGCCGTCGTCGCGAATCGGGATGAGCACGACGCTCGGCCCGTGCCGGATGATGGCGCGTTCGTGGTCGTGGCCGTTCGGCAGCCGCACGTGATCGACTTCCACCGCGAACACGCGGCCCTTGTACACCGTCTCCATCTTGCGTCCTTCCTCGAGGCTCACCGGTCCACGTCCACGCCGCGCGCCGCCCGCAGCTCGTCGAGCACCTGCTGCAGATCGTCCGGCAGCGGGCTCGTGAACTCCATGCGGCGCCCGTCGCCCGGATGCGTGAAGGCCAGCCGCGAGGCGTGCAGGAACGGGCGCTGCAGGCGCGCGACCGCCCGCAGGTCGCCCGGCACGCGGCGGTGAACGCCGCCGTACAGCGCGTCGCCGACGATCGGGTGGCCGATGGCGCTCAGGTGCACACGGATCTGGTGCGTGCGCCCCGTGTGGATCGCGACGCGCGCGAGCGTCAGCACGGGGCCCAGGTGCTCGACGCGCAGGATCCGCGTGACGGCCGTGCGCGCGCGGCGCGCGCGGGCGGACATCCGCTTGCGGTTCGCCGGGTCCCGGCCGATCGGCTCGTCGATCCGACGGCCGGCCATCACTTCGCCCCAGACGAGGGCGACGTACTCCTTCTCGACCTCGCGATCGTGGAACTGGCGGGAGAGCGCCTCGTGGGCCCGGTCGTGCTTGGCGACCACCATGAGGCCCGAGGTGCCCCGGTCCAGCCGGTGCACGATCCCCGGCCGCAGCTCGCCGCCGACGCCGCTCAAATCCGTGACGTGGTGGAGGAGCGCGTTGACGAGCGTACCGCTGCCGTGCCCCGCCGCCGGGTGCACGACCATGCCGGCCGGCTTGTCGACGACCACCAGGTCGGCGTCTTCGTACACGATGTGGAGGGGCAGCGCCTCGGGCTGCGGCGCCGGTTCGACCGGCTCGGGCACGACCACGTCCACCGCCTGCCCGGGCTTCACGAGCTGGTTGGCGCGCACCGGCGCCCCGGCCACGCGGACGCACCCGTCGCGGATCAGCCGCTGCACCTGCGCGCGCGACCGTCCCGCGAGGACCGACACGAGGAAGCGGTCGAGGCGGACGCCCCCGGCGTCGGCGGGGACGGTGATCGTCACGCCGCCTTCCGTCGTGTTTCCGGCTGCGTCGGCCGCCGCCGGAGCCTGACGAGCATGTAGACGGCCAGCGGCGCGATGAGGAGCGAGATGAACTGCGAGGTCGAGAAGATCCCCACCGAGCCGCGCGGGTCGCCCCGGTAAAACTCGATGATGAAGCGCGAGATGGCGTACAGCAGCATGTAGAGCCAGAACGTCCGGCCGACGGGCGGCTTCCCGCGCCGCTCGCTCATGAGCAGGATGACCAGGATGAGCGCCTCGGCGCCCGCCTCGTAGAGCTGCGTCGGGTGCAGCGGCACGTTGAGCGGGGTCCCGTTGTTCGCCGCGGCGAAGGGGCTCGTGAACGTGATCCCCCAGGGCATCGTCGTCGGCTTGCCGTAGCAGCAGCCGGCGAAGAAGCACCCGAAGCGCCCCACGACGTGCCCCAGGGCGATGCCGGGGGCGAACGCGTCGCACGTCGACCAGAGCGGCAGGCCCGCCCGCCGGATGTACCACATGGCCACGCCGACCGCGAGGATGAGGCCGCCGTAGAAGACGCCGCCCGAGCGGACGAGCGAGAAGATCTGCGACGGGTTCGCGGTGAAGTACTTGAACTCCACGAAGAACAGCAGCAGCTTCGCGCCGACCAGGGCGGCGATGATGATGTAGATGCCGAGGTCGAGCACCCGGGCGTCGTCGAGGCCGCGGCTGCGCCCCCGGACGACGGCGAACTGCAGCCCGGCCAGGTAGGCCGTCGCGAGCAGCAGGCCGTAGGTGTAGATCGTGAACGGGCCGTAGCCGGCGATCGGTCCGAAATCAAACAGCTTCGGATGCATGGCTCCCGTTCCCGAGCATGTCCAGAATCATGATCGCGACGCCGACGGTGATCGCCGAGTCCGCGACGTTGAACGCCCAGAAGTGGTACGACCGCCAGTAGACGTCGACGAAGTCGACCACCGAGCCCATCGTGATCCGGTCGATGAGGTTCCCGGCGGCGCCGCCGATGATGAGCGCCAGTCCCGCGCGGGCGACGCGCTGGTGGTGCGCCAGGCTGGCGGCGTATCCCCCCACGAGCACCAGCGCGGCGGCGGCCACCATCGCCAGCACGGGAGTCTTCAGCGGGAAGTCCACCGCATTGAGCAGTCCGAACGCCGCGCCGGTGTTCCGGATGTGCGTGAAGTTCAGCAGATTCGGGATGATGGACACGCTCTCGTAGAGCGGCAGCGAGGCGCGCACGATCGCCTTGGTGGCCTGGTCGAGGACGACGACCGCGAGGACGACCCCGACCTCGACCTTCCTGCCGTTCGGCCAGACTCCCATCAGACCGGCTGGGCCAGCGCGTGCTGGCAGCGGGAACAGAGTCCGGCCCAGGCCGGATCGGCCGAGACCGCGGGCACGTACCGCCAGCAGCGCTCGCATTTCACGCCGCCGGCGCGCTCGATGGTGACCGCGAGGTCGCCGGCATCGGCGCGGCGGAGCTCCACGTCGGACACGATGAACAGCATCGGCAGGTCGCGCGCGTAGCGCTCGAGCAGCGCGTAGGTGTCGCCCGACGCCGTCAGCACCGCGCGGGCCTGGAGCGAGCTGCCGAGGGTCTTCGCCTTGCGCAGCGGCTCGATCTGCCCGACGACGCGCTCGCGGACGTCCATGAGGTGCGTCCACCGCTCGGTCAGCGGGGCGTCGTCGAGCGCGGCGAGCTCGTCGCCCGTCGGGAAGAGCGCCAGGTGCACCGACTCGTCGCGGGCGCCCGGCAGGAACTGCCAGAGCTGCTCGCCGGTGACCGACAGGATCGGCGCCAGCAGGCGCGCCAGTCCGTCGGCCATGACGAACATCGCCGTCTGGGCCGAGCGCCGCTCGCGGGACGTCGCGGCGAACGTGTACAGACGATCTTTCGACACGTCGCTGTAGAAGGCGCTGAGATCGACCGTCACGAATGCGTTCAGCACCTGGAAGATGGTCGAGTAGTCGTACGCCTCGTACGCCGCGAGCATCCGTCCGCCGAGCTGTGCGTACCGGGTGAGGATGTAGCGGTCCACCTCTTCCATCTGCCCGAGCGCCACGCGGTCGGCTGCCGGGTCGAAGTCGTAGAGGTTCGCGATCAGGTACCGCAGCGTGTTCCGGATCTTGCGATAGGCCTCGACGACCCGCGCCAGGATCTCCTTGCTGACACGCAGCTCCTCGCGGTAGTCCGCCGACGCCACCCAGAGACGGAGCACCTCGGCCCCGCTCTCCTTGATCACGTCCTGCGGCAGGATCGTGTTGC
This sequence comes from uncultured Acidobacteriota bacterium, assembly GCA_963761615.1. Taxonomy (GTDB): domain Bacteria; phylum Acidobacteriota; class Vicinamibacteria; order Vicinamibacterales; family CAVVIG01; genus CAVXGU01. The sequence continues at coordinate 64,485 of CAVXGU010000002.1, read as the reverse complement.
CGATCGACTTCGACATCTTCCGGCCTTCGAGGTCGATGAGGAAGCCGTGCGTGAGGACCTGGCGGAACGGCGGGCGGCCGCGCGTGCCGAGGCCGACGAGCAGGGAGCTCTGGAACCAGCCGCGATGCTGATCGCTGCCCTCGAGATAGAGATCGGCCGGCCACGTGAGCTCGGGGCGCACCGACAGCACCGCCTCGTGGCTCGATCCGGAATCGAACCAGACGTCCAGGATGTTGTGCTCGCGCTCGAACGCCGAGCCGCCGCACGCCGGGCACGCGAGGCCCGCCGGCAGGAACTCCTCGATCGGCCGCTCGTACCACGCGTCGGCCCCGTACTGCTCGAAGACCGACGCGGCCTTCGCGACGAGCGCCGGCGTCAGCACGGGCGTGCCGCACGCGGTGCAGTCCACGGCGGGAATCGGCACGCCCCACGAGCGCTGCCGCGAGATGCACCAGTCCGGCCGGTTGACCAGCATGTTGTAGATCCGGTCGTGCCCCCACGCCGGGATCCACTTCACGTCGCGATCGACCGCGTCGAGCGCCGCCTGCCGGAGCGTCTTCGGCTCAGGGGCGTCCTTTCCGGAGCCGGGAGCCGAGAGCCTGGAGCCACCCGAAGCCTGGAGCCCGGAGCCCGGAGCCCGGATGACGGCTTCGCCGTCCATGCGCACGAACCACTGCGAGGTGGCCAGGAAGATCACCGGGTTGTGGCACCGCCAGCAGTGCGGGTACTGATGGGAGAAGGCGTGCCGGTGCCACAGGCGGCCGCGCGCCTGGAGGGCGGCCTCGACGTTCGGGTTGGCGTCGAACACGCGCTGCCCGCCGAAGAGCTCGACCGTGTCGAAGAAGTGACCGCCCGGCCCCACCGGGGCGTAGATCTCCAGCCCGTAGCGGACGCCCGTGGTGAAGTCGTCCGCGCCGTGGCCGGGCGCGGTGTGCACCACGCCCGTGCCGGCGTCGAGCGTGACGTACTCCGCCAGCACCGCGGGCGAGTCGCGCTCGTAGAGCGGATGCCGGAAGCGGACGTGCTCGAGGTCGGCGCCCTTGAACCGGACGATCGGCGCGCCGAACGGACGCCCGACGGCCTCTGCCACGCGCGGCGCCAGCGCCTCGGCGAGGATCACGGCGCGGCCGCCGACGTCGTAGGCGGCGTAGTCGAGCTCCGGATGGAACGCCAGCGCGAGGTTCGACGGGATGGTCCAGGGAGTCGTCGTCCAGATGAGCGCCGACACCTCGCGCCCGGCGAGCGCCGGCAGCCGGGCCGCCAGGTCGTCCGCGGCGTCGGCGGCGAGCGGAAACTCGACGTAGATCGACGGCGACGAGTGATCCGCGTACTCGACCTCGGCTTCGGCCAGCGCCGTGCGGCAGTGGATGCACCAGTGAACGGGCTTCTTCCCCTTGTAGACCAGCCCGCGCTCGACGAACACGCCGAGCGCCCGCGCGATCGCCGCCTGGTAGCGGAAGTCCATCGTCAGGTAAGGGCGATCCCAGTCGGCGAAGACGAGCAGGCGCTGGAACTCCTGGCTCATCACGCCGATGAAGCGCTCCGCGTACGACCGGCAGGCCCGGCAGAAGTCCGCCGTGGACATCTCGGCCTTCTTCGCCCCGAGCTCGCGATCCACCTTCAGCTCGATCGGCAGGCCGTGGCAGTCGTAGCCCACGACGTACGGCGCGTCGTAGCCGGCCATCGACCGCGACTTGACGACGATGTCCTTGAGAATCTTGTTGAGCGCCGTGCCGAGATGGATGTTCGCGTTGGCGTACGGCGGGCCGTCGTGCAGCACGAACTTCGGCGCGCCCGCGCGGCGCTGGCGGATTCTGCCGTAGAGGTCCATGGCGGCCCAGCGGGCGAGCGCGTCCGGCTCGGCCGTCTGGAGGTTCGCCTTCATCGGGAACTCGGTGCGCGGCAGGTTGACGGTGTCTTTCCACTCGGGCATGAACTTCGATTTTATAATGAACTGATGGCCTCACCGCCGGGTGCCCGTCCGGGCGCCGCGATTCGACGCACGACCCTCGAGAACGGCCTCACGGTCCTCGTCCAGGAGGAGCACACCGCGCCCCTCGTGTCGGTCTGGTGCTGGTACCACGTGGGATCGAAGGACGAACGGCCGGGGCTGACCGGCGTGTCGCACTGGGTCGAGCACATGAACTTCAAGGGCACGACGAACATCCCGCGCGACAAGGTGAAGGGCATCATCGAGCAGTTCGGCGGGAGCTGGAACGGCTACACCTTCGTCGACCAGACCACCTACGTCGAAACGGCCGGCCGCGACGCGCTCGACCGCATGCTGTTCATCGAGTCCGAGCGCATGGCGGGCTGCCTGTACGACCCCGCCGACTGCGAGTCCGAGCGGACCGTCATCATCTCGGAGCTCCAGGGCGGAGAAAACGATCCCGATCAGCTGCTCGACCAGGAAGTCGTCGCCACCGCGTTCAAGGCGCACCCCTACCGCCACCCGACGATCGGCTGGCTGTCCGATCTCCGGTCGATGAACCGCGACGAGCTGTACGGCCACTACCGCCGGTACTACGTCCCGAACAACGCCGCCCTCGTCGTGGTCGGCGACGTGGAGGCCGGCGACGTGGTGCGGCGGGCGCAGGATCGATTCGGCGCGATTCCCCCTGGCGCCGCGGTGCCGCGCGTGCGCACCGTGGAGCCGGAGCAGACGGGGGAGCGGCGCGTGACGATCCGGCGCCCGGGCGGCGCCGCCTACCTGAAGCTCGCGTTCCACGCGCCGGCCGTCACCGACCCGCGCTTCCACGCGGCGCTGGTGCTCGATGCCGCGCTGACCGGCGCCAAGGGCGCGAGCCTCTGGTCGAGCTTCCGCCTGCCGCCGCCGCAGCGGCGGGCGCGCCTCTACCGCGACCTCGTCGAGCGCGGCCTCGCCTCCTCCGTCAACGGCGCCCTGCTGCCCACCGAGCAGCCGTTCGCGTACATCCTCTCGCTCACCGCGACGAGCGGCACGCCGCTGGCGACCGTCGAGGCCGCCGTCCTCGAGTCGCTCGATCGCGTTCGGCGCGAGGGCATCGGCGAAGACGAGCTCGCGCGCGCCAAGGCTCAGCTGCGCGCGCGCCTGGTGTTCGACGACGACAGCGTGACCAACATCGCCCATCAGCTCGGCTACTATCACACCATCGCCACCGTGGACACCTACTTCGAGCTGCCGTCCCGCATCGCCGGCGTGACGCTCGACGCCGTGGCGGATGTCGCCCGGTCCCTCCTCGGGGACTCGAACCGGACGATTGGCTGGTACGACCCGCCGGCGCCGTCCGACGGGGCCGCGTGATGCCCGCCGCCGCGCCGTACACGGGCCTCTCGCCCACACGCGTCGCCCTGCCCAACGGCGTCGTCGTCCTCGCGAAGGAGACGTCGATGACGCCGGCGGTGACGATCAGCCTCGCCGTGCGATCCGGGTCGGCCGATACCGCCGGCGCGCCGGGGGCGATGTCCCTTCTCTCGCGGCTCCTCGATCGCGGCACCGCGCACCGCTCGGGCGACCGCATTGCCGAGGAGCTGGACAGCCGCGGCATCTCGCTCAACGTGGTGGTGACCCGTCACCACGTCACGATCGTCGCCACCTGCCTGGCCGAGGACTTCGACGAGATCTTCGCGCTCGTCGGCGACGTGGTCATGGCGCCGACGTTTCCCGCGCACGAGCTGGTGACGCGCAAGGGGGAGGCCCTGACCGCGATCCGTCAGGAGGCCGACAACCCGTACGCCTGCGCGGCGGACCGGCTGATGGCCGAGCTCTATCCCGGGCATCCGTACGGGCGGCCGGCCAGGGGCACGCTGGCGTCGGTGGAGCCGCTCGCGCGCGACCAGCTCGTGGCGCTCCACCGCGCGCGGTTCGCGCCCGATCGCGTCACGGTCGCCATCGTCGGCGACATCGCGCCGGCCCGGGCGATCGCGGCCGCCTCGCGGGTGTTCGACGACTGGCACGCCGCGGCCGAACCCGACGCGCCGCTTCCCCCGGCGGTCCCGGCGACCGTTCGCCGCCGGATCGCGGTCGTGATGGCGGACAAGCCGCAGGCGGACATTGCGTACGGGTTCGTGACGATCGCCCGCCGGGATCCCGCCTACACGGCGGCCTGGCTGATGAACCACGCCTTCGGCCAGTATTCGATCGGCGGGCGCCTCGGCGACAGCATCCGCGAGCGCCAGGGCATGGCCTACTACGTCTCGAGCGCGCTCGACCCGAGCGTCGTCCAGGGGCCGCTGATGATACGGGCCGGTGTGGATCCGGCGAACGTGGATCGGGCGATTGCGTCGATCGACGAAGAGATCGCCCGACTCGTGCGGGACGGGCTCAGCCAGAAGGAGCTGGACGACTCGCGGCAGTACCTGGTCGGAGCCTTGCCGCGCGCCCTCGAGACCAATCCGCGCATCGCCCACTTCCTGCAGGACGTGGAGTTCTTCGGCCACGGCCTGGACTACGACGTCCGGCTGCCGGAGCTGCTGGGCGCCGTGACGCTCGACGACGCGAACGAGGCGGCGAGACGGCTCCTCGATCCCTCGAGGGCCACGGTGGTGGTGGCTGGCAATGTGGTGAGGTCGTAATGTGGTGATGGGGCGCCGGGGGTGGGGCCCCGGCGCCAGTGAGTGAAGTCAGCGCCTGCGGCCATGCCGAGCCGAGGACCTGAAGATCCGAGGCGAGGGCATCGGCGTGAGTTCGCGGCGGGGGTGGGGCCCCGGCGCCAGTGAGTGATGCAGTGATGTCCGACTGTCTTTTCTGCAAGATCATCGCGCGCGAGATTCCCGGGACGATCGTCTACGAGGACGACCGGATCGTCGCATTCAACGACATCAACCCGCAGGCCCCGACGCACGTGCTCGTCGTGCCCAGAAAGCACGTCGCGACGCTCAACGAGCTGACGGCCGAGGACGATCAACTGATCGGAGAGATGGTCCGGCGGGCGGCGGCCATCGCCAGGGCTCGTGGCTTCTCGTCGGGCGGCTACCGGACGGTCTTCAACACCAACCGCGAAGCCGGCCAGACCGTCTTCCACGTCCACCTCCACCTGCTCGGCGGACGGACGTTCGACTGGCCCCCTGGGTGAATTCCCGTTATGCCCCGGCCTGCACTACGGCTATCCGTGGAATGCCCTGGAGGTCGCGCCGGAGCTCGATCATTCTGAGGGCGGGCGAGGCCGCGATCAGAATCGCTGACGGCGCGGTCCTGGCCCGCGCCGAACTCGAAGATCAGCACGCCGGCCGGCGCGAGGTGCGACGGAGCCTGGTCCACGAGCCCGCGGATCAGCGACAGGCCGTCGGGGCCCGCGAAGAGGGCGAGCGAGGGTTCGTGGTCGAGCACCTGGCGCGGGAGCGCGGCGCGATCGCGTTCGGCGACGTACGGCGGGTTCGACACGATCAGGTCGAAGCCGCCCGCGACGCCCGCGAGCAGGTTCCCCTGGACCAGGCGTACCCGGGCGGCGACTCCCAGCCGCAGGGCGTTCAGGCGCGCCACGCGGAGCGCGGCGCGGGAACGGTCGACCGCCACGACCCTGACGCCGGGCCGCTCGGCCGCGAGCGTCACCGCGAGACATCCGCTGCCGGTTCCGACGTCGGCGACGAGCGCCCGTTCGCCCAGGCGCTCGAGGGCGGCTTCGACGACGACCTCGGTTTCGGGCCGCGGCACGAGCACGGCCGGCGACACCGCGAACGGGCGGTTCCAGAACTCGCGCACGCCGAGGATGTACGCGATCGGCTCGTGCGCCTCGCGGCGCGCGATCAGTCGCTGATAGGCGTCGGCGAAGGCGCCCGGCTCGGCGTCGGTGGAGGAGGCGAGAAACCTGGCGGCGTCCCAGCCCAGCAGGTGCTGGGCGAGCAGCCGCGCGTCGAGGTCCGCCTCGGCCGGCGCGACCCCGGCGTCGCGCAGGCGCTGCCGGGCGGTCGCGACGCGCTGGTGAATGGATGGCATCTATTCCTGGCGGCGGGGCCCCACCCCCGCCGCGAAGTGACGCCGATGCTCGCCCTCGGATTCACCGTCGTCGGGCTCGCATGTCCGCAGGCGCCATCTGCCCGACCCGCCCACCTGCCGCCCCACCTGCCCGACCCGCCCTCAGGAGACCGCCGTGGCGTCCTTGAGCTTTTCGGACTGGTAGTGTGTGACGACCTGGTCGATGAGCTCCGTCAGGTCGCCGTTCAGGACGTTGGTCAGCTGGTGCGTCGTGAAGTTGATCCGGTGATCGGTGATCCGGCTCTGGGGGAAGTTGTAGGTCCGGATCTTCTCCGAGCGCTCGCCCGTGCCGACCTGGCTGCGCCGGTCCTTGGCGATGGCTTCCTGCTGCTTGCGCAGCTCCATGTCGTACAGGCGCGACTTCAGGACCTTCATCGCCTTCGCGCGGTTCTTGATCTGCGACTTCTCGTCCTGCTGCGACACGACCATGCCCGTCGGAATGTGCGTGATGCGCACGGCCGAGTAGGTGGTGTTGACGCTCTGGCCGCCCGGGCCGCTCGAACAGAACGTGTCGACGCGCAGGTCCTTCTCGTTGATCTGGATGTCCACGTCCTCGGCTTCGGGCAGCACGGCGACCGTCGCCGTGGACGTGTGGATCCGGCCGCTCGCCTCGGTGGCCGGCACGCGCTGCACCCGGTGGACGCCGCTCTCGTACTTCAGCCGGCTGTAGACGCCGCGCCCCTCGATGGTGGCGATCACTTCCTTGATGCCGCCCACGCCGGTCTCGCTCGACGAGAGCACCTCGATCTTCCACCCCTGGCGCTCCGCGAACTTGCTGTACATCCGGAAGAGCTCGGCGGCGAAGAGCGCGGCCTCGTCGCCGCCCGTGCCCGCCCGAATCTCGAGGACGACGTTCTTCTCGTCGTTGGGATCCTTCGGGATGAGGAGCACCTTGAGCTGGCCGATCAGGTCGTCGCGCCTGGCGCCGAGCGCCTTCACTTCCTCGCCGGCGAGCTCCCGCATGTCGGGATCCGCCGAGGCGGCCAGCTCCTCGGCCTGCGCGAGGTCCCGCAGCACGGTCTGGTACTCGCGGAACTTCTCCACGAGCGGCTGGATGTCGGCCAGCGCCTTCGCCTGCTTGCGGTACTCGGCCGGATCCGCCTGCACCTCGGGCGTCGCGAGCAGCCGGCTCAGGTCGTCGTAGTGGCGTTCAACAGCTTGCAGCTTGTCGAGCATAAGAAGACAGGTTCTCGCGGTTCTCCAGGGCGGTCTTCGTTTGGATGTAGCGGCCGACCCTCAGGTCGGCTGCGCATTGGCGGACCTGAAGGTCCGCGGCTACATCAATCTCGCAGCATCGATCTCGGAGCATCGATCTCGGAGCATCGATCTCAGGGCGCATCGATCTCGAAAACACTGTTCCAGCAACCGGCACCAGGCACCCGGCACCCTTATCCTCCCGATACCGGCGGCAGAAACGCCACCTCGTCGCCCTCGCGCACGACCCGGTCCATCTTCGCGTAGTCGGCGTTCACCGCGCTCGAGATCGACCGGCTGTACTCGGCGAGGACCGGGAAGTCGTCGGTCAGCCCGTTCCACACGGCGCCGATCGTGGCGCCCGGCGCCACGTCGCGCGCCAGCTCGGACGCGCCGGCGAGGTCGCGAAGCCGCGCGAACAGGCGGACCGTCACCCGCACGCGACCCTCTCGGCTTCCGCGCGCGCCGTGTCGTTGTCGGGATCGGCCGTGGCCCCCTCGATCCACACGTCGCCGCCCTCGAAGAACTCGCGCTTCCAGATCGGCGCGATCTGCTTCACGCGCTCGATCGCGTACCGGCTCGCGGCGTACGCGTGGGCGCGGTGCGGCGACGCCGTCACGATCGCCACGCTCGCCTCCCCGATCGCCAGCCGTCCCGATCCGGTGGTGCAGCGCCAGGCGAACATCCCGCCACCGCGCGGCGATCTCGGCCTCGATCCGCTCGAAGCTCCTGAGCGCGAGCGGCTCGTACGCCTCGTATTCCAGATACCGCACCCGGCGGCCCGCGTTGTGGTTGCGCGCCAGCCCGAGGAACGCGATCACGGCGCCGCTGGCGCCGGCGTCGGGGGCCCCGGTCGACACCGCGGCGATGAGCGGCTCGAGCTGGAGGGGCTCGCGGCCGATCGCCAGGAGCGGCGTGCGCGTGCTCACGGGTTCAGTATACCGCCCCAGAAATGGTGCAGAGGCCCGTGGCCGCTGCCGATCGGCGCCGCGTGGCGGATGGCGTCCGCCACGAACGCCTGGGCCCGCGCCACGGCGGCGTCGAGCGGGGCGCCGAGCGCCAGCCCGGCCGCGATGGCCGACGCGAACGTGCAGCCCGTGCCGTGCGTCTGTCGCGACGCCACCCGGCGCGTTCGATACTCGGCGAACAGCTCGCCGTCGAACAGCAGGTCCAGAATCTCGTCGCCGTCGCCGTGGCCCCCCGTGATCACGACGGCGTCCGCGCCGCAGATCGTGAATCGCCCGCGCGGCCCGACGGCGATCCTCGATCGACGCGATCCGCACGCCGCTCAGAACCTCGGCCTCCGGCAGGTTCGGCGTCACGACGCGCGCCAGCGGCAGCAGCTCCGACAGCAGCATCTGGACGCCGTCATCGTCGAGCAGCCGGACGCCGGTCTTCGAGACGAGGACCGGATCGACGACGAGCATCGGCAGCTCGAGCGACTGAACGGCGGCGGCCACGGCCTCCACGATGGCCGCCGTCGCCAGCATGCCGGTCTTGGTGGCGTCCGGCGGGATGTCGCCCGCGACGGCCTCGATCTGCGCGCCGACGAGGTCGGCCGGCATCACGCTCGCCGCCGAGATGCCGGTGGTGTTCTGCGCCGTGACGGCCGTGATCGCGCTCGTCCCGTAGACGCCGAACGCCGCGAACGTCTTCAGGTCCGCCTGGATCCCGGCGCCGCCGCTCGAGTCGCTGCCCGCGATGGTGAGGGCCGACCGCGGCATCACGATCCTCCCGCGGCCGGCGTGAAGACGAGCAGGAAGAGGAACGGCGGCACCTCCTCGCGCGTCGACAGCGCGAAGCCGGCGGCGGTCGCGGCCGTCACGACGGCGTCCGGATCGACCCGATCCTCCGGGGCCGGCCCGGGACCGCCGCCGCCGGCCGTGAAGTCGACGACGCCCAGGCGCCCCTGCGGGCGCAGCGCGTGGGCCACGTTGACGAGCAGCGGCACCGGGCGCTCCATCTCGTGGAAGGCGTCGACGATGAGCACGGCGTCGAGGGCGCCGGCCGGCAGGCGCGGATCGGTCGCCGTGCCGAGCACTGTCCGCACGTTCCGCAGCTCCTCCCGCGTGATGCGCCGGTCGATCGCCTCGATCATCTGCGGCTGGATGTCCTCGGCGTAGACGAGCCCGTTGGGACCGACGCGCCGCGCGAGGCGGACCGTGAACCACCCGCCGCCGGCGCCGAATCCGCGACCACCGAGCCCTCGGCGATGCCCAGGACGTCCATGATGAGATCCGGCTTCTGCCACTGATCCCGATCCGGCGCCTCGAGCAGGCCGAGATCCTGCGGGGGAAAGAGCGGGCTCGCATGGGCGCGCGGGGAGGCTGGGGCTGGTGAGGCAGGTCGGGCAGGTGGGTGGGTGAGGCAGGTGGGACTGGTGAGGCGGGTGGGGTGGACGGACTCCCACACGCTGCCGTCAGGATGAGGACAGCGATCTCGAAAGCCGCCAATCGGATCCGGCCCCGTCCAGCCATTATTTACCCGCCCGCCCTACCCGCCCGACCCGCCCTGGTCCCGTCCCGCCACGCCCGGTCGGGTCATGGCGTCCACCGAGAGAATGCGATCGAGGACCTTCTCGTCGAGCAGGCCGCGGGCGAGCGCCAGATCGCGAATCGATCGCCCGGTGGCGACGGCCTCCTTGGCGATCTCGGCGGTGGCGGCGTAGCCGATGTACGGGCTGAGGGCCGTCGCGGTCGCGGTGCTGCGATCGAGGAGCTCGCGGGCGCGGGCGGCGTTGGCGGTCAGGCCGTTCGACGCAGCGGATCCGGAACGCGCGCATCGCCTCGCGGAGAATCGTGGACGCGTGGATCGCGTTCCACGCGATCACGGGCATCATCACGTTCAGCTCGAGCTGTCCCGCCTCGGCGGCGAGCGTCACGGTGATGTCGCAGCCGATGACCTGGTAGCACACCTGGTTGACCATCTCGGCCATCGAGGGGTTCACCTTGCCCGGCATGATGGACGACCCCGGCTGAACCGCCGGGAGCGACAGCTCGCCCAGGCCCGCGCGCGGTCCGCTGCCCAGCAGACGGAGATCGTTCGCGATCTTGCTCAGCTCGACCGCCAGGCGCCGCATCGCGCCCGAGTAGGCGAGCACGTCGCCCATGCTCTGCGTGACGCGGAACAGGTTGCTCGCCGGCTTGAGCGGCAGATTCGTCGCTGTGGCCAGGTGCTCGATCATCAGCGCGCGGTAGTCGTCGCCGGCGTTCAGCCCCGTGCCGACCGCCGTCGCGCCGATGTTCAGCTCGGTCAGCTGCTCGGCCGCGTCGGTGACGTCGGTCGCCGAGCGCCGGAGGCACGCCGCGTATCCGCTCATCTCCTGGCCCAGCGTGATGGGCACCGCGTCCTGCAGGTGCGTGCGGCCGGTCTTGACGATGTCGGCGAACTCCTCGGCCTTGCGGTGGAAGCTGTCGGCCAGCTCGCGCGCGCCCGCGGCGAGGGGGCCGGCGCCCTCGAGCAGCGCCAGCCGCGTCGCCGTCGGGAACACGTCGTTGGTCGACTGTCCCATGTTGACGTGATCGTTGGGATGGACGCGCCGGTACGATCCCCGCGTCGTCGCCGAGCAGTCTCGCCCGCCCGGTTGGCGATCACCTCGTTCACGTTCATGTGGTGCGACGTGCCCGCGCCGGCCTGGTAGACGTCGACGATGAACTGGTCGCGCAGCGCCCCGCCGAGGATCTCGTCGGCCGCCGCGACGATGGCGCGGGCGACGTCGGCATCGAGGCGGCCGAGGCGCGCGTTGGCCTGGGCCGCGGCCCTCTTGATGAGGACCGTGGCGTCGACCAGCGACGGCGGCGCGTGCAGTCCGCTGATCGGGAAGTTCTCGACGGCCCGGAGCGTCTGGATGCCGTAGTAGGCGTCTGCGGGCACGTCGAGCTCGCCGAGCGCGTCCCGCTCGGTCCGGTAGGACATGGTCGGATTATACTGGGCCGTTATGCTCCCTTCATTTTTCGAGAGCGTGCTCGAGCTCGTCACGAGGACCTCGACCGATCTGCCGCCCGACGTGCGGGCGGCCATGTCCGACGCCCTGACGGCCGAGCCCTCCGGCACGCGGGCCAAGCAGGCGCTGACGATCATCGCGCAGAACATCGATCTCGCCGTCGACACCGAGGGCGCCATCTGCCAGGACACCGGCATGCCGACCTTCGAAATCCGCGTGCCCGTCGGCGCCAATCAGAATCTGGATGGCGCGGCAGATCCGCGACGCCGTGGTCGAGGCCACGCGCCGCGGCAAGCTGCGGCCCAACTCGGTCGACTCGATCACCGGCCAGAACTCCGGCGACAACCTGGGGCCGGGCACGCCGATCCTGCACTTCGCACAGTGGGAGCGCGACGACATCGAGATCCGGCTGATCCTGAAGGGCGGCGGCTGCGAGAACACCAACGCGCAGTACGCGCTGCCGGTGGAGCTGCCGCACCTCGGCCGCGCCGACCGGAACCTCGAGGGCGTGCGCAAGTGCATCCTCCACGCCGTGTGGCAGGCGCAGGGGAAGGGCTGCAGTCCCGGAGCGGTCGGCGTCGCCGTCGGCGGAGACCGCACGTCGGGATACACGCACGCGAAGGCGCAGCTCTTCCGCACGCTGGACGACGTGAACCCCGACCCGCGGCTCGCCGCGCTCGAGGCGTCCGTGATGGGCGCCGTCAACGGTCTCGAGATCGGACCGATGGGCTTCGGCGGCAAGGTCACGCTCATCGGCTGCAAGAGTGGGCGCGCTGAACCGGCTGCCGGCGAGCTTCTTCGTGTCGGTGGCGTACGACTGCTGGGCGTTCCGCCGCCTCGGCGTCGTCCTCGACGGCCGGACCGGCGCCATCCGCGAGTGGCTCTATCGCGATCCGTCGCACCCGATCATCCCGATGCTGGATCAGGCGGGCTTCGCGCGGACCGGCCGGGAGGTGGCGCTCGACGCGCCGATCTCGGACGAGCAGATCCGCTCGCTCGCGGTCGGCGACGTCGTGATGATCTCGGGGCGGATGTTCACCGGCCGCGACGCGGTTCACGCGCACCTGATGAAGCACGAGCCGCCGGTCGACCTGCGCGGGGCGGTCCTGTATCACTGCGGGCCGGTGGTGGTGAAGGACGGCGATGGCTGGCGCATCACGGCGGCGGGCCCGACGACGAGCATCCGCGAGGAGCCCTACCAGGGCGAGATCATCCGCCGGTACGGCGTGCGGGCCGTGATCGGCAAGGGCGGCATGGGCGCGAAGACGCTCGCCGCGATGCAGGAGCACGGCGCCGTGTACCTGAACGCGATCGGCGGCGCGGCCCAGTTCTACGCGCGCGCGATCACGGGCGTCGACGGCGTCTCGCTCCTCGAATTCGGCACGCCCGAGGCCATGTGGCACCTCTCGGTCCGCGACTTCCCCGCCATCGTCACGATGGACGCGCACGGCAACAGCCTGCACAAGGACATCGAGCGGGAGTCGGGGGAGAACCTGGAAGCGATCGCGGCAGGCGGCTAATAGAGCGGTGTTCGTTTCGCTGTGGCGGCCGACCTTCAGGTCGGCTTCGCAGAACTCTCGGCTCTCGGCTCTCGGCTCAGGATCATGATCGCAGCGGGCCGGCGGCGACGAGCCCGAGAGCCCGAAGCCCGAAAGCCCAGAGCCGAGAGCCGAGAACCGCCGCCGCTACGCCGTCTTCCCGGCCGAGAAGTCCCGCGCCGACGGCCGCGCGTAGCCGTGCTTCATCGCGGCCACGTCGAGATCCATCGTCTCCAGGTCGGTGATTGCGACGAGGGGGAACGGCGAGAGGTCGGGGACGTCGACGGTTTTCAGATAGCCGGAACAGGCGGAGCAGACTTCGAGCCGGCGATCCTTCCGCGTCTCGTCCGGCGCCGCGGTGATGAAGGGCTCTCCGTGCGCGCCGCAGTGCGCGCAGGCGTACTCGGTGAGTCCCCACGTGGCCGCACAGAACGAGCAGCGCAGGAGCTTCACGCCGTCGACGACCTCGGCGAGCGCGGCCCACGATCCGCACAGGGGACAATAGCCGTGCTCCCACCCGGCGAGCGCGGGTGCCAGCGCCGCATCGTCGGCCGCGTGCGGGAAGACGACCGGCTCGAGCGCGTGCGCGAAGGGGCTGACGGCGAGCTCGCCGACGAGCCACAATAGGTCGGGCGCCAGGCCGCGCTCGACGGCGCCCGCGCGGATCGCGTGCTGGTCGCGCTGGAGCGACGCGGTGGCGAGCGCCCGCGCGTCGATGCTGCCGCGTTCGATCGACTCGCGGATGTGGAGCGCCACGTCGCCGGCGCCGCCCTCGGCCAGCGCGCTGCAGAGGTCGAGCAGCGGCTGCGCGAGATCGGGCACGGGAATGGGCTCTCCGGTCAGGGCCGGCACGCCGCGACCGAGCTTGGCGGCCACGTACTTGGGCGGCAGCGACAGCCGCGGCAGCGGCCGGTGGTCCGTGCCGGCGGCGAGGTCGACGACCAGCGTGAGCAGCCGGCGCTGGAGGTCCACGGCGGGCTGCAGCTCGGGGCGCGCGGCCGCGATGGCGGTCCAGCGGGCCTCGGCGATCTCGAGGACCATCTCCGGCGGCAGCGACGGCGTGATCACGTAAGGCATGGTCCGTCCTGCAGTATAATTGTCATCAGGAGTAGCGCCTAATGATCCAGGTAACCGAGATGGCTGCAGCGAAGATCACCGAGCTGCTAACCGAGGAGAACAAGACCGGCAGCGGTCTGCGCGTGTTCGTGCAGGGCGGCGGCTGCTCGGGCTTCCAGTACGGACTGATGATCGAGGAGAACGGTCAGGGTTCGGGCGACCAGGTGTTCGAGTCGCACGGCGTCAAGCTGTTCGTGGACCCCATCAGCATCCGTTACCTCACCGGCGCCGAGGTCGACTTCGTCGACACGATCACCGGCGGAGGCTTCACGATCAAGAATCCGAACGCAACCTCGACGTGCGGCTGCGGCCAGTCGTTCAGCGTCTAGCCGTACGCCCCGTTCACCCGTAGTGCAGGCCTTCCGCGTTCCCCCGCGCGGGGGACGCGGAAGCCCTGTTGACATGCCCCGCTCCATTCCCGATCTCTCGACGCTCGGTCCGACGGGCGGTCGGCGCTCCAGCAAGCGCGACCGCATCGTCTCGATCTTCCTGGGGCAGCAGGGCCATCTGAGCGCGGACGATCTCGTCGAGCTCGTGCGCCGCGAGGCGCCGGGCCTCGGCCGCGCCACCGTCTACCGCACCCTGCAGTGGATGGTCGAGAGCGGCGTGGCGCGCAAGGTGGACTTCGGCGACGGCCGGTCGCGCTTCGAGCCGTCGATCCGCCACCCGCGCCACTTCCACCTGATCTGCAACGTCTGCCATCGCTCGTCCGAGTTCCTGAGCTCCGACGTCGAGGCGCTGCTCGAGGAAGTGGCGGGCGCGCGCGACTTCCAGCCCGCCGAGACCGTCGTGCAGGTGTTCGGCGTCTGCGAGGCCTGCCGGACCGGCAGGAGCGGCGGGACGATCGACGGCGTGACGACGGAGCTCGTCTTCGCACGCGACGCGCTGCGCATCGCGATCGCCACCGAGCGGAGCGGCCTCGAGTTCTACACGCGCGCCGCGAGCCTGACGAAGGACCGCCGCGGCCGGAGCGTGTTCCAGAAGCTCGCCGCCGAGGAGAAGGAGCACCTCGGCACGCTCGAGGCGCGGTATCGCGAGTTGGTCGCCGAGGACCCGAAGCTCGAGGCGCGGCCGACGTTTCTGTTCTTCAAGGGCGCCGCCAACGGCCTGTTCGCCGAGGGGGCGGAAAAGCTCCGGCGCGGCGTCAACGACCAGCAGGCGCTGCTCATCGGCATCCGCTGCGAGCGCGGCTCGCACAAGTTCTTCAAGCGCTACGGCGAGCGGTTCGAGGATTCGGAGGGCAAGCGCATCTTCCTCGAGTTCGCCGACGAAGAGCGGGTGCACCTCGATCTCCTCATCGCCGAGCTCAAAGCCCTGCGCGCACGCCAGTCGGCTGGACGCGTGGCCCGGGCGGCCCGTTGATCGACCTCCATACCCATACCACCGCCTCGGACGGGCGCTGCACCCCGGACGAGCTGGTCGCCCGCGCCCACGCCGCCGGCGTGGACGTGCTGGCCGTCACCGACCACGACACGGTCGCCTCGTGCGGCGCCGTCGCCGCCGGCTGCGCCGAGCGGGGTATCGCGTTCGTCCCGGGCATCGAGGTGACGTCGGTGTCCGACGGCGTCGACGTCCACGTGCTGGGGTACTTCATCGACCCGGGCTCCGAGCCGCTGCGGGATTTCCTGGCCGCCCAGCGCGCGCTGCGGATCCAGCGGATTCGTCAGATCGTCGAGCGCCTCGCCGCGCTCGGGATGCCGCTCGACGCCGACGCCATCGTCCGCCCGGGCCTGAGCGACACGAGCCGCGCGATCGGACGGCCCTTCGTCGCCCGCGCCCTCGTGGCCGCGAGGCACGTGATGACGGAAAAAGAGGCGTTCGATCGCTGGCTCACGCCCGGCAAGCCGGCGTTCGTGCCCCGTCTCGCGGCGCCGCCCTCCGAGGTCTTCGAGCGAATCCACGACGCCGGCGGCCTCGCGTCGCTCGCTCATCCCGGGCTGAACCACCGCGACAGCGACATCCCCGGGTTCGCCGCCGCCGGCCTCGACGCGATCGAGGCGTACCACACGCGGCACAGTCCCGCCGCCACGCTCGGCTACACGTCCCTGGCCGACCACCTCGGACTCGCGGTGACGGGCGGCTCCGACTTCCACGGCGATGCGTGGCACGCCGCCGAACCTGGCGGGACGTCACTGCCGCGCGAGCGGTACGACCGGCTGATCGCGCTCAGGAACCGGCGCGCCAGGCACCGAGGCGCTGACTAGGGAACTCGGGAACGGGCGAGCGCGGCCCGTGCGGGTTGGATC
This sequence comes from uncultured Acidobacteriota bacterium, assembly GCA_963761615.1. Lineage (GTDB taxonomy): Bacteria > Acidobacteriota > Vicinamibacteria > Vicinamibacterales > CAVVIG01 > CAVXGU01. The sequence goes on along the minus strand of CAVXGU010000002.1, from coordinate 48,495 downwards.
GCGAACGGCGACCGAGGCATACTGACAGGCATCTTTTCAGGGAGAACGGGTTGGCTCAAGCGCTCATCACGGCGGTGGGGCTCGGTTTCGCCGGTCTGATCGTCACCATCTATCTCGGTCTGACCGTCGTGACGCCGGCCGACATCATGCGCCACATCACGTTCGGCATCTTCTCGACGCTGATCCTGCTGCTCGCGCACTCGATGATGATGTTCTACCTCATCGGCAAGGGCAAAGCGGTGAAGGACGCGATGCAGGAGGCCGGGCTGACGGGCGACTTCCACCGCCGGATCGCCGCCATCCGCAAGCCGGTCTTCTCGATCGGCAGCCTGGCGATCGCCGCGACGATGGCCACCGCGATCATCGGCGCCAGCGTCGATACCGGCGTCCTCCCGCCCATCGTGCACGCCTGGATCGCCTACGCGGCCATCGCCGCCAACCTCTGGGCGTTCAAGATCGAGCGGCAGGCGCTCTCCGAGTCGAGCCGCGTCGTCGATGAAGTGAACCGCCTGCTCGAGGCGTGACCGCGATCCTCGAGCTGTCCGGCGTGTCGAAGCACTTCGGCGCGCTGCGGCCGCTGAGGATCGACCGGCTGATCGTGGCCCCCGGAGAGGCCGTGGCCATCCTCGGCCCGGATGCCGCCGCCGCCGAGACGCTCACGAACCTGGTCACGGGCGCGGCGCTGCCGGACCAGGGGCGCGTCGAGGTGTTCGGACGCGCGACGGCGTCGGTGACCGACGGCGCCGAGTGGCTCGCGATCGTCGACCGGTTCGGCATCGTCACCGAGCGCGCGGTCTTGTTGGATTCCCTCGACGTGCTGCAGAATCTGGCCGTGCCGTTCACCCTGGAGGTCGACCCGCCCTCCGACGACGTGCGGCGCAGGGCCGCCGCGCTGGCGCGAGAGGTTGAGCTGCCCGAGCAGACGTGGAGCCGGCCGGCCGGCACGCTCGACGGCGCCGCCCGCGCCCGCATCAGGCTGGGACGGGCGCTGGCGCTCGATCCGGCGGCGCTCCTGCTCGAGCACCCCACCGCCGCGATCGAGCCGGCCGCGCGCGGCGCCTTCGCGGGGACGGTGCGCGAGATCGCGGCGGCGCGGCAGATCGCGCTCGTCGCCGTGACGACCGACGAGCCCTTCGCGCGCGCGGTGACGCCGCGGGTGCTGCGCCACGACCCGGCAACCGGCCGGCTTCGGGAGACGGCGAAGGGATGGAGGCCCTGGCGGTGAAGCTGCTGCTCTTCGACGTCGACGGGACGCTGCTGCTGACCGGAGGCGCCGGGATCAGGGCCATGGCCGCGGCCTTCGAGGAGCTCTTCGGCATCGCCGATGCGTTTCGCGGCACGACGATGGCCGGCCGGACCGATCACTGGGTGCTGTCGCACGCCTTGACGCGTCACGGTGTTTCCTCCGGGGTCGAGGACCTCGCGCGCTTTCCCGAGGTGTACGTCTCGCACCTGCGCCGCGAAATCGAGAAGCCCGGCCCTCGCAAGGGCATCATGCCCGGCGTGCTGCCGCTGCTCGAGGCCCTCGCGGCCGAGCCGCGCGCGCATCTCGCGCTCCTGACCGGCAACTACCGCGGCGGCGCCCGCGCGAAGCTCGAGTACTTCGACCTCTGGCGATACTTCTCGGGGGGAGCGTTCGGAGACGACGTGCCCGACCGCAACCTGCTCCTGCCGATGGCGATTCAGACGGTCCGCGACGCCGGAGGCCCGGCCGTCGCGCGGGAGAACGTCGTTGTAATCGGAGACACCCCGCTCGATGTCGCCTGTGCCCTCACCGGCGGCGTCCGGTGCGTCGCGGTGGCCACCGGAGAATACAACAACGACGAACTCCGGTCGGCGGGTGCCGAGGCGGTCTTCGACGACCTGAGCGACACCAGTCGCGTACTGGCGGCGCTCGGATTCTGACCTGGGATGCGAGGAGGGGGGCGGAAAGGACCGGTTCGCCCCTCGGACGACTGCGGCGAACCGGTTCCGGGCGACGTCGAAGCGCCGATCTAGCCTTCGATCAGCCGCACATCACCCGCGCGGGGGCCTTTCTGCGAATCTTCGACCGAAAATTCCACCCGCTGACCCTCCCGTAGGAGCTCGAACACCGCCCCGCGGACGGCACTCCTGTGAAAAAAGTGCTCGATGCCGTTCTCGTCGCGGATGAACCCGAAGCCCTTGTCGATAAGGAGCCGTGCGATTGTGCCGGTCGGCATAGCCGATAGCCCTCCGTTCCGGACCCCCAGGCCCATCCCCAGGGGACTCAGCAGGTTGCGGTCGACTGGGCAAGGTGGAGATGCGCCGTGGGCCGTCCGACCAGCCGAGTTGATTCAGCGGCGGCTGAACCTGGTCAAATCGAGGCCAGTCTAGGCAGGTTCGATACGGGAAGTCAAGCCTGGGCCAGCCTTTAGCGGAATTCGTCCCCCGACCCGACCTGCCAGGTTTCGGGCTCCTCGTCGTCGCTGTCCTCGTCGTCGTCGTCATCATCGTCGTCGCGATCTTCATCGTCATCGTCGAAGAGATCGTCGTCGTCGAAGTCGTCATCGAGTGTGATCGATGCACTCGCGCGAGGATTGTTGTCGATGTTTGTCACGACGTTGTTCGTCACGACGCTGCTTGCGGCGTCGGCTTCGGTGGTGCGGCGGCGGCGGCAGCCGCCGGCTTGGTGTCGGCCGCGGGCTTCGGCTTCGGCGGTGGGTACGTCGACCAGAAGTGCCGGCCGCATGTGGGGCAGACCCAGAACTGTTCGGGCGGCCACTCCATTCCCGGTGTCGGGTCGCGCAGTTCCATCTGGCTCCCGCATCGCTGGCAGCGAATGTGGATGTCGACGTCTGTCATGCGGGAAATTCTAGCTCAGGTTCGATCTAGGATGCTCGCGTGATTCCGGCGATCGTCCTCGCGGCGGGGAAGTCGAGCCGGATGGGCCGCCCGAAAGCGTTGCTGCCCGCGGGACCGGGCGAGACCTTCCTGGCGCGCATCATCAGAACCCTTCGCGAAGCGGGCGTCGACGATGTGGTGGTCGTGGTGGGCCATGATGCGGACGCGATTGTCGCCGCTGCCGGGAACGGACCCGCCACCGCGCGGTTCGTGTTGAACCCCGCGTACGAAACGGGGCAGCTGTCGTCGCTCATCGCCGGGCTCTCCGTCGTCGATCGTCCGGGTGTGCAGGCCTGTCTCGTGACCCTCGTCGACGTGCCCTTCCTGGCTCCCTCCACCGTGCGCGCCGTGATCGATCGGTACGGCGAGACCCACGCGCCGATCGTGCGGCCCGTCGACGGCGATCGCCACGGGCATCCCGTGCTGATCGATCGGTCGCTCTTCTCGAGCCTCCGGGCCGCCGATCCGGCGACCGGCGCGAAGTCCGTCATCCGCGCGCACGCGTCGCCCGCAGGCGACGTGCCCGTGTCCGACGAGGGAGCATTCCGCGACATCGACACGCCGTCCGACTTCGACGCGGCGGCCGGCTGGCGTGAGGGATAGAGCGGTTTTCGTTTCGCTGGAGCGGCCGACCTTCAGGTCGGCTTCGTATTGGCGGACCTGAAGGTCCGCGGCTACACCGATCTCGAAAACGCTGTAGCCCAGAGCCCGGAGCCCGAAGCCCAGAGCCCGAAGCCTGTCGAAGCCCGCTACGCCGCTTCGCCGAAGTGCACGGCGAGATCGAGTCCGGCCGGCGGGCGGACGGTCTCGATGACGTGCCGCTCGTACGCGCCGGCCGCGTCGCGGGCTGCCGTGTCGACGCGACCGACCGGCTCCACCAGGTCGTCGGCGAGCAGCGTCACGACGGGATGGAGCGGGTCGCTGCTGTTGGTGGCGACGACGATCCCGATCTCTCCGCGGCTGGTCCGGACGAGCGAGCCCAGCGGGAAGAAGGAGATGCCGTTGACGAACGTCTTGACGAGCGCGGTGTTCAGCTTCTCGCCCGCGAGGCGGGCGAGCACGAGGCACGCGCGCTCGGGCAGCATCGGGTCCTGATAGGACCGCGCGCCGGTCATGGCCTCGTAGATGTCGGCGACCGACACGATCTGACTCAACAGGTGGGGCACCGCCCCGCCCAGGTCGGGGTAGCCGCTGCCCTTCACGCTGCGATGGTGCTCGAGCGCCACGATCGGCGCGAGCGGTCCGATGCCGTCGGTCTGCATCAGGATCTCCGCGCCGAACGTCGTGTGTGCCTCGACCAGGGCGCGCTCGTGCTTCGTCAGCGCGCCCGGCTTCCGGACGATGTCGAGGGGAATGCGGGTCTTGCCGATGTCGTGCAGCAGCGCGGCCTCGACGAGCGTGGCCAGGTCGCTCTCGCCGAAGCCGAGCTGGCGGCCGAGCAGCAGGCTGAGCATCGCGACGTTGACCGAGTGACAGTAGGTCAGGTTCTCGTACTGCTTGACGGCGAGGATCTGCGCGAGGGCGGCGTGGCTCTTGGCCACGCGGCAGATGAGCAGCTGCACCAGCTCGCCGATCGTGACCGCGCTGAGCGGCTTGCCCGCGGAGGTCGACTCGAAGGTCTGCTGCATGAGCGCGAGCGACTCGGCGTACGACGGGTCGAGGCGGCCGGTGGGCGCGTCGGGCCACTGGCGCGCGTGCCAGCGCGTGTCGATCGGGAGCAGGCGCCCGAGGCTGACGTGCCGCACGTCGAGGCGCGCGAGCTGGGCGGCGATTGGCTCGTCCGCGTCGCGCGGCTGCCACAGGAACTGGGCGACGGCCAGCAGCTCGTCGGCCCCGACGCCTTCCTGGACGTAGAGGCTGTCGATGCCGAGGGCGGTGAGCTCCCGCAGCAGCTGCTCGCCGGCCAGATCCGGCGTCCCGCACGAGACGCCGTCGAGGTGCACGGTGCCGCGGACGATGTCGATGCGCAGCTCCGGACCGAGGCGCAGGTGCTCCTTGATCAGGTCGTCGAGCTCGGCGAGCTTCTGCCCGATCATCGGGTGCCCGGCGGGATAGGTGCCGGCGAGCCGCCGCAGGCCGGCGAACGCCTTGAGCACGGGCATGGGATCGAGCGGTCCGGCGGTCGGCGTGGCTGGTGTGGTCATCTCGCTCTGAGCTCCCGCGCCTTCAGCGCGACGCGAACCAACCCCGGATTCCAGAAGCGGAAGCGAAGGCCCTCGAGTCCCGCGAGCACCTCGTCGAGGCCGCGCGTGCCCGTGTGGCCGGCGCGATCGAGCAGGCGCGCCGCCGTCTTCGGATGCTGCAGGACGAAGTCGCGGCTGCCGAGGAGCTGCCGGAGCTGCGCCGCGGCGCGCGCCGGCGGAAAGTGCCAGAGCGACTCCTCGGCGGCGGCGCGGCGGGCCGCGGGCCCCGCCTCGAGCTGCCGCAGGACGAGCGCGGCCGCCTGCGCCGATCCGATGCGCGCGAGCGCCCGCATCGCTTCGCGGCACGTCTGCTCGTCGTCGCCGGCGAGCGCGCTCGCGATCGTGCCCTCGTACCCGGACCCCGCGAAGCCCAGGATCCGGAGGATCGTGCGCTGCTTCGCCGCGGTCGCGCCGGCGAGGGCGTCCGCCAGCGCGGGTGCGACGAGGCGCGCGTGGTCGCAGAGGAGCGCGGTCGCCTGCTGGGTCTTCGTGGACGGCTTGCCGTCGAGGAGCGCGACGAGACCGGGCACGGCCGTCGTGCCGAACGCCTCGACGAGGCGGCTGGCGATCTCGCGGCTGCGGCCGTCCTGCTCGTAGAGGCGGACCAGCAGGGCCGATCGGGGCTCGCCCAGGAACGCGGCGAGCGACTGCAGGATCGCATCCGCGACGTCGGGGTGCTGGTCCGCCAGATCCGCGGCGAGCTGCCGGAAGCTGGAGGCCCAGGCGGCGAGATCGTCCCAGCGCTCGCGATCGAGCAGCTCGCCCATCAGCGCGAGCGCCCGCCGCAACAGCGCCTCGGCTTCGCCCGGGTTGGGCTCGAGGCGGACGAGCCGCGAGAGGCACTGCAGCCTGACGGTCGGCACGTCGGTCGCGCCGAGCACCTCGCGCATCGCGTCGATCGCCGCGCGGGCTTCGCCGTCGAGCGAGAGATCGAACGCCGAGAACTCGGAGAAGTCCTTGCCGGCGGCCGCTTCCACCTGCACGAGCCGCTTCGCCAGGCGGTCGGCGCTGTGCCCGCTCTCGTGGCCCGCGTCCGGCTCGTCGGCGCCAGGGCCGACCTGCAGCTTGCGATCGATGAGGGGCAGCACCGTCTCGCGCCGTTCCGCGGGCAGATCGAGGCGCGCGAGCGCGGCCGTCAGGACCTGCGGCGCGGCCGTCTCGAGCTCGAGCAGCAGGCAGAGCGAGTCGGCCAGGTCGCCGTCCGGAAAGTCCTGCAGCACGGCCCCCGTGGCCTGCCCGTCGAGCAGCCCCGGCAGGATGGTCCGGCGCAGGAGATCCTTGCGGCGGTCCGGGTCGAGGGCGAGGACGGCGTTCGCCAGGCGCGCGAACATCACGCGCGCGAGCTTCGGCTCGAGCGCCGAGAACAGCATCGTGACGTCGCCGAACTTCCGCTCGAGCGCGCTCGTGCTCGCCTCCGACTTCGCCGCGTCCTCGTCGGTGAGCCGCAGCAGAATCCCGGCGAGCTCCGCGGGACTGTCCACGAGGATCGCCAGGTCCGTCAGCGAGACCTGGTCGAGCGGCGAGGCCGGGTCCAGCCGGACCCATCCCTTGTCGGGTGGATAGAGGTAGTCCACCGGGCCGCTCGCGTCGAGCGCCTGACGCCGCTGCTGCTCGTGCGCGAGCAGATCCGATCGCACCGGCGCCGGGGTGCCCACGTTCACGACCGCCGGCCGGTAGGCCATGACCGGCTCGATGGTGTCGATGCCGTGCTCGGCGAGCACGTCGGCGAGCGTCGGCTGATCCGCGCCCGCGCCGTCGCACCGGATGATGTCGGCGCAGAAGCGCAGCAGGTGTCGCGGCGTCGCCGCGCGGTCGATGTCGAGCCCCTGGACCTGCGCCCGACGGAGCCGCCGCGTCAGCTCGTTCTCGACGAGCGAGCCGGCGCCGACGCCGACCTCGTCGACGATCAGCTCCCGCGGCGCGACGCGGACCGTCACGCGATCGCGGCGCTCGAGCGAGCTCAGCACCGAGTGGCACGTGGCGATCGCCTCCGTGCAGAGGGGGCTGTGCAGGGGGTACGTGTGGCACTGCAGCGTCGCCCGCGCCAGGAGCTGCAGGAACCGTTCGACGGCCGGGAAGTCGTCCGGCCGCATCTGGGCCCTCGTTGCAGAGTTGTCGACGGTCGGTTCAGATTTGTAATCAGCCACGGGCAATCAGCCTGTTTTCTCGGCTGATCACCGTTGGTAGGCAAGAGCCACGCCTACGGCTGTGGACTCTAAGCCTCAAAAGACGCGGGGCTTACGCGTGATCTGCCGGGAGCCGGGAGCCCAGAGCCAAAAGGCCGACGAGCGGGGGTGTCAGGCGAGCGGAAGAAGAAGAAGAAATGGTGGACCAGACGGGAGTCGAACCCGTGACCTCATGAATGCCATTCATGCGCGCTCCCAACTGCGCTACTGGCCCACTCTGGACTGAGGTGACCTTCGATTGTACGCGGCCTTGCTCGTAGCGGTCAACGCGCCGGAGCGGCTGCCGCGGCCGCCGCGGCCGTGGGCGTCGACTTCGCCGCGGTGCCGGGCACGGCCAGCGTCCGGGCGAAGAAGGCCCAGATCCGGTTCCACGAGTCCACCTGCTCGGGCGTGTTCGCCGGCTGCCAGGTGAGCGGATCCACCCGGCGCTCGAACATGTGGCCGCCCGGCGGATCGTCGTAGACCTTGGTTTCGGCGAGGTCCGGCTTCCTGGCGCGCAGCGCGTCGATGAGCTGCATGCCCTCCTCGATGTTCACGTCCTGGTCGTTGCGCGCCATGTGCACGAGCAGCGGGATGTCCAGCTTGTCGACGCCGTAGATCGGCGATCGCTCCTTGTAGACCTCCCGACGGTCGGCCGGCAGGCCGCCCAGCCGGTTCTGCGGATCGATGAGCTCGCGCTGCTGCTCCTCGCCCTTCCAGGCCAGGCGCTGGAACAGGTTCGTCACGGGCACGAGCGCCGCCGCCGAGCGGAACAGCCCGGGATTCCGGAAGATGGCGAGCAGCGTGATCATCCCGCCGTGGCTCCACCCGATGACCCCGATCCGCGCGGGATCGACTTCGGGATAGTTCCGCTTCAGCACGTCCACGGTCGTCACCACATCGTCGACTTCGGCGCCGCCGTAGTCGATCGCGTCGTAGAAGTCGCGCCCGTAGCCGATGCTGCCCCGGTATTCGGGCGCGATCACCACGTAGCCTCGCGCGGTCGCCTCGCGGATGTACGGGATGTAGTGCTCGTACAGGTGCCCGCGGATGTCCTCGTGCACCCACACGAGCGCGGCGCGCTCGTGCCGGCGGGCGGGCGCGAGCGGGCGGAACACGAACGCCGGAATGTCGAGGTCGCCCACGCGGCTGCGGTAGGAGATCTTCTCCATCCGCATGTAGCCCTCGCTGGCCTCCCGCCACGTCTGGTCGGTGGCGGCCTGCCGCTCGCGCATCTGCCCGAAGTCGCTGGCCGTCGGCTCGACGGCCTGCCCGAGCAGCGAAATGGCGGGAAGAAGAAGGAGGAACGTCGCGAGGACCCGGCGTGCGGCCCGCGTCATACGTTCAATGCTACACCGGACCTCAGGGGGTGGTGACCCGCTGGTGCGCCTTTGTCAGCCAGTCGCTGAGCAGCCCCGCCGCTTCATCCGGTGTGCTGCCGTAGAACGGCATGAGCGCCGCTGGCACGCCCGGGAGGCGGACGATCCGGGCCCGCCAGCGATCCGCCGACACCGCGGCGACCTCGATGACGTACAGCCGTCCCCCGATGGACTCTTCGAAGCGATGTACGGCGGCGGACAAGGGTGTTGGGAGTGAAGAAACCGGATTAAGGAAAACGCCGCCGATTGTACGCGGCCGGTGGGCACGATCAAGCGAAGGGGTGTACGAAAGCCGCGTCCACAACCCGCGCGCGCGGCGGCTCCCGTCTCTGCCGGCGTTCAAGAATAACTTCGTGTGTCGCTTCGTCAACAGGAAATCGACGGTTCGTCCACAGCTTTTCCACAGCCGGCGATCGACCGCGCGCTCGCTTGACGTCGCTGAAGGCGGAACGTACGCTGAATCCTCAATGATCAGGCGAGTGGCGGTGATCGCGGCGGCGGTGTGCAGCCTGCTCGCCGCGCCTCGCGCGGCGTCTGCCGCCGACGCTGCCACGCTCTTTCGCGTGTTCCTGAAGGACGGCAGCACGCTCGTCAGCTTCGGCGAGGTCGCACGGGTGGGCGATCGCGCCGTCTTCTCGATCAGGACGGGCACGGGACCGGACGCGCCGCTCCAGCTGGTCGATCTGGCCGCCGACCTCGTCAACTGGCCCCGGACCGATCAGTACGCCTACTCGGCTCGCGCCGATCACTACCTGGCCACGCGCGCGGAAGACGACTACGCCGTGCTGGCCAACGACGTCGCCACGACCCTCAACGCCATCGCGTTCGCGCCCGACGCCGCCAGCCGTCTGAAGATCGTCGAGTCCGCCCGCCGGACGCTCGCCGACTGGCCGCGCACGCACTACAACTTCCGCGCGGCCGACGTGCGCCAGATGCTCGGCATGCTCGACGATGCGATCGCCGATCTCCATGCGTCGAACGGCGACGGGACGTTCGATCTCAAGCTGTCGGCCTACGCCGGCGCGCCCCCCGTCGTCGAGCCGGTGCAGTCGCCGCCGACGCTCCAGGAGTCCATCGCGCAGGTGCTCGTCGCGGCGCGGCTGTCCGACGTCCCGGTCGAGCGCGAGTCGCTGCTTTCGGCGGCCATCGACCGGCTCGACGCCAGGGCCGACGCGCTCCCGGCCGAGTGGGTGGAGACGACCCGCCGCCAGGCCGGCAACATGCTCGACCGGGAGCGAACGCTCGATCGGAGCTACCAGGCGGTCGTGGACGACTACGCGCCCCGCGCGCGCACGGCCGCCCGCCGTGCCGACGTGCGCGGCCTCGAGTGGATCCTCACCCGCGTGCGCCAGCGCGACGCCGCGCTGGGGCATGAACGGCCCGCCGTGGTCGAGGCGCTCATCGCGGACGTGAGCGCCCAGCTCGACGCGGCCCGCCGGCTCCAGCTCATGCGCGACCGCTGGACCCTGCGCCTGCCGACGTACCGGTCCTACACCTCGAGGATGAAGCTGCCGCTCGCGCTCCTGACGCAGGTGGACAAGGCGCTCGAGGACATCAAGGATCTCGCCGGCACGCCGCCGGCGCGGCTCGTGTCGGTCGAGAAGCAGGTCGACCAGATCCGCGAGCTGGTCGCGTCCGTCACGCCCCCGCAGGAGCTGGTCGGCGCTCACGCGCTGCTCCTGAGCGCGGCGAACCTCGCCGGGAACGCCGCCCGCATCCGCCACGAGGCGACCCTGTCGGGCGACATGACGCGCGCATGGGACGCGTCGTCGGCCGCCGCCGGCGCGCTCATGCTCGGCGGCCAGGCGCGCACCCGAGATCCAGGCGATGCTCGAGCGGCCACAGCTCCCGTGATCACACCGCGCCGGACGCGGCTCGTCCGGGTTCCGGATCTCCAGACGTTTCGCCGCCTGACGACGCGGCTCGCCCTGGCCGAGGATCCGCCGGCCGGCGCCCGGCTCGTCGTCGTGCCGAACCGCAGCGCGGCGCGCCAGCTCCGGCGAACGCATCCGGACGCGCCGTGGCCCGACCTCGTCACTCGCGATCAGTTCTACGACCGGCTCCAGAGCCGCCTGTCGCCGCCGCCCGGGCGCCTGACGCCCTACGCGCGCGAGGCGGCCATCCGTGCGGCCTCGCGGGTCGCGGCCGAGTCCGGTGTCGAGCCGCCGTTCGCCCTGCGTCCCGGCCTCGTCGCCGAGATGCTGCGCTTCTACGATCAGCTGCGCCGCCAGCGGCAGTCCGTCGATCGCTTCGAGGAGTTGATCGTCGAGAGCCTCTCCGGCAACCCGGACGACCGCGGCGCCGAGCGCATGCTCCGCCAGACGCGCTTTCTCGCCGCCGCATTTCGCGCCTATCAGGATCGCCTCGAGCGGGCCGGGGCGCTCGACGAACACGGGCTGCGCGAGCGGCTCGTGGCGACCGCGTCGCCCGATCCGGTCCGGCACGTGGTGATCACGGTCGGCGACTGGATTGCCGACCCCGACGGCCTGTTCGTCGCCGACTTCGATCTGCTGACCCGCCTCCCCGGCCTCGAGGCGATCGACATCGTCACCACGACCGGGACGCTGGCGTCCGGATTCCATCAGCGGGTGCACGACTGGCTCCCCGGTCTGAGCGAGGCCGATGCCGAGGCCTTCGGCGTCGCGGGCCCCTGGGAAGCCCCCGTCTGGTCCGTGCCCGCCGCCGACGAGCCGAGCCTGGCATTCGTCAGGCGCGACCGCGAGGAAGAGCTGGTCGCGGTGGCCAGACGCGCGGCGACCGACCCGGCCCCGGCGGCCGTCGCGTTTCGTCGGCCCCTGCCGTACCTCTATCTCGCCGGGAAGGTGTTCACCGACGCGGGCGTGGCGTACCAGACGCACGACGCGCTGCCGCTGGCGAGCGAGCCGTTCGTCGCCGCCGTGGATCTCGTGGCGGAGTTCGTGCTGTCCTCGTTCGCGCGTCCCGCCGCCGTCGCGCTGCTGCGATCGCCGCACTTCGAGTGGAGCCGGCCGGGCCGGCAGGTGACGCGCGCCGCCGTGGCCGCCCTCGATCGGGTGCTCAGCGAGTCGCGCTACCTCGGCGAGATCGACCGCCTTCGGCAGATCGCCGCGGACGGCGAGGACGAGTCGGCCGACCGGCACGCCCTGTTCGAGACGGCGCGGCCCGCCTGCCACGCGGTTCTCGAGGCGGCCGAGGAGCTGGCGCCGCTGCGCGATGCCGCGCCGCTGTCGGTGCACCTGGACCGGTTCTCTCGATTTCTCGACGCGCACGTCACGCCGGTCGACGACCGCCAGGCCCGGGCGCGCGCCACGCTCGCCGGCGTCCTCCGGGACCTCGGCGCGGCGTACGCCGAGCACGGCGACCCCGACTCGACCATCGACGCCGTCGTCGCCGAGCTGCGGCGCTGGATCGAAGAAGAGACGTTCGTGCCCGAGAGCGGAGACGCCGGGCTGCAGCTCGTGGACGCCCAGGCGGCGCGCTACGCCGCGGTCGCGGACCTGTTCGTCGTCGGGCTCATCCAGGGCGAATGGCCGGAGCGCCAGCGGCGCAACATCTTCTATCCGCCGGGTCTGCTGGCCGCCCTCGGGTGGCCGTCGGAGGCGGATCGCCGCGGCGCCGAGCTGGCCGCGTTCGTCGACCTGCTGCGGTCGCCCACGCGCCGGCTCGAGCTCTCCACCTTCACGCTGGACGACGAGGCGCTGGTCGAGCCGTCGGCGCTCGTCGAGGAAGCGCCGGGGGCGGGACTCGGCGTGGAGGTGCGTCCGATCCTGACGAGCGCCCGCCTCTTCGAGGAGGAGCGTCTGTCGATCGCGCCGCCGGTCCTCGACGGCCTCGACGGGCCGCCGCGGACCTGGGCGGAGCTGCGGCTCGGACGGACGGCCTCCGCCGATCCGCGCTATCACGGCGAAGCCGGCGGTCAGGAGCCCCGCCCCGTCTCGGTCAGCGCGCTCGAGACCTACCTGCAGTGCCCGTTCAAGTACTACGCCCGCCACGTCCTCAGGCTGGAAGAGGAGCCCGACGACGAGGAGGTGATGGATCCGCGGCGTCAGGGCCAGCTCGTTCACGCCGTCTTCGAGAACTTCTTCGAGGAATGGGACCGGGCGGGCCGCGGCGCCATCACCCCGGAGACGCTGGACGAGGCGCACACGCTCTTCGAGCGGATCGTCGAGCCGCACCTCGCGCGGCTGTCGGAGACCGAAGCCGCCATCGAGCGGACGCGGTTTCTCGGATCGTCGGTCGCGCCCGGCCTCGCCGACGCCGTCTTCCGCATGGAGGCCGAGCGGCCGGTGCCCGTGAAGGAGCGCCGTCTCGAGTATCCCCTCAAGGGACCGTTCGTTTTCCAGGGACCGTCAGGCGAGAGGACGGTCGAGGTCAGAGGGGTCGCCGATCGCGTGGACCTGCTGGCCGACGGCACGTTCCGGCTGATCGACTACAAGCTGTCGACGGCGCCGTCGAAGTCCCGCGCGCTGCAGCTGCCGATTTACGGGCTGTGCGCGGAACAGACGCTGGGCGGACGGTGGACGCTCGGCGAAGCGGCGTACGTCACCTTCCGCGGACCGCGCCGCGTCGTGCCGCTGTTCACGGCGCGGTCGGATCGCGACAAGGTGCTCGCCGAGGCGCAGGAGCGGTTCCTGACGGCCGTCGACGGCGTCGAGGCGGGACACTTCCCGCCGACGCCGACCGACGTGTTCCTGTGCAGCTTCTGCAGCTACGGCGCCGTCTGCCGGAAGGACTACGTGGGCGATGTCGGATAGCCGCCAGGTGCGCCTCCCGCTCGACGTCGACCCCGAGCTGCCGGATGCCGAGGCGCGCCGGCACGCCGTCGACCCCGCCCAGAACGTCGTGCTCGAGGCGTCGGCCGGCACGGGCAAGACCCGCGTGCTCGTCGACCGCTACGTCAACCTGCTTCGCGCGGGCGTCGATCCGGACTCGATCCTGGCGATCACGTTCACGCGCAAGGCCGCGGCCGAGATGCGCCAGCGCATCATCGCGCGGCTGAAGGAGGCCAGCGCGCTGTCGGCGCTCGACCAGGCGCGCTGGCGCGAGCTGCGCGGGCGGCTGTCCGACATCGCGATCTCGACGATCGACGCCTTCTGCCTCTCGCTCGTCCGCGAGTTCCCGCTCGAGGCCGGCGCGGATCCCGGGTTCCAGCTCGCCGACGAGACCGAGGTGCCGAGGCTCGTGGACGAGTCCCTGAACCGGGCCCTGCGGATCGGCCGCGGACTGGCGAGGCAGGACGAGGACGTCGCGATGGTGTTCGTGCAGCTCGGCGAGCGCCGGCTGCGTGCGGGCCTCGCGGCGCTGGTCGGCCGCCGCCTCGTAGCCCGCGACGTGCTCCGCCGGTTCCTGGCCTCCGGCCCGCGCGGGCTGACGGCCGCGTCGGCGTGCCGCCAGGCGGCCGTGCGCCTGCGCGACGCGCTGGCCGCGACGCCGGGAGGCTTCGACGCGTTCGTCGCCGACGGCCCCCTCGGCAGCCCGCCGTTCGCGATGCTCGCCGCCGACCTGTCCCGCCTGCTCGCCGGGGAGCCCGCGCTCGACACGCGGGACGCGCAGGCGGCGTTTCGCGCACTCGCCGATCGCGTGCGCGCGTACTACCTGACGCTCGAGGGGCGGCCGCGCAGCGCGCGCGGGTTCGGCGGGTCGGGGTTCCGGGCGGACCAGTGCCGGTCGGCGGACGCCTGGAAGCGGCACCGCACGGCGGTCGAGGCCGTGGCGCCGGCCGTGGCCGAGTGCCTGCGCGCCTTCCGCCGCGACCTGAACGTCGTCCTCTCGCGCGGACTGCGCCGGCTCTTCGAGATCGCCGTCTCCGAGCACCGCCGCACGCTCGACGAGCACGCCGTGCTCGACTACTCGGAGGTGCTCGCCCGCGCGCTCGACCTGCTGCGGCAGATGGAGGAGTTCTCGCGCAGCCGCTTCAAACTGGAGTCGCGCTACCAGCACGTGCTCGTCGACGAGATGCAGGACACCAACCGCGCGCAGTGGGAGCTCGTGTCGCTGCTCGTGCGGAGCTGGGGCGAGGGGCTGGGCGCGGGGGACGGCGCCATCCAGCCGTCCATCTTCGTCGTCGGCGACCGGAAGCAGTCGATCTACGGATTCCGGGACGCGGACGTGACGCTGCTGGACGAGGCGGGACGCTTCGTGGAGGAGCTGCGGCCCGGCGGACGTCCCCGGCGGGCCATCTCGGTGAGCTTTCGCGCCGCCCCCGGCCTGCTCGCGTTCGTGAACGACGTCTTCGCCGAGATCGCCGGCGGGGCCGGCGCGGCGACGAGACCCGACCGCTTCCGCTACGGCGACGCCGATCGCTTTCCCGTCGACGAGGCGGGGCGCGCCGAGCGCGGGGTCGCCGGTCGGATTCATCGGCGCGACGACCGTGGAGCAGGCCGCCGGCGCCGTGGCGGCGGAAGTCGATCGCCTGCTGACGTCGGGGGCGACGGTGCGGGATCGACAGAGCGGCGTATCCCGCGCCGCGGGGGCCGGCGACGTCGCCGTTCTCTTCCGGGCGCGCGACAGCCATCGCGAATACGAGGCGGCGCTCGAGGCGAAGGGCATTCCGACCTACGTGTACAAGGGCCTGGGGTTCTTCGACGCCGACGAAGTGCAGGACGCGGTCGCGCTGCTCCGGTTCCTGGCCGACCCGGCCTCGGAGCCGCGCGCGGCCGCGCTGCTGCGGTCCCGGATCGTCCGCCTGTCGGATCGGGCCGTGACCGCGCTGCGGTCGTCGTTCTCCGCCGCGCTCGTCGGGGACGTGCCGGAGGAGACGCGCCGGGCGCTCGACGCGGAGGACCGTCGGGCGCTCGCGCAGGTCCGGGACGCGATGGCGGGCTGGCTGGCCCTCGTCGATCGCGTGACGCCGTCGGAGCTGCTCGACACGGTCCTCCGGCAGTCGGCCTACGCGGTGGAGATCGCGGGTCCGCGGCGCGTCCAGGCCCGCGAGAACCTGAAGAAGCTCGGCGCCATGATCCGGCGGATCCAGAACCGCGGGTACGCGACGCTCGCACGCATCGCCGATCACCTCGCCGAGCTCGCGCTCGGCGACGAGTCGAACGCCGTGATCGATGCGGAGCACGCGGTCAGCCTCATGACCGTCCACGCCGCCAAGGGGCTGGAGTTCCCGATCGTGTTCGTGGTGAACGTGGGGCGCGGCACGGGCGGGCCGCGCCCGCCGGTGCGCGTGCTCGAGAACGTGGACGGCGAGGCGTCGGTGGCGATCGGCGACTTCGAGTCGGAGGCCGACGAAGACGCCCAGGCGCGCGATCGCGAAGAGACGAAGCGGCTCCTCTACGTCGCGCTGACGCGCGCGCGCGACCGGCTCTATCTATCCGGGGTGGTCAAGGGCGGGACGCTGAAGGCCGGCCGCGGCAGCCTGGCCGAGGTGTTGCCGCCGTCCATCCGCGCGCAGATCGAGAAGTCGGCCGCGACGCAGGCCTGAAGGCCCGCGCTACACGACGAGGTGAGCACAGTTGTAGGGCAGACCTTCAGGTCTGCGCGACACGACGAGGTGAGCACGGTCGACCGCGACGCAGGCCTGAAGGCCCGCGCTACACGACGAGGTGAGCACAGTTGTAGGGCAGACCTTCAGGTCTGCCTCTAGTATCGCGTCTGCGCGGCGAAGGTGCGGGCGTTGGCTTCGGCCTGCTCGCGCGTCTCGCCCACGAGGACCACGGATCGATCGGGCGTGGTGTCGCCCCCGCGGACGATCCAGGCGATCCAGTGGGGGCCGCGGGCCTCGCTGCGGATCTCGAACGAGCGGGTGGAAGGGGTGTCGGTCACGCCACAAACCTATCAGATTTCGGCCTGTTAGGCGACATCGCGGGGGGGCTGCAGGGTTTTTGCATTGCGCCAGCAACGATCCTTCCCATAGAATCTGATGCGGGGCGTTCGTGTGCGCCCCGGTGAGGGAGTCCTACGTGACGCTGACCTGTCCAAACTGCGGCAACGAGGGTAACTTCCAGGTCAAGACGCTGCAGATGCACGTCGTGCACCTGGAAGACGGCCGCGTGGAAGTATCCGACGAAGATCGACCGACAGTGCTCGAAGTGCTGTGCGACGAATGTGAAACGGCGTTGAACTTCGAAGAGTTCGAAGAGGCGCTCCGCAAGGAAATGCTGCTCACGATCGGCGCGCGTTGATGTAGTGCCTGCCGGCTGTCACCGATCTTCTTCTTCGGCTTCCTCAAAATAGTCGCAATCGGGACAGACCCATTCGCGGATCGTCTGCGGTCTGCCTCCGGGGTCGCCCGGGATGTAGACGATCGTGTCCCGCTCCTTGATCTGCATCGTTTCGCCGCAGAGCGGACAGTCCTTGACGTGGGCCATATCGGTACGACTGTACCGACACCGTAACATCGCCCCGGTGCCTTGACAAGCACCGGATCGGCTTCTATCGTTAGCGGGTTTTCGATGCCTCACGAGTGCTTCGTCGACGAAATCGCGATCGATTTTCCGTCCGTCGGCCTGGCCGTCGAGCGGATGCGGCGATCCTTCCACGGCGGCCGGCCCGGCGACGATCCGGCCGACGTGCCCGAGACCGTCACGACCGACGTGTCGATTTCGGTCGAGGACGCCTGGCGCGGCACGATGGTCCCGGTCGAGGTGCCCGTCCGCGTGCCGTGTCCGGCCTGTGGCGGACGCGGCGAATCCTGGACCGAGCCGTGCCGCCGCTGCAGCGGCACCGGCGTGTCGCTCGTGCCGCACGGCGTCCGCGTGCCCGTCCGCCCGGGCGTCGCCGACGGCTCGCTCATCCGGTTCCGCCTCAACTCCCCGCTGTCGGGGCCTGTCTACGTGGAGGCGCGTGTCGCCCTCCGCCGCACCGTCTGACGTCCGCGCGTCGACCCACGTTCGCCTGATCGGCGTGCTGTTCGTCGTGTGGGGCGCGCTCACGACGATCATCGGGCTCTCCACGCTCGCCCTCGCCCTGGGCGCCGCGACGATCATCGCCGCGGACGGGGAGACGGGCGGACAGCTGGCCGCGGGCCTCGTCGCCGCGTTCTTCACCACCGTCGGCGTTCTCGCCATCGTCTGGGGCGGAGTCCACATCGTGATCGGCGTGCCGCTGGGCCGCCGGCGCGCCTGGGCGCGCCTCGCCGCCCTCACGCTCGGAACCGCCGACCTCGCGCTTTTGCCCTACGGCACCGGCCTCGGCATCTACGCCCTCTGGGTACTGCTGGGGGAGCGGAGGAAGGCGCTCTTCACGTAGGCGCTCGGCTCCGGGCGGCTCTCGGCTCTCGGCTCTGGGCTCTGGGCATCGCCACACTGCTGAGTCGCGGGCAAGCCCCACAGCGTTTTCGAGATCGATGTCGCCCCGAGGCCGGTGTAGCCGCGGACCTCCAGGTCCGCCAATGAGACGCCGACCTGAAGGTCGGCCGCTACAGTGAAGCGAAAACCGCTCTGGAGCCCAGAGCCCAGAGCCGAGAGCCCAGAGCCCAGAGCCGAGAGCCCAGAGCCGAGAGCCGAGCGCCCAGAGCCCAGAGCCCAGAGCCCAGAGCCAGTACCGGTATTCTCACACCATGTCCCTCGATTCCGCCGCCGTCCTCGACGCCCTCAAGGTCGTTCGCGATCCCGACCTGAATCGCGACATCGTGAGTCTCGGGTTCGTCAAGGACCTGCACATCGCCGACGACCGCGTGTCGTTCACGATCGAGCTGACGACGCCGGCGTGTCCGGTGAAGGATCAGATGCGCGACCAGGCGCGCGCGGCGGTGATGGCGCTCGGCGGCGTCGCCGACGTGGCCGTGTCGATGACCGCGAAGGTGCGCGAGGCGGTCGGCGCCGACGGCCCGCGGCAGTCGCTGCCCGGCGTGAAGAACGTGATCGCCGTCGGCGCGGGCAAGGGCGGCGTCGGCAAGACGACCGTGGCGGTGAATCTCGCGCTCGCGCTCGCCCGCTGCGGCAGCCGCGTCGGCATCGTCGACGGCGACATCTACGGTCCGAACGTGCCGATCATGCTCGGGATGAAGCAGCAGCTCCTGACCGACGGCCAGAAGATCGTGCCGGGCGACAAGTACGGCCTGCAGGTCATCTCGATGGGCTTCCTGACCCAGGACGATGCGCCGATCATCTGGCGCGGCCCGATGCTGCACGGCGCGATCCAGCAGTTCTTCCGCGACGTGCGCTGGCTGGACCTCGACTACCTCGTCGTCGACATGCCCCCCGGGACCGGCGACGTCGCGCTCAGCCTCAGCCAGACGGTGCCCGTGGCCGGCGCGATCGTCGTCACGACGCCGCAGCAGGTCTCCCTCGCCGACACGCGCCGCGCGGTGGCGATGTACAAGAAGCTGAACATCCCGACGCTCGGCATCATCGAGAACATGAGCTACTACGTGTGCCCGCAGTGCGCACACGAAGCCGACATCTTCGGGAGCGGCGGCGGCGAACGGCTCGCGACCGAGCTCGGCGTGCCGTTCCTCGGTCGCATTCCCATCTACCAGCCGATCCGAGAGGGCAGCGACACCGGCGTCCCTCTGGTCGTCGGCGAGCCGCAGGCGCCCGCGAGCCTCGCGTTCATCTCGGCCGCCGAGCGGGCCGCGGCGCAGGTGTCCATTGCCAGCTACAACCGGCCCACGATTCCCCTCACGATCGTGAAGTAAGACGCGGCGTGGAGATTCCGTTCACCCGCCAGACCCTCGCCAACGGGCTCGACGTGGTCCTGCACGAGGATCACGACTGTCCGATCGCCGCCGTCAACGTCTGGTACCACGTCGGATCGAAGAACGAGACGCCCGGCTCGACGGGGTTCGCGCACCTGTTCGAGCACCTGATGTTCGAGGGATCGCAGCACCACGACCGCGGGTACTTCGAGCCGCTGCAGGGCGCCGGCGGCCTCGTCAACGGGTCCACCAACGCCGATCGCACCAACTACTGGGAAGTCGTGCCGGCCGGCGCGCTGGAGCTCGCGCTGTGGATGGAATCGGACCGCATGGGATTCCTTCTGCCGGCGCTCACCGAGGCGAAGTTCGCCAACCAGCGCGACGTCGTGCTCAACGAGCGGCGGCAGTCGTACGAGAACCGTCCGTACGGCCTGGCGTCGATGGCGGTGAACGCCGCCCTCTTCCCGGGCGATCATCCCTACCACTGGCCCACGATCGGCCGGATCGAGGACCTGCACGCCGCGCGGCTCGACGATGTGCGGGCGTTCTTCGAGCGCTACTACCATCCGGCCAACGCCTCGCTCGTCGTGGCCGGCGACATCGACCCCGCCGCCGCGCTGGATCTCGTGCGCCGGTACTTCGAGGACATCCCGGCGGGCCGGCCCGTCGAGCCGGTGCCCCCGCAGCCGTCCGTCGCCGGCGTCGCCCGTCTGGTCCTCGAGGATCGCATCGAGCTGCCGCGCGTCTACGTGGCGTGGCCGTCGCCGGCGCTCTTCGCCCCCGATGACGCCGAGCTCGATCTCGCCGCCGACGTGCTGGCCAACGGCAAGACGTCGCGGCTCTACCGGCGGCTCGTCTTCGAGTCCCGCGTCGCCACCGACGTGTCCGCGACCCAGAGCGGGCGGGAGATGACGGGATCGTTCCTGATCGTCGCCACCGCGGCGCCCGGGCGCGGCCTGGGCGAGCTGGAGGCCGTGATCCTGGACGAGGTCGCGCGGGTGGCGGACGCCGGGCCGACCGCGCCCGAGCTCGCGCGCGGCCGCGTGCAGGCCGAGTCGCACTTCGTCCGGCGCCTCGAGACGGTCGGCGGCTTCGGCGGCAAGTCCGATCAGCTGAACGGGTACAACGTCTTCCTCCACGACCCCGGCTACTTCGAGCGCGACCTGGCGCGCTATCGCGATGCGTCGATCGCGTCCCTCCGCGCGGCCGTGGCGCGGCACCTCGGGCCGGACCGGCGCGTCACGGTGAGCGTCGTGCCGCGGGGCCGGCTGGATCTCGCCGTGGCCGACTCGACGCCGGCGGAGGTCGCGTGAGCGTCGACCGCTCGCGCCTCCCCGCGGCGCGTCCGAACCCTCCCTTCGCGCTCCCCGCCATCGAGAAGTCGACGCTGCCCAACGGGCTGCGCGTCTGGACGGTCGCGCAGCGGGCGCTGCCGATGGTGACGGTCGTGCTGCTCGTCCGGTGCGGGTCCGCCGATGACCCCCCGGGCGGCGACGGACTCGCGGCGTTCACCGCCGACATGCTGGACGAGGGCAGCGGCGATCGGTCGGCCATCCAGATGCACGAGGGCCTCGCGGATCTGGGCACAGAGCTCGACGCGGACATCGGGTCCGATGCCCTGACGTTCGGCGTGGAGGTGCTCTCGCGTTTCACCGGACCCGCCCTCGGCGTGCTCGCCGACATGATTGTCCGCCCGGCGATGCGCGCGAACGACTTCGAGCGCGTCCGCCAGCTGCGGCGGCACCGCCTCGTGCAGCTGCGCGACCTGCCGCGCGCGGTGGCCGAGCGGGCCTTCCTGCAGATCCTTTACGGCGGCCATCCGTACGGTCACCTGTCCATCGGCAGCTCGGCGGCGCTCGAGGCGGCGACCCTCGACCAGGTGCGCGCCTTCCATCGCGACCGGATCCGACCGGGCGCGGCCATCCTGATCGCCGTGGGCGACTGCACGCACGCCGAGATGCGCGCGCACGCCGTCGACGCCTTCGGCGCCTGGCGCGACCCGGACGATGTGCCCGCGCCGGTGGCGGCGGCCGACGATCTGCCGGGCGGGCCGAGGCTGGCGGTGGTGGACCGTCCCGGCGCCCCGCAGTCCGAGCTCCGGATCGGTCAGGTGGCCGCACGGCGGATCACCCCCGACTATCACGCGCTGCTCACCGCGAACACGGTGCTCGGCGGTCAGTTCGTGAGCCGCGTGAACCTCCTCCTGCGCGAGGAGAAAGGCTTCACCTACGGCGCGTACACGTGGTTCGACTTCCGCCGCCGCCGCGGCCCCTTCTCGCTCACCACGAGCGTGGACACGCCGAGCACCGCCGCCGCCGTCGAGGCCTCGCTCGGCGAGATCGCCGCAATCCGCGGGAGCCGTCCGATCACCGCGGGAGAGCTCGAGCTCGCCGTCGCGGCGCTCACGCTCGGCTGGGCCCGGAACTTCGAGACGCCGTCGCAGATCGCCCGCGCCGTCAGCCAGATCGCGCTCTACGATCTGCCCGACGATGACTACTCGACCTTCGTCCCGAGGGTCGAGGCGGTCACGGCCGACGCCGCCACGGACGCGTTCGTCCGCCATGTCGACCCCGCGCGCCTCAGCGTGCTCGTCGTCGGCGACCGGGCGCGCATCGACGCCGGACTGGCGCGTCTCGATCTGGGCGAGCCCGTCATCATCCACCCCGAGACGTTCTGGTAGACTGCCCGTCTCTGGGTGTCGCGTGAAGGCGGTTCGCTTCTTCCAGCACGGCGGACCGGACGTGCTCCGGTACGAGGATGCGCCCGAGCCGGCCCTCGGCCCCGGGGAGGTCCTCGTGCGCGTGCGGGCCTGCGCGCTCAACCATCTCGACCTCTGGGCCCGCCGGGGCCTCGATCGCGTCACCATCCCGCTGCCGCACATCTCCGGCAGCGACGTCTCCGGCGACATCGCCGCGTCGATGGTTCCCGGCTTCGCGCCCGGACGCCGCGTGATGCTGCAGCCCGGCATGAGCTGCGGGCGGTGCGAGGCGTGCCTGGCGGGCGACGACAACGCCTGCGCGCAGTACGAAGTGCTCGGGTTCCGCCATCACGCCGGCGGCTACGCCGAGTTCGTGCGCGTCCCGGTGCAGAACCTCGTGCCGATTCCCGACGATGTGGATTACGTGCGTGCGGCCGCGTTCCCTTTGACCTTCCTGACGGCGTGGCACATGCTGGTGACGCGGGCACGGGTCGAGCCCGGCGAGGACGTGCTCGTGCTCGCGGCCGGCAGCGGCGTGGGACAGGCGGCGATTCAGGTGGCGCGGCTGCGCGGCGCGCGCGTGTTCGCGACGGCGGGCTCGGCGAAGAAGCTGGAGAAGGCGAAGGCGCTCGGAGCCTCGGCGGTGATCGACCATCATGAGCAGGACGTGGCGGACGAGGTGCTTCGCTTGACGAACCGCCGCGGCGTGGACGTCGTCATCGAGCACGTCGGCGCCGCGACCTGGGCGCGCAGCGTGCGTGCGCTCGCCCGCGGCGGGCGCCTGGTCACCTGCGGCGCGACGACCGGGCCCGCCGGAGCCCTCGACCTGGGCGCGCTTTTCGCCAAGCGCCTGTCGATCCTCGGGTCCTACATGGGGAGCAAGGGCGAGCTGCTCCGGGTGGCCCGGTTCTTCTTCTCGGGCCAGATCGGGCCGGTGATCGATCGCACCTTTCCGCTCGCCGAGGCCGCTTCGGCGCAGCGGCACCTGGAAGCGTCGAACCAGTTCGGCAAGGTCGTCCTCGAGGTCTGAATGGGTCTGCCGCGCTGGAGCCTGAGCGTCGTCACCCTCGTCGCCGTCGTCTGCATCGTGCTGGCCGCGGCGACGATCTGGCTGCTCCTCACCAATCCCGTCACCGTGGCCAACGCCGTCAACGAAGGCGACGTCTCGCCGTTCGTCCGCGATCTCGCGCAGGTCCTCTACGCCGCCCTGCAGGGGTTGTTGAAATACTTGTAGGCTCTCGGCTCTGGGCTCTCGGCTTTCGGCTCTGGGCTCTAGGCTCTGGGCTCTAGGCTCTGGGCTCTGGGCTTTCGGCTCTGGGCTCTCGGCTTTACAGCGTTTTCGAGATCGGTGTCGCCCCGAGATCGGGTCGCCCCGAGCTCGGGGTCGCTCCGAGCTCGGGGTCGCTTCGAGCTTGGTGTAGCCGCGGACCTTCAGGTCCGCCAATGTCCGCCGATGCGGAGCCGACCTGAAGGTCGGCTGCCACAGCGAAACGAAACGGCTCTAGGCTCTCGGGTCTTGATGCGCGAGTGAGTTGACCATGGTATGCAGCTGGGCAGCGAGATGACCGTAGGCGTCTTCCAGCGTCTTGGCGTCGGGCGGCAGGAAGCCAAGGCGCAGGCAGACGCTCAGCAGATACGCGACTTCGGAGGCAGAGCCGGCGGCGACGTTGAGAAATCTGGCGTACTCTCGCGTCGTGTGGCGTGCAGATCCTTCCACGATGTTCGTCGCGACCGAGACGGCCGCGCGGCGCACCTGGGACTGGAGTCCAAACCGTTCCACGGCAGGAAAGTGCCTGGTACATCGGTAGATGCGGGTCAGCAGGTCGTCGGCCAGTGCGTGGACTCGAAGCTTGCGATAATCGCGCGACACGTCCGGGTGTAATCAACCCGCGTGCCGAGAGCCGAGAGCCGAGAGCCGAGAGCCGAGCGCCCAGCGCCGAGAGCCCAGAGCCTAGCGCCCGGAGCCCAGCGCCCGTTTCAAGAACCTCACCAGCACCCACCCGTCGACGAACTTGAACGGCGCCTTGCCGGTGCTGTAGTGGCCGCACCGGAGGATCGCGACGTCGTGCTGGACGCCGGCGTCGGTGAAGCGCCGCACGAGATCCTTCGACAGGTCGACAGGGAACGTCAGGTCGTAGAGTGCGTAGACGAGGAGCGTCCGTCGATCGTGGAGGCGATCGAGGTACCAGCGCGGGCTGATCGGCCGCCAGGCGTCGCGAAGCGCGTCGAGGTCGATGTGGCCGTCGAGGCCGGCGCGGACGTGCGCGGTCGAGATGCCGCGCCAGACGACGTCGGCGAAGTCGGGCGACACGTGGTTGAGGGCCTGCGCGCGGATGAGCGGCTCGTGCGCCGTGGTGAGCAGCGACAGGCACGAGCCGAGGCTCGTGCCGAGGATTCCGATCCGCTCGTAGCCTTCGGCGGCGAGCCACCAGATCGCGCGCCGCGCGTCCAGCACGGCCTGCCGGCACACCTGCACGGTGCGCGCGACGTTGGCGCTGACGATGTAGTCCGCGCGGTGGAGCTCGGGCGGCATGCGCGCGTCGTGATACGGGAGGCTGAGCCGGAGCGCGCTCAGGCCGGCCATGTTGAGCAGGCGGCACAGGCCGACGTGCCCCCCGGCGTCGGCGTTCCACTGCGGCAGCACGAGCACCGCGGCCCGCGGGCGTCCGCGCCGCGTGCGGGCGGGGAAGTAGCGGGCGTGCGCCGTGTTGTTCTCGGGATGCGGCGTCGCGAACGCGCTCGGGAACCGCAGCATCCGGCTGCCGTCCGGTCCGGGGGCGTCGATCTCGTAGTCGGACGTGGACGCGGGCGTGAAGAAGGCCGGCGTGTCGGCCATGACGCCGTCCACCCAGTGCGACAGGACCGCCGCGGGCGGCGTGTTCGGCGCGTGCCCGTTCGCCGGAACCCATTCGAGTCCCCACTCGAACGGCCGGACGACGCGATCGGTGGTGGCCGAGACCAGGCGCCGCTCCCAGGAATGGAAGAAGGCTTGAAGCATGAGCCCCCCATGCTATACTGACCGACCTGTGACCTTCACCGCCGACACTCGAAAGCGGATCGCTCGAAAGCGGGCCACGTGTGTCCGGGGTGTCGGAGGTCGCGCGCTCGACTAGATTTCGATTCGAGACGTCATCGCGTGCAGCCCTGCCGACCCGGTGCGAACCGCGTCGGCTTTTTTTTTGGAGCGCCCGCGGCCATGCCGAGTTCGAGGGAGGGCCAGGCGCCAGTAAGGACTGAGGACAAGCGCCCGCGGCCATGCCGAGCCGAGGACAGGAGATCCGAGGCGAGGCATCGGCGTCAGTTCGCGCTGGGGGTGGGGCCCCAGCGCCAGTGATAAATGAGAAAGGATTCGATCTCGCAATGTCTCGCACACCCGTCGGGATCCTCGGCGCGACCGGCATGGTCGGCCAGCAGTTCATCGCGCTTCTCGAGCGCCATCCCTGGTTCCACGTCGACTGGCTCGGCGCGAGCGAGCGCTCCGCCGGCAAGGCGTTTCGTGACGCGGCCGCCTGGCGCCTGCCGGTGCCGCTGGCCGACGACATTGCCGCGAAGGAAGTGCAGACGGCGGCGCCCGGCAACGCCCCGAAGCTCGTCTTCTCGGGGCTCGACTCGGGTGTGGCCGGCGAGATCGAAGCCGCGTTCGCGAAGGCCGGCCACATCGTCATCAGCAACTCGCGCAACTACCGGATGGAAGCCACCGTGCCCCTGCTCGTCCCCGAGATCAACGCCGATCACCTGGCGCTGCTCGACGCGCAGGGCGCGGATCGCGGCTGGCCCGGGCGCATCATCACCAACCCGAACTGCTCGACCGTCGTGCTGACGATGGCGCTGGCGCCGCTCTGCCGGTTCGGCCTGCGCCAGGTGATGGTCACGACCGAGCAGGCGATCTCGGGGGCCGGCTATCCCGGCGTGCCGTCCTGGGACATTCTCGGGAACGTGATCCCGTTCATCGACGGCGAGGAGGCGAAGATCCAGACCGAGACGCAGAAGATCCTCGGCCGCCTCGTCGGCGGACGCGTCGAGCCGCATCCGGCGGTCGTGAGCGCGACCACCACGCGCGTGCCGGTGTACAACGGGCACACCGAGTCGATCGCCGTCAGGTTCGAGGAAGCGGTGGAGCCCGCCGCCGTCATCGAGGCCTGGAACACCTTCCGCGGCCGGCCGCAGGAGCTCGACCTCCCGTCGGCCCCGAAGCAGCCCGTCGTCTACCTGACCGAGAAGAACCGGCCGCAGCCGGCGCTCGACGTGAACCGCGACGGCGGCATGACCGTGACCGTCGGACGCCTCCGCGAGTGCGCGATCCTGCACTACAAGTTCATCGCGCTCGGCCACAATACGATCCGCGGGGCCGCGGGCGCCGCGATCCTCAATGCCGAGCTGATGCAGCGGGAGGGACGGCTGTGAGCGTGTCCGCGTCCGGCGTCGTCATGAAGTTCGGCGGGACGTCGGTGGCCGACGCCGAGGCCATCGACCGCGTCGCCGGCATCGTCCGCGCGCAGATCGCCCGTCAGGCGCCGGGCGCGCCGCCGCCCGTCGTCGTGGTGTCCGCGCTGTCGAAGGTCACCGATCGCCTGATCCAGACCACGCAGGCCGCCGAGCGCGGCGACGCCGACGTGGCCGTCAACGCCGTCGAACAGCTCCTGCAGCGCCACCTCGACGTGGTCGACGGCCTCATCCCCGAGCTGGCCCGGCCGGCGGTCGAAGACGACGTGCGGCGCGAGTTCGAGACGCTGGCCGGACTCGCCCGCGCGCTCAGCGTGCTGCGCGACGTGTCGCCGCGCTCGCTCGACGCCTTCGTGGCGATGGGCGAGCTCGTGAGCAGCCGGATCGTGGCGGCCGCTCTCGGCGAGCGCGGCCTGCCCGCCGTGTTCGTCGACGCGCGGACGATCGTGACGACCGACGACGAGCACGGCGCGGCGGCGCCCGACATGGTCGAGACGCGCAGGCGCGCCCGCGAGCACCTCGCGCCGATGCTGCAGCGCGCCGAGATTCCCGTGCTCGGCGGATTCATCGGCGCCACCCTCGCCGGCGCCACGACCACGCTGGGGCGCGGCGGCTCGGACTTCTCGGCGGCCATCCTCGGCGCGTGCCTGGACGTCGGCGAGATCCAGATCTGGACCGACGTGGACGGCATGCTGACCGCCGATCCGCGCATCGTCCCGGAGCCGCAGGTCGTGCCGGAGCTCACCTTCGCCGAAGCCTCCGAGCTCGCCTACTTCGGCGCCAAGGTCCTCCACCCGAGCACCATCCTTCCCGCGGTCGCCCAGAACATCCCCGTCCGGATCCTGAACTCGCGGCGCCCGGAGAAACCCGGTACGCGGATCACCGCCGAGGGCCGGCCGGCGCCTGGCCGTCTCACCGCGATCGCGTGCAAGCGCGACCTGACCGTCATCGACATCACCTCGACGCGCATGCTGATGGCGTACGGCTTCCTGCGCCGCGTCTTCGAGGTGTTCGAGCGGTACCGGACGCCGATCGACGTGGTCACCACCTCCGAAGTCAGCGTGTCGGTGACCGTCGACGACCGGCGCCAGCTCGACGACATCGCCGCCGCCCTCCGCGAGTTCGCCGAGGTCCGGTCGGAGCCGCAGATGGCCATCGTGTGCGCCGTCGGCGAGGGCCTCCGGCAGGATCCGACCATCTTCGGGCGGGCCGTGACGGCGCTCGGCCGGATTCCGCTCCGTCTCGTGTCGCAGGCCGCGTCGAGGCGTAACATTACCTTCGTGCTCCGCGACGCCGACGTGCCGGAGGCGATGACCCGGCTGCACGAGGCCTTCTTCCGATGAGGTTGCTGCTCGTCGGCCACGGGCGGATGGGCCGGCTCGTCGAGAGCCTGGCGCCCGAGTTCGGCTTCACCATCGCGGGCGTGATCGACCCGCGCTCGCCGGCGCACGCCGGCGGGGCGGACGACGACCGGTGGCGCGGCGTGGACGTGGCCGTGGATTTCACGACCGCCGACGCCGTCGTCGTCAACGCGTCCGCGCTCGCGCGCCGCGGCGTGAATCTGGTGATCGGCACGACCGGCTGGCAGGCGCAGGAGGTGGCGCTCCGGCAGGCTGTCGAGCAGGCGGGCGTCGGCGTGGTCGCCGCGCCGAACTTCTCGACCGGCGTGGTGCTGTTCGAGGCAATTGTGGCGCACGCGGCGAAGCTCTTCGCCGGGCGCGACGAGTTCGGGGCCTGGCTGCACGAGGCGCATCACGCCGCCAAGGCCGACGCGCCGTCCGGCACGGCGCTGGCGCTCGAGCGCGCCATGAAGCGGTCGGGCTATGCGCGTCCGATCGACGTCTCGTCGACGCGCGCCGGGCAGAATCCCGGCGTGCACACGATTGGCTTCGACGGTCCGGGCGAATCGATTACGCTGTCGCATACGGCGCGCGACCGGACCGGCTTCGCGCGCGGCGCGCTGACGGCGGCCCGGTGGGTCGTCGGCCGGCGTGGATGGCATACGATGCGGGATGTGCTGGGAGTCGGGCAATGAGAACACCGTGGACCGGAGTCGGAACCGCGCTCGTCACGCCGTTCACGCGAAGCGGTGACCTCGACGAAGCCGGCGTGCGGCGGCTGGGCCGCCGTCAGATCGACGCCGGCGTGCACTTCCTGGTGCCGTGCGGGACGACCGGCGAGAGCCCGACGCTCACCGACGCCGAGCGCACCCGGATCGTCGAGATTCTCGTGGACGAGGCGCGCGGCGCGGTGCCCGTCCTGGCCGGCGCGGGCGGCTACGACACCCGCGAGGTGATCCATCAGGCCCGCGAGATGGAGCGCGCGGGCGCCGCCGGGCTGCTGTCGGTCACCCCGTACTACAACCGCCCGTCCCAGGAAGGCCTCTTCCAGCACTACCGCGCCATCGCCGAGAGCACGCCGCTGCCGATCGTCCTCTACAGCGTCCAGAGCCGCACCGGCGTCAACCTCGAGCCGGCGACCATCGCGCGCCTGGCTCAGATTCCCAATATCGTCGCCGTCAAGGAAGCGTCCGGCAACGTCGCCCAGATGTGCGAGGTGCGGCGCGTCGTGCCGCCCGAGTTCATCGTGCTCTCCGGAGACGATGCGCTGACGCTGCCGGTGATGGCGATTGGCGGACAGGGGATCATCTCGGTCGTGTCGAACGAGATCCCGGCCGAGATGGTGGCGATGGTCGAGGCGGCCGAGCGGAACGACTTCGCGGCCGCCCGCGCGATCCACTTGCGAATCCTGCCGATGATGTCGGTGAACTTCGTCGAGGCGAACCCCATGCCGGTCAAGTCCGCGATGGCGGCGATGGGACTGCTCGACGAGGTGTACCGCCTGCCCCTCGTCGCGCCCAGGCCCGAGTCGAAGGACAAGATCCAGCGGGTCCTCAAGGAATTCGGACTGCTCGCCGCGGTCAGGGCGTAAGGCGCTTGGCTCTGGGCTTTCGGCTCTGGGCAAATCCCGCCGTCACGCCGCAGTCGTAATCCGCCGAGCGCCGAGAGCCGAGACCCGAGAGCCCAGACCCGAGAGCCCAGAGCCCAGACCCGAGAGCCCAGAGCCCAGAGCCGAGACCCGAGCGCCGAGAGCCTACAGTGATCCCCCCAGACCCCATCGCCCTGGCGCGGGCGCTCGTGGACATCGACTCGACGACCGGACGGGAAACCGAGGCCGGCGTCTGGCTGGCCCGCTACCTGCGCGGGCGCGGCTGGACGGTCGTGGAGCAGCCGGTCGCCGGCGGGCGGGCGAACATCGTGGCGACGATGGGCAAGTCCGTGGGCGTCGTGCTGTCCACGCACTTCGACTGCGTGCCGCCCTTCTTCCCGAGCCGCGTCGAGGGCGATCGGCTGCACGGGCGCGGATCGTGCGACGCGAAGGGCATTCTCGCGGCGCAGGTCGCTGCCGCCGACGCGCTGGTCCGATCGGGCGAGACGCGCGTCGGGCTGTTGTTCGTGGTCGGCGAGGAGCGCGGGAGCGACGGCGCGAAGACCGCCAACGGGACGCCGCTGCCGGGATGTCGCTATCTGGTGGACGGGGAGCCGACCGACAGCCGCCTGGGCCTGGCCACGCGCGGCGCGCTGCGCATCCGGCTGCGTGCCAAGGGACGCGCGTCGCACTCGTCGTTTCCCGAGCTTGGCGAGTCGGCGATCGACAAGCTGATCGACGCGCTCGTCGCGCTGCGACGTGTCGAGCTGCCGTCCGATCCGGTCCTGGGCCGGACGCACTACACCGTCGGCCTGATCGGTGGAGGTGTCGCACCCAACGTCGTGTCGCCTTCGGCCGAGGCCGAGGTGATGTTCCGGACCGTCACCGACTCGGTGCACGTGCTCGAGGCGATCGCGCCGATCGGATCGCGCGTGGCGATCGAGCACGTTCTCGAGGTGCCGCTCGTGAAGCTGACCACCGTTCCCGGCATCGAGACCGCCGTGTTCCCCTACACGACCGACATCCCGTTCCTGGCCGCCTGGGGCCGCCCGCTCCTCTTTGGTCCCGGATCGATCCACGAAGCGCACACGGCGGACGAGTCGATCTCGATACGCGAGCTGACCGCCGCCGTCGATCGCTACGCGACGATCGCTCGGCGGCTGCTCGCGTAGGCTTCCGGCTCTCGGCTCTCGGCTCTGGGCTCTGGGCTCTGGGCAGATCACGACTGCAGCGTGACCTCGCGACTGGCCGAGAGAGAATCGGTGTAGCCGCGGACCTTCAGGTCCGCCAATGCAAGGCCGACCTGAAGGTCGGCCGCTACGGCGGAACGAAAACCGCTCTCGACTCTGGGCTCTTGGCTTCCGGCTCTTGGCAGATCACGACTGCAGCGTGACCTCGCGACTGGCCGAGAGAGATCGGTGTAGCCGCGGACCTTCAGGCTCGAGCTCGGTGTAGCCGCGGACCTTCAGGTCCGCCAATGCAAGGCCGACCTGAAGGTCGGCCGCTACGGCGAAATGAAAACCGCTCTCGACTCTGGGCTCTGGGCAGATCACGACTGCAGCGTGACCTCGCGACTGGCCGAGAGAGCTCGGTGTAGCCGCGGACCTTCAGGTCCGCCAATGCAAGGCCGACCTGAAGGTCGGCCGCTACGGCGAAATGAAAACCGCTCTCGGCTCTGGGCAGATCACCGACTGCAGCGTGACCTCGCGACTGGCCGAGCGAGATCGGTGTAGCCGCGGACCTTCAGGTCCGCCAATGTAAGGCCGACCTGAAGGTCGGCCGCTACGGCGAAACGAAAACCGCTCCAGAGCCCACCGCCCGCTCGCATCCTCCTGCGATCGCGAGCAGCGCTTCGGTCTTCATGCGGGCGCCGACGATTTGAAAGCCCACGGGCAGGCCCGACGCGGTGGGTCCGCACGGGATCGAGATCGCCGGGTGGCCGGTGAGGTCGAAGAGCTGCGTGAGGCGGAGCATCAGGTTGCGAATCGGCACGTCGGCGGATCCGATCCGCACCTCGGTCGTGCCGATGAGCGGCGCGGGGATGGGGAGCGACGGGAGCACGAGGGCGTCGCAGCCGGCGAGCGCCGCGTTCACCTCCAGCCAGAGCCGCTCGCGCGCGACGAGGGCGGCGGCGTAGTCGGCCGGCGGCACGTCCCGGCCCATCTCGAGCCGCTGGCGCACCGGCGCCGTGTACTGCTCCGCGCGCTCCTCGAGCATCGCCGCGTGGAACTCGGCGGCGTCGGTCAGGACGATCGGCACGTAGGCCGCGCCGATCTCGGAGGCGTGGGCGATCTCGACGTCGGCCAGCGTGGCGCCCGCGGCACGCAGTCGATCGAGCGCGTCCTCGAACGCCGCGCGCACGCCATCGTCCAGCAGATCGCAGAAGTAGCGCCGCAGCACGCCGAGGCGCAGTCCCTTGGCGGGCCGCGGCTCGATCGGAGGCGCCTGCGGGACGCCGATCAGCGCGCGATACACGATCGCGGCGTCGGCGACCGTTCGGGCCAGCGGACCGACGTGATCCAGCGTCCGCGAGAGCGGGACGACGCCCTCGACCGACACCTCGCCGAAGGTCGGCTTGAGCCCGACGGTGCCGCAGGCGGCCGCCGGGATGCGGATCGATCCGCCCGTGTCGGTGCCGATCGACGCGAGGGCCATGCCGGCGGCCACGCTCGCGGCCGATCCGCCGCTCGATCCGCCGGGCGACCGGGCGGGATCGTGCGGATTGCGCGCCGGTCCGAACGCCGATTCCTCGTTCGTCGTGCCCAGCGCGAACTCGTGCAGGTTCGTCTTGCCCACGAACACGACGCCGGCCTGGCGCAGCCGGGCGACCGACGGGGCGTCGCGCCTGGCCGGGTGCCCGTCGAGCACCCGCGACGCCGCCGTCGTCGGCGTCCCGCGCAGGTCCACGATGTCCTTGAGCGACATCGGGACGCCGTGGAGCGGACCGCGGTCGACGCCCGACGCGAGCTCGCGATCGAGCGCGCGCGCCTGCGCGAGGGCGGCGTCCGACGTGACGAGGATGAAGCTGTTGAGCGCGGCGTTCTCCGCCGCGATCCGATCGAGGCACGCCTGGACGGCGCCTTCGACGGTCATGGTCTTCGACCGCAGACTGCGGCCGAGCTCGACGATGGTCATGCGCGTTTCACCGAGATCGAGACGCCGTCCCGGAGGGGCAGCGTGGAGGTCATGAGGCGCGGATGCGTGTTGATCCGCTCGTTGTAGGCGGCAATCGCCCGGGTGTCGGCGTCCTTCCGCGAGGGGGTCTCGACGAAGCCCGGCACGACCTCGCCGTTCCAGAGCACGTTGTCGGTCACGAGCAGGCCCTTCGGGCGGAGCAGGTCGACGAGACGGTCGACGAGCGCCACGTACTGCGTCTTGTCGCCGCCGTCCTGGAAGATGAGGTCGAAGGGGCCGGCCACCTTCGCGAGGAGGAGCGAGGCGTCGCCCACCATCACGTTGGCGCGGTCGGCGACGCCGGCCCGCGCGAAGTTCTCGCGCGCGATCCGCGCCCGCTCGGGATCGAGCTCCATGGTGAGCAGGAGACCGCCGGGCGGCAGCGCGCCGGCCAGCCACGTCCCCGAGTAGCCGATCGCCGTGCCGATCTCGAGGATGCGCGTCGCGCCGATCGCCGTCGCGAGCACGCGCAGGAACGCCCCGACTTCCGCGTCGACGAGCGGAAGCTTCTGCGCGCGGCCCGTTCGCGCGATCTCGTCCAGCACCGGATCGGAGAGGTGGTTGAGGCTCGCGAGGTAGCGCTCGACGAGGTCGGGGACGATCTGGCCCATATAATGGACATTCTATTGCGGCACACGAAGATCATCGCCACCATCGGTCCTGCCAGCCGGGACGAGGGCGTGCTCGCCGCCCTCATCGACGCCGGCGTCGACGTCGTCCGCCTCAACTTCTCGCACGGCACGCACGAGTCGCACGCGGCGGCGATTCAGGGCGTCCGCGCGGCGGCGCACAAGGCCGGGCGCGCGGTCGCGGTGCTCCAGGACCTCGGCGGCCCCAAGATCCGGACCGGCTCCCTCGCCGGCGGACAGCCTGTCGATCTCGTCGCCGGGCGCCCGCTTCGCATCGAGACCGGCGACGGCGCCGGCGACGCCTCCCGGATCTACACGTCGTTCGACGGCCTCGCCCGCGGCGTGAAGCCGGGCGATCGTCTGCTCCTCGCCGACGGCGCGATCGAGCTCCGGGTGGACGCGACCGACGGCCGCCGCATCGACACGACCATCGTCGAAGGCGGGCCGCTCGGCGAGCACAAGGGGATCAATGCGCCCGGCGTGGCGCTGCCGGCGTCGGCCATCACGTCGAAGGACGAGGCGGACCTCGCCGCGGGCATCGCGATGGGCGTCGACATGGTGGCGATCAGCTTCGTCCAGACCGCCGACGATGTGCTGAAGGCGCGGAAGCTGGCGGCGGCGGCCGGGGCGCTCGACCTGCCGGTGGTCGCCAAGCTCGAGCGGCCGCAGGCGCTCGCGCATCTCGACGACATCCTCGAGGCCTCGCACGCCGTCATGGTGGCGCGCGGCGACCTCGGCCTGGAGATGCCGCTCGAGCAGGTGCCCCGGGCGCAGAAGGCGATCATCGCCGCCGCGCGGCGCCGCGGAATTCCGGTGATCGTCGCGACGCAGGTGCTCGAGTCCATGACGACCGAGGCGCGTCCGACCCGCGCCGAGGTCAGCGACGCGGCCAGCGCCGTCGACGAGGACGTCGACGCGATCATGCTCTCCGGCGAGACCGCGATCGGCGCCTATCCCGTGCGGGCCGTGCGCATGCTCGACGCCATCATCCGCGACGCGGAGTCCGGTCGGGCGCCCGCCGCGCCTTTTGCCGCCGGCGATCAGGGGCACGAGGAGGCGCTCTGCGAGGCCGCGGTCACGCTCGCGGGACACGGCGGCGCCGACGCCATCGTGGCGGTGACGCGCGGCGGCCACACCGCGCGCCGGCTGTCGTCGCTGCGGCCGGCGGCCACGATCCTCGCTGCGACCGAGCGCCGCGACATGGCGCGGCGCCTGTCGCTCTGCTGGGGCGTCCTGCCGGTACGGATCGAAATCGGCGACGAGGTGAACGTCGCGCGCATCGGCGCGCAGCTCGTCGATCGCGGCATCCTCTCCCCGCACGCCACGATCGTCGTCGTCAGCGTGAACAGCGATCCGGGCCGGGCGGATGCGAACTATTTGAAGATACAGAGGCTGTGAGTACTGAGATGGGGTAATGGGGTGATGTGGTGATGGGGTAATGGGGGATCACGCTGTCACGCTGCCCTACGTGCTGTCACGCTGCCCATGCGACGTCACGCACGTTTGTGATATCGGCGGCGGGCGGTGCCGACCATGGCGGAGAAGATTGCGCACAGCTCGCGTGACTCGCGTAGCAGGTTCTGCACGGTGAGCGGCATCCCCACCTTTCCTTCCTGAATCACCTCGAGCCAGAAGAGAGTCTCGTCGGCTTCTTCGGCGACAACGGAAATCCGCGCGGTGAACTCGGTGTGGGAGCGCGCTCTGCGAGATGCGCGGTAGTTGGCGGCGATAGAAGTTGCCGATTTCGCGAGTTGCCGTCTGATGAGCGGTCCGGGTTCAGCCGCTGGCAGGGTCTTCAGTTCCTCGAGGACGTCGAGAGCAAAGCGCTTGGTTCGCTCCTTGAGCGCGGTCGCCTGGTCCATGACCTCCAACCAGCACGAACCGTGCCGCTTCCATTACCCCATTACCCCATCACCCCATTTCCCATTCCATTACCACATCACCACATCACCCCATTACCCCATGCGATGGCCCCATGCGATGGCCCCCCTGTGATGGTCTACTTCTCCAGCAATCCCTTGAGCGACCCGAGCGCGTGGGTCCATCCCACCTGGATGATCTCGTAGTAGCGGCGCCAGCGTTCGCTCTCCTCGAATCCGGTCTGCGCGATGTGGAGCTCGGTGCGCGTGTCGCCATCGAGCTCGCGGCACGTCAGTTCGAACGCCATCGGTCCGATCGGGTCGCCGTCGGGCGGCAGCCAGTACGCGTCGGCGACGAAGAAGCCCTGGTGCGGATGGAACTGCACCACGGTGCCGCGGAACACGCCGCCGAGCCGCCCGAGCACATCGTCGTGGTCCAGGGTGGGCGCCCACTGGACGACGAAGGGCCCGAAGGGGCGCGGGATGGTGACGGATCGCTGGACGTCCCACCAGGCGGTGAGGGCGTCGGGGTCGAAGAACGATCGGACCACGACGTCCGCCGGCGCGCCGATGACGAGGGTGAGATCCAGGCGCGGCGGAGGGGCGGCGGATTCGGTCACGGCTTCGCGCGGGATCTTATCAGTACGCGTGATAGATTGGCTTCATATGCGCAGCCAGCCGCTCGCCTACATGGACGAGCGCTTCCTCGAGAGCCACGAGGGGCGGCCCGTCCGGATCCTGTCCGAGTATCTCGAGCCGCTCCGCCGGTTCCGCGAGCAGCGCATCCAGGACACCGTCGTGTTCTTCGGATCGGCGCGCGTCGAGAGCCGCGACCGCGCCGTCCGCACGCACGACGCCATCAAGGCGCGCGGCGGCGTCGCCTCGGACGAGCGGTTCCAGGAAGAGCTGCTGCGCGCGCGGCGGGCGGTGGAGTGGTCGCGGTACTACGAGGACGCCCGGACGGTGGCGCGCCGGCTCACCGAGTGGACCCTGTCGCTCCACCACGAGAACCACCGCTTCGTCGTCACCTCGGGCGGCGGCCCCGGGATCATGGAGGCGGCGAACCGGGGCGCGCACGAGGCCGGCGGCAAGACGATCGGCCTGAACATCCGTCTGCCGTTCGAGCAGGGCGCGAATCCGTACATCAGCGAGGGGCTGCACTTCGAGTTCCACTACTTCTTCATGCGCAAGTTCTGGTTCGCGTACCTCGCCAACGCGCTCGTGGTGTTCCCCGGCGGATTCGGTACCTGCGACGAGCTGTTCGAGTTCCTGACGCTGGCGCAGACCGACAAGCTGTCGAAGAAGATCGGCGTGCTGCTGTACGGCCGCGACTACTGGCGCGAGGTGCTGAGCTTCCGCCCCCTCGCCGACTGGGGCGCGATCGACGAGGACGACATGAATCTCATCACCTGGGCCGACACGACCGACGAAGCCTTCGAGCACCTGCGCGACCACCTCACGGTGCATCACCTGCAGCCGAAGATCCCCCAGGAAGCCGACACGCCAGGCATCGCCAAGACCCGGGGATGAAGGGCCGGCACATCCGGCACTCCGGCACATCCGGTACATGTGGTAAGGGGGTAATGTGGTGATGGGGTAATGGAAAGGCGTTCAGTCTCGCTGTTCCGCTGTCCACGTCGTGCAGCGTGACAGCGTGATCCCCCCATTACCCCATTACCACATCACCCCATTACCCCATTCAATACATCAGGTACTTTCCCCTGATCTCCCCGAAGGCCTCGACCCCCGGTTGCCAGGAGTGGGCGATCTGGTCGAACGGTACGCCCGCGTCCATCTGCGTCCTGAGCGCCGACGATCCCGCGAGGATGTCGATCGGGGGCTTCTCGCGCTCGTACTCGTACGGCGGATCGCGCCAGGCGAAGCGGGCGGGGTCGGCGGCGCGGAAGGCCTCGAGCAGGGCGACGCCGGTCTCGACGGGCTTGAAGACCGTGCGATCGAGCACGTGGATCTGGCAGCCGCCGCAGGTCGCGCCGGCGTGCTTGTGGAACGTCGGCTCGAAGACGACCGGGCGGAAGTGGACCCCGGGCAGTCCGAGCTCGTTCAGTTCGCCGGCGAAGACCTCGGGCACGATCCACGGCGCGCCCAGCAGCTCGAACGGTTTCGTGGTGCCGCGGCCCTCCGAGACGTTGGTGGCCTCGAAGAGCACGGTGCCCGGATAGACGACTGCCGAGTCCACCGTCGGGATGTTGGGCGAGGGCAGCACCCAGGGGAGGCCCGTCTGGTCGCCGTAGAGATCGCGGCGCCAGCCCTGCACGGGCACGACCTCGAGGCGGGCGCCGAGGTCGAATTCGTCGTTGAAGAGCCGCGCCAGTTCGCCGATCGTCATCCCGTGCCGCATCGGAATCGGGAACTGGCCCACGAACGACTCGAATCCGGGCTCGAGCATCGGCCCCTCGACCGCGAGCCCCCCGATCGGGTTGGGCCGGTCGCAGACGATCGCCTGGACGCCGTGACGGGCGCAGGCGCGCAGGCAGTTGGCCATCGTGTAGATGTAGGTGTAGATCCGCGTCCCGACATCCTGGAGGTCGACGATCAGGACGTCGACATCGCGGAGCATCTCGGCCGTCGGCTCCCGCGTCTCGCTGTAGAGCGAGTACACCGGCACGCGCCGCACCGCGTCGCGCGCGTGTCCGGTCTCGATCATGTTCTCCTGCACGTCGGACCGGAAGCCGTGCTGCGGGCCGAAGATCGCCGTCAGCCGTGCGCCCTGGTGCGTCAGCAGGCGATCGGCAATGTGGCGCAGCCGGCCGTCCACCGAGGCCGGATTGCACACCACCCCGACCCGTGCGCCGTCGAGCCGGGACTGGTAGCGCGGAAAGTCGAGGAGGAGCTCGGAGCCGAGGTGCAGGTGCATGGGGTCAGAATACACGGGGCTCTCGGCTCTCGGCTTTGGGCTCTGGGCATTGGGCTCTCGGCTCTGGGCTCTCGGCTCTCGGCAGATCACGACTGCAGCGTGACGGTGCGACTCGCCCAGAGCCCAAAGCCGAGAGCCGAGAGCCGAGCGCCGAGAGCCGAGCGCCCAGAGCCGAGCGCCCAGAGCCGAGCGCCCCTCGAAAGTCCAGTTGCGGCCGAGCCCGGCGGTTGATAGACTACCCGTCTTTGGTGGTCAGTCCGCCTGCTTCGCCCGCGCCGAGTGCTGATTCGAGCCTCAGTTCTGACTCGCTCCTCCCTCCACGTGACCGCTTGGCCGACCGACAGCCACCCGCCCGGGTGGTAACCGGGCCCGGTATCTGCGCCGGCCGCTCCGGCGGCCCGGTGCCACGTGAGGAGAGCGCATCATGGGTCGCAGGCTGTACGTCGGGAACCTTCCCTACACGACGGGTGAGGCGGAGCTCCAGGAGCTCTTCAGCCGAGCGGGCACTGTCGAGTCGGTGCGGGTCATGCGCGACGCCGCGACGGGCCGTGCCCGCGGGTTCGCCTTCGTCGAGATGGCCACCGACGACGAGGCGCAGAAAGCGGCGTCGGAGTTCAATCAGTACTCCCTGGGCGGCCGTGCCTTGACCGTGAACGAGGCCCGGCCCAAGCCCCAGGGCGGATTCGGCGGCGGCGGCGGGGGCATGGGCGGCGGACGCCGCGAGCCCCGCTGGTAAGCCGTACGCGTCCCATCTCTGGAGCGACGATGAAAGCCTGGGCCAAAGGCGATCGTGTGATGCAGCCCACCTACGGGGCGGGCACACTGGTCGAAGTCAACGAGCACCACACCGTGATCGATTTCGACGAGCACGGCCGCCGCGTCTTCTCGACGCGGCTGGTCGTGCTCCAGCCGACCAGCGAGCCGGCTCCCGCCAAGGCGCCTCGCAAGCGCGCCAGCCGCAAGAAGAAACCCGAAGCCTAGCCAGAAAACCGCCAGTACGGACAAGTTGTTGGCTCCAGTGACCTTGGAGCCGCGATCGGTCGATACTGACGTACGTGGCTGTCCGTCCGCCCGAGCAACCTCAGCCGGACCCGCAACGGGCGCGCGCGTCGCTGCTCGTCCGCCTGCCGCTGCTCGTCGCCGCGGTCCTCCTCCCCATCGTCGTCGCCTTTCTGTGGATTGCGAACCATCAGCTCGAGCGCGTCGCCATCGCCACCGGCGGTGAGCGCGCGCAGGCCACCGCCGATCAGATCGCGCAGCTGATGGGGCAGAACGGCGCGCGCGGCGTCACCGAGCTGCAGCGCGTCGCGACCGCCGACGTGGTCCGCCGGGTCCTGAAGGATCCGACCGACGCGAACGAGCAGGCTGCCCTCGGCGTGCTGCGGCCGCTCGCGCCGCGCGGCCAGCCCGCCGCGCGGCTTCTCGATGCCGGGGGCCGGACCGTGCTGACCATCGCGCCGCCGGGCGAGCCCGCGGGCGGGCCGACCGTGCCGCTCGGCCCCGGCCTGCCGAAGGCGGGGATCGGTCCGTTCGTCGACGTGCGGGGATCGCTCTTCTTCACCGTCGCCGTCGACGTCATGTCGGTGGGCGATGCGTCCGCCGCGCCGGCGCGGATCGGATCGTTCGTCCTGACGCGCGAGCTCGGCGAGGCGCAGAACGCGCAGCTCATCGGCCGCCTCGTCGGCAGCGGCGCCCTCGTCGCGATGGGCAACACCGGCGGCGATGTCTGGACGGACTTCACGAATCTGATCCCGAGGCCGAAGGCGGACGCCGGGCGCCACGGCGTTTCGGAGTACACCAGCGCGGACGGCGAGAGCCGCCTCGGCGCGACGGCCCTCGTCGCCGGCACGCCCTGGGCCGTCGTCGTGGACTTTCCGCGATCGACGTTTCTCGCGCCGATCCAGCGCGCCGTGGGCGGCCTCGGGGTCGTGGCGCTGCTGTTCATCGCGCTGGCGGTCGGCGTGGTGGCGCTGCTCGCCTCGCGCGCCGAGGCGCTGCACGAAGACCTGACCGAGCAGCTCCGCCAGCGGACCGAGCGCCTCGAGAGCTCGATGAAGGACCTCGATCACTTCTTCCTCGTGTCGCTCGATCTGCTGTGCATCGCCGGCTTCGACGGCCGGTTCCGCCGCGTGAACCCGGCGTGGCGCGACGTGCTCGGCTGGGAGCCGGACGAGCTCACCGCGGCGCCCTTCATGGACTTCGTGCACCCTGACGACCGCGAGGCGACGACGCGCGAGATGTCGCGGCTGTCGGAGGGGCAGAAGGTCATCGACTTCGAAAACCGCTACCGCCACAAGGACGGCAGCTACCGCTGGCTGCACTGGGTGTCGGCGCCGGTGGTGCCGGAAGGGAAGATCTACGCGGCAGCGCGCGACGTCACCGACGAGCGGAAGATGACCGAGGACCTCAAGACCAGCCTGGCGAAGACCGCGGAAGTGAACCACGAGCTGGAGTCGTTCAGCTACTCGGTGTCGCACGACCTGCGGGCGCCGCTGCGCCACATCACGGGCTTCGCCGCGCTGCTCGAGCGATCGGCCGGCGAGCGGCTCGGCGAGAAGGACCGCCGCTACCTGGCGACGATCACGAACGCCGCCACCCGGATGGGACGGCTCATCGACGACCTGCTGGCGTTCTCGCGCACGGGCCGGGCAGCGCTGTCGCGGCAGCCCGTGGATCTGACGCAGGTGGTGGACGAGGCGCGCCGCGAGATCGAGGACGAGACGGCCGGGCGCGAGCTCGACTGGGTCGTCGAGCCGCTGCCGGCGGTGTCCGGCGACCGCGAGATGCTGAAGCTGGTGTTCGTCAACCTGCTGTCGAACGCCGTCAAGTACTCGCGCCCACGGGAGCGGGCGCGCATCGAGGTGCGCGCCGCGAAGGCCAACGGCCGCGTGACGGTTTTCGTCCGCGACAACGGCGTCGGGTTCGATCCGCAGTACGCGCACAAGCTGTTCGGCGTGTTCCAGCGCCTGCATTCCGCGGACGACTTCGAGGGGACGGGCATCGGACTCGCCACCGTCCGGCGGATCGTCAACCGGCACGGCGGCAAGGTGTGGGCCGAGGGGGTGCTGGGGGAGGGCGCGACGTTCTTCGTCTCGCTGCCGCCCGCGGCCCGGGAAGGAGCGGCATGATCACGGAGATTCGGACGATTCTCATCGCCGAGGACAACGCCGAAGACGTCGAGCTCACGCTCGAGGCGCTGCGTCAGAACAAGCTCGCCAACGCCCTCGTGGTCGTTCGCGACGGGGCCGAGGCTCTCGATTACCTGTTCAAGCGCAACGCCTACGCCGGCCGCCCGGGAGGGAATCCCGCGGTGATGCTGCTCGACCTGAAGATGCCCAAGGTCGACGGCATCGAGGTGCTGCGCACGATCAAGGGGCACGCCGAGCTCAGGACGATTCCCGTGGTCGCGCTCACCTCGTCGCGCGAGGAGAGCGACCTGATGCGCACGTACAACCTGGGCGTGAACGCCTACGTGGTCAAGCCCGTGTCCTTCTCGGAGTTCATCGACGCCGTCAAGCTGCTCGGCGGGTTCTGGGCCGTCGTCAACGAGCCGCCGCCAACCAGGTCCGCCGATGGAGCGCACGTCTGACGCGGGTCCTCGGGGGGACGCGCGCCGCCTGCGCGTCTTGCTGCTCGAGGACTCGGAGCAGGACGCCGAGCTCATCCTCGGCGAGCTGGAGCGGGGCGGGTACGACGTGGAGTGCGAGCGCGTCCAGAGCGCCGACGGCATGCGGGCGGCGCTCGAGCGCGACTGGGACCTCGTGCTGTCCGACTACTCGATGCCGGGATTCAGCGGGCCGGAGGGGCTCGAGGTCCTGCGGGCGTCCGGGCGCGACCTGCCGTTCATCATCGTCTCGGGCACGATCGGCGAGGAGACCGCGGTCAAGGCGCTCAAGGCCGGCGCGCACGACTTTCTCGTCAAGGACCGCCTCGCGCGTCTGATGCCCGCGATCGAGCGCGAGCTGCGCGAGGCGGCGAGCCGCTACTCGCGTCGCGCGACCGAGCGCGCGCTCCTGCAGTCCGAGGCGCAGTACCGGTCGCTCGTCGAGCGCGCGGTCTTCGGCATCTACCGCGCCACCATCCAGGGCGAGTTCCTCACGGTCAACCCCGCGCTCGTGCGCATGCTCGGGTACGAGTCGGCCGAGGCGCTCATGCGCGTGCCCGTCTCGGATCTGTTCGCGGACGCGACGGCGCGGGATTCGCTGATCGCCTGCGCGATCGACGGCCTCCAGATCGCCGGCGAAGAGGCCATCTGGCGGACGCGCACGGGCGCGCACATCCGCGTGCGCCTGAGCGGCGGCATGATCGAGCCCGGTCTGGATCGCCGCAGCGTGTTCGAGGCGATCGTCGAGGAGATCACCGAGCGCCACCGTCTGGAGGAGCAGCTCCGTCAGGCGCGCAAGATGGAGAGCATCGGCCGGCTGGCCGGCGGCATCGCCCACGACTTCAACAACATCCTCACGACGATCGTCGGCTACAGCGAGATGATGCTGGATCAGATCGGCGCCGACAAGCCGATCAGCGGCGACCTGCTGGAGATCCGCAAGGCCGCCAGCCGCGCCACCGAGCTGACCCGCCAGCTGCTCGCGTTCGGCCGCAAGCAGACGCTCCAGATCTCCCCCGTCGACGTCAACCAGGTCGTGCGCGACGCCCACGGCATGCTCCGCCGCCTGGTCTCGGAGGACATCACGTTCGATCTCGCGCTCGACGATGGGCTGCCGCTCATCGTCGCGGACCAGCTGCAGCTGCAGCAGGTGCTGCTGAACCTCGCCGCCAACGCGGGCGATGCGATGCCGAAAGGGGGAGCGCTGCGCATCGAGTCGGCCGCCGTGGATCACGAGACGGTCATGGCGGTGGTCGGTTCCGCGGTCGAGCCGGGCCAGTACGTCTGTCTGTCCGTCGCCGACACCGGCCACGGCATGGACGCCCGCGTCGTGGAGCGCATCTTCGAGCCGTTCTTCACGACCAAGGAGCCCGGCCACGGCACGGGGCTCGGCCTCGCCACGGTTCACGGCATCGTCCACCAGCTGGGCGGGCACATCGGCGTGGCGAGCGAGGTGGGCCGCGGCACGACGTTCCGCATGTTCTTCCCGGCGCCGGACGGCCTCGAGGCGCTGCGCGTCCAGCCCGCCCGGAAGGACGTGGCCGCCGTGCCCGTGGCGCACGAGCCCGGCACGGTCCTGGTCGTGGAGGACGAGGCGCCGGTGCGGCACCTCGTCGCGCGCATGCTCTCGCGGCACGGCTACAAGGTGCTGGAGGCGGGCGGCGCGGAAGAGGGGCTCGCGATCGCACGGCGCGGCCACCGCGCACCCGACCTCGTGATCAGCGACGTCGTCATGCCGGACGTCGGCGGCGCCGAGTTCGCCCGCCGGCTGCACGAGATCCACCCGAACGTCCCCGTCCTGTTCATCTCCGGCTACACGGGCGAGACCGCCGTGCGCCGCGGCGACGTCGAGCCCGACGCGCAGCTGCTCGAGAAGCCTTTCACGGCGCGCGCCCTGCTCGACGCCGTCGAGAAGCTCGTCAGGGGGTAGGCAGCACATAACCACATGGGGTAATGGGGTAATGTGGTGATGTGGTAATGGAAGTGGGGGAGCCTACTTGACCTTCGCCTGCGCCTTCTTCCGTTCCTTCCAGTAGCGCTTCATGCGCTCCGAGGCGGCCTTGCGTGCGGCGTCCGACATCTGACGGCCGCGCCGGCGCGCGCGCTTCATGCCTTTCTCGATCGATCGCCGGCGCACCTTGGGATCCGCCAGCTCCGGGAAGGTCCGTTCGATCGCGATCACTTCCGCTCGCAGCCGCGTCAACGTCGCCTCGGCCCCTGCCCGCGCGAGCTCGCGCAGCCGGTCCATGCTCAGTCCCTGCGGTTTCGGTCCTCGCTTCGCCATATATGACTGCT
This sequence comes from uncultured Acidobacteriota bacterium, assembly GCA_963761615.1. Classification (GTDB taxonomy): domain Bacteria; phylum Acidobacteriota; class Vicinamibacteria; order Vicinamibacterales; family CAVVIG01; genus CAVXGU01. The sequence goes on along the minus strand of CAVXGU010000002.1, from coordinate 4,837 downwards.
CCTCGGCTCTGTCTCATTGAGTTGAGTTGTGTTAGACCTGTGACAAGTCTATACCGGCGCCGGTCTGCCCGTTTCACAGCCCCTGAGCTTGCGGCTACGTGAGCACCTGCACACTGGGCAGCCGTCGACGCTCCCGCCGAGAGCCGAGAGCCCGGTAGTGCAGGCCTTTAGGCCTGCCCGTAGTGCAGGCCTTCAGGCCTGCCGGGAGACCCCGAAGCCGTCGCGTCGACACAGCCGTGTCGCGAATCCGGGCTCCGGTCGCCGGACCGCGCTGCGAGGACCGCTGAAGGCCGCTGGCCGGCCAGCTCCGTGAGCTGGCCTGGTCCCCCGGGTCTTCTCGCGCGGTCAGGCGCACCTGTCGCCGACCTGCGCACGGCTTCGCCACACGCCCGTGTCGACGCGCCTGCGTCCAGAGCCGAGAGCCGAGAGCCGAGAGCCGAGAGCCGAGAGCCCGAAGCCCAGAGCCCGTTTGACATGCCCGCCGCCCGGAGCCATCATCCGAATCCATTCGTAGCGCAGACCTTCAGGTCTGCCCGTGTAGCGCAGACCTTCAGGTCTGCCCATGTAGTGCAGACCTTCAGGTCTGCCGTGACAGGCGGAGGTGGCTGATGCTGGCTGGTCGAGGACGCCTGGTGGCGATCGGGATGGTGGCGGCGCTGGCGGCGGCGGGGTGTTCCTCCGGTTCCGGCTCGGCCGGCGAGCTGGCGCGCGAGTCGCTCGCGAAGATCGACGGCACGATCTCGCTGCCCGGCGTCAAGCAGCCCGTCGAGGTGATCCGCGATACGTGGGGCGTCCCGCACATCTACGCGAAAGACGACGATGACCTGTTCTTCGCGCAGGGCTACGTGATGGCCCAGGACCGGCTGTGGCAGATGGAGATGTGGCGCCGGTGGCACGAGGGGCGGCTCGCGGAGATCTTCGGGCCGAAGGCGTATCCCTACGACGCGCGCACTCGTCTGCTGATGTTCCGCGGCCCGTGGGACGCTGCGGAGTGGACGAGCTATTACCTGGACGCCGAGCGCCTGTTCACCGACTACGCGAACGGGATCAATGCATATATAGATGCCCACGCCGACAACCTGCCGGTCGAGTTCAAGCTCACCGGCGTCAAGCCCGACCACTGGACCGCGAAGACTGTCGTCCTGCGCTGGGCGCAGCTGGCGATCTCGAGCACGCGGGACAACGCGATCAACGAGATGCAGCTCGCGCTCAACGTGAAGAAGTACGGCGTCGAGGAGGCGAACCGCCGCGCGGCGCCCGATCCCTGGGACGATTTGAAGGTGCCCGATGGTCTCGACGTCAGCATCATCCCGGACGACATCCTCAAGGTGATGCGTGACGGCGACGGCGATCCCTTCGAGCCCGGGAAGCTCCCGGCGCTGCCGATCGTGGCGCAGTACCGCGACCTGGTCACCGGTGTCGGGAAGCCGCCCGTCGCGCCGGAGTTCCAGGATCCCGAGGGCAGCAACAACTGGGTGATCAGTCCGCGGCTGTCGGCGACGGGCCACGTGATCCTCGCCAACGACCCGCACCGGCGGATCGAGATGCCGGCGCTGCGCTACTTCGTGCACCTCGTCGCGCCCGGCTGGAACGTGATCGGCGGCGGCGAGCCGCCGTTCATCGGCGTGCAGGAGGGGAACAACGCGCACATGGCGTGGGGCCTCACCTTCGCGGGCACGGACATGTCGGACGTGTTCGTCGAGCAGACCAAGCCGGACGACCCGAATCAGGTCCTCCACGACGGCAAGTGGGAGCCGCTGCAGATCATCCACGAGAACATCAACGTGCGCGGCGAGGACAAGCCGCGGACCGTCGAGTTGAAGTTCAGCGAGCACGGGCCGATCTTCTACGAGGACCCGGCGCACCACGTGGCGTATGCCGTGAAGTCGGTCAACCAGGAACCGGGGACGGCGGCGTATCTCGGCAGCTTCAAGCTGGCGCAGGCGACGAGCTGCGCGGACTTCTTCCAGCGCGCGATGTTCTGGAAGATGCCGACGCACAACCTGATCTGCGGCGACTCGGACGGCAACATCGCGATGCAGGTGACCGGCCTCACGCCCGATCGCGACGGCTGGAACGGCCGGCTGCCGGTTCCCGGCACGGGCAAGTACGAGTGGAAGGGCTTCCGGAGCGATCTGCCGCGCGAGTACAACCCGGCGCGCGGGTACATCGCGACGGCCAACAACAACACCACCGAGCCGCCTGGCTACACGGGGCGGCCGGTCTTCTATCACACGTCGAAGGACGTGGACATCTCGCGCATCACGCGCATCAACCAGTTGTTGAGCACGGGCGGGCCGTTCTCGATCCAGGACTTCGAGCGCTTCCAGCACGACACGTTCTCGCTCCACGCCCAGCGCGACCATCACTTCTTCCACGGCTGGACCTCGTCCGATCCCGAGGTCGAGCGCGCGCGCCAGCTCATCGACAACTGGAACCTGCTGCTGACGGTGGACAGCGTCCCCGGCGCGATCTACGTCCGGTGGACGACGACGAAGGCGGCGAAGGCGCTGACGGCGGGCGGAGCGGGCGAGGCGAACGGGTCGCCGCAGCAGGTCGAGGCGGGGCTGAAGGAGGCGCTCGCCCAGCTCACGAAGGCGTGGGGGACGGACTGGAGCCAGTGGCGCTACGGGCGGATCAACGAGAGCGCGCTGCCGAACATGATCGCGCCTGCGTTCGACCTGCCGCCCATCGAGCGGCCCGGCGGGTTCAACGACGTCGACGCGACCGGCGCGAACTTCCGGCGCATCATCGACCTGGCGAATCCGGACAACTCGGTATGGAGCAACGCGCCGGGGCAGTCCGCGCAGCCGGGCAGTCCGTACTACGGCGACGCGCGCGAGAACCTGGCGAAGAACATCTATTTCCCGATGCTCTACTCGCGCGGCGCGGTCGACGCGCACGTGGCGCATCGTCTGACGCTGGAACCGAAGTAGGCTTCAGGCTCTGGGCTCTCGGCTCTGGGCTCTGGGCTCTCGGCTCCCGGCTCTGGGCCTGGTGTAGCGCAGACCTTCAGGCCTGCCTGTCGCTGTAGCGCAGACCTTCAGGTCTGCCGTGTCGGTGTGGCGCAGACCTTCATCAGGTGTAGCGCAGACCTTCAGGTCTGCCAGCCGCCGGTGGATGGTGCTCGCCAGGATCTGCACGCCGCTCAGGCTGGTGGCTCGAATTCCGTGGAAGATTCGCGCGGCATGCGCTGTGCACGCCCGGGTTGCGGATCTCGCCGGAGCGAGGATCCTGAGGAGGATCCGCGGCGACGCCGGAAGAGCGGGATCGTTTGCCGCCGCGAGACGTCGCCGAGCGGCCGGCGTCCAAGCCGAGAGCCGAGAGACCTGCTGACCCGCACGGACGTCCTGCTGTCGCCGCTCGCCGGGAACGCCCCAGCATTCTGCCGGGAACCAACCCAGCCCCTTGCTGGGAACGCACGCAGCACTTTGCTGGGAACGCGCCCAGCACCTTGCTGCGAACGCACCCAGCACTTTGCGGGGAACGCGCCCAGCCCCTAACTATTGCCCAGGTTTCAGTCCTGGCCGTTCCACCAGCTCGATCCGCGTGCCGTCGGGGCCTGCGACGTAGAAGAAGTTGATCGACGGTCCGTTCGGCAGGTTCAGCGGCCGCGGCTGGCTCGTCAGCTCGACGTGCTTGGCTTCGAGCATCGCCTTCGTGCCGTCGATCGGGCCCGTCGAGCGCCAGCCGATGTGATCGATGACGCGGCCCGTGCTCGGCACCGAGTCGCCCTTCGAGACGACGATGTAGACCGTGGTGAAGCCGCCGGTGCCGGGGTACTCGAGCGCGTCCACCTGGCCGTGGATCTTCGTGCGCTCGCCGCCGAACTTGTCCATGAGCCACGCGTAGTAGGCGTCCGGGTCGGGCGCGCGCAAGTGCACGTGGTGCAGGCCGAGCAGCGCGGGATCCTGGACGAGCTCGATGCGCAGGCCCCACGGGTCTTCGATCACGGCCGTCTTGTAGAGGCCGGGCACGTCCTGGATCGGCTGGATGACCTTGGTGTTGTCGGCCGCGAGCTCGCGCATCTTGGCGGCGAGGTCGGGGAAGGAGAAGCCGAGCGCCTCGATGACGCTGCCCTCGCTGCCGCCGGTCGCGGTGGGCCTCAGGAACATCAGCCTCACGGCGCCGTACATGAGGCGGTTCGGCGCCTCGGTGATGCGCCGGCCGCCGATGTGGCTTTCCCACCACTGGCTCGCCTCCGCCGCGGGCTCGTTGATGTGGATGTGGTCGAACGGCAGCATCGTCTTCGTCTGCGCGCCGGCGATCGTGGCGGCCCCGAAGACGAGCGCGACCGCGCACCGATGAAGCGAACGGGCCCCTTCATCATCAAACCCCTCTTCGATAGAAAGCTGACCGACGAACCCGGGTACCTTAGCAGAACCCGATCGTCCAATCGAGAGCCGAGAGCCGAGAGCCGAGAGCCGAGAGCCGCAGCGAGTGTAGCGCAGGCCTTCAGGCCTGCCCGAGCGGCGACGTGCAGAACGCACACCGCTTCGCCGCGATCGGCACCTCGCTCAGGCACTCCGGGCACTTCTTGGTGGTCGGGTCCGGCGTCCCCTCGCCGCGCCGCATCCGCGCGGTGATCGTGTTGACCGGGACGACGACGAAGAAGTAGACGGCCGCACCGACGAACAGGAACGACAGCATGGCGTTGATGAAGTCGCCGATCGGGAACTGGCTGCCGTTGATGGTGAAGACGATGGCGGAGAAGTCGTGCGACCCGAACACGGCCGCGATGAGCGGCGTGATCAGATCCTTGACGAGCGCGGTGACGACCGCGCCGAACGCGGCGCCGATCACGACGGCGACGGCGAGGTCGATCACGTTGCCGCGG
>CAVXGU010000001.1:0-361464 GCA_963761615.1 uncultured Acidobacteriota bacterium | reverse complement strand
CGATCCGGGATCGAGCGGCGTCCCCAACAGGCCGCGCTGCAGCCGCACCCGTCACTCGGTCCGCAGCGCGCTCATCGGTGAAATCATCGCCGCGCGGGTGGCGGGAATGATCGCCGCGACCAGCGCGCACGCGGTCAGCGACACGGTGGCCACCGCGAGCGCCAGCGGATCCCAGAACGGCACCCCGTACAGCTGCGCCGCGATGAGGCGTCCGGCGCCGACCGCCAGCGGCAGACCGATCGCGAGGCCGGCGACGACGCGGCTGAAGGCGCCGCGGAGCACGAGCTCGAGGACGTTCGTACGATCGGCGCCGAGCGCCATGCGGATGCCGATCTCGTTGGTCCGCTGCGCGACCGTGTAGGCGGTGACGCCGTAGAGCCCGATCGCGGCCAGCAGCAGCGCCACGATGCCGAACAGCCCGGCGAGGCTGGCGACGGCGCGCTGCTGGTTGAACGACAGCGCGACCTGCTCCCGCAGCGTGCGGACGCTGTTGATCGTCAGGTTCGGATCGACCGCGGCCAGCGTCTGCCGGATCTGCGGCTCCAGCGCCGCCGGCGACAGATCGCTGACCAGCAGGATGCCGCCCGCCCGGTGCGACGCCGATTCAAGCCGCGCCATCAGCGGACTCGCATACGGCACCGTCTGCGCCATCGGCACGTAGAACATCGGCCGCGCGGGCTGGCCGAGGGCGAAGCCGGCGAACTTCGCGTCCCGCACCACGCCGACGATGCGGAACGTGTTCACGTTCTCCGGCAGATCCAGGCCGAAGTGCTGCCCGATCGGATCCTCGTCGCTCTTGAAGAAGCGCTTCACGAACGTCTCGTTCACGATCGCGACCAGCGCGGCGGTCTCGTTGTCCGCCTCCGTGAACGTCCGGCCGCGGACGACGGCGACGCCGAGGTCCTGCAGGTAATGTGCGCTGACGCGATCCCACGAGGCGCCCGCCTGCTCGCCCATCTTCGGCGGTGGATGCCCGGACACGAGGATCAGCTCGCTCCAGTTGTCGGTCAGCGGGTTGTACAGGGCGAGCCCCGCGCCGCGCACGCCCGGCAGCCGCGACAGGCGGGATTCGATCTCGCGGTACATGGCGATCAGCTGCGGCGGCGTGTACGTGAGCGGCGGCTGGTTCAGCGACACCAGCACGCGTCCGGGCACCGTGTACCCGAAGTCCTGGTGCTCCAGGTTGTTCAGGCTCCGCGCGAGCATCGTCGCGCCCGCGACCAGCACGACCGACAGCGTCGCCTGCAGCACGAGCAGCCCCTTGCGCGCGAACGACGCGTGGTCGCGCGTGCTGCGGCCGGCGCCGCGCAGCGCGTCGATCGGATCGGTCCGCGTGGCGAACCACGCCGGCGCCGCGCCGAAGACGATGCCCGTCAGCAGCGCGAGGCCGAACGCGAAGGCGAGCACCGGCAGCGACGGCTGGACGTCGATCGGCAGGAACCGCGCGGCGCTAAACGCCAGCGCGAGCAGCAGGCGCGCCGCGCCCATCGCGACGACGAGCCCGACGACGCCGCCGATGACCGCGAGCAGGACGCTCTCGACGAGCGCCTGCCCGACGATCTCCCTCGTGCCCGCGCCGATCGCGAGACGCACGGCGGTCTGGCCGCGGCGTGCGGCCGCGCGCGCGAGCAGCAGGTTCGCGACGTTCGCGCACGCGATGAGCAGCACGAGCCCGCACACCGCGAGCAGGATCTCCAGGCTGCGCCCGTACTGCTCTTTCATCACCGCGACGCCGGCGCCCGCCGGCACGACCGCCAGCACCTGCCTGGGCAGCAGCCGCTTGACGTCCGACATCCAGTTGGGCGGGTAGCCCGAGTCGTACAGCATCCACTGCCGCAGAATGCCGGTCAGCCGCGGCGACATCCCGTCGATCGACGCGCCCGGACGCAGGCGGCCGATCACCCGCAGCCACGCGGAGACCGGCTGGTGCAGCAGCGCCGTGTCGCCGTGGATGAGCGGCTCCTTCTGCAGCGGGATCCAGACGTCCGGCGGATCCGCCCGCAGCGTCTCGCCGAAGAATCCCGGCGGCGCGACGCCGACGAGCGCGAAGGGATGGCCTTCGATCACGAACGTCGAGCCGACCACCGACGGGTCGCCGCCGTAGATCGAATCCCACGCGTTGTAGCTCAGCACCGCGGCCGGCGCCGCGGCCGGCGTGTCGTCGTCGGGCGTCAACACGCGGCCGCCGAACGCGCCGACGCCGAGCGTCGAGAAGTACGAGCCGGTGACGAACTCCGATCTCAGCGGCCGCGCCGCCGTGTCCGCGCCCTCGCGCCGCACGCTCAGCCGCCCCTGCCCGGCCTGAAACGCGGTGATGGCCTCGAACTCCGGCACGTTCTGCGCGAGCCGCTCGTACAGCGGAAACGAAACCATGCCCCACCGGTCCTGCGGTCCGCCATTGACGCAGCAGTTGTCACCGTCGCCGATGCGATAGAGCCGCGCCGGATCCGCGACCGGCAGCGAGCGCAGCATCACCGCATGAATCAGCGTGAAGATCGCGGTCGTTCCGCCGATGCCCAGCGCGAGCGTCAGGACGGCGGCCGCAGTGAAGACCGGAGAGAGGCGGAACTGGCGCAGCGCATAGCGGATGTGTCCGGGCAGGCGGGTCATTGCCACGGTTAGACGGATCGCCCGCCGCAAGAGTTGCCGGCCCTACGCGGACGGCGCCTTCGGAGGATCGCCGCCCGTCGCCCGCGAAATGGCGGTGATGGCCAGCTCCTTCAGCTTCTGGAACTTCGGCGTGCCAGGCAGGATCTGCAGCCCGGGCGTCGAAATCGAGACGGCGCGCCCCTCGGACTGCGCGACGAGCGAGGCCACGCCTTCCTTCAGGCCGAGGTCGGGATTGGCCTGCTGGACCGCCGCCGCCGCGCGCTCGCCGACACCGGCCACCTGGACGATCTGGTAGCCGCTCGGTCCGAGCGACGACCGGAGCTCGGCCGCCGGCCCCTGCGGATCCGCGTCGTAGACCTGCACCTGAACGACCGGCACACCGTGCGCGTCGGGCCAGTCGCAGATCTTGTCCACGCCGGCCACCGTGTCGAGCTGGTGCGGCTTCAGCCCCGAGGCGAGATCCGCGACTTCGGTGTCGGTGAGCAGGTCGCAGGGATGGTCCAGGTCGACGCTGTGCGCGCCGGCGGTCTGCGAAGACGAGGCGGCCGCCGCTTCCGCCACGCCGGAACCCCGTCCACATCCACCCGCCAGCACGGCCGCGGCCAGCCCGGCGGCGAGCGCCAAGCTCTTCCTCATGTGCATATCGCTTCCCTCCGGCTGGCAGGCCTGAAGGCCTGCACTACGTCTGGCCTTGAAGAATCCGCTCTAGAAATACCTGACGTGGAGGACGCGGGAACGGCCGGGGCGCGATCTGCGCTATATCATGCCTGATGGTCTGGAACGTCGACCCGATCCTCTTCCACCTCGGCCCGTTCGTCGTCCGCTGGTACAGCCTGCTCTTCGCGGGCGGCTTCCTCACCGGCTACTTCGTCCTCCGCAGGATGTTCGCCGCCGAGGGCCGCGACACCGAAATCGTCGACACCCTGCTCGTCTACCTGGTCATCGCCACGATCGTCGGGGCGCGCCTCGGCCAGGTGCTCTTCTACGAGCCGGGCTACTACTTCTCTCACCCGATCGAGATCTTCGAAACCTGGAAGGGCGGGCTCGCCAGCCACGGCGGATTCGCCGCCGTGCTGCTCGCGATCGTGATCTTCTGCCGCCGGCACCGCGAGTTCACGTTCCTGTCGCTCACGGACCGGCTCACCGTCCCGATCATGCTGGTCGCGGGGTTCATCCGGATCGGCAACCTCTTCAACTCGGAGATCATCGGGCGGGCGACGACGCTGCCCTGGGCGGTCGTGTTCGCGCGGGTGGACGCGGTGCCGCGCCATCCGACGCAGATCTACGAGGCCCTGGGCTACTTCGCGACCTCGCTCATCCTGTACCTGACCTACCGCGCGGCGGCCCGGCGCCCGCCGGCCGGGCGCCTGCTCGGCATGGCCATGGTGCTCGGCTTCGGCTGGCGGTTCTTCGTGGAGTTCTTCAAGGTCTACCAGGAGTCCTTCGAGGCATCCCTGCCGCTCGATATGGGCCAGTTGCTCAGTATTCCCTTCATCCTGGCGGGCCTCTTCCTCATCCTCCGCGCCCGCTCGCAAAAGACGGCGGCTCCGGCGGTAGAATCAAGGCCACGGGGGGTCAAATGAAACGAGTGGTGTTCATCCTGGTGGCGTGCGCCACGGGGCTCGCGGGGTTCGCGGCCACCGCGTCGGCGCAGGACGCGAAGGCGATCGCGGACGCGATCCGCATCGAGATGCGCTCGAACGAGGCCAACATGGTCGGATCGGCCGAGATGCTGCCGGCCGACAAGTACGCGTGGAAGCCGAGCCCGCAGCAGGTCAGCTTCGGCTACATCTTCCATCACGCGGCCGACGCGAACTACCAGCTCTGCAGCGCGTTCAGCGGCCAGAAGAAGCCGGACGTGCCGGTGCCCGAGACCGGTCCCAAGGACGGGCTCGTCAACCAGCTCAAGGAGTCGTTCGCCTACTGCGACAAGGCACTCGACACGATCGATCCAGCCAAGCTCGATCAGGAAATGACGATGTTCGGCCGGAAGGTCACGGGATGGTGGGTGCTCTTCCACATGACGCTCGACTGGGGCGATCACTACAGCCAGGTGGCGATGATGCTGCGCGCCAACGGCCTCACGCCGCCGTCGGCTCAGCCGCGCAACTCGATGCGCGGCGGACGGATGGGCCGCGGCCGCTAAGACGCTGCGCTCAGGGGTTGGGGCCGCGGACAACCTCGACGAAGTCGTCGGGCCGGATCCACTTGGCGAAGGCCGCCCGGATCTGGTCCGCCGTCAAGTCCAGGAACCGCTGCCCCATCCGCTTCGACTCGTCGAGCGGCAGCCCGATCTGCGCGCGGTTCAGGAGCAAGTCGGCAATCGCGTCCTCGCTCGACTCCTGGAGCGCCATCTGCCGCAGGAGCAGCGCCTTCGCCTGGTGCAGCTCCTCGGGCGAGACGTCGGTCGTCTGCATGGCCCGCACGTCGCGCACGATGAGATCCCGCGCCTTCGGCACGTTCGGCGGGTCCGATCCGAACGTCACCTCGTAGATGCCGCGCGTCTTGTCGGCGCTGAGGCTGTTGTCCACGGCGTAGACCAGCCCGGCAACCTGCCGCAGGTCGTGGTAGAGCCGCGTGGCGTAGAAGCCTCCGCCGAGCACGTGATCGCCGAGCTGCAGCGCGTAGTAATCGGGATCGAACCGGTTCACCCCGATCTCCTCCGCCATCACCACTGAGGCCTGCACGGCCTCGGGATCCTGCACCGCGAAGGTCGCGGCCTTGTTGGGCGGGACCGGCGGCATCGTGGGATCGGCGGCGGTGCCCTGCGCGGTCCACGCGCCGAAGTTCTTCTCGATCACCGCCCGGGCGTCGGCGGGATCCACGTCCCCGATCACCACGACGGTCGTCAGGTCCGGCCTGAACGTCGACGCGAACAGCGCCTTCACGTCGTCCAGCGTCAGGCCCGAGACGGTCTGCGGCGTGGCATCGCGAAGGCCCGGATCGCCGGCCGGCAGAAGGCCCGACAGCAGCGCGCGGTCGGCGCGGTAGCCGGGACTCTTGATCTGTCCCTCGAGGTACTGCGCCGTCTGCGGCTTGACGACGTCGAAGGCCTGCTGCGGCAGCGCGGGGTGCAGGACGTTGTCGGCGAGCAGCTCGACGCCGCGGCCGAAGTTCTCCTTCAGGACGCGGAGCGAGAAGTCGTAGCCGGCCGACTCCTGCGCGGCGATGTCGTCCAGCGCCTTCTGAAACGCGAGCCGGTCCAGCGTCGTCGTGCCGTAGGAAAAGAGGTCGCCGAGCACCTCGGCCACGCCTTCCTGTCCCTTCGGCTCCTGCAGGCCGGTCTCGTGCCGGACGCTGCCGAGCACGGTCACCGTCGGACTGGTGGCGTTCGGTTCCACGATCAGCCGCAGACCGTTGGGCAGCTTCGCGTCGGTCCACGTCGGGGCGACCTCGGGCACGCGCAGCGTCGCGAGCGCCGACTCCGCCCAGGCGGGCAGCGTCACCGGTTTGGTCGGCGCCGACGTCAGCTGCTCGCTGCCACCGAAGCCCTTGCCCGACACCGGCGCGCCGGTCGGCTTCGGCACGAGCGTCGTCACGATCGCGCTGGTCGCCAGCAGGTACTGCTTCGCCACGCGGTCGACGTCGGCGACCGTCACCTTGCGGATCGCGTCCACGTCATCGTCGGGCGAGTTGCGCCCTTCGGCCGCCAGGGCCTGCGACCAGGTGGCGGCGAGATCGGGAATCGAGTTGCGCTGGAACTCCGCCGACGCGATTTCGGACCGCTTCGCGGCGTCCACCAAGTCGGCCGGAAACCCGGCGCTGACGTAGTCCGCGATGATGGACTGCAGGCCGGGGACGATGGTCTCGGGCGGCGTCGACCCGGGAAGGGCCGCGTAAGCGAACCCGACGCTGGCCCCGGGGTACGACTCGGCCACCTGGAACTGCGCCGCGAGCGCCTTGCCGGCGGGCACGAGCGCGTAGAGATTGCCGCGCTGGCTCGCCAGCACGTCGGCCATGATCGAGGCGGCGGCGAAGTCCGGACTGTCGGTGCCGGGCAGGCGGTACGAGACGATGGCGAGCCCATACGGCAGATTGCTGTCGAGCGAGAACGTCTCGGCCTTGACCGGCTGCAGCGCCACGGCGGGCCGCGTTCCGAGCGTCCGCCGGGGAATGGATCCGTACAGCGACTGGACGGTGGCCAGCGTGGCCGTCGGGTCGACGTCGCCGGCAATCACCAGGATGGCGTTGTTCGGCCCGTACCAGGTGTCGTGGAACTGCTTCAGCATCGCGCTGGTCGTCTGGTCGAACGACTCGCGCGTGCCGAGCGCGTCGTGCGCGTACGGCGTGCCCGCGAACACGTCCTGGTTCAGGCGCGTGATGAACTTGTAGGTCGGATCCGAGAGGTCGCGCGCCACCTCCTGCTCGATCGCGCCGCGCTCCTCGTCCCACTGGGGCTGGGCGTCGTCCATGCCCTGCATGCAGGCGGCGTCGAGCCGGAGCGCGACCTCGAGGTCGGCCGCGGGCACGGTCGCGAAGTACTGCGTGATGGTCTGCTGGGTGTCGGCGTCGCCGTATCCGCCGAGCTGCGCGTAGATCGCGGCCGTCTGGTCCGCGGTCACGCCGGTGCAGCCGCGGAACGCCATGTGCTCCTGGGCGTGCGCCATGCCCGGGAAGCCGTCCGGCGTCTCGTTGGCGCCGACGAGGTAGTTGTCTTCGACGGTGGCGACCCGCGCGAGCGGGTCGTGGACGATGACGACGCGGAGACCGTTGGAGAGGGTCGCGCGGGTCACCTGACCTGCGCTGGAGGCCGGGGCTTGCGCCTCGCCCCGCGCGGCCAGGCACGCGCACGCAAGCAGGACGAGGGCAATCCTTCGCATCTCCGACGACTATGCCACGGCGGGACGGCTTCGGGAAAGCTCGTCCCTCACCGTGAACGTCGCGCTACTTCTTCGCGCCGGCCTTGCGGCGGGTCTTCCCGGCCGACTTCTTCGCCGCCTTGCGGGCCACCTTGCGGGCCGGCTTCCGGGCCGGCTTCGACTTCTTCGCGGCCTTGCGCGCGGGCTTGGCCGCCTTCTTCTTCGCCTTGGCGGCCGGCTTCGCCTTCGCGGCCGGTTTGGCCTTGGCGGCCGGCTTGGCCTTGGCGGCCTTCGCGGGCGCCTTCCTGGCCGGCGCGGCCGAGCGCTTCCGCGCCCCGCCGCTCGCGCGGCGGCCGGCGGGTTCCACCTCCACCGTTTCGATCTCGATCTCCTCGGGGATGAGGATCTCGGTCTCGGTGATGGTCAGTTCATCGGTGAGCTCGTCTTCCGGCATGTCCATGCCGCCGTCGAATTCGTCGTCCATAATCGGCCTTCCAGTCTGGATGATCCAATCGGAGAGCAGCTAGTCTCTCCAACCTCCGCCCGTCCGTCAAGCGTGACAGAGGCATCTCCCGCTGGACGAGTCAGGGAGCCGTGAAGCGGTCGAGCGCCGCGTCGACGGCCCGGCGGCACACGGCGCAGAACGACCGATCGTCGCGGCTGAACATGACGCAATCCTGCTGGGGGCGATAGTAGCCGCGCTCCAGGTAGTCCGCGCCCTCGAATGCGCCGACGACGTGGGCGTAGGGACCACCCGCCAGGACGGCGGCGATGCGGGCCTGGCGCGCGCGAAGCTCGCTCTCGGTCTCCGCCTGCGGCTGGCGGGCACCGGACGCGGCCTGCGCCTGCTCGCCTTCCGCGGCCAGCCGGTCGTACTCCGCTTTCGGCCAGGGCGTGGGCAGGGGCACGCCCGCGGGCACGAGAGCCTTCCACTTCGGGTCGGTCGGATTCGCCGTGACGTTCGGCTCCCACGGCTCGACCAGCTCCCTGGGGGGCAGATACGCGACCTGCGACGTGTAGTACTCGTCGGCCAGCCCGGCCAGCTGATGGCCGAACTCGTGGATGAAGACGTACGGCGCCCACGCATTGCCGGCGGCCGCGATGCTATAGAGGCCGAAGATCCCCCCGCCGCCGTACGCGTCGCTGTTGGTCAGGATCTCGACGACGTCGTAGGGCGCGTGCGCGGCAACCGCCCGGAACCGCGCGTTGTCGAACGTCAGGATGTAGCGGTCCGTGCCGAAGGCGCCGTACGACGTCCCGATCGGCGACTCGCGGTGGACCCCCTTCGAGGGATGGGAGATGCCCGACTCCCGGGCGGCCGGCACCAGACCCCAGACGTTGATCTGGTTTCGGCGCTCCTTGAAGGGCGTCGTGGCGAAGAACGCGTCGAGCAGCCGCCGCGCGTCACGCTCGAACTTGTCCCGCTCGGCGGCCGTGTAGCCGTCGCCGAGGATCAGCAGGTCGAGCTTCGAGGAGGGATCGCCGGCCCGCTGGAATGTAATGAGCGGGCCCGCCCCGTCGGTCCCCGTGCTGTGAACGACGGACCCGGCGGACGGATCGACCGCGAAGCGCCAGACTTCCTGGAGGACGTTGTGCGCGTCGCGCGCTTTCACGATCACTTGCACCGGCCCCGGCGGCAGCGGAAAGCGCAGTGATTCCGAGAACGTGCGCGTCGTCTTCCGCGCCTCGTCCGTCGTCTCCCACTCGCCGTAGATGGAGGAGAAGCCGCGCGAGTAGAGCACGCGGCCGGTCGCGGCGTCGGAGACCTCGAAAAAGTACTGGCCGAGGTTCGAGGTGTCGATCGCGCGGGCCGGGTTGCCGGGCCACGGCAGCGGCTCGACGACGACGCGGTCGAGGCGGAAGCGCTCGACGGTCGCGTCGCCGCTGTGAAGGAAGTCGACGCGCAGCGTTCCCGGCGCGGCCCACGCGGCCGGTGCGGCGAGCAGGATTCCGGCGACCGCAAGGAGCTTCTTCACCGCCACCTTCTGGTCTCGACCCATCAATCCTACCTAGCCCCGGACGTCGGCGAAGATCGAGCGTCCGGTGAGCTCCCGATGGTCGAGGCCGGCGGCACGGTCGAGTTTGGCCACGACGGGCGGGAGCTCGACGGAAAAGCGCCACTCGTCGGCGCGCGCGCCGAGCGGGGCGAACGCGTCGCGCCAGGCGTTCCACCAGGGCGCGACGAACCGGGCCAGCGGCTCGACGACGAGCACGCGGTCGCCCCGCTCCGCCCGCTCGCGCAGCTGGGCGAGCAGCGCGTCGCGCCGTTCGTCGGCCAGCTCGTTCACGGCGAACGCCGCGACGAACGACGCCGGCGGCTTCGGCAGCCGCCAGACGCCCAGACTTGCGCGTTCGGTGCGCGCCTCCAGGCCGAACGCGCGATAGGTGCGGGCTGCTTCCTCGAGCGCCCAGGGATGGTGGTCGATCCCGACCAGGCGCGGCCGCCGGCGGCAGGCCGTCGCCCATGCCGCGCCGGCGGGGCCGGTCCCGCATCCGAGATCGACGATCGTCTTCTGGCGGTCGGTGGCGCCCGGCAGGCGCGCGACGATGCCGGCGACGAGCAGGAAGTGGAGCGGGCCGTAGAAGAGCGCGAACGCCGCACGCTTGCCGGCGCCGTCGAGCGCTTTGCCCCGGGCGATGGCTCCGCGGCGCTCGACGTAGGCCGACGACAGCGCCCGGAGCGCGCGCGCGACCTCCTGGAAGGTCAGAATCCGACAGCTGCCGGGCCTCGAGGTCGGCGACCCACGCGTCGAACCGGTCATCGCCCCGGCGGCCGGACGGGGCCTCCCGCGACGCTGGAAGGTCTCGGTCCTTCACCAGTGAGTGGTCCATCCGGCGCGCTGCAGCTCGCGCAGCCTATCGGCCGCCTCCTGGACCGCCAGCTCGCGCTCCGGCCAGCGCCGTGCGTACAACAGCCTGTCATCGCGGAAATAGCGCACCTCGACCGCGGGAGGCTCCTCGGTCGTCAGCAGGATCGCGTCGATCGATCGATGCTGCTTGCGCACCCGCCAGAGGCGTTCGGGACCGTGCGCCATGGCCGGCCAATCATACTAAGATTCGAACATGGTCGAAGCGATGGTCGAGTCCCAGCCGCCGAGCGGAAGCGCGGACGAGCACCTCGCGCGCGAGGGGTTCGTCTTCGTGCACGGCGCCGCGATGCGCGCGGCGCTCGAGCGCACCGGGCCGCTCACCGACTGGGACGGGTTCGCCGCGAGCTGGGACGATCTCGACACCGACACCTACATGGCCGACGGCGGCCGCTATCGCCGCCGGCGCCACGCGGTCTTCTCCGTCGGCAACGACGGCGCCATCGCCCGTGAGGCCCACCAGCCGCACTATCAGTCGCTCGACTACAACCCGGTCCACGGCGGCGTCGCGCGGTGGTTCTCGCCTGTCGATCCGTCGGTCGGCTCCGGACCGAGCCTGACCACGATTCTGCAGTTCTGCCGCGGGCTGTTCGGCGGACTGGCCCCTGCGGTCACGCGCTGGAAGGTCGAGGTCCATCAGTTCCGGATCGAGGCGCGCGCGGGCGAGGACGGGCGGCCCACGCCGGAGGGCCTCCATCGCGACGGCGTGGACTACGTGCTCGTGCTGCTCGTCGAACGGCGCAACATCGCGAGCGGGACGACGACGATCCACGCGCTCGACGGCGCCGTGCTGGGCCGCTTCACGCTGACCAGCCCGTTCGATGCCGCGCTGGTCGACGACGCGCGCGTCTGCCACGGCGTGACGCCCGTCGAGGCGCTGGACCCGGCGCACCCCGCCTATCGCGACGTGCTCGTCGTGACCTTCCTGCGCGCCGGGGACTAGGCCTCGCGCCGGATCTGCAGGAGCACCGGCTCCTCGGCATCCCCGGGCACGGTGTCCGGCAGCGGCGGCATGTCGCCCGTATCCGGGCGCAGGAACCGCCGGTGCGCCGGGCGGACCGTTTCGAGCAGCTCCCTCCGGCTCTTGATCCGGAGCGGGCGGCCCATGTGGATCTTGCCCATCCTCGCCATCAGCGATTCCGGGAAGGCGCTGGCGAACATCAGCAGCGGCCACGTGAAGTTGGGGCCGTTCAGCTTGCGCAGCTTCCACAGCCAGAGGCCGATCGCGCCGGTCCGCCACGCGGTGGGCCCCCACCAGCTCACCTGCCCCGGACGCAGGTTCATCTTCCAGCACTTCATCATCAGCTGCCACTGGAGCGGCGTGAGCTGCCGCGTCTCGGTGACGCCCGTCGCCCGCTCGAGCCGCGTGTCGTGGAGCGGTGTGAAGATCGACGGGATGAAGAACGCGAACAGGCCGCGCCGCTCGACTTCGTAGATCAAATCGATCGTGGCGAGCGTGTCCTCGTCGGTCTCGCCCGGGCTGCCGATGATCAAGGTCATCGCCGGGAACCAGTTGTTGCGGTTCAGCACCTCGAGGCCGTTGATCACCACGCTCGGCCAGTCGTCGATCGAGAACGGCACGCCCTTGCTCGGCATGATCGACTTCCCGACCCGGACCGAGCCCGTCTCCAGGCCGATGAGCGGCACGAGCGCGCGTTGTTCGGGATGGGTGCTGAGGAGCGGCAGCCTGATCGGGCTCTTGTCGAGGCAGATCGCCGACAACTGCTCGATGAGCACCGGATCCACCACGGCCGGTGCGATGGTCGCGTGGCTCAGCACGTGCTGCTCGACGCCGGGTGTCTCGACGATCGAGCGGTAGAGATCGACGAGGGCCTCCCGGTTCGGAAAGTAGAACGGCGTGTCGGTGTGGACCTGGCCCCAGATGAACATGTCCTCCGTGGCCAGCGAGATCTGCCGGTTCCCGTGCCGCACGTTGGCCGCGACGCCCCGCATGATCTGGTCCTTCGGCACGTCGATCTGCGGGTTCAGGTCCGGCACGCAGAACTGACACCGTCGCCCGCAGCCCGTCGTCATCTCGACGACGCCGAAGGTCGTCCGCTTGTCGGGCACGAGAATGGCCGCGCGGTCCTTCGGATGTCCGACCTCGATCTGCCGGGGCAGATCCTCGCCGCGGATCGCGCGCTCGAAGAGCGCCATCGTGTCGGCCGACTCGCTCCGGCCCTCGACGACGCAGTCGACGCCGAGATCGTCCCAGGCGTCGTTCTGCGTGATCTGCCAGCCGCCCGAGCCGCCCACCATCACCTTGAACCCGCCGCGGTGCGGACTGCGCTTCACCTGGTCGAAGAGCGCCCGCGCGTAGTGCGAGTTGATGGGCTGTCTGGACTCGCCGAAGATCGACGTGTACACCCCGGCGGCGAAGGTGACGCCCAGCGGATTGTGCGTCGAAATGGCCACCACGCGCGTCCGCGGCCCGATGAACGACTCGAGATCGTCGGGATAGCAGGCCGCGACGTCCTCGGGCGCGAACCGCCGGAGGAGCACCGCCTCGAGGACCCGCAGACCCGCCGGCATGTATCGCGCCGTGCCGTCGGCGTCCCGCTCGACCTCCCGCCACTTCGGGTACTTGCGGTTCAGGATCCCCTCGAGCCACATCGGGAGCGACGCCATGCTCATCTGGATGAAATAGCCGGCATGGTCGATCGTCTCGGTGAACGGCGCGGTCAAGACAATGAGCTTGCCCGCGCAAGTCTGCTGGCCCATCGTGTCGCCCTCCGCGTCTCGTGTCTGCGGATGTCACACGATAGTAACATCCGCAGAAAACCAGACGCCCGCGCCGGTGCGGGCGTCCGGGCTCGAGAGGCCGGAAGGACGAGCTGGGGACGTCGAAGATACGTCCCGGCCGGCGTGCGGCCTTACGCGGGTCGCGCCTCGATCACGCACAGGGGCGACCGCGTCGGCGTGATGGACGTCAGGTCGAACCCGCCGGCCGCGAGCAGTGCCACGAACTCGTCGACCGACCGCTCGCGCCCACCCGGCAACGCGAGCATCTCGATGTCCAGGACCTTGACGGCGTCGGCTCCGTTGCCCGCCGCGACGACGCCCTCCAGCACGAGCAGACGGCCCGCGCTGCCGCCGATGGCCGAGCGGACGTTCCGCAGGATCCTGGCGGCCCGCTCGTCGTCCCAGTCGTGGATGATGTGCTTGAGGAGGTACACGTCTCCTCCCGGCGGGACCGCGGCGAAGAAGTCGCCGGCGACCGTCTCGAGCCGGTCGCTCAGGCCGGCGGCGGCGATGTGAGGCTTGGCGCCCGCGATCACGTGGTCCAGGTCCATCAGGACGCCTCGCAACGACGGATGCGCGCGTAGAATCGCCGTCAGAAGCGCCCCGTGGCCGCCAGCGATGTCCACGACGACGCGGGCCCCGGTGAAGTCGCAGACCTCGAGGGCCGCCGGCACGCTCCGGGCGCTGTTGTTGGTCATCGCTCGGTTGAAGACCTCCGAGTACTCGGGGTGGCTCCGGAAGTACTCGAAGGGCGGCATCCCGAACGTCTTCTCGGCGGCGGGCCGGCCGGTCCGCAGCGACTCGCCCAGATCCGCGAAGACCCGGAAGTGGAGCGGATCCGCCATGAAGACGAGCATGTCGTGCATCGAGCGCGGGTGGGCCTTCTGCAGCAGCTCCGCCGGCGGCGTGAGTCCGAAGGTCCGGGGTTCGATTTCCGTGAAGATGCCGGCGCTCGCCAGCAGGCGCAGCAGCCGATACAGCGCGTCTTCGTTCGTCCGGGTCGCCGCAGCCAGTTCGGCGCACGTCCGGGGCCCGGAGGCGAGCTCGTCGGCGACACCAGCCGCCGCCACCGCGTGCAGCGCGCTGGAGAAGATGTAGCCCCCGCCAATCTGCATGAGATGCTGGGCCGGGTCGGGCGTGTGCGGTTCGCCATCTGTCATCGAAACGTCCCTCCTTCCTTTTCTTTTCTAACTCGTCCAACTCGTTCTTTTCCAACTCGTCCAACTCGCTGCGCCCGCGGCGATTCCACCGCGAGCTGGTTCCAACAAGAATGTCGCCTCCTTGCGGGTTCACGACGAAAGCGGCGGAGCCAGCTCCCGCGACTCCGCGCGTGCGGGGCGAGCGGGGTGGTCCTGCCCTCCCTGCGCGGCTGCCCAGCCTCCGAGATCAAGACATTCATGTCGCCTTTAAAAATGTGTCAAACAACTCTGTAGGCTGACGGGAAGGGCCAGCATGCACTCAAAGCTTTAAGAATCAGCGGTTTATAGATATCGCTGCCGCGTGTCACATCGGCGTTACGCTTGCATGTTCACGGCTGCCCGGTCACGGGCGGCTCACGCGCGTCGCGTGGGTCAGACGGAAGGACCCAACGTGCGCGAGACAGCCTTCACCCGACCACTCCACCCACGAGCTCTTCGTACGACACCCGCCGCCCTGGCGGCGGCGCTGCTGCTCGCGGCGCTGCCGGCGGCGGCGCAGACACCCTCGGTCACCGTGGGCGCCGGCCTCCAGACGGCGCTCGTCCACGACGCGCCCACGGGCGGCACGTCCACGGACAGCTTCACCATTCCGAGCGTCCGGCTCTACGTGAACGGGACGGCCGCGAAGAACACGAAGTTCATGTTCAACACCGAGTACGACGGCGCCGGCAACCACGTGACCGTGCTCGACGCGGCCGCGCAGTTCACGCTCTCCGACAAGGTCAACTTCTGGGTCGGGAGGATGCTGCCGCCGAGCGACCGCGCCAACCTGTACGGACCCTACTACGCCCACCACTGGGCCGTGTACACCGACGGGGTGCAGGACGGCTATCCGTTCCTCGCCACCGGCCGCGACAACGGCGCGCTCTACTGGGGCCAGTTCGGCAAGGTGAAGCTCTCCGGCGGGCTGTTCGACGGCGCTTCGGCCACGGGCGATCCCAAGGTGATCACGGCCGGGCGCGTCCAGGTGGACTTCTGGGATCCGGAAGCGGGCTACTACCTGAACGGCACGTACTACGGCGACAAGAACCTGCTGGCGCTCGGCGCGGCGGGTCAGGTGCAGGACGGCAACAAGGCGTACAACGGCGACTTCCTGCTCGAGCGGAAGGTCAATGGCGGCGCCGTGTCGGTCGAAGCGGAGCTCGCGCGCTACGACAAGCTGGGCGGCTACAACGCGCGCTACGGCCTCGACCAGGGCGGCTACGTGCTGGGCAGCTACCTCTTCCCGCAGGTCGCCGGCATGACCGGCCGCTTCGAGGTGCTCGGCAAGTTCACGAAGGCGACCTTCAGCCAGGGCATCACGCCGCTCGACGTGGACTACGACCAGAAGACGACGGAGCTGAACTTCAACTACGTGATCAACCAGTTCAACGCGCGGATCATGATCTTCTACCTCCAGAAGAACTTCAGCGCGGTCCAGGCGGACGACAAGCAGGTCGGCGTCGGCTTCCAGGTGCAGATGTGATTCACGGGCAGGTGGGGCGGGTGAGGCAGGTGGGGCCCCGCCGTCGGTCAGGTGGGGCCCCGCCGCCGGTAAGGAAAGCAAGGCGCCTGCGGCCATGCCGAGGCGAGGACGGGATATCCGAGCCGAGGCGTCAGCGTCAGTTCGCGGCGGGGGTGGGGCCCCGCCGCCAGTGAAAAGAAGGAGTGGCTCATGAAACGGTTTCACACATTCACGGTCGCGGCCCTGGTGGCCGCCGGCCTCGCGCTGCCGCGCGGCGCCTACGCGCAGGACACGATCAAGGTCGGCATCCTGCACTCGCTCTCGGGCACGATGGCGATCAGCGAGACCACGCTGAAGGACACGATCCTGATGTTGATCGACCAGCAGAACAAGAAGGGCGGGCTGCTGGGCAAGAAGCTCGAGCCGGTCGTCGTCGATCCGGCGTCGGACTGGCCGCTCTTCGCCGAGAAGGCCCACGAGCTCCTCGAGAAGGACAAGGTCGCCGTCGTCTTCGGCTGCTGGACGTCGGTGTCGCGCAAGTCCGTCCTCCCGGTCTTCGAGAAGGACGACGGCCTGCTGTTCTACCCGGTCCAGTACGAGGGCGAGGAGTCGTCGCGCAACGTGATCTACACTGGCGCGGCGCCCAACCAGCAGGCCATTCCGGCGATCGACTACCTGATGAACGAGGTCGGCGTGAAGCGGTGGGTGCTGGAAGGCACGGACTACGTGTACCCGCGCACGACGAACAAGATCCTCGAGGCGTACCTGCACTCGAAGGGCGTGCAGTCCTCGGACATCTCGATCAACTACACGCCGTTCGGCTACTCCGACTGGCAGGCGCGCGTCGCCGAGATCAAGAAGTTCGGCTCCGCCGGCAAGAAGACGGCCGTCGTCTCGACGATCAACGGTGACGCGAACGTGCCGTTCTACAAGGAGCTGGCGAACCAGAAGATCTCGGCCGAGGACATCCCGGTCATCGCCTTCTCGGTCGGCGAGGAGGAGCTCTCCGGCGTCGACACCAAGCCGCTCGTCGGCCATCTCGCGGCGTGGAACTACTTCGAGAGCGTCAACACGCCGGCGAACAAGGCGTTCATCGCCCAGTGGCACGCCTACATCGAAGAACGCGAAGCGCGTGACCAACGACCCGATGGAAGCGCACTACATCGGCTTCAACCTGTGGGTGAAGGCCGTCGAGAAGGCCGGCACGACCAACGTCGACAAGGTGATCGCGGCGCTCCCGGGGCTCGAGGTGCCGAACCTGACCGGCGGCACGGCGAAGGTCCTGCCGAACCACCACATCACCAAGCCGGTGTACATCGGCGAGGTGCAGGCCGACGGCCAGTTCGACGTGGTGTGGCAGACCAAGGGCGAACGTGCCCGGCGACGCCTGGTCGAACTACCTGCCCGGCAGCAAGGACATCGAGGCCGACTGGGTGACCCTGAAGTGCGGCAACTACAACACGAAGACCAAGGTGTGTTCGGGTCAGAACTACAAGTAAGGCGCAGACCGGCCGGCGGGCAGTGGCTCATCGGGCTGCTGCTCGCCGCCGTCGTGTTCGTACCTTCACTCGTCGCGCAGACGGCCGCACCGGCCGGCGACGCCGGCTTCCTCGCCGCGCTGGGACAGCTGCGCGACGCCACCTATTCCGAGAAGCAGCAGATTGTCGATCAGCTCGCCGCGAGCGGCCATCACAGCGCCCAGACGGTGCTCGCGGCGCTGCTCGACGACCGGCTCTTCTACCGCAACGCCGACCAGCGCGTCTTCATCGTCAAGTCCAACGACGACAGCCTGACCGTGCTCGCGCTGGTCGATCCGGTGTCGCTCGCCGACGCCGGGTCCGCGTCGCGCGACGACCTCACCCGCATCGGGACCAACAACGCCCTGCGCAAGGCGATCCGCATCGCCGTCGCCCGGTTCGGGTTGAACAGCCCCGACCCGTCCGCGCGGCTGTCGGCGGTGGACGAGATCCTGCGGTCGCTCGACGAAGGGAACATCGTCCTGCTCAAACAGCGCGACGGCGTCGAGACCAACGCGGACGTGAAGGAGGAGATCGAGGTCGGCCTGGCGCTGGCCGCGCTCGACAGCGGCGACCGCCAGGCCCGGCTCGACGCGATCGCCACGCTCGCCGGCCGGCTCCGGCCGCAGGTGCACAACCGCCTGGCGGCCCTGCTCCAGAAGAACGACGACGGCAGCTTCGCCGAGCCGGATGCGGCCGTGCGCCAGGCCGCCACGGCGGCCCTCAAGCGCATCGACCGCGAGCAGGCGTTCTACTCGGGCCTGCAGACCCTCTTCTTCGGCCTGAGCGTCGGCTCGGTGCTCGTCCTCATCGCCATCGGCCTGGCCATCACCTTCGGCGTGATGGGCGTCATCAACATGGCCCACGGCGAGTTCATGATGCTGGGCGCCTACGCGACGTACGTCGTGCAGCAGCTCATGCCGCATCACATCGGGATCTCGGTCATCGTGGCCCTGCCGGTCGCCTTCATCGTGGCGGGCGGCGCCGGCATCCTGCTCGAGCGCACGATCATCCGGTTCCTCTACGGGCGCCCGCTCGAAACGCTGCTCGCGACGTTCGGCGTGAGCCTGATTCTCCAGCAGCTCGTGCGGTCGATCTTCACGGCCAACAACCGGGCCGTCGAGAACCCGGCGTGGATGAGCGGCACGTGGCAGCTCAACCCCGCGCTGGCGATCACCTACAACCGCCTGACGATCGTCATCTTCACCGCGGTGGTGTTCGCGATCCTCGTGGTGCGTGCTCAAGCGCACGCGCCTCGGCCTCGACATCCGCGCCGTGTCCCAGAACCGCTCGATGGCGAAGGCGATGGGGATCCGCACCGCCTGGGTCGACGCGATGACGTTCGGCCTCGGCTCGGGGATCGCCGGACTCGCAGGCGTCGCGCTGAGCCAGTTCACCAACGTCGGCCCGAACCTCGGCCAGTCCTACATCGTGGATTCGTTCATGGTCGTCGTCTTCGGCGGCGTCGGCAACCTGTGGGGCACGCTCGTCGGCGGCCTGTCGATGGGCGTCGTCAACCAGCTGCTCGAGCCGTACGCGGGCGCGGTGCTGGCGAAGATCGTGGTGCTGGTCGCCCTGATCCTGTTCATTCAGCGCTGGCCGCGCGGGCTCTTCCCGCAGACCGGACGCGCGGCGGAGAGCCAGTGAGCGCCGTCGCGAACGCGCTGGACGCGGGATCGCGGCGGGAGCCTGCTCCTCGCCGCGCTGGCGGCGCTCGCCGTCCTGGCGCCGATTCTCAATCTGGTCGTGCCCGCCTCGTCCGCGTTCCACATGTCGACCTACACGGTCGGCCTCATCGGCAAGTACCTGTGCTACGCGATCCTCGCGCTCGCCCTCGACCTGGTGTGGGGCTACTGCGGGATCCTGAGCCTCGGCCACGCGGCCTTCTTCGCGCTCGGCGGCTACGCGATGGGCATGTACCTGATGCGGGAGATCGGGTCGCGCGGGGTGTACGGCAACCCGCTCCTGCCCGACTTCATGGTCTTCCTGAACTGGCAGAAGCTGCCGTGGTTCTGGTACGGGTTCAACCACTTCGGCTTCGCGCTGCTGATGGTCGTGCTGGTCCCGGCCGCGCTGGCGCTGGTGTTCGGGTGGCTCGCCTTCCGCTCGCGCGTCACGGGCGTGTACCTCTCGATCATCACGCAGGCCCTCACCTACGCGCTCATGCTCGCCTTCTTCCGCAACGACATGGGCTTCGGCGGCAACAACGGGTTCACCGACTTCAAGGACATCGTCGGGTTCGACCTGCACCGCGACGCCACCCGCGTCGTGCTGCTCGTCGTCACCGCCGCGGCGCTCGCGCTCAGCTACCTGGCCTGCCGCGCCGTCGTCTCCTCGCGCGCCGGCCGGGTCGTCCTCGCGGTGCGCGACGCCGAGAGCCGCGTCCGCTTTCTGGGCTACCGCGTCGAGTCCTACAAGCTCTGGATCTGGGTGTTCTCGGCCGTCCTGGCCGGGATTGCGGGCGCGCTGTACGTCCCGCAGATCGGCATCATCAACCCCAGCGAGTTCAGTCCGATCAACTCGATCGAGGTCGTGATCTGGGTCGCCGTCGGCGGGCGCGCCACGCTGTTCGGCGCCGCCGCTGGCGCCGTGCTGGTCAACTACGCGAAGACCTACTTCACCGGCGCGCTGCCGGAAGTCTGGCTCTACGCGCTCGGCTCGCTCTTCGTGCTGGTGACGATCTTCCTGCCGCGCGGGATCGTCGGTCTTTTGAGGCGCGGCGGCCGGCCGGCCGGGTCGGGCCTGCTCGGGTGGTCGGGCGAGCCTGGCGCCGAGGCGCCGGCCGGGAGCGAACTGGAATGACGGAACCCGCACCCCTCGAAGCCGCAATCGAACGCCGGCGCCTGGCGCTGAAGGACCTGACCGTCAGCTTCGACGGCTTCAAGGCGCTCGACGGCCTCACGCTGACCGTCGAGCCCGGAGAGCTCCGCTGCATCATCGGCCCGAACGGCGCCGGCAAGACGACGATGATGGACGTCGTGACGGGCAAGACGCGCCCGGATTCCGGGTCGGCCTGGTTCGGCGACGACATCGACCTGCTGACGCTCTCCGAGTACGAGATCGCCGAGGCCGGCATCGGGCGCAAGTTCCAGAAGCCGACCGTCTTCGAGAATCTGACGGTGTTCGAGAACCTCGAGCTGTCGCTCTGGGGCGACAAGTCGGTGTGGCGGGCGCTCGTGGCGCGCCTCAAGCCCTCCGAGCGCGAGCACATCGACGACGTCCTCGACGTCATCGGCCTGTCCGACCAGCGCGGCGCGCCGGCGGGCATCCTGTCGCACGGCCAGAAGCAGTGGCTCGAGATCGGCATGCTGCTGATGCAGGAGCCCGACCTCCTGCTCCTCGACGAGCCCGTCGCCGGCATGACGCCCCAGGAAACGGCCCGCACCGCCGAGCTCGTCCTGTCCCTCGCCGCCGAACACTCGCTCGTCGTCGTGGAACACGACATGGACTTCGTCCGCTCGATCGCGAGGCGCGTCACCGTGCTGCACGAGGGGCGCGTGCTGGCCGACGGAGACATGAACCAGGTGCAGAACGACCCCAGAGTCGTGGAGGTCTACCTCGGATCATGAGCGTGCTGGCCGTCTCCTCACTCAACCAGTCGTACGGCGGCAGTCATACTCTGTGGGACGTCGACCTCCAGGTGCCGAAGGGATCCCGGACGTGCCTCATGGGACGCAACGGGATGGGCAAGACCACCCTGCTCAAGTGCATCATGGGTCTGCTGCCCTCCTCCTCGGGGCGGATCACCTTCGACGGCACCGAGCTGAGCCGGCTGCGGGCCGAGGCGCGGGCGCGCCTGGGGATCGGCTACGTCCCCCAGGGGCGCGAGATCTTCTCCCACCTGACCGTGGAAGAGAACCTGCGCGTGGGCCTGGGCATCCGCCGGCGCGGGCGCACCGTGCCGCCGATCGTGTTCGAGCTGTTCCCGGTCCTCAAGAAGATGCTGCGGCGGCGCGGCGGCGACCTGTCGGGCGGCCAGCAGCAGCAGCTCGCCATCGGCCGCGCGCTCGTGCTCGAGCCGACGCTGCTCATCCTCGACGAGCCGACCGAAGGGATCCAGCCGAACATCGTCCACGAGATCGGCGACGTGATCCTCCGTCTCAACCGCGAGGCAGGCGTCACGGTGCTCCTCGTGGAGCAGAAGCTGCCCTTCGCGCGGCGGATCGCGAATCAGTTCTGCATCCTGGAGAAAGGCCGCTCGGTCGTCGAGGGCCCGATCGAGGGCCTGACCGACGCGGTCGTCCACGAGCATCTCAGCGTCTAAATCAGAGCGGTTTTCGTTTCGCGGTGGCGGCCGACCTTCAGGTCGGCTTCGCATTGGCGGACCTGAAGGTCCGCAGCTACATTGGCGGACCTGAAGGTCCGCGGCTACATTGGCGGACCTGAAGGTCCGCGGCTACACCGATCTCTGGGGCGACACCGATCTCGAAAACGCCTAGTGTGACGACGGCGCCGCCGAGGGCTCGACGGCGAGCAGCTCCGTCCACCCCTCGGCCTGCGGCGTGTTGATCAGCCGCGCCGCGACGCGGCCGTCCTCGCGCACCCACGTGGACACCTGCAGCATCATCCCGTTGAGCAGGCGATGGTGTTCCTGATCCTCGCGCACGAGATTCGACGAGGCCCCGGGCTCGGGCTCCTGCACGAGCAGCAGCCACGCCGGCGCGTGCGGTCGATTGGGAAGACCGAGATAGTTGACGTACGCCCCTTCGTGGACGAGCGTCCACGAGTACCGGGCGCCGCGGTTCGTCGGATCGAACGCGAACGGGGGCACGCCGTCGCCGGCGAGCGCGGCCACCGTGGGCCAGGCGCCAGACGTCGACCGGCGGTTCTCGGCCTCGATCAGGCCTTCCTGAATGTCGACGAACATCTTCTGCTCGGACTCCGACCGGCTCATCGCGAGCTTCTGGAACGGGAGGAGCTGCCGCGTCCCGGGATTGCCCGCGAACAGCGAGCTGTGGACGCTCAGGTACGCAGTCGCGGCGACGACGATGGCGAGCCCGACGCGCACGACGTGCGCGAGCTCGGCCCGCGCGGACAGCGGCACGACCTGAACGTGGCGGATCGCCGCCGAAGCTCCGTTCAATCCATCGCCCTCCGCCGCGCCAGCGACCGCCCCAGCATCGTCAGGAAGAAGAGTCCGGTGACGACGAGCACGACGGCGCCGCCCGTGGGGACCAGGAAGCGCGTCGAGACGCCGAGCCCGCCCGCCCCCGCGAGGAACGCCAGCAGGATGCTCCAGATCAGGTAGTTCCGCGTGCCGTGGGCGACGTTGCGGGCCGCCGCGGCCGGCACGACGACCAGGGCCTCGACCAGGAGCGCGCCGATGATCTTCAGGCTCACGACGATCGACATCGTGAGCAGCAGGGCGAAGAAGTACTCGAGGTAGGCCGGATCGGCGCCCGCGACCGACGCGAGGGGCGGACTCAGGCTGTCGAGCATCAGGTGGTTGTACTCGCGCACCAGCAGCACCGCGACCAGGCAGCCGACGGCGATGAGCAGGAACAGATCGCTGTCGGTCACCGTGAGCAGGCTGCCGAAGAGGACCGACTCCACCTGGTGGACGTTGAACTGGCGCGTCAGGGCGACGAGCAGGCACAGCCCGAGTCCGAGCGTCAGCGCGTGGAAGACGCCGATCAGCGTGTCGGGCGGGAGCGTCGTGTGCCGCTTGACGTAGACCATGGCCAGCGTCGCCAGCAGACAGAACCCGAACATGCCGCCGTACGGCGCATTCAACGGCTCGCCGAGCAGGAGGCCGAGCGCGACGCCCGTGATCGCCGCCTGGCCGAGCGCCGCGCTGAAGAACGCCATCCGGCGCGTCACCACGAGGTGGCTCATGCCGCCCAGGACCGGCGCGATGATCAGCACGCAGAGGAATCCACGGACGAGGAACGGGTACGTGAAGTCGTGCGGCAGCAGGCCGCGCTGCGCCAGGGCGCCGACCCACGCGTAGAACGCGGTCACGCGCGCACCGCCCGCCTCGCCTGCGGCGGGGGAATCAGCTCGCGGACGTGGGCCGCGGCGAGCACGTCCGGCGGTCCGTCCGCGACGACCCGGCGGTCGAGCACGGTGACGTGGTCGGCGAGCCGCTCCACCTGCTCGAGATCGTGGGACACCATCAGGATGGTGGTCCGGCCCGTCAGCTTGAGGCCGCGCAGGGTGTCCTCGAACGCCTGCATGGCGGTCTCGTCGAGGCCGGCGCCAGGCTCGTCCAGCACCAGGAGCTCCGGCTCGGGATCCAGCGCGTGCGCGAGGAGGACCCGCCGCAGCTCGCCGCCGGAGAGCACTGCCAGCGACCGATTTTCCAGGGCGCTCAGCCCGACGTTCGCGAGCAGCCGACGGACTCGAGCGCGCACGGACCGGGACACGCCGAGGCACACCGGCCGGCGCTGACGGGTCAGCGCGAGGAAGTCGGCGACCGTCACGGGGAGGGTCGGGTCGACGATGAGACTCTGCGGGACGAACCCGATCCCGCCGGCCGCCACCCAGGTCATCTCGATCCGGCCCTCGAACGGCATCTGATTCAGGATCGCGGAGATCAGCGTCGTCTTGCCGGCGCCGTTCGGGCCGACGATCATGTGGATGCTGCCGCGGCGCACGCGGAAGGCGACCCGGTCGAGCAGCGCCTCGTCGTGCACGCGCACCGAGAGCCCGGTGACCTCGAGGAGCGTCGCCTCGGCCGCCTCGCTCATCCCTCGGTGACCAGCGCGCGGATCATCGTGTCCACGTTCTGCTGCATCTCCTTTTCGAACTTGTCGGCCGTGTAGGGCCCCATCTCGATGTGGGAGATCGTATACACCTTCACGCCCGCTTCGTCGCGCAGCACGTTGAGCATCGACTCGGGGAACGAGGCCTCGCTGAAGACGACGCGGATCTTCTCCCGCTTGAGCAGATCCACCATGTCCCGCAGCTCGGCCGCCGACGGCATCAGCCCGTGCGCGGGCTGGACGACGCCGGCGACCTCGATCCCGAACTCGTGCATCAGGTAGCCGTAGCCGTCGTGAACGGTGACCACGCGCGTGATCTTCGCGTCGGCGAGCTGGACGGCCGCCCTGGCCTTGATCAGGCGGAGCCGCCGGGCGTAGTCGGCGGCGTTCTGCTGCAGCGCCTCGGCGTCCTTCGGCCGCAGCGACGCGATGGCGCGCTCGATCGCGTAGGTCTGCTGGATCGCGTTGGTGAACGAGATGAACGTGTGCGCGTTGACGCCGTTGCCGTGCGCGGCCCGGATCTGCGGCGTGTTCTCGTTCGTCCTGATGATCAGCAGGTGTGTGTTCCCCGATGCCTTGATCATCGGCATGATGAAGTCGTCGTGCCCGATCCCGTTGATGACGATGGCGTCGAGACTCACGATCTTCTTGATGTCGTCGGGCCGCGGCTGGTAGTCACCCGAGTCGACGTCCCCCGGCAGGACCGGCACGACCTCGTATCCGGGCAGGTTGCCGACGATGTTCTTGGTCCACGAATAGTACGGGTGCAGGGTCACGCCGATCTCGAGCGTCGGCGTCGACTGCGCGGACGCGACCGCGGGAAGGGCGAGCATCACGGTCGCCAGAAAGAGCCAGGCGCATCGAACGCACGAACGGGACATGCCGAATTACCTCCTGTTGTAGTACACGGGATTGGGCGGGGCCGAGAACACCTCGCTCCAGCCCACCGACTCCGGCTGCCGCACGAAGCCCGGCTCGAGCTGCCCGCCGTAGCGGTGCATCCAGACGTAGATGTGGAGCACCGTGCCGTCCGGCAGCCGGTGGTGCTCCTCGTCGTTGGGAGCCGGGTCGGGCGGCAGGCCCGGCAGCGGCTCCTGGATCTCGAGGATCCAGGCGGGCGCCGACGGGTCGTGCGGCTGCCCGAAGTAGTCGACGATCGTGTCTTCCTCGAACCTCGACCAGACGTAGGCCGCCGCATCCGGTCCGGCGGCGAAGGGCGCGACGCCCGCCGAGGCGAGCGCCGCGGTCCCGGGCCACGACGACGTCCGGGCCCGATCTGCCTCGGCGCTCAGCAGGCCCGAGCGCAGCTGGCGGAACAGCTGCTGATCGGGCTGCGGCAGCGTGCCCGCCAGAACCTGATACGGCAGCAGGGTCCTCGCCGAATCGTGTCCGCCGACGGTGGCGTTCAGCACGAGGTAGACGGCGACGAGGCTGACGATCCCGCCGGCCAGGACGAGGACGCCGATGCGCTCGCGCCACCGGCTCGCCTGCCCGACGACCGACGTTCGAACCTCGGTCGGCGCCATCAGGCCTGGAGGAGACGATGGCGGCCGGCCCGGTCGCGAAGGATCGCCGGCGCCGCGGTCAGCAGCACGGCGCACACCCAGCCCGCGGCCAGCCAGGCCACCGCGTGGCCGGCTCCGAAGGCGCCGGTCTGGGCGAACGCCTGACCGCGATCCATCACCGCGTGCACGCCGCTGTGGGCGATGATCGCCGCGCCGATCAGCACCAGCCCGCGCTCCGACGCGCCGCGCGTGTCGAGCCACAGGCGCGCCGCCCAGCCGAGCACGCCCATCCACAATTCGGCGAGGACCACGACGGCCAGGAAGGCGGCCAGCGCGATCCACACGTGCGAGCCCGCGAACTGACGCGCGGCGACGAGCGTGCTGCCGAACGTGAAGCCGTTTGCGGCGCCGAAGACCAGCGCCAGGAGCCACGTCCAGGGCTGTCCCGCGCCGACGACGGCCTGGAGCGCCGCCATGACGAGGGCCGAGGCGGCGAACATCGCCACCGCCGGCAGCGCCACCGCACCCGGCGGCGCGAGGAGGGCCGAGGCCACGATCGACACGATCTGTCCCGCCGTCAGCGCCAGCAGCAGGCCGGCGGCCGTTCGCAGCCGGCGGACCGGCAGCAGCAGGCAGAGGAGAAAGAGCAGGTGGTCGCCGCCGCCGAGCACCGCGCGAAAAGCGCGCGTCAGCATTTCGACCGCGGCGGCGGCGGGACCGGGATTCGAACCGCACGCGCGCGAAGGCCTCGCGCACGCTCAGGTCCTGCTCGACGCCGGACGGCGCGACGAACGTCGCATCGGTGCGCACCGGCGCGATGTTGGTGCCCGGAAACACGTCCACGCGCGCCGAGATGCCCGCGGCGGTGCCGTCGATGCCGTAGGCGAGGTCGATGTCGAGCGACGACCCATCGGCGCCGACGCGGCCGGACTCCGCCGGCGCGGCGAGCGGCACATCGCGCTGCCGCACGTCCAGATTGCGCGCGATGTCGCCGGCGATCAGGTCGACCATCTTGCCGAGCGCGTCGGGATCGACCGTGCCGTCGTTGCGATAGGGAAGCTTGACGTCCGTCAGGGCGCCGACGGGGACATGCAGGTGCACCAGCAGGCGAACGCCCTCGGGACGGACCGTCATCGTGACGACCTGCTCCGCCGGAGCCGCGTCCGCGCGCAGCCACGCCGACCCGAGCAGGCAGGCTGCAACGACCGCGGCGACCTGGATGCGGCGATTCACGCCACCGATCCTCATGGCGAACGTCCCAGTTTATCCGGTTCCCGGGTGCACCGCCTCGCCGCGTCCTGCCCTCGAACCGGCCACTCGTGCGACAATCGGCATCGGACCGGGTCGGAGTGAGCATGCATGTCCGCCTGACGGTGAACGGCGAAATCCATGAGCTCGACGCGCCTGCCGGCCTGACCCTGCTTGCCGCCCTCCGCGACGATCTCGGCCTCACCGGCACCCGCTTCGGATGCGGCCACGGCGCGTGCGGCGCGTGCGTGGTCCTCGTCGACGGCGCCGCGGTGCCTGCCTGCAGCGTCCCGGTCGAGGACGTCGCCGGCACGCGAATCGTCACCGTCGAGGGTCTCGCCGATCACGGCACCCTGCATCCCGTGCAGCGCGCCTTCCTCGCCGAGGACGCCATGCAGTGCGGCTACTGCACGAGCGGGATGCTGATGGCGACCGTCGCGCTGCTGGCGGGCCACGCGACCCCCAGCGACCGGCAAATCCGCGAGACGCTGGCGTCCCACCTCTGCCGGTGCGGCGTGTACGGCCGGGCCCTCCGCGCGGTGAAGAGGGCCGCCTCGTGAGCGCGCGCAATCCCTGGCGGAACCGCCCTCCCGAGCGCGTCGAAGCTCGCATCGTCGTGGAGCGCGACGGCAGCGTGACCGCGCGTTCGGGTAAGGTCGAGTACGGCCAGGGGATCCGCACCGGATTCGCGAAGATGGTCGGCGAGGAGCTCGACCTCCCGATCGAGCGCGTGCACGTGGAGCTCGGCGAGACGGACCGCGTGCCGTGGGACATGGGCACGTTCGGCAGCATGTCGACGGCCGTCGACGGCAAGGCCCTGCGCGCGGCCGCCGCGCAGGCTCGACGGCTGCTGCTCGAGCGCGCCAGCTCGCGCCTTCACCATCCGGCCGGCAGTCTCGAGACGCGCGACGGTCGAGTGGTCGCCCCGGACGGGCGCGCGGTGACCTACGCCGAGCTGGCCGCCGACGAGCCGCTCGTGGGCGGCGTGCCGGAGTCGGCCAGAGGGCGCGGGGGCAGCCAGGCCACCGACGATGCGCCCCTGCGGCTGGAGGCGCTCGACATCGTGACGGGCCGCGCGCGCTATGCCGCCGACGTCCGGCTGCCGGGCATGCTCCGCGGCCACATGGCGCGGCCGCCCGCACCGGGCCTGCGACTCGCGAGCGCGAACGAGGCCGCCGCCCGTGCTCAGCCGGGCGTCGTCGCCGTAGTGCGCGACGGGGACACGATCGGCGTCGTGGCCGAGCGGGATGAACAGGCGCTCGCCGCCATCGCCGCGCTCCAGGCCGCATGGGGGCCGTCCGACACGCCCGGACCGCCGTCGATTCGATCTGGTCCTGCGCCATGACGCCGGCGTCGAGGCGGCCCTTGCCTCCGGCCGCCGCGTCGAGGCGCAGTACTCCGTGCCGCACATCGCGCACGCGTCGATTGGCCCGAGCGCGGCCGTCGCGGACGTGCGCGACGGCGACGCCCATCTCTACGTCTCCACCCACCGGCCCTTCTCGGTGCGCGACGAAGCCGCCCAGCTCCTGGGCCTGCCGACCGATTGGGTGCACGTCCACCCGCAGATGATGAGCGGCATGTACGGGCGCGGCAACCTGACCGACGCCGCACTCGACGCGGCCCGTCTGTCGCGCGCGGTCGAGCGGCCGGTCCTGGTCCAGTGGACCCGCGAAGACGAGTTCCAGCTGAGCCCGCAACGGCCGATTCTCGAGGCGTCGGCCAGCGCGTCGCTCGACGCGGCCGGTGCGATTGCGGCATGGCGCTACGACACGACGACCAACTCCCACGCCTACGGCGGCGCCAGCAACCCGGCGATGGTCGAGGTCACGTCCGGACGCAACGCCGTCGCGCCCTACCGGCTCGGGGCGGCCGACGTCACGCTCCACGTCGTCCCGGCGGTCGTCCGCACCGGACCGTTCCGCTCGCTCGCCGCGGCGCCGAACGTCTTCGCGATCGAGTCGTTCATGGACGAGCTCGCGCACGCCTCCGGCCAGGATCCCATCGCCTTCCGCCTCCGGCACGTCGACGACGACCGGCTGCGGGGAGTGCTCGAAGTGGCGCGCGACGCGAGCGGATGGACCGGGCGTACGCGCGAGCCTGGCCGGGGCTTCGGCGTGGCCTGCGCCATCTACAACCGGACATACGTCGCGGTGATCGCCGATGTCCAGGTGGCTCCGGACGGTCGCGTCGGCCTGAACCGCGTCTGGTGCGCGGTGGATGCGGGCCATCTCGTGCATCCTGACGGCGCGCGCAACCAGATCGAGGGCGGCATTCAGCAGGCGGCGAGCTGGACGCTGCTCGAGGCCCTGCGGATCGAAGACGGGCGCGTGACGTCTTCCACCTGGCGCGACTACCCGATTGCGACCTTCGAGGACGCGCCGCAGGAGATCCACGTGTTCTTCGCCGCCGAGGCGGGTGCCGAATCGACCGGCATCGGCGAGGTGGGATCGGTGCCGACGGCCGGAGCCCTCGCCAACGCCGTGTTCGAGGCGTGCGGGCAGCGCCTGCGGACGCTGCCCCTTCGGCCTGCGTCAGCGTCCGGGCGGTAGCGGATCCGGAACGGCGTTGTTGATCGGCGGCAGCGACTGCAGGAACGCCCAGATCGCCTTCAAATCGGCGTCGGTCAGCTGGCGGATGTTCTCCCACGGCATCGGCGGCAGGATGGCCCGGCCGGTGCCCTGGTGCTTGCCGTTGCGGATCGTCTGGACGAACATGTCCTCGGTCCAGCTGCCGAGCCCCGTCGTGACGTCGGGCGTCAGGTTGCTCGCGAAGCTCGTACCCCACGAACCGACCCACGCCGTGCGCGTCCTGTCGGAGATCGAGCCCCAGTTCCCGGGAAACGTCAGGCCGGCCGGCAGGGCCGCAACGGTCGAGTCCGCCGGATGACCCGACAGACGCAGGCTCATGTCCGGCTTCGGCCCCCCGGGGCCGGGCGTGTGCGGTGTGTGGCAGTCGTCGCAGCCAGCGAGCGTGACGAGGTAGCTGCCGCGGACCGCGCTCTGCACGGGCGCGGCGCCCTCCACGGACGCGGGAGCGGCCGCCGGCGGCGTCGCAGGCGTCGCGGCGCCTCGAGTCGCAGCCGGAGCCGGCGTCCGGCTGCACGCCAATGCCAGGCTCACGAGAATCGCAAACGAGAATTTCTGTCGCATGACGGGATGGGGTAAGGGAAGGATGCTTGCCATGTGGTGATGGAACCCACCACCACATTACCCCATTACCCCTCACGCCATCATCTCGTCACGCCATCGAGACATCTCGTCACGATCGTGCGTCATTCCATCACTCGATCACGACGCTTCGTCACCTGGCGACACCGCCTCCGTCGCCGCATCGCTCCATCACCACATCGCGTCGTCCCTCATCTCCGCGCCTGGAGATGACGATATACTCTGACGTCCCACGCCGATGTTCCACGACGTTCCGACGGCGGCGCGATGAGTCGCTCCACCGAAGGACCCTGTTTCGAGAAGGAGCCGGATCGATGAGGCGAACGTGGCTGTTCACGGCGAGCTGGTTGCTGATCTTCCTCTGCAGTCTTCCCGCAGGCGTCGCGGCGCAGGGCGTTCAGTCCGGCACCGTTCGCGGCGTCGTGAAGGACCAGCAGGGCCGGTCGATGCCCGGAGTGGTCGTGACCGTCGAGTCCTCGGCCCTGCAGGGTGCGCGGACCGACGTCACCGCACGGGACGGATTGTATGTGTTCACCGCGCTGCCCCCGGGCGCCTACACCATTCGCTTCGCGCTGTCGCCGTTCACGCCGGTCGAGCGGACGGTGACCCTTCCGCTCGGCCTGGTCGTCGAACAGAACGTGACGATGGTGCCGTCCGGCGTGTCCGCGGAGGTCAACGTCGTCGCCACGATGCCGGCGCCCATTGCCACGCCGATCGTCGGCGCGAACTTCACGAACAGCGAAATCAACTCGCTGGCCACGTCGCGCACGCTCTCCGGCATCGCGGAGCTGGCGCCGGGCCTCACCGACGTCACGCCGAACAGCGGCCAGGTCTCGATCAACGGCGCGTTCGCGTTCGACAACGTGTTCATGATCAACGGCGTCGACGTCAACGACAACCTGTTCGGGTCGCCGCAGAACCTGTTCATCGAGGACGCGATCCAGGAGACGCAGGTGCTGACTTCCGGCATCAGCGCCGAGTACGGCCGCTTCAGCGGCGGCGTGATCAACGCCGTCACCAAGAGCGGCGGCAACACGTTCAGCGGGACCGCGCGCCTCGACTTCACGAACCCCTCCTGGAGCACGGAGACGCCGTTCGAGGTGAGCAACGGGACGACCCACACGGACACGCTGAACCGGACGTGGGAGGGCACCCTGGGGGGACCGCTCGTGCGGGATCACCTCTGGTTCTTCACCGCGGGACGCTACAACAAGCAGAGCCTCGCCGGCTCGCTCGACATCACGGGCTACTCGGTACACGCAGGTCAACGACGACAAGCGCGGCGAAGTCAAGCTGACGGGCTCGATCAATCCGGACCACACGTTCACGGTCGGCTTCGCCAACAGCCCGCGTCACCCAGAGCCAGCGGCCGCCGTTCTCGTTCAGCATCGACAAGTACACGATCCACGACCGCTCGGTGCCCAACAGCTACTACTACACGAACTACCACGGCGTGCTCGGCCAGAACCTCCTCGCGGAAGCCGCCTACTCGCAGCGCAAGCTGAAGTTCGTGAACGACGGCGGAACCCTGACCGACATCGTGGACTCGCCGATGATCACCCTCACGCAGCAGCTCGGCGAGTTCAACGCCCCGTACTTCGACGCGACCGACCCGCAGCAGCGCAACAACCGGCAGTTGACCGGCAGCCTCACGTGGTTCGGCGAGGGCTGGGGCACCCACGAGATCAAGACGGGATACGAGTGGTTCAGGAGCCAGCTCGTCGGCGGCAACTCCCAGTCCGCCACCAACTACGTGTTCGACGCCGACTACGCGACCGACGCCAGCGGGAATCCCGTGTACGACGCCTCCGGGCACCTCATGCCGGTGTTCTCGCCCGGCAACACCCAGCTCGAACACTGGATGCCCGTCCGCGGCGCCACGCTGAACGTCGACAACAACTCGCTCTACGCCCAGGACCACTGGACGGTCACCGACCGGATCTCGGCCGACCTCGGCGTGCGGTTCGAGCACGTCCGCACGGCGGCGACGGGCGGACTCATCGGCATCAACGCCGACCGGGCCGTTCCGCGCCTCGCGCTCGCCTACGACATCAACGGCGACGGCCGGTACGTCGCGCACGTCACGTTCGGCCAGTACTCGGGCCGCTACGACGAAGCGCAGGTCGGCGCCAACACCAACGTCGGCAACCCGAACCTGCTGATCGGCATCTACACCGGTCCGGCCGGCCAGGGCCGCGACTTCGCCCCCGGCTTCGACCCGTCCAACTACGTCACCGTGTTCGGCCAGTTCCCCGCGGCGAACGTCAGCCTGGCCAAGGCGCTCTCGTCCCCGCTCACCAACGAGTTCACGACGTCGCTCGGCGCGGAACTCTCGAATGGCGGATACATCCAGGGCACGTACGTGTTCCGGCGCACGAGCAACCTGATCGAGGACTTCATCGACATCGCGAACGGCACCACCGACGTGGTCCAGAACGGCTTCGACGTCGGTACCTTCACCAACGTCGTCTACGGGAACAGCAACGTCGCCTTCCGGCAGTACCAGGGCCTGCTCTTCGAGGGCAAGTACGCGATCACGCGCAACTGGTCGTTGAACGGGCACTACACGCTCATGCTGCAGGACAACGGCAACTACGAAGGCGAGGCGACCAATCAGCCGGCGCTCATCTCGGACATCGGGAACTATCCGCAGATCTTCGACGCCACGCGCACGTATCCGACCGGCCGGCTGGCGGACTTCCAGCGCCACAAGCTGCGGCTGTGGACCATCTACGATCTCGACATGGGGCGCCGCGGCGACCTGTCCGTCTCCGGCCTGTGGCGGGTGAACTCGGCGCAGGTGTACAGCCTGGTGGCGACCGGGCAGGCCATCACCGACACGCAGCAGGCGATTCTCCAGAGCGCCGGCTATCCGGACGGACCGTCCAGCCAGAACGTGTACTTCGCCCCGCGCGGGTCCGAGTTCTTCAAGGGCTACGGCCTGTTCGACACGTCGATCAACTACAACGTGCCGGTGTTCCGCTCGCTCCGCCCGTGGGTGAAGTTCGACGTCTACAACGTGTTCAACAACCTGAAGCAGATCGCCTGGAACACCACCGTGCGGCAGGATCCGAACAGCCCGGTGGACAGTCTCGGCCTGGCCACCGGCTACGTCGAGGGCTCGAGCTTCGGGAAGGCGACGTCGAACCTGGACTTCCCCGCCCCGCTTGCGGGCGTGATCGGCGGACGGACGTTCGCCGTCGCCGTCGGCTTCAAGTTCTGAGTCGCCTCGCGGCCGTGGCGCCGCCCGGGCCGATCAGAACTCCCGGCGGATGCCGACGTAGACGCCCTGGCTGCGAAGCCGCGCCGTCGTGCCGGCCACGTCGCTGATGGCGAGCTGGCGATCGCCGCGCACGACCTCGATCGTGCCGTCGTCGGTCGCCACGCGGCCGAAGTCGCTGTAGCGGTACCCGCCTTCGACGAGCAGCCGGCGCGACAGGCGCAGCGCCGCGCCGGCGGTCAGATCCCAGGCCCCGCTCCAACGCACGCCTCCCGGCGTCGTGGTCGTCGCCGGCTGACTCGGCAGTCCCGGAAAGCCGTAGAGGACGCGGCCGATTCGATTGTGCGACCACCCGAGCCCGCCCCCCACGAAGGGCCGGACCCGCCCGCGCGCGGCGAACGGAGGAAGATCGACGAGCGCGCGCACCAGCAGCGCCGTGGCGCTGACGGACGCGTCCACCGGCTGGTCGTTGCCGGCGCCGAGAAAGGTCGCGTTGCCCGTGAACTCGAAGTTCGGCCGGTAGACGACCGCTCCCTCGAGCCGCAGGAACGGAAGGAGACGCGGGCGGGCGCCGGCGGCGAGCTCGACCGCGAGGGTTCCGCCGAAGTCTCCGTGCGATCCGATCTGCCGGCCGTCGGTCCCGGGCAGGCATCCGAAGAAGTTCAGCGCGGCGGAGGCGCCGCAGGTTCGATCCAGGAACCCCGCCGGGCGGGACTGGTCGTATCCGAGCGAGGCGCGAATCTGAAACCGGGGCGCCGGCGAGGTCTGGGCGGCGGCGGACGCCGACGCGCCGACGAACAGGACGAGGAGCGCGACAGCCGAACGGGTCAGTCGGGTCATGACGGACTATGGTACGGCTCCCGGGCCCCGAGCGATAGAATGGGCGCCTCGCGGAGGTGAGCGATGACGCGAACACGGGCGACAATCACGGCAGGGTGTCTCGGCACGGCGGCCGTCGTGCTCGCGACGCTCGGCGGCTGGACCCCGGCCGCCAGACTCCGGGCGGCCGCGCCCGCGCAGGAGAGCTGGGTCGAGCGCGCGGTCCACAACTTCGGTGGACCGATCAACTCGAAGTGGGACGAAGGCGAGCTGTCGTTCGCCGACGATGGCACGATGGTCTTCACGTCGAGCCGCCAGGACCTGGCAATCACACCGGGAGACCCCAGGGACCTGTACGTCGCGACGTTCGACAAGGACACCGGCACGTGGAACACGCCAGTGAACATGGGGCCCGTCGTGAACGCACCGCCGGCCATGGACGTCGATCCCCTGCGCAAGGGCGACGACCGCGAGCCGTGGATCTCGCCCGACGGGAACACGCTCTACTTCAAGTCCGACCGGCTGGCCACCACGAAGCCGCTCAACATCAACGACATCTTCGTCACGCACAAGGTGAACGGCCAGTGGACCAGGCCGGAGCTGGTGCCCGCGCCGATCAGCACCGACTCGGGCAACGAGCACTGCCCGATGCTGTTGCGCGACGGCAAGACGCTCTGCTTCGCGTCGGCGCGCCCGGGGGGCTACGGCAGCTACGACATCTGGTGCTCGAAGCAGCGGGCGGACGGGTCCTGGGAAGAGCCGGTGAATCAGGGCCCGAACATCAACACCGCGGGCTCGGAGTTCCACTTCATGGAGGACCGGGACGCGAAGTGGGTGTACTTCACGTCGACCCGGTCCGGCGGGCACGGCGGGGCGGACATCTACGCCGCGCGGAGCCTGGGACCGAACCAGTGGGGCCCGGCCGTCAACCTCGGTCCGCTCGTGAACACTTCCGGGGCAGACATGTGTCCGGCACTCGGGCCGGACGGCAAGACGTTCTGCTGGTTCTCGCCGGCCCGGACCAACGACACGCTGGGCATGGCGGACATCTACTGGACGGATCAGCGCAACATCGATCGCGTGCTGGCTGCGGCGAAATAGAAGGGGCTTACGGGCTGTTCCCCTTCCGAAGCTGGAAGCGGGCGAACCCGGATCACGTCGCCTTTCATCTCGGTTCGGCGGATCGGGACGACGACCATCTGCTGCATGTGATCGCCCCCTGAACGACCCGCCGGCGCACGGGGCCCCGGTCGCGCGCCCGGGACCCCGCGCCCGGACGGGTTACTTGATCGTGACCTTCTGAACCGCCCACAGGCTCGCCGAGCCGATGTAGACGGTGTTCGCGCTCCGGCAGTCGAGCGAGTGGATCAGATCGCCGGTGTCCTGCTCGCCGTGATCCTGACTGGTGACGGCCATGCCCAGCACCTTGCCGTTCAGATCCATCTTGTACAGCTTGCCGCCCGTGCCGTCGCCGCTGAACAGGTACTGCGGCGAGCTGTTGGTGATGCAGAGCGCCCACGGGGCGCCGACGCCGGTGATGGTCCGCTCGTAGTTCAGATTGTCGTCGTAGACCTGGATGCGGCGGTTGCCCCGGTCGGCGATGTAGATGTTGTTCTGGTTGTCCGCCGCAATGGAGTGCGGCGTGCTGAACTGATCCTGGCCGTGACCCCAGGTGCCGACCGCTTTCTCCCAGTGGCCTTTCGCGGTGATCTTCACCACGCGCGAGTTGCCGTAGCCGTCGGAGACGAAGATGTTGCCCTGCTGGTCGAACGCGACATCGGTCTCGCGATCGAACTCCCCCATCCGCCCGACCGGATGTGCCTGCTTGCGCGGCCCGCCGCCCTCGGACGAGAAGTGGAGGATCTCGAGGTTGCGCTCCAGGTAGTCGATGGCCTCGGGCGTCCGTCCGAGCCAGAAGACATCCTGCCCCTGCGGGTTGTACTTCACGATCATTCCGGAGCCCTCGTCCACCTGCCAGACGTTGTCCTGCTTGTCGACGCGTACCTCGTGCGCGAACGACTCGGCGTAGTTGTTCGGGCCCCATTCCTTCACGAACTTGTCGTTGTTGTCGAATTCCCAGAGCAGGGCGGCCCGGCCGCCGCGCGCGACGCCCTGGTTGACGGTGCGCGTGTAGACGAACAGGTGGCCCTGGGAATTGGTGGCGACGCCGACGGTCTGGCCCATGGTGTACCCGGGCACGCTGAGGTGCAGGAAGTCGTCGGTGACCTGCATCTTCGGGTAGCCTTCCTCGAGCTTGGCCTGGGCGGCCTGCTGCTCGGGGGTCCCGGCCAGGCCTTGCGCCTGGGTCACGCGGGACGAGAGCGCGAGCATGCCGCCGACCAGCAGCCCACCGATCGCAAGGCCGGACAACAAAATGTGCGTGCGTTTCATGTGATGGCGTCTCCTCTCTGAAGTGAACGCGGCACGAACCGGTGGCCATTATCGTCAAATGCGCGGCGGCGCGAAACCCGACGCGGGCCGCGAAGCTCGACAATCGCTGACATCTCGCGACCGGCGAGCAGGCGGACGATAATCGAAGCGGGGTGATCCGATGAGGCTCTCTGACGCGATCGTCGCCACCTTCGCCACGGCCGTCCTGCTGGTCGGGTCTCCGGCGGTCTGCGGCGCGCAGGCGCCACCGGCCGTCGAAGTCTGGGGCGCCTTCGCTGGCGTGCTGCAGGCTCCGTCGGGCACGCTCGTCTCGTCGTACTCGCCGCCCCTCGCCAGCGGAACCGTCGTCAGCAGCAGCGCGGGCCAGACGCTGACACTCCGCGGCGATCACGGGCCCGGTCTCGAGGGCGCGATCGGCTGGTTCCCCTCGCGGTTCGTCGGCGTGCAGGTGCTGGTCGATCGGAGCAGCGTCGCGCTGTCGGGGGCGAACGGCTCCTACGACGGGACGCTCGTCTACATCAGCCAGCCGCCGCCCGACTACGTGCCGCAGCAGGTCACGACAGGATTCTCGACGCCCTGGCCCGATAGCACCGGTTCGGCGACCCAGTGGGGGACCTACGTCAACGCCGTGGCGCGGACCGCCACGGCAGGACGCGTCTCGGCGTCCGTGTCGGGCGGGATCGGATGGGATCGATTGAGCGGACACGCAGAGCCGCTCGGCTACACGGAGTACCGGCTGGGGGGCCACTCCGTCCTGTTCTCCGATCAGAAGCAGCTCGCGTTCGCGCTCGGACCCGCCAACCACGCCGGCTTCGACGTGGGCGGCGACGTCGGCATTGCGGTGTCGCCGCGCGTCTCGGTGATCGTCGGGTTCCGGCGCTTCGAAGTCGGGACGGAGGACGTCGCGGTCAGGCTGACCGGGATCACCAACCCCGATCAGGTGCTGTTCGATACGCCGCTCGACGAGATCGCGCAGCAGCTACACGCCGCGCCTGCGCGCGTCGCCGCGTCGGGATCACGTTTCATCATCGGGCTGAAGATCACGCCGTAGCCGCGATCGGCACCGGCGGCCGTGGACCGGCTGGCGGCCGACGGGTCAGTAGTCGACCTGGAGCCGGTAGAGGAACGTGTTCTGGACCGGCCGGCGCGCGCCGCCGTCGAAGCCGACGTGCTCGTAGTTCAGGCGAATCTTGGTCCAGCCGTTCAGGTACCAGATCAGGCCGAGCGTCGCTTCCCTCGCGCGGCGGCTCGCGTCCGGGCTGACGAGACCGAGCACGAACGCATCACGCCCCGCCAGGAGCTCGCCGTACCGCGCGGTCAGCTGGAGCGCGCCCACCCACTCGTGGTGCAGCGGATCGAAGGGACGGGCGGGCCGGATGGTCGAGCCTGTCTCGCCGGTCAGAGTCACGAAGCCAGCCACCTGCCAGGCCCGGTTGGCGACCAGGGCGCGGGTCGCGCCGCGCGCCACGCGCTGGGCCGAGCGCGCATACTCGGCAAAGCCGCCGAACGTCTTGTAGTCGTAGAAGACGTGCGGCGTGATCCGCGTTCGCGTTCCGTCGGCGGTCGCGTCCAGGGCGTACGAGAAGTACCGACTGGTCGACCGACGTCTTGAACGACGGCAGGGCCGCGCCGGCCTGCCGTCCAATCGTGCCGCCCACGCCGACGCCGAATCCCTCGAGCGGCGCGCCCCTTCGCCGCACGAACGGCCGGAAGACCAGTCGCGCCGTGCCGTCGGGTCCGCCCCTCCGGCCAGCGTTCACCGTGGAGTTCGACGAGGTGCCGTCCACCACGCCCGTGAAGATGCCGGCCGCGTACCCGACCACGCCGCCCTGCCATTCGCCGACGGCCTGGACGCCGAGAATCGCGGCTGGGCAGCAGCCCCGCCGGCATGCCGCGTTCGAGGAACCACACGTTGCCGTCCGGCTGCAGGACCTCGAGACCCGTCTGCGTCTTGTCCTTGCCGACGCGGACGTGGAGCCAGCGCGAGACGGGGAGCTCGATGTACGCGGTCGAGGTGTTGCGATCGCCCGCGACGTCCTGGGTGAACCGGAACGTGATGTACCGCGCGAGGCGCCCGGACGCGCTGATGCGCACCCACCGGAGGTCGAGCCCGCTCGTCGTCGTGACAAACGGCTGGTTGCCCGGCGCGAAGCGTCCGTCCGTCCGGAGCTGCGCGTCGAGCACCAGCAGGTTCGCGCCGTCCGTGCTCCGCACCGAGAAGCCCGTCCAGTCGGCCTTGAGCCGGCGTGCTGGCGCCGGCGTTGTCGAGGTTTCGGACGCTGTCGACTGCGATCTGGCGGGCGGCGGGGCGCAGAGGCATGCTGCCGTGACGAGCAACGCGGCGACGACACGGGGCAGGCACACGCGGCGGGTCACGTGGGGCCCGAGAGAATACCACGGCGGTGCGCCCGTCCGCGCTGCTAAGATACGCGGCGCGGAGGATGCCCATGACGCGTAAGGTCGCCCTGTTCGTCGTGTTCCTGTTCGTGGCGGGATCCGGGTTCGCACAGCCGCCCGCTTCGAATCCGGCCGCCGCGATCAAGCTGTTCGCGTCGTCTTCCGACGTCGCCGCCCTCGTCGCGAGGGCCCGGAGCGAGCGGAAGCCGGATCAACCCATGGTCTCGCAGCGCGTCGTCCGACTGGCGCCGTTCTCGGTCAACCTCGAGTACCGACCCGGCGTCGGTCCGGCCGCCGTGCACGAGCACGAAGCCGAGTTGTTCTATGTGCTCGAGGGCACGGCGACGGCAGTCACCGGCGGCACGCTGGTGAACGAGCGGCGAACCAATGCGGAGAACCTGACGGGTAGCGCGATCGCAGGCGGGACGTCGCAGCGCCTCGAGAAAGGAGACTTCCTGCTCGTGCCCGCGGGCGTGCCGCACTGGTTCACGGACGTGAGCGACTACTTCCAGTTCTCGCTGCACCTTCCCATGCCCGCGGCCGGCGCGCAGTGAGCTGGCGGACCGCGCGGATGCCGTGGATCTGGGAAGTCTTCATGGAGGCGTGCTGCGGGGCTTGATTGGCGGAGGGAGAGGGATTCGAACCCCCGGAACCCTTCCGGGTTCAGTGGTTTTCAAGACCACCGCCATCGACCACTCGGCCATCCCTCCGCGTCGAAAATCTCGCCGGAATTCGACGCGTTTGCTCCGGGCACCCCGTCGTTTCCCGCCCGTGTGTCACCGCCAGTGTAACGCACGGGTCGACACGGCACACGTCGGGACGGGGACCATACTCAAGTCACCGGCGCGGGTATGGCCGGAGCCTACCGGACATCGCCTGCCGACGGGCGATACCATGACGTGATGCCCGTGACCGTTCGTCTCATCCGCAAGCGACGTTTGCTGGAGTTCAGCGATGCGATTCAACCGCTCTGTACCGCCCTGCGCCGTGATCCCTGTGCTCATCTACCCCGACCCCGGCGCAGCTGCTGATTGGCTGTCAAAAGCGTTCGGCTTCGCGGTCCGCCTCCGCATCGCGAATCACCGCATTCAAATGAAAGCCGGAGACGGCTGCTTCA
Organism: uncultured Acidobacteriota bacterium; assembly: GCA_963761615.1. Taxonomy (GTDB): domain Bacteria; phylum Acidobacteriota; class Vicinamibacteria; order Vicinamibacterales; family CAVVIG01; genus CAVXGU01. The sequence continues at coordinate 321,718 of CAVXGU010000001.1, read as the reverse complement.
CCATCGCCGAAGGCACGGTCACGCCGAACCACTCACATATCGTGCAGGTCCGGATCGAGGACGCCGAGGGGCACTGCGCACGCGCACGGCAGAATGGAGCCATCGTCCTGACCGAGCCGAAAGACCAACCCTACGGCGAACGCCAATACAATGCTGAGGACTTTTGTGGCCACCAGTGGGATTTCACCGAAACTATCGCCGACATCGCTCCTGAAGAGTGGAGCGGCGGTGCATTTCATCTTGAGTGAACTGATCCTGGATGCCCCGACTACAGCGCGGTGAGGATCATCCGTCGGCACTGATCCGGATGTCGCGAATAATCTGGGAGCCCGCTGCGATTATACGAGGTTGCTGCGAGTCAGCGGCTCGATCCGTCCCGAGCAACGCCGCCGTGGCAACGAATCGGGGGCAAGTCGCATCAGCTCTACAGCACTATACAAACTATCGCGGTCCCAGAGGAGGATGAGCGCCATCGTTGATCTTAAGGTCGCGAGAAGACGCCGTGAGGTATTGGATTGGCCTGATCACCGGCTTGCCAGGCCAGAACTCACAGCCGTGTTCGTTGCGCCGAGGCGCCGATCCAAGCTGGACTTGTCTACACTGGCGCCTACTCGGTACGACTCTCGAGGTCGACAGTCAACGATTCCCAAGCCGGCCCTACGGCTTTCTTGATCCTTGTGATTCGCGTCGCGCCTTGAGCATCGCGGTGATAAGCGGCGTTAAGATCTCTCGATCCTTTGGTCGAATAAGAATAGTCCCGTCCTTGAGGGCTACGTACTGGAAGCTCGTGTGGCCAGTATCAATTTCGTTGGGCCTGAGGGGTCGTGCCGGGCCCTTCCCTTCGAACGGTACAACCACATCATCCGTGTCGTTTGGATCGCCTGTCGATGATAGGCGCTCGCCCAATCGGTTGTAGATCCGACAGCGGTCGACATCGCTCTGTTTGTCGAGCCAGCAGTAGACCCACCCGTGTGTTTTGTCGATGGAGAACATCTTCGCGCCGGATGGGACACCTGCAGGTGGCGTAGGATGCACAGAGCAGCCCGCCACAAGTGATAGGGTGATCAAAAGCGCCCTTTTTGTATACATCTTCGTCATGCGCGAAGCTTCCGTGACGATCGTTGTCGCGTTCGGTTGGGCCGTCTGCGCACTCGTCTTGACTGTCCAGACGATTTGTACCCTCCGTACCGGTCGTTCTGGTTGGTTCTTCATAGCGGCCCGTAGGGACAGGATCCCGCTGTCATTTCGTCAACGGTCATTGTTCGCGGGTCTTTGTCTGCTAATTGCGACAGCACTGACTTTCATTCTGGCGTTGTCGCTTTCAGGAATTATCAGGATGATCGCACACCTAACGTCGAGCGAGACGGAGGCAGTTCTCGGGTCATCACCCTTATGTCCGCGGGTGTGGTCGCAGCCATTTGGCCAAGAGTGATGATTCACTGGACTATCGGACGAGAGTTTGAAAACAATGGAAGTGCGATAGTTGTGATGCGGATACTCGGATTCCTGCTGATGGCCCCGATGTTGTGGTCGACACTCTAAACCGCAAAGGTCAACACAGACCGCCTGTGATCGTGTGTATGTGCTCGTACGGCGCGTCCGCACAATAGTCATGGTTCTGCTGAAGCCACATTTCTAGTTCCGGACAAACCAGACCACCAAGAAGCCAGCGGCGACACCAGCTGCCATCGCTCCTATCGCGACTACCCTGAGTAGGAATGAGTTGAGATAGTCCGCCAATGGCGCCAGTGCGAAGCACCCAAGGACACCCAGGAAGACATACGAAAACACACGAGTCCGCTTGGATAGGCGAGACATAGAGCGCCCATCAGTGGCACAAGAGCCCAGACGTGGCTACCACAAGAGCGGTGTCCACTCCCGCAACTGCATCTACTCCATAACGAACGTCGTCAAAAGCAGATCTAGAGACGCCCAACGATCCTTCGGCGTTCCCAGCCGTCTTCCCGGTGAGGCGCCCCAGCAGCTTCACCGCGAATCCAGAGTCTTGCGTGTGGAGGCAGGCGGAAATAGATGGCTCGCGCCACATGGAGGCGCGCCGCCAATCGATCGACCACTCGGCCATCCCTCCGCGTCGAAAATCAGGCCTAGATTCGCGCACGAAACGAGACCAGGCGACCCCGCCAGTGTAACCGGAAGTGTAACGAACGCGAGATGCGGGATGGTTCAGAACACCGGCGGGCTGGCCTGTCCCACGAGCGTCCTGGTGCGCTCGCCGACGCCGCGCGGGGGCGAAAGCAGGGCCTAAACTAATGGCATCCCGGCTCAGTTCGGTGAAGCACCTTGGCCAGCGTCAGACCCTCGGGCTTCGCCCTCATGAATGACGAAGTGGAGATAACTCGCGGTGACGGCATAGCCGGTAAGCCAGCCCGCAGAGAACATGGTGAGAACTTGAGGCGGCATGTCACCGTTCTGTACTTGAAGGCCGCCGCTGGTCGCGGCAAATCTGATGAAGACCACGACGAAGTAGGCAAATGTGCTCCACGACAGCAGTCGCAGCCATGGAGGTGTCGCGGCCCAGAAGACCGTCCTGAGACCCTTCGGATACCACCGCTTCTTGATGTTACCCACCTTCACAACCGCTATCGCCCCCGGAATCATAAGCCCGACGTGTAGGACGAGCACGAAAGCGAATGGCAGGGTGATGCCGAAGGTCAGGACCGCGACATGGACGGCCGCGCTCACCATTACGCCCACGTAGCACGCCAGAAGCAGGAGCCTGAAGAGTGGCTGCATCTCTACCACGTGTCCGCCAGGCGGCGCTCAGTACCTGCTGTTGCGTCGTCAGACTGCCTGGCGCATCAATCGCGCGACGCGGTGCTTGCTGCAGGTCTCGCCCGCTTCACGCAGATCGAGAAAGACCCTGGGTGCGCCGTAGATACCCTGACTCGCCGTGAACGAAGCCCGGATGAGGCGCAACAGCCGAGCGTCCTTTTGCGCGCGGTTGGAGATCGGCTTGTGAAGCCACTCGTAATAGCCGCTTGGAGCCAGGCCGAGGACGCGGCACATCATCCGGACGCGGTACTGCCTACGGTGCTCTTTGATGAACTCGTAGAGTGCTCGGACTCGCCCTGCGCTGATTTGACTGGACATTGGCATCGGCCTCGTTGTCGGTTCGCTCTCTCTCCAGCTCATCAACCAAGGCGCACCGGCCTGGCATCCGACTGTCGGTTTCTCGTCCGATTGCGCATTCGATTCGTTGATGAAGCTGTCGACGTGTATCCAGATCCCTTTCCTGGTGATGCTAGCCGCAGGAGCCGCGGAGGGTAAGCCTTACACTGTCCGGCCCCTCGCAATGGACGGGGTTACGACGTTCATTGCCGAAGACTGCCTTCGCTGACTCGGCCGTCGTGGATCGAACGTTCAGGGCACGAACCCCCAATCACTCAGCAGGATGCGTTGTGGATCTGGTGCCCCTCGCAGGCCTGTGGAAGGGTGGCCGCGACGCCCCCGCAGCGATTGGGGCGCGAATCTTGCGTTGCAGGACCTCATCGAGGGGGTTCACCCAGCGCACACCAGGAGCCACGGTATGGAAATCGCGGTTCAATTCAATCTAGTGAGGGTGCCATGAAAACTCGAGCCATTCTCTTGCTGCTCGGCGTTCTGTGTGTCTCGGCCCATCCTGCGTTCGCGCAATCGCGCGATCCGTATTTCACGACATTCAGCGCGAATTACGATGTCGTGTACCACGAGCCATACGTCACCAGCAATGCGGGCGCGCATTTCGACTTCGCCAGCACGTGGAAACGCGACGTCCCGTTTGTCGGACCAGTTGGCGAGATCGGCTTCAATCACTTCAACGGCCGCACGATCGCGTCCCTCATGGGCGGCATACGCGTGCGCGCGAATACCAATTACTTCGTGTTGCCGTATGTTCAGTTCGCGCTCGGCCTGTATCACTGCGGCGCCTGCGACGTCAATGACTTCGCGCTCCAAGGTGGGGCCGGTGTGGATCTTCGGACGTCGAGCCCGGCCTTCAGAATTCGCGTCCAGTTCGACCTGCGACGTGTCTTCGATTCGGTGAGGGGCTTCAATGGCGAGCGGCTCTCGGCGGGAGTCGTGCTGCCACTCAATAGGTAGGTCGCGACACGGCCGGGCAGCCCCTTCTGGCTGTCCGGCCGAGAGACCCGGGCCGAAGGAGTCCATCCGTGACGGTCACAATGCCAGGGCTCATCGCTCGCGTCGTCATCGCCGCCATCTGCGGCGCTGTCGGAAAGGCGCTCGGCGGCGGAGCGCGGGGCGGAGTGCTGGTGTCAACCGCCCTCGGCTTCATCGGTGCGCTGATCGGCCCGTGGATGGCGGCACTGCTCCACCTGACCGAACCATTCGTGCTCCATCTGGCGGGGGAATCGTTTCCTGATCGACCCAGGGACATCTGCTAACCGGCCAGAATTATGGACATCAAAGCAATGGCTTCGATTAGTCCTCCAAGGCGCCGCAGTGGCGAGGGATTCTCGGTGAACTGACGCGGCGCGTGTGTAACTCTGAGTGTAACGATGGGTCAGAACAGGACGCGCAGGACCCGACGGGACGCACTGCGATCGGCTGGCGCGACCCTGCGGAGTTTAGGCGGAAAATCGCGAATTTCGACGATCGGCCGGATCGGTTTTCAAGACCACCGCCATCGACCACTCGGCCATCCCTCCGCGTCGAAAATCTCGCCGGAATTCGACGCGTTTGCTCCGGGCACCCCGTCGTTTCCGGCCCGTGTGTCACCGCTAGTGTAACGCACGGGTCGACACGGCACACGTCGGGACGGGGACCATACTCAAGTCACCGGCGCGGGTATGGCCGGAGCCTACCGGACATCGCCTGCCGACGGGCGATACCATGACGTGATGCCCGTGACCGTTCGTCTCATCCGCAAGCGACGTTTGCTGGAGTTCAGCGATGCGATTCAACCGCTCTGTACCGCCCTGCGCCGTGATCCCTGTGCTCATCTACCCCGACCCCGGCGCAGCCGCTGATTGGCTGTCAAAAGCGTTCGGCTTCGCGGTCCGCCTCCGCATCGCGAATCACCGCATTCAAATGAAAGCCGGAGACGGCTGCTTCACCATCGCCGAAGGCACGGTCACGCCGAACCACTCACATATCGTGCAGGTCCGGATCGAGGACGCCGAGGGGCACTGCGCACGCGCACGGCAGAATGGAGCCATCATCCTGACCGAGCCGAAAGACCAACCCTACGGCGAACGCCAATACAATGCTGAGGACTTTTGTGGCCACCAGTGGGATTTCACCGAAACTATCGCCGACATCGCTCCTGAAGAGTGGAGCGGCGGCGCATTTCATCTTGAGTGAACTGATCCTGGATGCCCCGACTACAGCGCGGTGAGGATCATCTGTCGGCACTGATCCGGATTGTCAACGTCGGTTGAAGATCTGACAATTCCGCCGGACCAAACTCTGACAGATCGACGAGGGGACGAGCCTCAGGTCGTCGTGGCCTCCTGACGGACCGGAGTCCGACGGCGGCGGCCGCCGCCGTTGGATTCTGGCTCGTGTGCCGTGTGCAGCGTCTCTGGATGTCGTTCACACCAAAGGCCTGGGCGGCGCGTTCGCCGCATCGCGTGCCGCTGTCGGGCGCCGCGTGACGAGCGGCGCGGAGTTCGCCCGACTGGCCGATCAACTGCGTGTCAGGCCCGATATGGCAAAGGTCAGCGTGACCGTGCCGGCGGGTTCTGTCTGAGACAGGACGAGGTCGAAGGTGCCGGCCATCAGACCTGCGTCCGTCAACGACGTCCGCCAGTTCGCGAGAGATCCGGTGGTGTGGGGATCGGCAGTCGCCTGCGATCCGGTCATCGTCAAGGTCCCGTCCACCGCAATCGTGCCGGTCGCCGAGACCGTGACGTCGCCGAGGTTGACGGTGCCGGTGACGGCGTCGTTGGTCTGGGTGGCGTTCTGGAGGACGGTGAGCGTCACCGCCCCGCCGATGCTCGCCTCGTCGCAGGTGAGGCTGCCCGTTGCCCGACAGTCCGAGAGCACCAGGTCACCAGTCCAGTTTCCACGATAGTCCGGGACGATGCGAACGGTCTTGGTGGTGCTGTGTCCCTCGAGGGTCGCCGTCACGGTGACCTGGCCGGCATGGATTCCAGTCAGCTCGCCGGCGCCCGTCAGAGTCGCAACGGCGGAATTGTCGACAGTCAGGGAAATGCCGCTCGCGGTGGTGGTGCCATCCGAGAATGAGGCGCTGTCGGTGACTGGCACCGAGGCGCCGATGAGAACGAATCCGGGAACGTCGATCGTGATCCCCGTCACGGTCGAAGGACTGGTGGGACTGCGCCGGTGGCACGCCTGCGTACAGACCAGAACCGCGAGCGCCGTCGCGACGTGCGCGGCCATTCTGCCGAGATATCTCATGAGCCTCCTCGCATTTCTCACGTCCCGGTTGCCGGCGGTCGGCGTTCCCGGCCGTCTTCCCGGTGAGACGACCCAGCAGCTTCACCTCGAATCCAGAGTCTTGCGTGTGGAGACAGGCGGAAATAGATGGCTCGCGCCGCGTGGAGCGCGGCGCCAATCGATCGACCACTCGGCCATCCCTCCGCGTCGACAATCAGGCCCCGAATTCGCAGGGTTCGTCGAGTCGCCCATCCTGACCGGCGCCGTGTGTAAGCCAGAGTGTAACCCCATGGCGGTGCTCCCGACCGATGGGCCGCACCTGAACTCGATCGCCTGCGAGAGCGGTATCGACGGAACGGAGCCTGCCGGTTGTCACCGTTTGTCAGCCAGCGCCAGGGGCTCCCCAGGGGTCCTTTGAAGGAATGACCGGCGCGACGGACCAATCCATTACACTCGACCGAGGATTTGTTGGATGACGCGCTCACAGATCACCACGCTGTCGCTAGCGGCCGTGGGTATGTTCGCCGTCGGCGCGTGCACGGGCGGCCAGTCGGCGTATACGGGGAAACCCTGCGACCTCTTGAAGCCGACTGACATAGCGGCGCAGATGGGCGGACCGGTGACCACGTTGACCAACGCTGCCGAGCCGGCGTCGATTCTTGCCACTCAATGCGACTACTCGGCGGCCCAGGATGACACCGTCACGGTGTCCGTTGCCGGCGGTCCCACCGAATTCGAACAGAACATCAAGTCGGTCCCGGGTCTCAAGACACTGGACGACGTTGGGGATCGCGCGTATCTGAACACCTCGCCTGGGGCGTTTTCTCAGGTGTACGTGCTGAAAGGGCGGACGTACTTCTGGGTCACGGTCGACAGTGAACGAACGGAGGCATCCGCGTGGGCCGTCCAATTGGCGCGCACCGCGGCGACCCGGATCAAGTGACGCGAACAGGAAATGGTGGGTCTTATGCGATCAATCCCGACCTTGACCGTCGTGCTGTTGGGGCTCCTCCTCGCGACGGCGTCGGCCGCCACTGATGCCAGTGACTGCGTTTCATCCTGCATGCAGGCTCAGCGCTGCCCTGATGCCTCTGCGACCAGTTACAGCAGCAGGGGTGCGAGCTGCGCCAGCATCGAGGCCTTCTGCCAGTCACAGTGCCAACCCCCCGTGCGAGGCACCCGGTACGGTGCCATCGCCTACAGTCCCACGACCGGGGCGTGGACGACCGTCCACGGCTACAGCGACAAGAACAGCGCCGAAGCGACGGTACTGTCCTACTGCAAGTTGCGCGCACCTGACTGCAAGATTCTGGTTCTGTACACGAACACCTGTCTGGCCATGGACACGAGCCAGAACGGTGTCATGGTCTGGGACGTGGATCCGTCCTCGCGCGGCATCGCCGAAACGCAAGCCAGAAAGGACTGTCTGCGAATGGGCGGCAAGGGTTGCCGGACTGCAGTCTCGGACTGTTCGCAGCGCTAGAGCCGTTTTCGCTTCACTGTAGCGGCCGACCTTCAGGTCGGCGTCGCATCGGCGGACCTGAAGGTCCGCGGCTACACCGGCCTCGGGGCGACATCGATCTCGAAAACGCTGTAGATGCCGGACCGGCGGCCAGTTGCGGAAAGAACATCACGTAGGTCGCATACGTGCTGGAGCATCCTCGAATTGCGTTCGGAGCAACCGTGGGTAAGTGCTTGACCACAACGTTCGACTACGACGGTGGACGGCGGGTCACTGTGTGGGTGCCAGAAGGTCCGCCCGAAGCCATCGTGTTCGCCGGTGATGGTCAGATGATCGCCCCGTGGGGCGTGCTCGCGGAATCCGCAAACCTGCCGTCGATAATGATCGTGGGTGCGCACCGCGTGCCAGACGAGACACGGCGGCTCCATGAGTATTCACCCCACTTCGATGCGGAGCGGTTTGCTGCCCACGAGAGATTCTTCGTCGAGGACGTCCGTGGGTGGGCGGGGGAACACTTCGGAGTGACGCTGCCCCCCGAACGCACAGCCGTGTTCGGCGTGTCGGCGGGCGGCGAGTTCGCGCTCGCCATCGGACTTCGGCATCCCGACCTGTACGGCGTCATCTTCTCCGGCTCGCCCGGCGCGGGCTATCGGCCACCTGAAGTCATGCCCAGTCGGCTGCCACGTGCCTACCTCGTGGCGGGGACTCTGGAACCTTTCTTCCTGAACAACGCCGTCCGTTGGGCGACCGCGCTGCGTGGGGCAGGTGCAGACTGCGTCTTCACGAAGCGCGGAGCCGGGCATGATGCGACGATGTGGCGCGAAGAGTTTCCGTTGATGCTCGCGTGGGCGTTCGGGCGCAAAGCCTCGGGTGGTTGACAGAGACGCCTGGGAAGCTGGCGTCGACGGCAGTCAGGTCTGCCGTTCGGCAGCGCGCTGGCGGGAAATAAGCGCGAATATTCGGAAAGTGCGCTTCTTCGAAGGATCGAAGCGTCAGTGCTTCGAGGCCCACGTCGTCGACGTCCTTGCTGAGCCGCAGCAAGAACATTCCCGCGACTTCGAGCGGCAAGGCGCAGCCGAACGCAGTGACAGCGACGAGCACCGCGGAGTCAACTGGACCCACAGTGATGAGCGCCGCGATGACAACGAGGTTCAGCGCGATCAGCCCGCCGAACGTCCATGTGCCCACTTCGACCAGCCATGGCGCGATCCTGTCGAGAAGGCGAGAGAGCGCCTTGCCAGTTCGCCTCGCCTGCGCTGCCTCGTCGAGAGCGCGCGTCATCCAGCCTCACAAGGAGAGTTGACAGGATGACACAGAGTGCTGCGATACGAGCTCAAGGTTTATAGTTGCAGCCAACCGAGTGTTCGACAAGTCGATTGACGCGGAAACGCAAAGGCAAATCTGGAGTGCCGCAGGCGGCGATCGAAAGCCCTTCAGCAGGGTCGGTCGTCACCCTCGCGGCGTACATCGACGGAAACGACGCGCGAGGTCACGATCAAGCGTTCGTCTACGCTGAATTCGAGGTGCAGGCTGACGCCGATCCACCCGACCTTGAGGCACGTACCACCGAAGCTCGATCCGTTCAGCCACGCACGAGTCGGCTGCACGAAGAACGCGCCTCCCTGCACCATCACGGTCCGCCGCTGCGGATCGAGAACCTCGAGACGATAGACCGAGTTCCGGGTCCGGACGAAGACCGTCGTCAGCGGCGCGAGCTCGGCAATGCCGAGGCCGCGGGTCCGCGACGCCGCGTCGACGAAGCCCTCCAGGGTACTGCGGCGAGTGATGCTGTCGCCGTGCGCGGGCGTCTCCCCCCGGCTGTCCACGATGACCTCCTCCGGCCTTCGGCGGCCACATCCACGAGATCGTGCCGCCGGATCAAATGTCGCGCGCCCGTGCCGTCTCGACCGGTGATGCATCGGCCCGCGCCGGAACAGGCACGGTCGCTCGTCGCACCTTCTGCTCCCCCGTCCAAACCCCGACGACCATTGCCGCAAAGATGCCGGCGGCGACGGCCGACGCTATGACAATCGGCATTGTGCACCTCCTCTCGAATCCCAGGCAGCATTCGGCAAGAATCGAGCCGAGCACGGATGTCGCCGGTGCCGCGCATCAGAGGGATCGGACGGCGCCCATGCGTTACCGATGAGTCCTAAAGGGCAGTCGGATGGAAGGAACTACCCAGGATGACGGCGAGGAATCTACGGCCAGGGGTGTCCTGAACGGCAATGATGAGAGGTTCGGCACGTCCCTTCAAACATCGATGAAGGGCCCCGGGTCGGGCGGTGGCGGGTTGGCCGCCTGCTGGCGTTTCCGGAGCGCGATGACGAGCGCCACACATCCCGTCCAGGTCGGCAGCATGTCCGTGATCGGCAGCAGTTCGATGAGGAACGTCGGGAGCAGCAACACGTGGAATCCGATGATCCGCGAGGTCAGGATCATCGCGACGACGTCGAGGATCTCGTCGGCGCCGGCCCAGCCCAGCGGGCCGAGCAGCAGTTGAAGCAGGTCCGTCGCGACCGCCACGGCGTAGACCAGTCGCACGCGTGCCGGCGTGAGCGCATGTGCGCCGAACAGGCGCGACAAGGCGCCGGAGGCCACCTTCAACGGCCGCCGCGTCCCCTCCCGCGGCCGGGGTTGGCGGGCACGTCTGCCGGCCGCCGCGGGAACCGCTCGTTCCGCATCGCCGCCTGATACGCGAACACCGCGAGCACCGTTGCCGATTGCTGCAGATCCTGCTCGCTGATGTTCTCGTAGAAGTCGGTGTTGGTGTGGTGCAGGCGCACGTCGTAGTTCGTGTATTCCTGGATCGTCGTGAACGCCGGCACTCCCACGGCGTCGAAGACGCCGTCCTCGGACGAGAAGTACGCATCCATCGTGTTCCGCCGCAGTCCCAGGTCCTTCAGCTGATCGTCCCATGAATCGAGGATCTTCTTCGCCGCCTGGTTGTTCGCCATGAACCAGCCGAGGGTCTTGCCCGTGCCCGGGTCGTCGTTCAGATACACGGCGATCGCGTCGCGCGATGCCTGGTCCTTCAGGTGCTGCTCGACGTACGCCTTCCCCCCGAGAAAGCCAACCTCCTCGCCGCTCCAGAGAGCCAGGCGGATGGTGCGGCGCGGGTGCGCGCCGACGGCCTTCAGGATGCGCATCGCCTCGCTCGCTGCCGCCGCGCCGTCGGCGTTGTCGGTGGCGCCCGTCGCCGCGTGCCACGAATCGAGGTGTGCGCCCAGCAGCACGACCTCGTTCTTGAGCACCGGATCCTCGCCGGGAATTTCGGCGATCACGTTGTAGCTCACCTTGTCGGCCGGCTCGAACGCGGTGCGGACCTCGAGACGCAGCCGGGGAGCGACGCCGGTCTGCATCATCCTGACGATCATGTTGTAGTGGTCGGCCACGACCGTCACCTGAGGCACCGCGTCCGGCCCGCCGGCCGCGCCGGTGACGAAGATCGTGTCGTCCCTGCCGGCGCTCGGCCGCAGCACGGCTCCGGCCCCGAAGCGACGGAGCAGGGCCAGGACGTCGTTGACCGGCGCGCGCGGCTGCGCCGGCCGGGGCGCCGGCGTGGCCGACGGCGGCAGGGTGCCCGCCGGCCGGCCGGAGACGGTCGGATCGAGCCGGTCGACCGTGATGAACGCCGTCTGCGGCGGCGTCATCAGGACGATCGCGCCGCGCAGCTTCTCGCCGAGCGCTTCGATCTCGGCGGCGGTCTTGTCGCCGACGTAGATCGGCGTGCCCTCGAGCACGCCGTTCGTCGACGTGCTCCATGCGGCGGGATAGCCGTACATCGGGAAGTAGCGGGGCGCGGTGAGCTCGAGCGTGAACTTCTGCAGCTCCCAGCCGCCTCGATCGAACGGGAACGACTCGAGGTGCGAGTCGGTCAGGCCCCACTCGGCCAGCCGGTCGCGCATGTACTCGGCCGCCTGCTTGTGGGCGCGGCTGCCCGTCAGGCGCGCGCCGGTGACGTTGGTGATGTAGTTGAAGGTTTCGAGCACCTTCGACCGCTGGGTGGCTTCCGCCTGGATCCGCGCCACCATCGCGCGATCGACGGGTTCCTGCTGCGCGGCGAGGGTTCCTCCGGCGATCACCACGACGACCGGAAGCACCAGAAGACGGAGGCAAAGGCGGCGCATGGCTGGCCTCGAAGGCAAATGACTGCGGAACGGCAATCGGGAGGATTGTAACGCGGGCGGACGCCTCACGACCGCCCTGGCGGCCTCAGGTCAGGCGACGCTCGTACGTGGGCGCCGCTCCGGCATCGGATCCGGCGCGTCAGCGGCGGGCGCCGGCGCGCAGCGGGTCGGACACCCGGGCTGCCGCCACGCCAGGTGGGCCATGTAGAAGATCGGCGGCCGGTTCGCCGGTCCGCTGTTGAGGACCTCGAACGCGCCCGCCAGATACACATCGAGATCGTCGACTGGCCTGGTCACGTCTTCGAACACGAGCGTCTCGTCGCCGGCGTTCCACCACCGGTGCGTCGACCCCATCGGCAGCAGCACTGCGCCGCCCGCCTCAACCTGAACGCGACGCCCGTCCACCTCGGCTCCCAGCCTGCCGGCCACGACGGTGCCCTGCTCGTTCTCGTGATGGTGGATGTGCAGCGCAAATTGCGCGGGCCGCCCGAATCTCGCGCCAGGCAGTGTCTCTGCACTTCGCCGACCGCGCGACCTTGATGGTCGCCCTCGCGCGCCCTCGAGGCCGTACGCCGCACCGACGCAGCGGCGGAACGTGCCTGGCAAGACCGCTCGAATGCGCGCCTGGAAGGATGCCGCGCCATTGTTGCGCGGCTGCAGTCGGAGGGCAGCCTCCGGCAAGCCGCCGACCCGGCGGTCGCAGCAGACCTGTTGTGGACGATCACGTCGCTGCGCATGTGGGAGGATCTGGTCCTTGTGCGCGGCTGGTCGCCGCAGGTGTATCAACAGGAGCTCACGGGCCTGCTGCGCGAAACGTTGACGGGCGGAGTCGCAAGGAGGGGTGACCATGCGCGACGGCCGCCTTCCCGAAGTCCATCGCTCAGAAGTGGAAGCCGAGCTTCACGCCGGACTCGTTCGTGATGTTCCGGGGCTCGTAGGCGCCCAGCTGCTCATCGGCCGTGATGCCGTTCACCGTGAACGTCGCGGTCTCGTAGTTCACCGGCGAGGAGCCGACGGTCCACCGGAGGTAGTAGGGCTCCAGCGACCAGTGCCTCGTCACCTGGTACTTCACGCTCGCGCGCAGCGCCCACCCCGAGGACTGAGCGAACGAGATGTCGGTGAAACCGTCGATGACGAACGCGGGCGCCGCCGCCGTCGCGGGGACGTCGCCGCCACCCAGCTGGGAGTCGCGAGTCGTCTGCCAGCCGTGAAGCAGGCGGTCGTACTCCACGTTGAAGCTCAGCGCGCCGTGCGACGCCACCCGGGTGCGCGCGGTCACGCCGATCGGCACGTAGAGGTAGTTGTCCGTGCGGTATCCGGGCGTGCCCGTGGTGCCGTTCGACAGGTGGCGCAGCCCCAGCCCGGTGTCGGGCGACAGCGCCCATCGCCGGCCGACGAAATCCTTCCCGATCAGGCCGCGCGCTTCCACGTACCAGTCCGCGTCTCCGGTCTCGCTGCACGGTGACGCGTCGCCCACGTCCAGCTCGTAGCCGTTCGGCGATGCGCTGTTGGGCGCGATCAGGAAGGGCGAGCACCACCCGTCGTACGTGACGTTGCCCCTCGTGCCGCGGAGATTGACCTGGACGAACCAGTGCCGGCGACTGCCGAGCGCCGCCGTGCCCGTGTACTCCCCTCCGAACTTGGCGCCGTGGATCGAGATGGCCTGGTCGCCAGGCTCCCGATAGGTGTAGCCGCTCACGTTCACGGTCGCCTCGTTCCCCGTCGGCGTGGCCAGGCCGGCCTGCGCGAAGACCGGGAATGGAGTCAGTGCCATGACACTGGCAAACAAGAGTCTCTTCATGCGTTGCGGCAGGATCTGTCCTGCGGACCTCCCGGCGCCAGGCTGCAATTCCCGTTCCCCGGAAGCTCGAGCCAACACCCGGGCTTCGCCGGCCGATCACGTCGTCGACCGAGCTCTCGGAGGGACAGGACACGGCGGCGATCACGCCACGGGGAGAAGGCGGTCCCGGGGAGGGAGCAGTCGCATATCCTGATCGCAGCGACATGACCACACGTTCTCCCGAGCCGCAGCCGCGACTCGTCTACGAGGAACGGCTGAAGGCGCGGAGGGCGACGCTGGCCGCCCGGACGGCGCGCGACGCCCGCGTCGCCTACGCCCGGCTCGGCACGGCCGTCGCCACCGTTGTCGTCGGGTGGCTGGCCGTGGCAGACCGCGCGTTCTCGGCCTGGTGGCTGGTCGTGCCCGTCGTGTCGTTCCTGGCCCTCGTCGAATACCACGACCGCGTCATCCGCGCGCGGGACGCGGCAGCGGCCTCCATCGCCTTCTACGAGAGGGGCATGGCGCGGCTGGACGATTGGTGGGCCGGCGGCGGCGAGCCCGGGCTGCGATTTGCCGACGATGCACATCCGTACGCCGGCGATCTGGACCTCTTCGGCCCCGGCTCGCTGTTCGATCTGCTGTCGATTGCCCGGACGCATGCCGGCGAGGACGCGCTCGCCTCGTGGCTGTTGCATCCGCCGGCGGCTCCGGAGACACGGGCACGGCAGGGCGCCGTCGCCGAGTTGACGGCGCACCTCGACTTCCGCGAGGCGCTGGCGCTGGCGGGCGCCGAGGCCCGTACGGCGGTGAACACCAGCGCGCTCGAGGCGTGGGCGGCGGGTGAGACCCGGCTGCGCGCGAGCTGGCCGGGGCTGCCGGCGGTCGCGCTCTCCGGCGCAACGATTGCGGCCATCGCGTGGTGGGCCGTCGGAGGACCGCTGGCGCCGCTCGTCATCACGATTCTTGGCGAGGTGCTCTTCGCGCGCCTGTTGCAGCGCCACACGGACGAAGTGCTCCGCGGGTCCGACCTGTCGGGACTCGAGGCGCTCGCACACGTGCTCGAACAGATTGAGGGGGAGCCGGTCGAGTCCGCTCGCCTGATTGGTGGCCGCGACGCGCTGCGGGAAGGCCCGGCGAAGGCCTCGGCGGCCGTGCGCAGGTTTCACCGTCTGCTGGTGATTCACGACTGGCGGCTCAACCTGCTCTTCGCGCCGGTCGCCGGCATCCTCCTCTGGCCGATCCAGTTCGCGTGGGCGTTCGACTCGTGGCGCCGCAAGTTCGGGCACCGGGTACCCGCCTGGATCGCCGCCGTCGGCGAATTCGAGGCGTTCAGCTCGCTGGCCACCTACGCGTACGAGCACCCGGCCGATCCGTTCCCGGTTCTGCTGGACGAGGGGCCGGCGTCGTTCGACGGCCTTGCACTGGGACATCCGCTCATCCCGGCGGCATCGGTGGTGCGCAACGACGTCCAGCTCACGCCGCCGACGCGGCTCCTCATCGTCAGCGGCTCGAACATGTCGGGCAAGAGCACGCTGCTTCGCACGGTCGGCGTCAACACGGTGCTTGCGCTCGCCGGCGCGCCGGTCCGGGCACATCGTCTCGCGCTGACACCGCTCGATGTCGGCGCGACGCTGCGGATCCAGGACTCGCTGCTCGCGGGCCGGTCGCGGTTCTACGCCGAGATCACGAGGATCCGGGACCTCGCCGCTGCGGCCGCCACGGGCGCCCCGCTCCTGTTTCTCTTCGACGAGCTGCTGCAGGGCACCAACTCGCAGGATCGGCTCGTCGGTGCGGTGGGCGTGCTGCGGAGCCTGATGGACCGGGGTGCGATCGGTCTGGTCACGACGCACGACCTGGCCCTGACGGCGATTGCCGACCAGGTCGGGCGCCGCGCGGTCAACGTGCACTTCGAAGACCGGATCGAGGCGGGCCGGCTGACCTTCGACTACCGGATGCGGCCAGGCCCGGTCACGCACGGCAACGGCCTGGCGCTCATGAAGGCCGTCGGGCTGGATCTGCCGCCGTAGAGGCCTTCGCGCGGGCCTCTGCCTCCCCCACCCAGCCCCGCTTCAGGTCGCCCGCCGGCACGCTCGACAGGTACGGCTTCAGATCGAGGATCGGCGTGCCGTCGAGCATGTCGACACCCTGGACGCGCAGCATCCGGCCGTCCCGCTCCAGCAGCCGCACGACGGTGAGCCCGATGGGATTGGGCCGCTGCGGGGAGCGCGTCGCAAAGACGCCGTGTTCGCGGCCGTCGAAGGGCGGCGTGGCCGTGAGCAGCGGTCCGCGCGTCTTGTGGAATTCCCAGATGACGAACAGGTGCGAGAAGCCGTCGATGTCCGCCAGGCCCTTCGCGAACGCCGGAAGGATCTCGAGCGTTCCCTCGGCGTCGTGCCTGGCACCCATGCCCTTGGGGATGGCCTTGGTGTCGGTGTACGGCGTTCGGATGTAGCCAATCGGCGTCGGCGTGAACATGCCATCATCATAATTGCCACGGGACGAGGCGGAGTGCATGTGCCTGGATGGCCGCGCGTGCTCCGCCGCAGCCTGCCCGGGTCCGCATGATGCCGGTCGTCCGGCACGCCGCGCCCGCCGGGATCAGGCTGGCCTGCTATGCTGGTGGACGTGCGCATTCGGCAGCTTGCATGCGCGCTCGTGCTCATCGGTGCGTGCGGGACCCAGGTCTTCGGCCAGACATCCGGACGCTTCGGCGCCCTCGATCTGCACGACGCTCTCACCCCGGCCACCCTCGCCGCGAGGCTCGACCCCACCCGCGTTGTCTTCGTCGGCGAGACGCACACGCGCTACGCCGACCATCTCAACCAGCTCGCCGTCATCCAGCAGCTCCACCGGCGCCATCCCGACATGGCGATCGGTGTCGAGTACTTTCCGAGCGGCGTTCAGGCACAGCTCGACGCCTATCTCTCGGGCAAGACGACCGAGCAGACGTTCCTCCGCGATACCGACTACTACCGGCACTGGGGATACGACTACCGCCTTTACGAGGCGATCTTCGAGTACGCACGCGCCGAGCACATTCCCGTTCGCGCGCTGAACGTGCCCGAGTCGCTGCCGGCGGCCGTCGCCCGCGTCGGACTCTCGGGGCTGTCGAAGACGCAGCGCGCGGAGCTGCCAGGGGACATCGAGCCGGCGAGCGCTGCCTACCGGGCCAGGCTGCACGACGCCTTCGGCGAGCATCGGGACGGCCAGGTCACGTTCGACCACTTCGTCGAGGCCCAGCTCGTGTGGGACGAGAGCATGGCCGCGAGCGCGGCCACGTATCTCGACGCCCATCCGGGCCGCCGCCTGGTCGTCCTCGCCGGCGCCGGTCACCTCGAATTCGGATCGGGCATCCCGCAGCGCCTGGAGCGCCGAACCCGCGTCTCGTACGCGATCGTCCTGAGCGCTGACGACGGCGTCGAACCCGGGATGGCGGACTACGTGCTGATCAGCAAGGACCAGGACCTCCCGCCCGCGGGTGTGCTCGGCGTCAACCTCGTGGAGACGAACGGTCAGTGCCGCGTCCGGTCGCTCGTCCCGGGCGGCGCCGCCGGGAAGGTCGGGCTCCAGTCGGGAGACGTGCTGACGTCAATCGACGGGCAGGCCATCGGAACCCTCGCCGACGTCCGCCTCGCCCTCTGGGACAAGAAGCCAGGCGATCGCGTCTCGGTCGGCGTGCGCCGGCGACACTTCTTCCACACCTCCGCGCGCACGTTCGCCGTCACCCTCGCCGCGGCTCCCGAGCGGCCGCCCGGCAGTCCGCAGTAGCGGCGACGTCGCACCAGCCGCCCCGCCGGCCCCGGGGCGCGCCGCGATCGCGCCTACGCCCTGGGCTCACGCGGCACGGGAATCGGCCCGGCCGCCTTCACGCGATCCCAGACGCGCTTGCCGACTCTCGCCGCGTCGGCGACGATCCCCGGCGCGTCCATCGTCAGCACCGTGTTACCCCGCATCAGGAAGCGACCGTCGACCATCACCGACTCGACGTCCGACGACTGGCCGTCGTGGACGATGGCGGAGAGGAGGCGCGCCGACGGCACGAGATAGGGCTTCATCGTGTCGATGACGATCAGGTCGGCCTTCTTCCCGGCTTCGAGCGTACCCAGCGTGCGCTCCTGATTCACGGCCGCCGCGCCGCCCTGCGCGCAGTCGGCGAGCATGTCCTCCGGCTGCGGCCGCGTGCCGGGCCTCGCATCGTCGCCTCGGAAGATGCGCTCGGTCAGCAAGGCGACCTTCATGACGCTGAAGACGTCGTTGGTGTTGTTGTCGGTGCCGTTCGCAATCGTGCAGCCCGCCGCCCGCAGCCGCGCGATCGGAGGGATCACGCCGCGGTTGGCAGCCATGTTCGCCTGGTGCGACACGATGACGCGCCGGCTCCCGAGGAGGGCGATGTCGGCCTCGTCCATGTAGCGGCAGTGCGCGGCGAACAGCCTCGGGCCGAGGAAGCCGGCCCGGTCCAGGAACACGGGCGGTGTCACGCCGTGCCACCTCGTCATGAAGTCCCGCTCCCACGTGGTCTGGGAGAGGTGGATCGTGTAGCCCACGCCGTGTTGATCGGCGAACGATCGGACGGCGCGCAGCAGCTCCGGCGACGAGGTCTCGGCGAGAGCGGCGGCCGGAAAGACGCTGACACGCCCCTGGTTCTTGCCGTGCCACGCCGTGAACAGATTGCCGATGCGCTGCATGCCCTCGTCGCGGAGGCGGGCGGAGAACCTGGGCGCCTCCCTCGTGTTGGCGAGGCCGTCGGGCGACATGGGACCGGGCACGTTGTCGGCGTCTCGCACCGACTCGGCAAACACGCAGCGCAGGCCCGTCGCGGCCAGGTCCCCCGCGTAGCGGCCGATGTTCGAGGCGTTCTCGACAATGGTCGTGGTTCCGGTCCTGATGGCTTCGAGCGCCGCCAGCCGGATCATCAGCGTGGCCTCGTCTCCCTGCAGGAGGCGGGCCGGCGACGTCGCCAGGTGCACGCTGTTGGGAAACCCGAAGTCCTCGTTGAATCCGCGCTCGAGGACCGCCGACATGTGCATGTGACAGTTGATGAGGCCCGGGAGGATCGCCTTGCCGCGCCCGTCGTAGGCGTCGGCCCCGGGATACCTCCGGAGCAGGTCGTCGGTGGGCCCGATGGCGGCGATTCGATCGCCCTCCACCGCGAGCGCCACGTCGTCTTGCGTGGCGTCGGGATTGACGACCGTGGTGTGCGTGAAGACGACCACCCGGCCGGGCGGGGACTGCTGCGCGGTGGCGGCGCCCCGATCGAGGGCCAGCACCGCGGCGCCCGCGCCGGCGCCGACGAGCAGCTCGCGGCGGGTGATCATCGGACGCCGCCTTGCTCCGGCGCGACCGGCATCAGCAGATCGCGTGAGCCGACGGTCTGCGACATCACGTGGGCGAAGAGACTTGCCGTGCCAGCGAGGAGATAGCAGCTCATCCAGGTCTCCACCACGGTTCCGAACGGCGCGATCGCCGCCATGCCGAACAGAAGCGCGACGAGCGCGATGGCGACCAGGTGCGGGCTCAGGCGCGCGCGCCGCCGGAGCTGGCCAACCACCGCGCACCCGTACACGCCCAGCAGCTGTCGCCCGATCCAGTAGCTGGACCGGCCGTGCGCGATCTCCTCGCTCAGGTCGCCGACGAGGGCGTCCTGCGCGCCGAGGGTCTCGGCCCGCGCCAGGAGCCAGCGGGCAACTCGGGGACACGTCATGGGCTACCTCTCGAGGACGGGGACGTCCCGCCAGAGCACCGTCAGCGCCTTCTTGGCAGCCCGCACCTCGCGGAGTCCTGCCGCCGTCACCGAAAAGTAGCGCTTCGCGCGCCCGCCGCGTTCCGAGGTGGGCCGCCCGACCGCCGACCGGATGAGCCCTTTCTCCTCCAGCCGCTCGAGCGTGTTGTAGACGCTCGCCAGGATCACGTCCTTCCCCGTGCTCTCCGTGATCGCGTGAGCGATGGGCACGCCGTACGCCTCGTCTCCCCGATTCAGGATGGCCAGCAGGACGAGCAGCTCGAAGTGCCCCAACGACTCCCTTGACATATGGTCACCTTTTACTACTAAATGAGACCCGATGCAAGCCGGACTCGACGTCCGCCACCTCGCGAAGTACTACGCCGCGGTCCCCGCGATTCGAGATGTCAGCTTCACGCTGGCGCCGGGCTGCGTGCTCGGCCTCCTCGGACCGAACGGCTCGGGAAAGTCCACGACGGTCTCGATCGTCACCGGATTGCGGGAGCCGTCGGCCGGACAGGTATGGTTCGACGGCCGCAACGTCGCCGATCAGCTCGTCGACTACAAGGCGCGCATCGGCTATGTTCCCGAGGAGGCGCGTCTCTACACCTTCCTCTCGGGGCGCCAGCACCTCGAACTGATTGGACGCCTCCGGCAGATCCCGCCCCGTCTGCTGGCCCGCAAGATCGCCACGCTCCTGGAGCTGTTCGGACTCGCCGGCGGCGCCAACCAGCCGATCGCCGGATACTCCAAGGGCATGAAGCAGAAGGTGCTGATCATCGCGGCCTTGCTGCACGACCCCGACCTGCTGGTCCTCGACGAACCGGAGTCCGGGCTCGATCTCACCGCCGGACTGGTGCTGCGGCATCTCGTCCCGATCCTGGCAGCCCGCGGCAAGGCGATCCTGTACAGCTCGCACCTCCTGGACCACGTCGAGCGGCTGTGCGCGAACGTCGTCGTGCTCCACCGCGGCCGGATCGTCGCCGAAGGGCCCGTGAGCCGGCTGCGCGCGCTCATGGAGCAAACCGCTTCCCTCGAGGAGGTGGTCGCGGAGCTGGTCGCCAGCGCCGATCCGGAACGGACCGCGCGCGACATCGCCGAGGTCGCGGCGCTGCGCGCATGAGGCCGCCGGTGTCCGAACGCACGACGACGGTCACCGGTCTGCTGACGCGTCACTTCCTTCGGCGCCTGATGGACAACGACCTGGTCTCGCCGCACGCCGACCGGCACGCATCGCTCGTGGTTCTCTCCGCGCTGATTCTCTCGCTGGCCGTCTTCGTCACGTTCCTCTTGTCGACGGGCTACCTGGCCTCGTTCATCCAGCTGCCGGGCCCGACGGCGCTCAGCGCGCTCTCGGATCGTTTCCTCTTCATCGGCGCGGCCGCCGCGATCAGCGCCCTGGCGGCGTTGATGGTCTGGGACGCCCTGTCGCTCGAGGCGCGAGATACGGCGATCCTCGGACCGCTGCCGATCCCGCCGCGAGCGATCGCCCACGCGAAGCTCGCCGCCGCGCTGATCTTCGGCGCCGCGTCGGCCCTCGCCCTGAACGTCCTTCCGAGCGTGCTGTACCCGGCCTTCCTCACGCTGAACCTGCACGGCATCGGCGCCGGCGGGGTGCTCGAGCTGATCGCGGTCCAGGGAATCGCCATGTTCCTGGCCGGGCTGTTCGGCTTCTTTGCCGTTCTCGCCCTGCGCGGCGTGCTCTGCCTCGTCCTCGGCCGGCGGGGATTCCACGGCGTGTCGAACGCAAGCCAGAGCGCGCTCGTAATCGGCGTCCTGACCGCCCTGCTCCTCACGCCGATCGTCGGCGCCGCCACCGTGCGCAACTGGGTCGCCGGCGACGTCCCGCCACGATGGCCCGCGCTGCCGGCCCTCTGGTACCTCGGCGTGAACGAGACACTCGCCGGACACATCGTCGCGGACACGCCATTGGTCCTCCCGTCGCACCTGCCGCCCACACGCCGTCTTCGGGAGCGGAACACGCAGGCGAAGGCGGCGTATCGAGCCCTTGCGCCAAGCTTCGAAGCGCTCGCAAACGCGGGGCTGCTGGCCCTCCCGCTGGTGGCGTTCGTGGCGATCGGCGGCTTCCTCTGGAACAACCGGAGGCTCCCCGAGCCGAGCGACGGTGCGCCAGCGACGTCGCGCGCTCGCCTCGCCGTCGGCGCGATCGCGGAGCGGCTGACTCGCGGCAACGCGGAGGCGCAGGCCGGCTTCTTCTTCACCCTCCAGAGCCTGAGTCGCAGCGGAGCGCACCGCCTGATCCTCGCCGCGTCGGTCGCGGCAGCGGCCGCTCTGCCTCTCGTCGTGCTGGTAGGGGGCGGCGCGCACCCCTCGCCGACGATCTCGTCGACGCCGCTCGGGCTTTTCGGGATTCAGGTCATGGTCGTGTCCGCGCTCGTCGGCGGGTTCCGCCACGCCGTGGCGGTTCCAGCCGAGCTCGCCTCGAACTGGGCCATCCGGATGGCGTGGCGCGGCGACGAACGCGCGTATCTGGCGGGCGTCAAACGGGCGGCTCTCCTCCTGTTCGTGGCGGCGCCCGTCGTTCTGCTGCTGCCGCTTCACATCGCCTTCTTCGGACCGGGCCCGGCGCTGGTGCACTCGCTCTACGGCGTCCTGTTCGGAGCGGCCCTTCTCGACGGGCTGTTTCTCGGCTACCGCAAGCTGCCCTTCGTCTGTAGCCACGTTCCCATCCAGAACCTGACACTGGTCGGAAGCGGCGTGGTCACGGGCGTTCTGCTGGCCACGTACGGGATGGCCTGGATTGAACGCGCGGCCTTGCCGTCACCTGCAGGCGCGGCCGCGCTGGCCGTGACCCTGGCCGGCCTCGTCGTGACGCTCACGGTCGTCGACCGGGCTCAGCGGCGCGAGCGGTGGCCCCTCGACTTCGACGAAGGGCCGGCGCCGCCCACGCAGCGCCTTGGACTCTCCACGAGCACGGGATTGTTCGACTGAGTCGCACGGCCTCGTCACGGTAGGAGAGGGTCGTCAGCGCGGCGCCTTTCAGGACGAGCGCCGGCACCTCGGCGCGCTCGAGTCTCCGCAGGAACGCCGCCATGCGCTCGAACAGCAGCTGGTTCTTGAACCAGCTCTGGCAATGAACGCCCTTCAGCCGCTTCACGAGCGGCGAGGACACGCCACGTTCGGTCAGACTGCGATAGGCGAGGGGCAGGATCCGCTGTCGATGGCTTCGATGTCGACCGAGGACTGCCACTGGTCCCATGCGGCGGCGCTGCGATCCCGGCTGTCGAAGATCGCGCGCAGGAGCAGCTCCTGCGATGGCGAGGGCCAGCGGGAGCCGGCGCGCCCGCGTCTCCTCATCGTCATGGGACCGCGGCGGCGGGCACCCGCCGCCCGCCCTGTCCGGACGAGATGCGGCCGGCGTCGAGGCGGTACACGCGATCCGCCAGCGTCACGGCCTCGTCCCGGTGGCTGATGATCAGCACGGCCGGCGCGCTGGACATCGCCATCAGACGCGCCAGGAAGCGCGCGCCGTCGGACTCGTCCAGGTGGTTCATCGGCTCGTCGAGGATGAGGAGCGACGGGCCGCCGATGAGCGCGCGCGCCAGTGCGACACGCTGTCGCTGGCCCCCGGACAGCAGGTGGCCGTCCTCGCCGATGTTCGTGTCGTAGCCACGATCCAGGCGCGAGACGAAGGCGTCCACGCCCGCTTCCCGGGTCGCCGCCCGCATCTGCTCCTCGACGTTCGGGCCGGGATCCAGCAGGCCGTACAGGAGGTTGTCCCGGATCGTTCCGGGAACGATGAACGGGTCCTGGCGGACGACGCCGATGTGCCGGCGGAGCTCGCGCACGTCGAGGTCGTCGAAGCTCACCCCGTCGGCCGTCACGGTGCCCTGCTGCGGCCGGTAGAAACCCAGGATCAGGTTGACGATGGTGCTCTTGCCGGATCCGTTCGGTCCGATGAGAGCCACGGTCTCGCCCGGCACGATGCTCAGCGACACGTCCTTCAGGACGGGCTTCGTGCCGTAGCCGAAGGTGACGTCGCGCAGGGCGATCGCGCCGCTGAACGGAATCGCCCGGCCGCCCTGGTACGGTTCCCGCTCCTCCTCGTCGAAGAACGTCGTCAGTCTCGCGAGCGCCTGACGTCCATCCATGATGATCGGCAGGTTCCTCATCATCGTCTGCAGCGGGTTTCTGAGCAGCAGCAGGCCGGCGAAGTACGAGAGGAGGCTGCCGACGGTCATCCGCCCGGCCACGGCCGCCGCACCGCCCACGACCAGGACGACCACGCCGGCCATCGCGATCAGGCTCTGCTGGACGACGGTGTACGACGCGGCCAGGGCCGCCGCGCGTCGGCTCGAGTCGCGCAGGTGCTCGATGTGACGCGTCTGCCGGTGCGCTTCGACGTCCTCGGCGGTCTGCACGCGCATCAGGTCGACGGCGCGGACGAGGTGCAGGATGCCGCCGCTGAATCGCGCGAAGAGGCGGTGCACCTGCTCGATCTCGCGGCGCACGAGCCGGCCCATGCGGCGCGCCGCGACGATGTTGAGCGGCAGCACGATCAACATCGCCAGGAAGAGCATCCAGTTGATCCAGGCGAGCACGATCGCCATGCCGACGCTGAGCACCACCGCCGGCGCCAGCTCGGCGAGCAGCGCCTGGCTCATCGCGTCCACGCGCTGCGACTCCTGAACGACGACGTCGTGGATGTCCGCCGTCTCGCGCGCGTCGTAGTAGCTGCGCGAGGCCGCCACGAGCTTCGCGACCGCACGCCGCTGCAGGCGGGCGGTCGCCTCCTTGGTCACCCGGAGGATGGCGACGCGCGTCCAGATCATCGCGGCGCCGTCGATGATGTACAGCAGCAGGATTCCGGCGCCCAGCGCCGTGAGCGGGCCCAGCCGCCCCGAGGGAATCAGCTTGTCGAACGCGAATCCGATGAGCAGCGGCACGGGGAGGAGCAGCACGCCGGCCACGATGGCCAGCAGCGCGCCGAGCACCACGCCCCGGGCCATCCCGTGGAAATAGCCGAAGTACTCACGCCAGACGCGCACGTTCATCGCATCGGCGCCTCTCGTCGCCGCCGGTCGAGCGCGTTCTTGAGAATCCTGACGTAATCATTGCGGGAGCCGCGCTCGCGAATCCCGAGATTGTCTCCGTGCAGACGGCGCTCCAGGACGACGTCGTCGATCACGGCGGCGCGAAGACCAGGGTCCAGCGCCCGCAGGTACCAACCCGTCACCACGACACCCTCACCAGCGAGGGCGTGGATCTCGGGAGTCGGATCGGCTCCGGCCACGAACAGTCTGATGCCGGGCAGTCTGCGCCGCACCTCCGGCAGCACGTCCCGCACGAAGTGGACCATCGCATCGACATTCGGATCGAACGTGTACGCTCCCAGAAACAACAGATCCCACCGGGCGTCGGGGCCCGCCGGCGACGAACGCACCTCGTGCACGTTCGGAACCACCCGCACGGCAATCCGCGGGTCTTCCCCTTCGAGCCGCGCCTTCTCGCGGTCGCTCGCGACCAGCGTCACCGCCGCCGCTCTCGCGATGGCCAGCTCGGTGCGCTTGAGCTTGAGGGCCCCCTGAAGGCGCGGCACGCTGCCCGTCAGCCGCGCGGCGCGGTACTCACGCGGGAAGTGGAGATCGATTGTATCGAACACGAGCGCCGCATCGGGTGCACAGGTGCGAACGGCCTTCAGATGGCGAGCGGCCACGAATCGCAGGTCATACGGCTTCGTCACGATACCGTCGGCCTTCCAAAATATCAAGCTCGCGCGGCGCCGAGAATGTGTCGGCGGCAGCGTGCGTCAGGCGCGAAGCACGTCCACGCTCACGCGCAGCGCGTGCTGCCCGCCGCCGAGAATCACGCCCCGCACGGGACTCACGTCGGCGTAGTCGCGTCCCCACGCGAGCGTGACGTGCGTGGTCGACGGGAACAGGTCGTTGGTCGGATCCACGTCGACCCACCCGAGGCCGGGGCAGTACACGGCCAGCCAGGCATGCGACGCGTCCGCGCCGGCGAGGCGCTGCGCTCCTGGCGGCGGGAGCGTCTCCAGGTAGCCGCTCACGTAGCGGGCCGCGAGGCCCTGCGCGCGAAGGCAGGCGATGCCGAGGCGCGCAAAGTCCTGGCAGACGCCGCGCCGCAGCGACAGCAGCTCCGCGAGCGGCGTCGCGACGGTCGTCGCTTCGGGATCGAACGCGAAGTCGGCGTGAATCCGGCCGATCAGATCCCGCACGGCCTCGAGCAGCGGCCGCCGCGGCGTGAACGACGGATGCGCGTAGGCGGCGATCCGGTCGCTCACGGTGATCGTCGCCGAGTCGAACAGGCACTCGATCGCCTCGAGCGGAAGCAGGTCGTAGTGGCGCGCCTGTTCCCAGGGGGGCGTGTTGTCGAAAGGCGGGAGGCTCCTGGGGTGGACGGTGACCCGGCTCCGCGCGCGCACCGTCAGCTCCGTGTGGGCGCGCTCCATGATGAAGAACGTGACGGCGTTGCCGAAGTAGTCCTCGTGCGGCCGCACCACGGCCGGCGGCGGCTCGACGTCCAGCCGGTGGTCGATCCGGTCCTGGCCCGGAAACACCCGGGGCACCAGCCGGGCGAGGTGGTGCGAGACCGAGACGGCCTGGCTGTACGCGTAGGTCGTCGCGTGGGTGACGTCGTAGGTGACGGGGGCCGGAGCGGCGTCAGCGGACGTGTTGCTCGGCATGGCTGAAGTAGTGGAACGTCACCGTGTCGGAGACGCCGCGCAGATCACCCTCGAGCGCGTCCAGCAACTGGGCCAGCTGGTCGAACGCCACGTCGGCGCCCGGCAGGCTGAGGCCGTCGAAGTCGGCGCCCGCGAGCGCCTCGACCGCGTGGGCGAGCAGCCGCTGCTCGCGCGTCGGCGAGGGCGCCCGGGGATCGAGCGGCAGCTGGGCGAGCAGGCTCGCGAGCGCCGACAGCTGGAAGGCCACGGCGCGCGGGTTGGTCGCATCGGCGAGCAGCAGGTCGAGCACGGGCGGCAGCTGAGCCTCGGCGAAGTAGCGGCGGCGGTAGGTCATCGCGCTGTCGGCGACGTCGAGCAGCGGCTCGAGCATCGCCACGTAGGACGGGAGCGCGTCGATCGACGCGCGCACCAGGCGGATCGTCCCGAGCGACCGCTCGACGCGGCGGCCGATCTCGAGGAAGAGCCAGCCGTGGCCGTGCGTCATGTTCTCCATTTCCATGCCGCTGAAGGCGGCCAGGTCCGTGATGATGCGGTTCAGGTGCACGAGCACGTCGTCGAACTTGACGCGGCCGTGGCGCAGGCGGAAGTCCTGCTGCAGCTGATTGAGGATGCGCCAGGTGTCGAGGGACAGCCGATCCCGGACGGCCGCCGCGATCCGCCGCACTTCGCCGAGCGCCGGCCGGAGGATCGCTGCCGGACCGTCGAAGGCGAAGAGCTGGGAAAGCTGCTGCTCGAGCGACGACAGCGGCCGCCGCTCGCGCAGCGGCTCCGGCAGCAGATCCACCGACACCAGCACGTGCAGCAGCGCGATCAGTTCCGGGCTGTCCTCGGAGATGTCCTCGCGCGTCAGGTAGGTCACGAGGCTGCGCAGGAGCCGCGACGCCTGTTCGGCGCGCTCGATGTGACGCGCGAGCCAGAACAGGTTGTCCGCGACCCGGCTGGGCAGCACGGCGTCGAGCCGCTCGCGCCGCACGCTCAGACGCCGCGGCTCGACGAGCGACGCCGCCGCCTCGGATCCGTCCGGCACGACCCACGTGTCCTTGCTGCCGCCGCCGCGCTGCATCGAGACGATCGGCACGTCGCTCGCCGCCCCGACGCGGGTGAGCCCGCCGGGCATCACGGCCGAGCGGTCGCCGGCGGTCGCCACGTACACGCGGAGCACCAGCTGGCGGGCCTCGAGCTCCTCGCCGTTCCAGACCGGGGCCATGGACAGCGCGACCTCGGACTGGGCGACGTACTCCTCCGGGCGCGCGAGCAGCGCGCTGCGCAGCGCGCCCTTCTGCTCCCCGCTCAGGGTCCTGCCGAACACCGGCTGCCACGACGAGCGCGAGAAGGCCGGCTTGATGACGAGCTCGCTGAGGTGTGCGAGCACGTACTGCAGGTCGTCGGGGTGACCGCACCACCACGACCGCGCCGGCGCGAGCAGCAGCTCCTCGCCCAGCAGCGCACGGCACAGGTCCGGCATGAACGCCGCGATGGCGGGCGCCTCGACGAGACCCGACCCCAGGGCGTTCGCCACCGTGACGTGACCCGTGCGGACCGCCTCCATCAAGCCCGCGACGCCGAGGGTCGAGTCCGATCGGAGCTCGAGCGGATCGCAGTAGTCGTCGTCGAGCCGCCGGAAGATCACGTCGACCTGCCGCAGCCCCTCGAGGGTCTTGATGAAGACGCGGCTGTCACGGACGGTGAGATCTCCGCCCTCCACGAGCGTGAAGCCGAGGTAGCGCGCCAGGTACGCGTGTTCGAAGTACGTCTCGTTGAGCGGACCGGGCGTGAGGAGCACGACGCGCGGATGGTCCCGGCGATCGGGCGGCGCGAGCATCGTCACCTGATCGTGAAACATGCGGAAGAAGCCTCCGAGGCGCTGCACGTGGCAGTCGCGGAACGCCTCGGGCAGGCTCCTCGACAGGACGATCCGGTTCTCGAGCGCGTACCCCGCGCCCGACGGCGCCTGGGCGCGGTAGGCGATCACGCGCCACTGTCCGTCGAGGGAGCGCGCGAGATCGACCGCGAGCAGGTGCACGTAGACATCGTCGGGCACGGACACGCCGCGGCAGGGCCGCAGAAAGGCGGGGTTCGCCAGGACCAGGCGGGGCGGCAGCAGACCTTCGTGAAGTAGGCGCTGCCGACCGTAGAGATCCTTGAGGACGAGGTTGATCAGCCGCGAGCGCTGGAGCAGCGCGCCCTCGATGCGGCTCCACTCGGCCGGAGCCATGAGGAGCGGCACCATGTCCAGCGTCCAGGGGCGATCCACGCCCTGCGGATCGCCGTAGACGTTGTAGGTCACGCCGTTGTCGCGGATCACGCGCTTGGCGCTCTCCCACCGCGACGCCAGCTCGTGGCGTCCGAGCTCCTCGATCGAGTTCACGAACGTCGCGCAGTGGGGGCGCGGCCGGCCGTCGGCGGCCGCCAGCTCGTCGTAGACGTCCGCCAGGGGTCGATAGCCCTCGAGCAGGCGCCACGGCGCGGCGGGGCCGTGCAGATCCGCGCGCGTCGTGCTCATGCGGGCCCGGACGCGGTCTCCGGTTCGACGCCGCGCAACGGCGGACGGCGCAGGTCGAGGGTCAACGGACAGTCAGGATCGCGCACCTCGGCGGGCACGCGGACCGGGCCGGGCGTGTGGCCGATCCCCGAGAAGCGCGCGAGCCGCCGGCCCTCGGCTTCGTAGCTGTTCACCGGGAACGTCTCGTAGTTCCGTCCGCCCGGATGCGCGACGTGGTACACGCAGCCTCCCAGCGCCCGATCGTTCCACGTATCCACGACGTCGAAGACCAGCGGCGCGTGCACCGGAATCGTCGGATGCAGGCAGTTCGCCGGCTGCCACGCCCGGTATCGCACGCCGGCGACGAACTCGCCGGGCCGGCCCGTCGGATGGAGCGGAACGCGGCGGCCGTTGCAGGCCATGATATGCCGCGAGCCCGTCATCCCGCTCACCTTGACCTGCAGACGCTCGACCGAGGAGTCCACGTACCGCACCGTGCCACCCGCGCCGGCCTCCTCGCCCATCACGTGCCACGGCTCGAGCGCCTGGCGCAGCTCGACGTGGAGGCCCCGCCAGGCGGCCGCGCCGTAGAACGGAAAGCGGAACTCGAGGTGCGGCGCGAACCACCCGGGCTGCAGCGGGTACCCGCTCCGCTGCAGATCGTCCAGCACGTCGTCGAAGTCCTGCGCCACGAAGTGCGGCAGCAGGAAGCGATCGTGCAGCGCGGTGCCCCAGCGGACGAGCGGGCGCTCGTAAGGCGCCTTCCAGAACGACGCGATGAGCGCGCGCAGCAGGAGCTGCTGCGTCAGGCTCATCCGGGCGTGCGGCGGCATCTCGAAGGCGCGCAGCTCGACGAGCCCCCGGCGGTCCGCGCTCGTGTCGGGCGCGTAGAGCTTGTCGATGCAGAACTCGGCGCGGTGCGTGTTGCCGGTCGCGTCGACGAGGATGTTGCGGTAGATCCGGTCGACCAGCCACGGCGCCACGCCGTGGTCGGGAATCTGCGCGTTCGCGATCTCGAGCTCGCGCAGCGAGTCGCTGCGCGCTTCGTCCACGCGGGGATGCTGGCTCGTCGGCCCGATGAACAGCCCCGAGAACAGGTACGACAGCGACGGGTGGTTCTGCCAGTAGCCGAGGAGGCTGCGCAGCAGGTCCGGCCGCCTGAGGACCGGGCTGTCGCCGGGCGTCGGACCGCCGATGACGATGTGATTGCCGCCGCCGGTTCCGGTGTGGCGGCCGTCCAGCATGAACTTCTCGGTGCCGAGCCGCGACTGGCGGGCTTCCTCGTACAGCGTCGTCGTGCGCTCGACCATCTCGGCCCAGTCGAGCGACGGGTGGAGGTTGACTTCGATGACCCCGGGATCCGGCGTCACCGAGAAGTGGTTCAGCCGGGGGTCCGGCGGCGGCGGCGTGCCCTCCACCACAATCGGCGTGCCGAGCGCCGCCGCCGTCTCCTCGATCGCCGCGACGAGATCCAGGTAGTCCTCGGTCGCGTTCACCGGCGGCAGGAAGACGTGGATCCGGCCGTGACGCGGCTCCACGCACAGGGCGGTGCGGACGAGGCCCGACGCCGAGTCGCCGGGCCGGGGCGGTGTCTGCTCGATCACGCCGGGACCACCCGGCTGCGTCCGCTCGTCGCCCCGGATGTATGCCTGACGCGAAGGCAGCGGCGGGCGCCCGGCGAACGGGTCGTGTTCACGGGTCTGCGGCGCGTCCTCGGGTGCGACCCACGGCAGCGAGTCGAGCGGCAGCCGATAGCCGATCGGCGAGTCGCCCGGAATCAGGAACATGTGCTCCGAGCGCAGGAACCAGCGGCCGCTCATCCATTGCGCATCGCCGCCCGGCGTGGTCTCGCGCCGCACGGGCAGCACGTAGCCGACGATGGCGTCCAGCCCGCGATCGAAGATGCGGGCGAGGCGGACGCGCGCCTCGGGATCCTTCAGCTCGGACTTCAGCGGATCGACGTTGGTCGGCAGCCGCCGTTCCTTCCACAGGTAGTACCAGGCGTCCTCGCGGGCCGGGATCACGTGGTCCGCGTCGACCCGGAGGCGGTCGGCGAGCGCGGTGATGAAGCGCCCGGCCTCGCGGCGTCCGTGGCCGTAGTCGCGCGCCTCGTCCGCGATGAGGCCATCGTCGCGCCAGATCGCCTCGCCGTCCCGGCGCCACCAGCAGCCGAGAGCCCAGCGCGGGAGCGACTCGCCCGGATACCACTTGCCCTGTCCGTGGTGCAGGAGCCCGCCGGGGGCGAAGCGCGCTTTCAGCCGGCGCAGCAGCCGGCCCGCCAGCTCGCGCTTCTTCACGCCGAGCGCGACGGTGTTCCACTCGGCGCCTTCCATGTCGTCGATCGAGACGAACGTCGGCTCCCCGCCCATCGTCAGCCGCACGTCGGCGGCGGAGAGCTCCGCGTCGAGGCGCCGGCCGAGCGCGTCGATCTGCCGCCATTGCTCGTCGGTGTACGGCTTCGTGACGCGCGGTGATTCGAAGACCCGGCGCACGCTCATCTCGTGCTCGAGCGTCGACTCGCACGTCTCGACCAGGCCCGCGATCGGCGCCGCGCCGACCGGGCTCGGCGTCGCGGCCAGCGGCAGGTGGCCTTCACCCGCCAGCAACCCCGACGTGGGGTCCAGGCCAATCCAGCCCGCGCCGGGCAGGTACACCTCCGCCCAGGCGTGGAGGTCGGTGAAGTCCGCCGCGGCACCCGACGGCCCGTCGAGCGCCTTGACGTCGGGCACGAGCTGGATGAGGTAGCCGGACACGAACCGGGCGGCGAGGCCGAGATTCCGCAGGATGTGGACCAGGAGCCAGGTGCTGTCGCGGCAGGATCCGCTCCCGAGATCGAGCGTCTGCTCCGGCGTCTGCACGCCGGACTCCAGGCGAATCACGTAGCGGACGTCCTTGGACAGGCGTCGATTCAGCTCGACGAGGAAGTCGACGGTGGCGCACGGCGTGCGGTCGATGCCGCGCACCAGGTCGCGCAGCCTCGGCCCCATCGGCGACGCGTCCAGGAACGGCGCCAGCTCCTTCGCCAGCCAGGGCTCGTACACGAAGGGGTACGTCTCGGCCGCCGGCTCGAGGAAGAAGTCGAAGGGATTGATGACGGAGAGGTCGGCAACCAGATCCACGTCGACGACCAGCTCGCGCGCCCGCTCGGGAAACACGACGCGGGCGAGATAGTTGCCGTACGGATCCTGCTGCCAGTTGACGAACTGGGTGCGCGGCGCGACCGTCAGCGAGTAGCTGAGGATCGGCGTCCGGCAGTGCGGCGCCGGCCGGAGCCGGATGAGATGGGGCGACAGCGCCACCAACCGGTCGTACCGGTAGCGGGTCTTGTGAGACAGCGCGACGTGGATTCCCATGCGGTGCGCTACTGGGTCGGGAGAACGTCGGAACGCAGACGCGGGCGCGGCCGGTTCGGCATCGAGCCGGCCCCCGAGAAGAACGTCACCTGGATGTGCAGCCCCACCTGATTGAGCCTGGTCTGCAGCGCGTCGAGATACTCGTGCAGGCCGGAGGCGATGATGTCGTCGACCTGCCCGTAGGCCAGCTCGGAGCAGAGCTGCCCCAGCAGCTGCTCCGCCGGCACCCGGAACATGCCGGCCGGCGTTCCCGTGATCGCGTGGACCGACGCGCGGGCCTCCTTCAGCCCGTGGTGGATCGCGCGCGGGAAGTCGTAGTCGAGCAGCAGGAACTCGACGATCCGGTTCGGCGCGATGCGGCCGTGGCGCTTCCGGTACATCTCGAACGCGCTCGCCGAACGCAGCACGGCGGCCCACTGCACGTCGTCCACCGTGGTGCCGACGTGCTGAATCGTGGGGAGCAGGAGGAAGTACTTGACGTCGAGAATACGCGACGTCTTGTCGGCGCGCTCCAGCTGGCGGCCGAGCTGACAGAAGTGCCAGCCCTCGTTGCGGGTCATCGTCGTGTCGGTCACCCCCGTGAAGGTCTGGCTGGCCAGCTTCACCGAGGCGAACAGCTCGTGCGGCGCGCTGACCTCGGCGCTGCGGGCCGCGGCCGCGGTGAGCATGAGATACGACTGGTTGAGCTGCTCCCACATGTCGGAGGAGATGATCTCGCGCACCGACCGGGCGTTCTCGCGGGCCGCCCGCACGCACGACAGGATCGAGTTGGGATTCTTCGCATCGAACGTGAGGAACTCGATGACCGCATCCTGTGTCGCCGCGCCGTACCGCGTGGCGAAGTCGTCGGCATCGCCCGAGATGTCGACGAGCGGCTGCCACTGCTGCGGCGAGCGCCCGGAGAAGTCGAGCATGAGATTGAGGTTGACGTCGACGAAGCGCGCGACGTTCTCCGCCCGCTCGATGTAGCGGCTCATCCAGTAGATCGAATCCGCGACGCGGCTCAGCATGGCGATGAATCACGGCCGGGCGACGTCCCGGCGGGCCGCTCGGTTTCGACGACCGGATCGCCGGCGAGGACCCACGTATCCTTGCTGCCGCCGCCCTGCGACGAGTTGACCACGAGCGAGTCTTTCTTCAGCGCGACCCGCGTCAGCCCGCCGGGCAGCACGAAGATCTCCTTCCCGTAGAGGATATACGGCCGCAGATCGACGTGGCGCCCCTCGAAGCGTCCGTCGATGACCGTCGGCACCCGCGACAGCGACAGCGTCGGCTGCGCGATGTAGTTCCGCGGATCGGCCTGGACTCTGGCCGCGAAGGCCTCCCGTTCGGCCTTCGTCGCGTGGGGCCCGACCAGCATGCCGTATCCGCCCGACTCGTTCGCGGATTTGACGACGAGCGTCGGCAGGTGCTCCAGCACGTACTGCCGGTCGGCCTCGTCCGCGCAGACGTACGTCGGGACGTTCGGGAGGATCACGTCCTCCCCGAGGTAGTACTTCACGATCTGCGGTACGTAGGCGTAGACGACCTTGTCGTCCGCGACGCCCGTGCCCGGGGCGTTGGCCAGCGCGACCCGGCCGGCCGTATACACTTCCATCAGCCCCGGCACGCCGAGCATCGAGTCCGCCCTGAACACCTTCGGGTCGAGGAAGTCGTCGTCCACGCGCCGGTAGATCACGTCCACGCGCTCGAAGCCCTTCGTCGTCCGCATCCAGACGAATCCGTCGGACGCGACGAGGTCGCGGCCCTCGACGAGCTCGACCCCCATCTGCTGCGCCAGAAAGGAGTGCTCGAAGTAGGCCGAGTTGTACACGCCCGGCGTGAGCACGACGACGCGCGGCGACTCGACGCCGGGCGGGGCGAGGTACTCGAGCATCGCCCGCAGGTGGCTCGGATAGTCGTCGACCGGGCGGATGCGCGATGAGGCGAACACGTAGGGGAACGTGCGCTTCATGACGTTCCGGTTCTCGAGCACGTACGACACGCCGGACGGACAGCGGAGGTTGTCCTCGAGCACGTAGATCTGCCCGTCGCTGTGCCGGACGAGATCCGTGCCCGTAACGTGGCACCAGATGCCCCTGGGGGGATTCAGGCCGGCGCATGGCGGCCGCAGGGAGGTCGCGGTGTGGATCACCTCGGCGGGAATCGCCTTGTCCCGGACGATCCGCTGATCGTGGTAGACGTCGTCGAGGAAGAGGTTGAGAGCGTGAATGCGCTGCTTGAGCCCGCGTTCGATCGTCTCCCACTCGGCCGCCGAGACGATGCGGGGGATCAGGTCGAACGGAAAGATGCGCTCGGTGCCCTCGTTGTGGCCGTAGACGTTGAACGTGATGCCCATCGCCAGCAGGGCGCGCTCGGCGGACCGCTGCCGCCGCTCGATCTCGCCAGCCGGCAGCACGTCGATGAGTTGCGTGAGCGCGCGCGCCGCCGGCCTGGGCGCGCCGACGCCGGCGAACATCTCGTCGAAGAAAGGTCCCGGGTCGTAGTCCGCGAACGTCATCGCCGTTCCGTATTCTGGATCCCGACGTCGGTACGTGGCTACGTACAGAAGTGTCGCCTCGAGCCGGGCGCCGCGAGCCTCGTGCCTGCCCGCCGCGCGAGCCGCCTCGACGCCCTCACGGCACTGCGCCACGAGTGAACGGCGGGGTGTAACAACTACTGCGAGCCACCTGAGCAGATCGCCGTAACTGCAGGAGCACGAGGACGCGGGAGCGGCACGGTTATTGCCCCTCGACCCCCGGAAGGAGGGTTCTTGTATGCGTCTCCGACTACCTCGAGCGCACTCGACGAGCCGCGGCATCGCCTGCCTCGGCCTCATCCTGCTGGTGGCGATGCTGACGCCCGGAACCGCGCGGGCGCAGGGATTCATCAGCCCGTCGATCGGATTCAACTTCGGCAGTCAGTTTGCGGACTGCCACTCGGTGTCCGACTGCCAGACCCATCGCGTCGGGTACGGCGCCGGGCTCGGGTATCTCGGCACGCTCTTCGGCTTCGAGGAGGAGCTGACCTACACCCCCACGTTCTTCGGCGACAGCTCCGTTTCGTCGCAGAACAGCGTCACCACCCTGATGTCGTCCCTGCTCGTGGCGCTCCCGTTCGGCCCGGTCCGTCCGTACGGCGCGATCGGCCTCGGTACGATCCGCACGAGCGCGGACTTCAATCTCGTCGACACGGTCCGCTTCCGGGACTCCGGGCTCGGATGGGTGATTGGCGGCGGCGTGATGATCTTTCCGACGGAGCACGTGGGCGTGCGCGGCGACATCCGACACTACCGCGGCACGCACGACCTGAATCTGCCGGGGCTCTCGCTCCAGGGCTCCCCGATCGACTTCTCGAGAGCCTCGGCCTCGCTCGTCTTCCGGTTCTGAGTCACTGGCGGCGCCAGCGCATCTCCACCGCGATCGGCACTTCGTTCTTGACAGGGATGGCGAGGAGCGACGGCGGATCGATCTTGAAGTCGGAGAGCGTCGCCGGGATCGTCCCGGTCACGCTCACCTCGCCGCCGTGGGCGACGTCCTGGAAGGCCAGCTGCTTGTACTCGACCGTCTGACCCGCGAACTGGATCTGGATGTCGGCGTGGATCGTCGCCGCCGACAGGTCCGGCTGCGGCAGCTGAAAGCGCACGGTGACCATCGGGTACTCGGCGCCGCGCACGGCCTGCAGCATGTGGAGATCGCGGTTGCTGTCACCCGACGTGAACGACTTCACCGGCGCCGCCACGAGGAACTCGCACTCGCCGTCGTGACACACGCCCTTGCCGCGCGCCTCGTGGCTCGTCCCGTCGACATGATGAAAGGGATGGGACACGTGGTAGGTGAGCGCCGAGGTCTCGAGCACCCACTGGGAGTCCGCGCCCCGGATCGTGGCCGGCCGCGCGAGGCCGACGCCGGCGATCACCGCAGCCGTCGCGAACGCCGTCCGCAGCCGGGCGCTCAAAACTTCACCGAGACGGAAAGGATCGCCAGGCCGAAGGCGCCGGCCGTGATGGCCGCCACGGCGCCGTGCGCCGACGCGATCCCGTGAACCCGTTCGCCGCGGCTCTCCTGTCGGTACGCCATCGCTCCGAGGATGGGCGTGAGGATCATGCCGGTGCCGTGGATCCAGGCCAGCGTCTTGTGGAGCCGGATCTGCCCCCGCGTCTCGGTGCCCGGGATCTTCGGCGCCAGGATCGCGAAACTGGCCGTCGTCGCATAGAGGCCCGCAGTGATGCCGCCGAGCGTCGCGTGAAGCTTGCGCCCGGACGCCGAGGCCGCCGCCCCCCGGTGACCTTTCGCGCCATTGGCGGTGATGAGGCTGGCCACCATGGGCACGGCGGTGATCATGCCGAGCGTCTGGTGGATCTTCAGCATGTGCGTGCGCTTGTCCAGGCGCGCCTGGTCAGCGGCACTGCCTTGTGTCTGGGCTGACGAGAATCCCAGATCGCCCAGCGACAATCCGGCCGGGGACGCCGTCAACGAGACGTTCAGGGTCGCGGTCGCACCGGCGGTCACCGTCACCCGCTCGGTGTGCGCATCGAAGCCGGGAGCAGAGACGGAAATCTCGTACTCGCCGGGCGCGAGGCCCCCGACGCTGTACGCACCACCGGCGTCGCTCCGGGCGTCGATCACCTGACCGGTCGCGAGGTTCCTGGCCGAGACCGTGGCGTTGGCGACAGGGGTCTGCGACGGACTCGAGACGGTGCCGGAAACCGCGGCGCCGCTCGACTGCGCGAGGGCGGCGCCGGACGCGAGCAGGGCCACGAGAAACGTGGCGGCGAGAGCAACCTTCCGGGGCAGAGGCATTCCTTCTCCCAGAGCCGGTTCAACCGGTCGTGGGCAGGCGGTGCATCCCGGTCATGATAGACCATCTGCACGGTCTCAGACCGCCGGGCCCGGGCACGCGTTCGCGGGCGCCGTGTCGAGCTCGAAGTCGATCTCGAAGGGCCGATCCGTGGCCGGCGTGTCGTTCGCATAGGTTATGGTGCACGCCCCCGCGCTCGGCGACGGTCCCGAGACGCTGCGCACCGAGTTGCTCTGCACGCCCCCTTCCCCGATCGTCTGGAAGCTGATCGTCAGGCCCGAGCCGTGGAACGTGCCGGCCAGGGAGTGAGCGCCGGGCGCCAGCGTCACCGACGTGGCTCCCGGCGTCGTGTACCCCTGACCGTCGAGCGTCGCCGAGAATCCGCTGCCGTCACCGACGGGCGTGAACACGACTACGAACGCCACGTCGGCGGTGGCCGCATCGGTCGCCATCGGACTGCTGCAGGCCGCGGCCAGGGCCAGAACCAGCGCCGTCAATACGCACTTCCTGCACATGGGCAACCTCCACCTTCGAACCGGGCGCCACTCGCTACGGGTGGCAGAACGTCGCCACGACCACGCCCGTGCCGCCGTGTCCGGGGCCGAGCCCGTACCCGGTGTCTGTCTGTACGACGACGATGCGCTGAACATCGCCTGATACGGTCGAGCCGGATTTGCCGACGTGCGTCGACACGAGCACGCCCATGTAGGCAGGCACGCTCGACGGCGCACCGGCGCTGTTGCCGCCCTTGCTCGTCCACGCGGCGCCGCAGGTCGGCGGTTCGGTCATCGTGCTCGCGAAGCCCTTGAAGGCGGCCGGCGCGGTGCCGCCGCTGAGCGAGTTGGCAAGGGCCCACTCGGCACCCCAGAACGTCACGCTCGTCCCGATCGCGGCGTTGCCGTCCCCGATGACGTCGGCGCCGCTCGAGAGGAAGGCAAAGAGCATCGTCGTCGCACTGGCCGAGGCCGGCTGGTAGTACGCATCACCGGCGAACGCGTCGGCGACGACACCGGGTCCGAGCGGCTGTGCGACGGGGCTGACCGAGCACGACGCCTTCCCGGTCGCGTCGGTGATCCCGTTGCAGCTCTGGGCGCTGCCTCCGGTGCCGAGCGTGAAGCTCACGGTCCGGCCCGCGATCGGCACCGTGCCGTCCTCGAGCAGGGTGCCGGACATCGTCGCCGTGCCGCCGTTGGCGATCACGGTGTCGCCGGTGTAGGAGAGCGTCGTCTCCTCGTGAGTCACCGTGAGCCCGTTGATCAGGGTGCCGGTGCTGTCGAGATAGAGGGCGTTCGAGCTGGTGAAGTCGGCGCGGATGTCGTCGGTGCCGGCCGGCAGCGGAATCAGGTAGTTCAGCGTGGCGGCCCCCGTCGCGCTCACGTACGCCGCGGCGCCGACCGGCGAGCCGTTCACGGAGAATTCCACCGACCCGGTCACGCCGGACGGGGCCACGAACGCCTTCAGCGTCACGGTGTCGTCGTAGTCCCCCGTGGCCGACAGCACGGTCGTGGTCGTGTGCTGCCGCACGTCGACGTCGTCGGACACGCTGTCGTTGTCCGTGACGTTGTCGGCCTCGCCGCCGCCCGACACCGACGCCACGTTCGTGACGGAGATCGGCGCGCCCGCCGAGACGTCGACCGTGACGGTGATCGAGGGATAGCTGGCGCCCGAGGCGAGCGGGTCGGTGCGCGTGCAGGTCAGCGGGCCGAGCGAGCAGGACCAGCCGGCGCCGCTGAGCGCGGTGGCGGTGAGGGAC
This sequence comes from uncultured Acidobacteriota bacterium, assembly GCA_963761615.1. Taxonomy (GTDB): domain Bacteria; phylum Acidobacteriota; class Vicinamibacteria; order Vicinamibacterales; family CAVVIG01; genus CAVXGU01. Next base: position 283,236 of record CAVXGU010000001.1, on the reverse strand, counting down.
GCCGGCAGGGAGTCGGTCACGGTCACCAGACCCGCCGTTGCCTGGGCGCCCTCGTTGCCTACGACGATCGAGAACGTGTCGCCGGCATCGCCCTGCGTGAACGTCGCGGGCGCATGCGTCTTGGAAATGGTCAGGTCGGGTCCGTCGATCACGATCGGCTCTGACGGGATCCCGTCGGCGACGACCTGAAGCTGGCTCGGGCCGGACTCCAGGCACGACGGCCCGTCGAACTCGGTCGAGACGATCGTGTTGCCGGTCGCGACGCCCATGCTGCTGTGATCGTGCGTCCTCGCGTAGCAGACATGGCCGGTCGCGATGTTGGTGATGCGCACGAGCGGATAGTTGGTCGCCATCTGCGCGTCGTCGCCGTACGCGCTGGCCTGGGAGAGGCCGTTGAACTGCCGCCCGTGCAGCGTGTAGGTCGTTCCGGACACGACATTGGACGGGCCCGACGTGATCACCGGCCGCCACGCCGACGAGTAGCTCCCGCCCGGCGTGTACAGGTGCACGTGGTCGCTGCCGTCCGTGACCAGAACCTGGCCCGTCGGCAGGAGCAGCGTGCGGACCTGGAACGAGGCCGGGCCGTTGTCGGGAGGATCGGCGACGACCTGAAAGTGGTTGGTCGTGTCGAATTCGCGGACGTGGTAGGGGCCGGCGAAGAACTGGCTGATGATCGTCAGCACGTTCCCGTTCGGCAGCAGCGTCGCGGGCGCGTCCGCCATGAGCATCTGATCGCTGCCGACCGTCGGGATGTCGTCGGTCGCGGTCCACGTTCCGGTGGCGGTGTCGTAGACGGCCGTGTGCTGCGTGGCGCCGAAGGCGACGACCGTGCCGTCGGGCCGCAGCACCAGCGGTCCCAGCTCTGGCACGATGCCCAGGCCGCCGTTGTTCGGCAGCGAGGCGACGGTGCTCCCGGCGCTCGACCACGTGTTCGTGGTGGGATTGTAGATTTCCGATCCCGTCCCGCCCTGGGTGCCGGCGTCGACGACGAGCACGCGGCCGTCCGGCAACAGCACCGACCCTTCTTCGCTGTTGTTGTCCGCCTTGCCCGTGGCATTCATCTGGAGGAAGCCGGTGCCGCCGTCGAACCGCGACATCCGCGTCGAGAAGAGGTGGCGGAGGAGGAAGCGGCCGTCGGCGAGGACCACCGAATCGCCGTCCCCGATGTTGGTCTCGGGCGGGACCAGCGCGGTCCACGTGTTGGCCACGGGATCGTAGATGTAACCCGTATTCACGTCGCAGCCTGGATTGCCCGTGCAGCTCGGGGTGCCGTCGTTGTACTCGCCGCCGATCACGATCACGCGGCCGTCGGCGAGGACGGCCGACGCGTAATACAGCGGCCCGTACGTCGACGGGAGGCTGGCGACCGACGACCACGTGCCCGTGTCGTAGTGGCCGAACTGGTCGGGCGTGAGCTTCTGCCACGAGTGGGATTCCTCGCCCTGCTGGCACATGACGGTGCCGTCGGTCAGCAGCAGGCACGTGCTGGCGTTCGGGGCGCCGCTCAGCGTGGTCCACTGCGCGCGTGCGGTGGCGGGCAGCTGCCAGGCGATCGTCGCCAGCAGGAGCAGCTTCACGAACGAAGCGGGCGCGCACGTCAGTCTCGGGGAGGGTCCCATCGCGTGCTCTCCTTTCACACCACCGGCGGCTCGAGTCAGCGGAAGAGCTCTTCGGCGACGGCGCGCGGTCTCGCCTGCCACAGCGCGGACATCGCCGCCCGAATCTGCTCGTTCTGTTCGCGCGAGAAACGCGCGAGGTGCATCAGCGCCGGATCGGCGACCTCGCGCACGGCGCCGGTCTCGATGGCGTCGAGCGCCTGTTCGGCGACGTCCAGCAGGAGCGTGTTCGACGCGTTCGTCAGGGCGCGCGCCGCGGCCAGGAACTCCGGCTGACGCGGACGATCCGGGTGGTCGAGCTGCGCCTCGAAGAGCAACCCGCGCAACCGGTCCCACATGGCGTCCTTGCCGTAGTTGCGGCCGGCGAACGCCACGAGCGAGAAGTCCCACAGGAGGTCGAGCCGGGGATCGAGGAAGCGGTAGTCGGCTTCGAGCGCGGGACCGACCAGGCGCCCTTCGGCCCGCATGCGCTCTTCCATCGGGGTGCCGACGTACGGCAGCGTGCGGCAGAAGCCGGCCACGGCGTAGCCGTCCGCGCAGAACTCGCGCAGGAATCGCAGGTTGTTCCGCACGGTCGTCACCGTGCTCCACGGCTCGAGGAGCATGAACCCGAAGTCGAAGCTCAGGTCCAGGCGGCGCAGGATCTCGCCGGCGCGGAAGTGGACTTCCGGCGTGATGTGCTTGTTGAGCGTGGCGAGCGCGTCGGGATTGCCGGCCTCGACGCCCAGGTACACGTGCGCCAGACCCGCCTCGATGAGCGGCTCCAGCACGTCCTCGCGGATCTCGTCGGACCGGCACGAGAACTTGAACCGCATCGCCTCGTGCAGGCCGCGCGCGACGGTTTCCCGCGCGACGGCCAGCGCCCATTCGCGCGCGTCCCGGCCACCGGCCAGGAAGTCGTCGTCCTGGAACAGGATCAGCCGGACGCCGAGCTGGCGGACGAGATGCTCCATCTCGTCGACCACCAGCGCCGGCTTCCGCCGGCGGCGCCCCCTCGTTCCGTTGCCGTCGTAGAACGTGATGATCGAACAGAACGAACACGTCCAGGGACATCCGCGCGACGCGAGCACGGACGCGGTCGGCAGCGAGTGCCGGCGGATCGACACGTGCGTCCGCTCGGGCCACGGCAGCGTGTCGAGATCGACGTGATCCGCCCGCGGACCGGTGAGCCGCACCTCGTCACCGTCCCGCCACGCCAGACCCCGAATGTCCCGCCACGGCAGGGCGTTCGCGATCGCCGCCGTCAGCTCGACGAGCGCCAGCTCGCCTTCGAACCGCACCACGCTGTCGAGCTCCGGGATCAGCGCGAGGAGGGTCTGCGGCGCGAACGAGGCGTAGTGACCGCCCATCGTGAAGTGGGCGTCCACGCCGTCCCCGCGCAACGTGTTGATGAGGTGCGCGAACTCGGGCGCGAGAAACTGGAAGATCATCGAGAAGCCGACGATGTCCGGCTTCCACCGGCGGGAGATCTCGAGGAGCGGGTCGGGATCGCGCCGAAGCTCTCGATCCGGACGTCGTGCCCGGCGGCGCGCAGGCTGCTCGCCAGGTAGCCGAGCCCCAGGTTGTCCTGGTCCTGGAACCCGACGAGCAGCACCCGTCCCGCGCGCGGCATCAGCGCTTGCCCCGCTCCTTGATCTGCGCGTCGATCGCGTTCATCGCCGTCTTCCCGAGGTCGAGCGAGGTCTGCAGCGCCGTCTTCGCCTGCTTCAGCTCGTCCGCCGTCATGCTCGGCGCCTGCTGGATCAGCCGCTGAAAGTTGGTGCCCCCGGCCGTCAGCCCGGGCTTCGTCTTGAGCAGGAGCTGCTCGATGACGGCCAGGCGCACCAGGTCGTCGGGGCCCGGGTCGCCCGGCCCGATCGGCCCGGTGCCCAGTCCGAGGCCGGCGAAGATCTCGCCCCAGTTGACCGTGATCGGGATCGACTGCGCGCTGTTGCCGTAGGTCGCGAGCAGGTCCGCGCTGGTGTTCTGATTCGCGTGGAACGAGCCGCCGCTCACGTGCTCGAAGAAGCCGGGGGTGCCGGGACTCGCTCCGCTGTCGGTCTCCACGAACGTGCCGGAGTCGTCGCCGCCCCAGACGAGGCGGAGCCATCCGGCGAACTGCAACGAGTGGAACGGGTCCTTCGCGACCACGTCGGCCGCGCCGCCGGCGGTCCCGATCTCGTGGTCGTTGCCCATGAACGGCCACGCGCCTGACGCGCAGGTGCTGGCGGGGCCGTCGATCGGCGTGTCCGGACCGAGCGGCGCGTCGCCGCCAATCGTGAAGCCCTCGGCGTGAACCCGCGGCGGGCCCCCGTTGCCGCTCGGCGTTCCGTACCAGCGCGTCGCGGTCCAGAGACCCCATCCGCCGACGCCGAAGTTCCAGATCACGTGCCGCTTGTTCGTCAGGTGCCGGCCCGTGTTCCAGAAGAGGAACTGATACGTGCTCGATCCGTCCATCGACGTCACGAAGTTCGCGGCGTGGCGCGTGAACGAGGACGGCACCGTCACGTTGTTCGTGTCGTCGCCCAGATCGAGGTCGGCGCCGGTCGGCCAGAGCTTCGAGATCACTCGGAAGGTATCCATAGAGCCTCGCGGATGAGGGGGAACGCGGCGTCAGTCTGCCGACGCGCCGGGGCCCGCTCAACAGGAAACGGGTGTCCTTCCGTACCAAAGGGGTGTCCTTCTGGTTCGCGTCATGCGGCCGCACACGCGCGAACGGATCAGCTGCCGGCAGGGTACGGCGCTTGCACGCGCGCACCGCACCCCCCGCAAGCCGAGGCCCGGTGACGAACCTCGAACTGAAGGCGCTCACGCGCGCGATTCGATTGAAGGTCGCGCTGCTGGATCGCGTACGCGCGGTGCCGCCGTCGACATGGCCCCAGTGCGTGCGGGGGTTTCTCTCGGATCTGGCGGCGATCGATCTGCGCGACGAGCGTGTGCGCTTCGTCCTTCTCGCGACGCTAATAGAAGAGCTGCGCGCCGTCGTCCGGTCGCAGCGGGAGGCCGCCACTCTTTCTCCCTCGGCCGAGCACTTCTTACTCGCCGGGGCCGGCGTGGCGGATCTCGCCGCGTTCTGCGCGCAGCCCCAGGAGTGCCGCGAGCCCCCGTCGACCGCCGCGCGAGCGGCCGCACCCGCCGACGGCGCGTCCGTGCGGACGTCGTCGATCGCGCGCCTGATCGATCAGCGGTACATGGATCGGCTGACGCTCGACTCGCTGGCGGCGAGCGTCCACGAGCCGCGCGGCCGCATGGCCACGGCGTTCCGTCAGGAGATGGGCACCACGATCCACGGCTACCTGACGCGCGTGCGCATCGCGCGCGCAGCGGATCGCCTGCTCGTCGGAGAGAAAGTGGAGGCGGTAATGCTCGCGGTGGGATACCGGAGCAAGCGCAGCTTCTACCGGCAGTTTCGGGCGTTGACCGGCGTGGCGCCGGGGGCCTATCGGAGCGCGCCGCGCGCGCTCGTCACGTCTGCTGCCACTCGCGAAGAATCGCGGCCAGATCCAGGTCGGGCGCGATCAGACAGATGTGCCCGTGCCCTTCCAGAATCCGCATGACGCTGCCCGGCACGCGCTCGGACATGAAGCGCGCCTGCGCCACCGCCGGCACCAGGTGATCTTTTTCCGACGCGAGAAACAGCGCCGGGCGGCTGATCTCGCGCAGCCGGTGCCGGACGTCGTAGCGGGTCAGCAGCTTCAGCCGGCTGATGTAGCCGTCCCGGCTCGCCCGCGTCGTCAGCTGGATGAACTGCTTCACCTCGGCGCGATGGGTGTGCCGCGAGTGCAGGCGGAACGCCGTCAGGTGGCGCACGACCGGCATCATGCCCCACGGCAGGATCCCGAGGCCCGCGATCGCCAGGTGCAGCCGGAACTGGGGAGCGAAGTGCGCGAACGAATTGAGGATGACGAGGGACCGGACGTGCCCGGGATAATCGAGCGCGAAGGTGAGCGCGACGGCCCCGCCGAAGGACTCTCCCACGATGGTGGCGCGGCGGTCGTCGGGCGCGACGCTCTCGACGACTCGAGCGAGGTCCGCCGCCAGCACGTCGAGGCTGTCGGCGTCTTCCCGCAGAGAATAGGTGGCAACGCGATAGGATCGCTCCAGGCGGGGAACCTGGCGGTAGAACAGCTCACCCGTGCCGTTCATGCCCGGGACCAGGATCACCGCGTGGCCCTCGCCCTGCACCGACAGCCGGGGGTCGTAGCCGCTACGCACTGGAGACGCCACCGATGCCCGTCCGCTCCCGGCGCGCGCCGTCGACCGCCGTCGTCGCCTGGCGCATCGCCTGGACGATCGTCTCGCTCGTGGCCGTGCAGACCGTGGTGTGCGGCCTCGCCGCCGCGCCCGTCGTGTTCTTCTGGCGCTGGCTGATCGGTCTCGAAGCGCTCCACCCCGCCGCGCGCTGGGCGATCGTCAGCCTCGGCATCGCCCCATCATACGTGCTGTTCGCGCTCGGCCTGCTGCTCGCCGCTCCCCTGGCGCTGCGGCTCGTCGGGTGGCGCACGCCGCCGGATGCCGAGATGCGGATCGCCGACATGGACTGGGCGCTGCTGCAGTGGGTCCGGTTCGGCGCGTCCATTCATCTCGCCCGCCTCGCATCGGGATCGCTCTTCCGCGGCACGCCGATCTGGACGGCGCACCTGCGGCTGTGCGGCGCGCGGCTGGGTCGGCGTGTCTACGTCAACAGCCTCTCGGTGAGCGACTACAACCTGATCGAGTGCGGCGACGGCGTGGTGATCGGCGCCGGCGTGCACATGGCCGGACACACGGTGGAAGCCGGCGTCGTCAAGACCGCTCGCGTCCGGCTCGGCGACAACGTGACGATCGGCCTCGGAAGCGTGATCGAGATCGGAGTCGAGGTCGGCGCCGACTCGCAGGTTGGCGCGCTCAGCTTCGTGCCGAAATACGCCGTCCTCGAGGGCGGCCGGATCTACGTCGGTGCGCCCGTTCGTCCGCTGGAGGAGAGGGCGGCGCACGGCGAGCCCGTCGCGGGCGCGCGCCCATGACCGATCGGATCTGGCACCGGTCCTACGATCCCGGCGTCCCCCCCGCGGTCGAGATCCTCCCCGAGCCCCTTCCGGCGTTCCTCGAGCGGAGCGCGCGCGACCATCCCGAGGCCACGGCCCTCATCTTCGTGAATCGGCGGTGGACGTACCGCGAGCTCCAGGAACACGTCGAACGCTTCGCCGCGGCCTTGATCGAGCTCGGCGTGCAGCCCGGAGCCCGCGTGGCCATCCAGCTCCCGAATCTGCCGCAGACGGCGGTCGCCTTCCTCGGCGTCCTGCGGGCCGGCGCGGTCGCCGTGATGACCAATCCGCTGTACGTGGAACGGGAAATCGAGCATCAGTGGAACGATGCCGGCTGCTCGGTGGCCGTGGTCGCCGACTATCTGTTCGCGCAGCGCATCGAGGCGATCCGCCCCCGGCTTCCCATTTCGCACTACATCGTCACCTCGATTCCCGAGTGGCTGCCGTTTCCAGCGGGCGTCGTGGCTCGCGCCAGGCTCCACAGGGCCCGGCCGCCTTTGATCGCCGCCGTGGCCGAGGAACCCGGGGTGCACCAGATGCACACGCTGATCGCCCGGCCGGGGGCACTCGCGCCGAACCCGCCCCTCGCGATGGACGATCTCGCCGCCCTTCAGTACACCGGCGGCACGACGGGAACGCCGAAGGGCGCGATGCTGACGCACGCCAACCTGTCCGCGAACGCCCAGCAGATTGCCGCGTGGTTCGCCGGCGCCAGGCCCGGACGGGAGGTCGTCCTCGGCGCGCTGCCGTTCTTCCACGTCTTCGGCCTCACGGTCGCGTTGAGCTACCCACTGCTGATCGCCGGCGCCGTCGTGCTGATTCCGGATCCCCGCGACGTGTCGCAGATCGTCCGGAACGTCGCCCGCCACCACGTCACGCTGCTGCCGGCCGTGCCCGCCATGTTCAGCGCGATGCTCGCGCGGCCTCGTCTGAAGCCGGCCGACTTCCGGAGCGTGACGGCCTGCTTCTCGGGCGCGGCCCCGCTCGCTCCGAGCGTGCTCGAGCGCTTCGAGAGCCGCACGGGCGCGCGGATCGTCGAGGGATACGGACTCACCGAAGCGTCGCCGGTCACCCACGTCAATCCCCTGGCGGGACGCCGCAAGATCGGCAGCGTCGGCGTGCCCTGTCCGAACACGGACATGAAGATCATGAGCCTGGACGATCCGACGATCGAGGTCGCCGGCGGCGAGGGCGAGCTGCTCGTCAAGGGTCCCCAGGTGATGCGCGGCTACTGGAACCAGCCCGAGGAGTCAGCCGACGCCCTCGCGGACGGATGGCTGCGCACGGGCGACGTCGCGCGCGTCGACGAGGACGGGTACTGCTTCATCGTCGGCCGGAAGAAGGACGTCATCATCGTCAGCGGCTACAAGGTCTACCCGGACGAGATCGATGCCGTGCTCGCCGCGCATCCCGCCGTTCACGAGTGCGCCACCGTGGGCGTGCCGGATCCGGTCCACGGCGAGGCGGTCAAGTCGTTCGTCGTGCTGCGGGACGGCCACGAGGCGACGCAGGCCGAGCTCGTCGCGTACTGCCGGAAGGAGCTCGCCGTGTACAAGGTGCCGCGCGCCGTGGAGTTCCTCGCCGAGCTGCCCAAGAGCGCCGTGCAGAAGCCGCTGCGCCACGAGCTGCGCGCGCGGAAAAGCCCGAAGGCGTGATCGGCGTCGCGCCGGCCGCTCGACACGGTCCTAGAGGGCGTCCCGGAGTATGCAGCGGACGTCGTCTTCCGTCGCCGGTCGAGGATGCGGATACGAGGACGACGCGACCAGGGCGGCGGCGCGGGGGACGTCCTCGGCCCGCAGGCCGAGCGCCCCGAGCGACATCGTGAGTCCGAGCGAGGTGTTCAGGGCCGTGAGGCCCGCCACGGCGTCGGACGCGCCGAGGGCCGCCGCCACCTGGGCGATCGCGCGGGCGGCGGCGGGCGCCGTGAAGGCGACTACGCGGGGCAGCACGGCTGCGTGCACGGCCGCGTGCGGGAGTCCGAACGTGCCGCCCAGCACGTGACAGATCTTGTGGTGGAGCCCCATCGCCGACAGCTCGAGGGCGATGCCGGCAGCGTGCGCACCGCGCATCGCCAGGGCGCGGGCGTCGAGGTCGTCGGGACGCGCGGTCACCAGCGGCAGGGCGCGGGCCAGCGTCCGAATGGCGGCGGCGGCCGCGGCGAGCGCGATCGGGCCGGCGGCGGGCGCGTACATCGCCTCGACCGCGTGCGCCATCGCGTTCATCCCGCTGGCGGCGCTCACGTGGGGCGGCAGCGTCAGCGTCAAGGCGGGATCGTAGAGGACGAGTCGCGGCGCGACCGCCTGGTGCCGTCCCGTCCGCTTCACGGCGCCGTCGGTGATTCCCCAGATGCTGGTCATCTCCGACCCTGAGTACGTCGTCGGCACGGCGGCGAGCGGAAGGCGCCGTTCGAGGACCATCGCCTTCGCGAGGCCGATCGCGGACCCGCCGCCGATCGCCACCAGCACATCCGGCTCCACGCGATCGACCAGGGCCAGCGCGGCCTGTACACGATCGACGGGCACGTGAGGCGCTGCGAGGTCGCACACCGCGGAGACTCGACCGCCGAAGCGCCGGAGTGTCGACGCCAGCGCATCCGCGCGGCCGGGAGTGGTGACGATGACCGGAGCGGTGAGTGCGAGCGCCGCCAGCTCCGCCGCCAGCCGATCGAGCGCGGTAGTGCCGAAGATGACTCGCGTTGTCGACCACTCCTCGGTGAACCGCTCCTGCGGACGGGTCTCCATGCGTCATCCAGACGCCGCGTCGAGAAGTCGCTGCACCCGAGCGATCTCGTCGTCGTCGACGCGATGTCCCATGTCCGGGTAGATCCGCGTGGTCACGTCCGCACCCATGCGCGCGAAGACCTCGGCGCTCTCGGCGACGCGCGCCTCGGGCACGTGCGCGTCATGGTCGCTGCATCCGAAGAACGCCGGCATCCCGTCGAACCGGCCGGGCCGGTTCCACTCCGTTCCCGGCGGTCCAATCAGCCCGCCGCTCAAGACGGCCAGCCCCCCGAACCGCGCGGCGTGCCGGACGGCGAACTCCGACACCAGGCACGCGCCTTGCGAGAATCCCAGCAGCACGATGCGCTCTTGCGGAATTCCGGCACGCCGGCTTCTGTCCACCAGGGCGCCCAGCGCCGCGAGAGCCGACGACAGCGCGGGTTCGTTGGTCGCGATTTCGGACATGAAGCTGTTGGGATACCACGTCCGCCCGGCGGCCGCCGGCGCCAGGTACGTCACCGCGTGGCGCGCGAGACGCGGCACGAGGTCCAGGATGTTCGCCGGTGCCGCATTGCGGCCGTGCACCATGATGGCGACGACCGGTGCGGCACCCAGGGGCGCGCCTGCCTCGGCAACCGGCTGTCCGGCGTGCGGCTCCATCTCAGCGATACTCGACCGGAGGAAGCTGCGCTTCGATCTCGGGACGATTCGGCTCTTCCCAGGGCGGGAGCTTCAGCGCACGTCCGAGCGTACCCGCGTCTTCGTCGGCCGTGAATCCCGGCTCGATCGTGGCCACTTCCAGCAGCACGCCGCCCGGCTTTCGAAAGTAGATCGACTGGAAATAGCACCGATCCCGGATCTCGGTGACCTTCAGCCCCATGCGCAGCAGCTCCTCCCGCACGCGCCGCTGCTCGTCGCCGGTCGCAATCGCCATCGCGACGTGGTGCACCGTGCCGAGGCCGTTGACCGCGGCGCCGGCGTCCGGGGCGACGAGGATGTCGATCAGGTGGCCCGGGCCGTCTCCGCCGACCGCCACCCGGGTGCAGCTCCCCGCCTCGTCGACGACGTGATATCCCAGAAGGCCGGTCAGGAGCTCCAGCGTGCCGCCCAGCGACCTGACGACCATCGTGACGCTGTGGAGACCGCGGATCGCCGCGTCCGCTTCGACGCCGCTGCCCGTCCACGGGCTGCGCGCGTCGCGATCGCTGCCGACGAGATCGAACTGGAGGCCGGAGGCGTCGCCGAAGCGAATGGCGGCCTCGCCGAAGCGATCTTCCACGTCCTCGACCGCCACACCGCGCTCCTCGAGGCGGCGGCGCCACCAATCGAGCGATCCGGCCGGCACGGAGAACGACGTCGTGACGACCTGACCGGCGCCCTTTTCGCCGATGCGGACGCCGCGGCCCCGGTACGGGAATGTCGTCCAAAGGGTGCCCGGAGCGCCGACCTCGGTGCCATAGTAGAAGTGATAGACGCCGTGGTTGTCGAAGTTGACGGTCTTCTTGACCAGGCGCATCCCGAGCAGATCGAGGCAGAAGTCCAGATCGGCCTGCGCGTCGTCGACCGTGGCGGTCACGTGGTGCAGGCCGAGAATCGGATGACGCATGCAGGCCATTCTACCGGCGCGTCAGGGTGTATGAATCGCGTTCAAGAAAGGATGTGAGCCATGGCACGAATCAAGGTCTCGACGGACATCAACGCGCCCGTCGACAAGGTCTTCGCAGCTTTCACGGATCTCGAGCACGACGCTGGCCGCGTCAAGGCAATCAAGAGGATCGAGGTCACGTCGACCGGCCCGTTCAACCTGGGGACCAAGTGGATCGAGACCCGGGAAGTCATGGGCCGGGAAAGCGAGGCCGAGATGGAAGTCACCGCGTTCGAGCGCAACAAGACGTACACGCTCACCCATCACAAAGGCGGCGTGCGCATCGACGCGGTGTTCTCGTTCGAGCCCATCGCCACCGGGACCAGGGTCGGCATCTCCTTCGAGCCGAGCAACCAGGGCCTTCCGCCCGGACTGCTCCTGCCGATCGAGTGGGCGATCGCAGGGCGGGTGCGCCACACGCTGACGGACGACCTGTCCGACCTCAAGGACGCGATCGAACGGGTCACCCGGACGTAGCCGCGGACGGGCTCAGTCCGACTCGGCGGAGTACAGGCGGTGCAGCACGCGTCCGGGCTCGCCGTCGGAGCCGTCGATCTTGACGATGACGAGCAGCTCGTGGTGCGCGGTGTCGCCCGAGTAGATCTCGGTGAGATTGCCGGCTGCGCCCGAAATCCTGCTCACGAGCTCGCCGTTCTCCCACGTCGTCCTGCGCTGGATGTCCCCGTCCCCATCCTTGACCTTCTTGCCGTCGAGCGTCAGACGGACCGAACGGCGATCGTCGCCGGTGACGACGATCGCCGAGTCGTCCTGCGTGATTGTGAGGTGCTTGGGCGCGTCCGTGAACTCGCGCAACGCGTCGCGACGCGCGGCCGCCTGGGACGGATCGCCGCCGCCCGCGTAGCCGCCACCGCCGCCGGGGAAAGCGCCGCCGCCGCCGAAGCCGCCGCCCGGAAAGCCGCCGCCGAAGCCGCCCCGGCCGCCGAAGCCTCCTCGGCCGCCGAAGCCGCCGCCGGTCCGCCCCCCGCGACCCGGCATGCGCGTCTCGTACACGTCGCTCAGGTCCTTGTTCAAGGTCCACCGCCCGGCGATCGAGGCGGGATCGACCGTGCTCGTCTCCTTCTGCGCGTGCGCCCGGACGCCGCCGGCGAACACGACGCACGCGGCCGCCACCAGCGGTGCGACGAGAACCGTTCCGACTTTCATGTGACGCTCCTGGAAGAGAGGGGTGCGCCGCGCTAGGGATGGTTGATGGCGACCGCGTAGGCGACGGGCCCGAGCTGGTTCGAGACGTCGGACACCTGCACGCAGTACGAGCCCGCCGCGAGCGTGCCCGAGAACTGGCTGCCGGATTGCGCGATGTTGAAGTCGTTCGCGATGAGGGTGCACGATCCGCTCGCCTCGGTGCCGATCCCCAGGCCCATGTTCGGCGTCGTCAGGAGCGAGCCATCGGGAAGCGTCTCGACCGCGGAGGTCAGCGTCACCGTGACCGTTCCGCCGCTCTGGCCGACGGTGAACGGATTGGACGACGTCTGGAGGACGCCGTTGACGGGGGCGGGCACGGTTCCCGTCACCACGTCGGTCGTCGTCGTCACGCTCGACGGGGTGGTGGTCGACGAGGAGGTCGAATTGCCGCAGGCGGCGGCGAAGACAAGCGCAGACACGCAACACGCCAAGGCGGCTCTGTTCACGGGGTGCTCCTTGGGCGCAGAGCTGAGCAAGCCGTGTACCGCCGGAACTCCGCGCCAAGGGCCGACCATCGAGCGCGCGGTGTCCTCGCCACAGGAAAGCAGTCCTCCGGCGCGTCCACCTCGACGCCCGCGGGAGACGCGAGATCGAGGCGGCCGCGCCGGCCGGCTAGACGAGTTTGGCTGTCAGCGTGATGGTGGCGCCGTTCTTGAGCAAGCGGGAGATGGGGCAGCCGACCTTGGCTTCCTCCGCCGCCTTCTGGAACGCCGCGTCATCGGCCTTCGGGCTCTTCACCTCGGTCTCCAGCGCGCTGGAGGTCACCGTCGGGGCGCCGTCGATGCGCTCGAGCGTCACGGTCGCCGTGGTCTTGATGCTCTCCGCGGTGAGGCCGGCCTTCTCGAGGACGCTCGAGAGGAACATCGAATAGCACGCCGCATGCGCCGCGGCGATCAGCTCTTCGGGGTTGGTGCCCGGCTCGTCTTCGAACCGCATCCGGAAGGTGTACGGGACGTTGGAGAGCGCGCCGCTCGCGGCCGAGATCGTGCCCTTGCCATCCTTGAGGCCGCCGCTCCAGACGGCGCTCGCATTTCGCTTCATGATTTTCGACTCCTGTTGGTTCGAACGGCCCGGCCTGACGGCCGGGGCGGAATTTGGTATTCTCGCCCCCTCGAAACCCTGACTGCAAGGCCGCCACGGAATACGCTGGTCTTGCGATTGGAGGAGCCTGATGCGTGCGCTGCGAGTACTGGCGGGAATCACACCGGTTGTCGTTCTCGTGGCGGGGTGCAACCAGCCCCCGGCCCAGACGTCGGCCGCGCCCGCGAGCGCCCAGCAGACGGCTGCGCCTGCGCAGAGCGCCGTCGAGCGGGGCAATTACCTCGTGACCAACGTGGCTGGCTGCGACGACTGCCACACGCCCAAGACGTTCGGCCCGCAGGGTCCCGTGCCGGACATGTCGCGCCGGATGTCCGGGCACCCGCACGACCAGAAGCTGCCCGCGGTGCCGGCCGGGCTGATCGGCCCGACGGCATGGGGGGCGGTCACGAACAACGACTTCACCGCGTGGACCGGAGCCTGGGGCACCAGCTTCACGCGCAACCTCACGCCCGACGTGGCGACCGGCCTCGGCAGCTGGACCGAGGACATGTTCATCCAGACGATCCGCAAGGGGAAGCACCAGGGCACGGGGCGGGATCTGCTGCCGCCGATGCCGTGGCAGGACTTCGCCAAGATGTCCGACAACGACCTCAAGGCGATCTGGGCGTTCCTGCAGTCGCTGCCGCCGATCAACAACGCCGTGCCGGATCCCATTCCGCCGGCCCCGATGCCAAAGTGAAGAAGCTGTTCGCGGCGGGCGTCGCGACGACGATCGCCGCCCTCGTCGGGGCCTGTGGAGGCGGTGGATCACGGCCGGCTCCGGCGGCGACGCCCGGACCGGCCGCGGCGACCCGGCCCGCCGGGACGGGCCGCATCAGCGGCACCGTCCGCCTGACGGGGCCGCACCCGGCGATGCAGTCCGAACCGGTCCCGCAGAACATGCGCGTCTGCGGCACGACGGTCCCGGTCACGCGACTCGCCCTCGGTGCGGACAACGGCGTGCAGAACGTGTTCGTCTACCTGCAGGCGGTGGACGGCGAGACGGTTCCCGCCGGCGGCCGCCCGCTCCCCGTGCTGACGATCCGGCAGAAGGGCTGCGAGTACTCGCCGCACGCGATGATGCTCACCGCCGGCGCGCAGATCGAGATGATCAACGACGATCCGATCCTCCACAACGTGCACGCGAAGGAGCTGACGCCGAACGGCCCCGAGACCGTCTTCAACATCGCGCAGCCGATGCAGGGCCATCGCATCACGTTCGATCCGCACCTGAAACCGGGCATCGTCGCGCTGACCTGCGACGCGGGTCACCCCTGGATGTCGGCCTACCTCCTCGTGACGAGCAATCCGTTCGCCGCGATCACCGACGCCAACGGCAACTTCCACATCGACAACGTCCCTGCCGGCACGTACTCGCTCACGATGTGGCACGAGGGCGTGCAGTTGAAGCGGGTCGTCACCAGCCTGCAGGAGTTCGACTACGAGGCGCCGTACGAGGCCACCGCGCAGGTCGTGGTGCCACGGGACGGAAGCGCCCACGTCGACTTCTCCTTCGCGCTGCGCGCGGTCGGCGAGCAGGCCCGCCTGGCCAACCCCTAGTCTCCTTTCTTTTCATCGCGATACCGCCCGCCGGCCCCGTCCGCAGGCCCCGGAGCAGCGACACACGCCGACAATTCGAAGGGCCTGCCGGGCGCTCTCCGCGTGTTAGGATTCCGTAATTTGCATGGGCTCCCCACCGGAGACTCTTTATGAACTGGCAATCGAATCATCGTTCACCGTCCGCGCTTGCACTCCTCGCCGGGTTGGCGGCGGCGCTGCTCGTCGCCGTTCCCGTGTCCACGCAGGCGCCGCGTCCTCCCGCCGGGACCGTCCGCTACGGCAACCGGCTCGCGGCGGCCGGCGAGGTGCTGGTCAAGTACCGCACCGGCGTCACGTCGACCGACAGACAGCAGCTCAATCAGCAGCTGGGCACCGACGATGACAGCGCGGTCGGCGGCGCGGGCGTTCGCCGGGTGCACTCCCGGTATTTCACGACCGACACGCTGGTCAACTTCCTCCGGCAGGATCCCCGGGTCCTCTACGCGGAACCCAACTACGTCGTCGAGGCGGTCGCGACGCCGAACGATCCACAGTTCTCCAACCTCTGGGGGATGCTCAACACCGGCCAGACGATCGGCTGCGGCGGCTCGTGCTACGGGAGCGCGACCGGCAGCGCCGGCGCGGACATCGGCGCACCGGCGGCCTGGGACATCTCCACCGGATCGCGCGACAACGTCGTGGGTGTCGTCGACACCGGCGTCGACTACACCCACCCCGATCTGGCGGCGAACGTCTGGTCCGCCCCCTCGTCGTTCACGGTCACGATCGGCGGGCACACGATCACGTGTCCCGCGGGTTCGCACGGCTTCCGCTCGATCTCGGGGCGGCGCAGCGTCTCGATGTCGTGCGATCCGATGGACGACAACAACCACGGCTCGCACGTGTCGGGCACCATCGGCGCCGTCGGCAACAACGGCACCGGCGTCGTCGGCGTCAACTGGACCGCGAGCATCATGGGGCTGAAGTTCCTCAGCTCGAGCGGCAGCGGCTATACGTCCGACGCCATCAACGTCATCGAGTTCGCCATCCAGGCCAAGGCCCACTTCGGTGCCGCGGCCAACGTGCGGGTCCTCTCCAACAGCTGGGGCGGCGGCGGCTACTCGCAGGCGCTCGCCGACGAGATCGCCAAGGCCAACGCCAACGACATGCTCTTCGTCGCCGCGGCGGGCAACAGCGCCGCCAACGACGACACGACGGCCTTCTACCCGGCCGACTACGCCGTGCCCAACGTCGTCGCCGTCGCGGCCACGACCAACAAGGACACCCTGGCGTCGTTCTCGAACTGGGGCCCGACCAGGGTCGCGCTCGGCGCGCCCGGGGAGGACATTCTCTCGACCGTGCGCAACGGCGGCTATGCGTACTACAGCGGCACCTCGATGGCGACGCCACACGTGTCCGGCGCCGCTGCCCTCGTGCTCTCCGCCTGCCCGACGCTCGACACCGCGGCGCTCAAGACCACGCTGCTCGACACCGTCGATCAAACGCTCGTCGGCTGGGTGAGCTCCGGCGGCCGCCTCAACGTCGGGAGTGCGGTCGAGGCGTGCGGCGGCACGCCGCCACCCCCGCCGCCGCCGGACTTCGACTTCTCCGCCGGGCCCTCGTCCCGCTCGGTCGTGCAGGGCACCAGCGCCGTTTACACCGTGGATGTCTCGTCGCTCAATTCGTACGCGGGATCCGTCGCCCTGAGCGTGGACGGCCTCCCTCCGGGAGCGACCGTGGATTACTCGAGCAATCCGATCGTGCTCTCGTCGGGATCGTCCGGTTCGTCGACCCTGACGATCCACACGTCGACCGTGACTCCGGCCAGCTATCCGCTGACGATCAAGGGGACGGACAACACCATTACGCATACTGGCGACGTGACGCTCGACGTGACGCCGCAGGTGTCGCAGAGCTTCACGCTGTCGGCATCGCCCTCGTCCCGCCGGATCAGGCGCGGGCGCGGCACCACGTACAGCATCTCGATCGCCCGGAGCGGCGGGTTCACCGGGCCGGTGACGCTGTCGCTGAGCGGCGCGCCGTCGGGCGTCACCGGATCGTTCAGCCCGAATCCGGCCGCGGGCAGCTCCTCGACGCTCTCGATCTCGACGAGCCGATCCGCGGCGAGAGGCACCTTCACGCTGACCGTCGGCGGCGTGAACGGTGCCCTCAGCGACTCGACGACGGTGAGCCTCCAGATCCGCTGACACTCGAGTCGCCATTCCCCATCCGCGCTGCGGTCACCGGCCCGCAGCGCGGATCTCCCCCCGGTCCTTCCCGCGCCGCGCCCCGCGTCGCATAAAGACATTCCGTCCTGCGCGTAAACAAGTCGTGTGTACATGAAAGACGATGCGAATTGATGGCAGGCGTGAGGAAACCGCGCCGCCGCGTGCTAGGATTTGCGAATTCAGCGACTCCCCCCCTCGGAGAAGTTCATGAACAACAATCTCATTCGTCGGTCGCCGCTTGGCGTCGCCGTGCTTGGTGCGCTGTCGGCCGTGCTGCTCTTCGTGGTACCCGTCTCGACGCAGGCGCCGGCGCCGCCGCCCGGAACGGTGCGCTATGGCAATCGCCTCGCGGCCGCCGGCGAGGTGCTCGTGAAGTACCGGAGCGACGTCAGCGCGAGCGACAGACAGCAACTCAATCAGCAACTGGGCAACGACGAGGACAGCGGGATCGGTGGCGTGGGGGTTCGCCGGCTCCACTCCCGGTTCTTCACCACCGACACGCTGGTGAACTTCCTCCGCCAGGATCCCCGTGTGCTCTATGCGGAGCCCAACTACGTCGTCCAGGCCGTCGCGACACCGAACGACCCGCAGTTCTCCAACCTGTGGGGGATGCTCAACACCGGCCAGACGATCGGCTGCGGCGGCTCGTGCTACGGCGGCGCCGCCGGTGCTGCCGGCGCCGACATCGGCGCCCCCGGTGCCTGGGACGTCTCGACCGGTTCACGCGCGAACGTCGTCGGCATCGTCGACACCGGCGTCGACTACACGCACCCCGACCTGGCGGCGAACGTCTGGTCCGCCCCCTCGTCGTTCACGGTCACGATCGGCGGCCACACGATCACCTGCGCCGCGGGCACGCACGGCTTCCGCTCGGTGAGCAACGGACGGACGATGACGTGCGATCCGATGGACGACAACAATCACGGCTCGCACGTGTCGGGCACCATCGGCGCCGTCGGCAACAACGGCACCGGCGTCGTCGGCGTCAACTGGACCGCGAGCATCATGGGGCTGAAGTTCCTCAGCTCGAGCGGCAGCGGCTACACGTCCGACGCCATCAACGTCATCGAGTTCGCCATCCAGGCCAAGGCCCACTTCGGTGCCGCGGCCAACGTCCGCGTGCTGTCCAACAGCTGGGGCGGCGGCGGCTACTCGCAGGCGCTCGCCGACGAGATCACCAAGGCCAACGCCAACGACATGCTCTTCGTCGCCGCGGCGGGCAACAGCGCCGCCAACGACGACACCACGGCGTTCTATCCTGCCGACTACGCCGTGCCGAACGTGGTCGCCGTGGCCGCGACGACCAACAAGGACGTCCTGGCCTCGTTCTCGAACTGGGGCCCGACCAAGGTCGCACTCGGCGCGCCGGGCCAGGACATTCTCTCGACCGTGCGCAACGGCGGCTATGCGTACTACAGCGGCACCTCGATGGCGACGCCGCACGTGTCTGGTGCGGCCGCGCTGGTGCTCGCGGCCTGCCCGTCCCTCGACACCGCGGCGCTCAGGAGCGCGCTGATCGGCACGGTGGACAAGACGCTCGTGGGCTTCGTCAGCTCCGGCGGCCGCCTCAACGTCGATGCCGCCGTCCACTCCTGCAGCGGCTCGACGACGCCGGAACCCGATTTCACGATCTCGGCTGGATCGTCGGGCTCCGTCGTCCAGGGCGACAGCGCGAGCTATGAAGTGGATCTGGCGCCGCTGAACGGCTACACCGGCTCGATCACGCTGTCGACGGGCTCCCTGCCCACCGGCGCCTCGGCGGGGTTCTCCCCGACTGGGGTGACGCTCGGGGCATCGGGATCGTCGACGCTGACGATCGGCACGTCGCTCTCGACGCCGGCTGGCACGTATCCGGTGACGGTCTCCGGCTTCGACGGCACGACGACCCACTCGACCACGGTGAGCCTGGTGGTGACGGCGGTCCCGAACTTCTCGATCTCGGTCTCGCCTTCGTCGCGGTCGGTGCGCCGCGGACGGAGCACGAGCTTCAGCGTGTCGATCGCTCGAACCGGCGGCTTCACGGGCGGCGTCGCCCTGTCAGTGAGCGGGCTGCCGTCAGGCGTGACCGGCTCGTTCAGCCAGAATCCGGCGACCGGCAACTCGTCGACGCTGTCGATCTCGACCAGCCGAACGGCCACCCGCGGCACCGTCACGCTGACCATTTCAGGATTGAGCGGCGGGGTGACGAAGACGACGACGGTGTCCTTGACAGTGCAGTAGGCGAGCGGGGTCGGAATGGGGTGACGTCGTGATGTGGTCTACCTCCGCTCGTAGGCCACGTCGCCGCCGACGATGGTGTAGTCCACCTTCGCGTCCTGGATCTGATCGGCGGGCACGGTCATGATGTCCTTCGACAGCACGACCATGTCGGCCAGCTTCCCCGGCGTGATCGATCCCAGCCGATCTTCCTGGAAGAGCGTGTACGCGGCGTTCAGCGTGTAGGAGCGGAGCGCCTCTTCGCGCGTCATGTTCTGCGCCGGGAAGAACTGCGTGCCGCCGGTGATGAGACGGGTCACCGCGCAGTGGAAGTTGGCGATCGGGTCGATGTCCTCGACCGGCGCGTCGGTCCCGTTGGCGATGATCGCACCCGTCTTCATGAGCGAGCGCCACGCGTAGGCGCCGGTGCCCGCTCGCTCGGACCCGATCCGCTCGATCACGTACGGGCCGTCCGAGCAGGCGTGGATCGACTGCATCGACGCAATCACGTGCATCTGCCCGAAGCGCGGGATGTCGCTCGCGGCGAGATGCTGCGCGTGCTCGATCCGCCACCGCAGGTCCTTCGCGTCGGGATGCTCCTGGAAGATCTCCTGGAAGACGTTCAGTACCTCCTGGTTCGCGCGGTCGCCGATGGCGTGCACGGACACCTGGAAGTGGTCCTTCAGCGCGATCTCGGCCATCTGATGGATCGTGGCCATCGGCGTGACGTTCAGGCCGGCGCTCGTCGGCACGTCGTTGAACGGCGCGAGGAACCAGGCGCTGTGCGTGCCCAGCGCGCCGTCGGCGGTGATCTCGCCGATGCCGCGCACGCTCAGATGGTCCTGGCCGTAGCCGTCCAGCCAGTAGCCGGGCAGCTTCGCCTCCAGCACTTCCGGCGTCTCGCCGCTCACGAGGACCCACAGCCTGACCGGCACCCGGCCCCCGCCGACCTCCCTCTTCAGGAAGTCGATCGTCTTGAACGACTCGCCCTCGTCGGATGCCATCGTCACGCCCTTCGACAGCATGTCCCGGGCGGCGCGCTGGACGGTGTCGGCCTGGTCCGCATCGACCTCGGCCGCGGTCCGATTCGCCAGCTGCGTCTGGAGCACACCCTGGACGAGTGCGGCAGCACGATCCCGCAACATCCCGACGGCGCGCCCGCGGTCGTCGCGTACAATCTCGCCCCCCTCGGGGTTCGGCGTCGAGGGGCCGATACCCGCGAGCTCCATGGCCCGTGCATTGACGAATACGCCGTGACCGCTCGCGTGCGTGAGGATGACCGGGTTGTCCGGCGAGACCTTGCTCAGCCCGTCGTTGTAGGGAAGCCCCTGGACGTTCGGCTCCGGTGTACGGTCCCACTTGGCTTCGTGCCACCCACGGCCCTGGATCCACTCACCCGGTCTGGCCGTCTTCGCGGCTTCCGCCACCATGGCGACGATGTCGTCCCAGGTCCGGGCCTTCGTCAGGTCCAGCTGCTTGAGGGCCTGACCAATCCCCATGAAGTGCGCGTGCGCGTCGATGAATCCCGGCACGAGGAGGCGGCCGTTCAGGTCGATGACGCGCGTACCCGGGCCGACGTACTGCTGGATGTCCGCGTCGCTCCCGACGGCGAGAATTCTGCCGGCCGAGACCGCCACGGCCTCCGCCGACGGATGGGCATCGTCGACGGTGACGACGTGGCCGTTGCGCAGGACGAGATCCGCCGGGCCGCGCTGCCAGTACCACGTCGGCGCCTGCGCGCGGGCCACGCCCGCCCCTGCGCCGACGAGGAGGCCGAAGAGCGTGGCTGCCACCACGCGACGGACAGAACCCACGGCAATGCTCCCTTCGTGCCCAGGTCCCGCACGGGCACGACGGGAACATATGCCAACAGGGGCCGCCGGACAAGTGTCGTCCGCCGCGCCAGATCGACGGGGCTGGCGCGGCCGTGATGCACCAGCCCTACCCGTCGAACAGCTCGAGCAGCCGATCGGGTCGACGGTTACGCGCGCCGTAAGGCTTTACGCGATTGGTTCGACACGGCCCGGACGGTTGGGCAGGAAGATCCGGAAGGTGCTGCCGTCCGGACCAGTCGACTCGAGCGTCAGCGAGCCGCCGTGCGTCTCGGCGATCCAGCGCGCGATGGGGAGCCCCAGTCCGGTCCCGGCGCCGCGCCGCGCCGGATCGAGCTGCACGAAGCGATCGAAGATCCGGGACCGGCCGTCCTCGGGAATCCCGGAGCCCTGATCGCGCACGCGAATCTCGACGCCGGCGGGCGCCGTGTCGATCGTGAGTACGACGGTGCCCCCCGGCCGCGTGTGCTGCACGGCGTTCTGCACGACGTTCAGCACGAGCTGCCGCAGCAGATCTTCGTCGCCGCGGAAGCGGATCTCCGGGCACGGGCGCTGCTGCAAGGTCACGTGACGCTCGGACGACAGCGGCTCCAGCGCCCGGCAGCACTCGGCGACGACCTCGTCCAGGTAGAGATCCACGGGACGCAGCGCATAGCCTCCGGCGTCGGCGCGCGCAAGCACCAGCATGTTGCCGACGAGCCGGCTCAGCCGGCGGGCCTGGCTGCCCACGATCTCGAGCGTCTCGCGGTACTCCGCCTCGTCGCGCCCCTCACGGCTCAGCGCCACGTCGGCCGCGGCGCGCATGACCGAGATCGGCGTCCGGAGCTCGTGCGAGGCGTCGGCCATGAACTGGCGCTGCGTGATCAGGGCGGCGCGCAGGCGGGCCACGAGGCCGTTGAACGAGCGCGCGAGCTGGCCCAGCTCGTCCTGACGCTCGGTGTGCCCCAGATCCTCGGCGCCCGCCGGCGCGATCGCCGCCGCGCGCGCCGCCATCTCCCTGATCGGACGCAACCCCATCGACGCCAGCCAGAGCCCCCCGCCACCGGCGAGCAGGAGCATCACCGGCATCGCGATGCCGACGGCCTCGAGCACCTCGTGCTGTTCGCGCCTGATGTCGGCGAGGGACCGCACGACGACCAGCACCGCCATCGTCGAGCCGTAGTGGAGCGGCGCGGCCCGCGCGCGCCAGCTGCCGCGGGGCGTGTCGATCGTCCACGCGACCGGGCCGTCGTGCGCACCCGGCGGCGGCGACACCGGATCGAGCGCGCCCCAGCTGGCGACCACCACGTGATCGGACGCGTCGAAGACGGCGATCGCGGTGTCCGCGGTCGCCATCAGGCGGGCATCCTGCGCCGCCTCGGCGAGCACCTCGTGCTCACCGAGCTCGTTGCCGATGAGATCGGAGAGGTCCGACGCTTCCGCCTCGAGCTCCCGGTCGACGCGGCGCAGTCCCAGCCGCCGCTGGCCGAGCGTGACGTCGGCGGCGAACACGGCCAGCACGACGATCAGCGTCGCCGTGTACCAGAGCGTCAGGCGGGCGCGCAGGGAGAGGGGTCTCACGGCTCGTCGCGAGCCGCCGCGAGCTGATAGCCCTCGCCGCGCCGCGTCCGGATGAGTGGCTGGCAGCCTGCCTGCTCGAGCTTCCGCCTCAGACGCTGGATGTAGACGTCGACGACGTTCGAGAAGGGATCGTAGCGCTCGTCCCAGACGTGCTCGGCGATGTCGTCGCGGCTGACGACGTCGCCGGCGCGGCGGGTCAGGTACTCGAGCAGGGCGTACTCCCGTGCGGTCAGCGGCATGTCCCGGCCGTCCACGCGCGCCACCCGCGCCCGCGCGTCGATCACGAGTTCGCCGATCTGGAGCCGCTCGGGGAGTAGCGGACGATGCCCGCGACGGACGAGAGCACGCAGCCGGGCGACCAGCTCGCCGAAATCGAACGGCTTGACCAGGTAGTCGTCCGCGCCCGCGTCGAGTCCTTCGATGCGCGATTCGACCGCGTCGCGCGCCGTCAGCATGAGGATGGGCACCGTGGAGCCCGACTTGCGAATCGCCCGGCAGACCTGCAGCCCGTCCTTCACCGGCAGCATCACGTCCAGAATGACGGCGTCGTAGCTCGTGGTGCCGATCTGCTCGAGCGCCTGCTCACCGTCGGGCGCCAGGTCGACGGCATACGCCTGTTCGCGCAGGCCCTTGGTGACCACCCGCGCCGCGCTCGGTTCGTCCTCGACGAGCAGGACTCTCATGGAACGCTCCTCTCTTGCCGTCCGCACGATACAGCGGCGCGAGGTTCCCCGCGGCGCTTGTAATCCGTCGTTCATCAAATAACGCCGCGGCCCCGGGGCCGCCAAACCGCACAACATGCCGATTTGACGAATTCGTCACGAGATCGTCACGGAGCCTCCCTACCGTAAATCGATGAATTTCTTACGGAGAATTGAGAGGTCCCTGATGACTGATTCCTGGCCGTCAACCCTTCGTTTGTCCCGCCTGCGCACCGTCCCGGCGGCCGCGGTCGTTGCCCTGGCGCTGCTGGTCCACCCTGCCGCGATGCGCGCACAGGCGGGAACGGCAAGCCTTGCGGGTACGGTTCTCGATCCGGACAGCCGGGTCGTGGCCGACGCCGGGATTGTAGTGCGCGCCGACGCGACCGGCCAGGTGCACACGACCGCGACGGATCGAACCGGGCGGTTTTCGGTGGCGGGCGTGGCGCCGGGCACCTATACCGTCGAGATCGCCGCCCCAGGGTTCGAGGTCGTCCGCGTCACTGGCATCGAAGCCACTGCGGGCCGCACCGCCGAGGTCCCGGTTCGCCTGACCGTGGCCAACGTGGCCGAGAGCGTCACGGTGTCGGCGGCGCTTCCGGCGGCCGCCGCGGCGGCGCCGTCGCAGGCGTCGCTGACCGCACGCTCCGCACAGTCGCTCATCAGCAACGAGTACATCCGCAACTACACGGCACCGTCGTCCGACTACAGCCAGGTCCTGCAGATGGCGCCCGGGACATTCAGCACGAGCGCGAACGGACCGGGCCTGAGCGACACCAAGACGTTCTTCCGCGGCTTCAAGGACGGGTACTACAGCATGACGTTCGACGGCATCCCGTTCAACGACACCAACGACCCGACGCACCATTCCTGGGTCTTCTTCCCCGCCCAGACCATCGGATCGACGGTCTTCGACCGCAGCCCCGGGTCGGCCGCGTCGATCGGACCGTCCACGTATGGAGGGTCCGTGAACCTGATCTCGCAGCCGCTCCCCGCGAGACAGTCGATCAACGGCACGGTCTCCTATGGCTCGTTCAACACGCAGCTGTACGACGTGGAATTCGACTCGGGGCGGCTCGGCCGCGGCGGCCAGTCCCGCCTGCTCATCGAAGGGCACCGGATGCAGTCGGACGGCTACCAGACCTACAACGATCAGAAGCGCAACGCGTTCTCGGCGAAGTACACCTACACGCCGAGCGACAGGACCACGATCACGGCCTTCTCGTCGGTGATGGACCTGCACAGCAACACGCCGAAGCAGAAGGGGCGACCCGCGCTGAAATCGCGCAGTTCGGCGACAACTACCTGATGTCCGGGGATCCGTCCTCGCCCGCGTGGTACGGGTTCAACTTCTACCACATCCCCACGCACTTCGAGTACGTCGGCATCAGGAAGGACCTCGGCAACGGCTGGTCGTTCGACGACAAGGCGTACACGATGCGCTATCACAACCAGCAGAACTACAACAGCTTGACGAAGATCTCGGCCACGAGCGCCACCGACAAGCTCAACGCCTACTGGAAGGTCGGCAACCTCCTGCCGGTCTCGTACGTCTCGAGGGCCGGGATCTTCCGGACGGGCCTCTGGCTGGAGTACGCCTCGTCGAACCGCCATCAGACCCCGGCCGATCCGCGCACCTGGACGGACGCGGCGCTGCCCAACTTCCGCGAGGAGTACGGGACGACGTCGATGCAGCCCTACGCGGAGTACCAGATCAAGGTCACGCCGGCACTCAGCATCACGCCCGGCATCAAGCTCGCGTACTACCGGCAGAACTTCACACAGTTCGCCGACAACGGCAAGACGGTCGGCGACCTCGGCGGCGCGGCCTCCGTCACCCACGGCGTCTCGTACCACTCCTGGCTCCCGTCCATCGACGCGCACTACCTGGTGCAGCCCGACTGGTCGGTGTACGGGCAGTACGGCCGCGGGCAGAACATCCCGCCGACGAAGGTCTTCGACGTCACGGGCGCGCTCGTCTCGACGACGCCGAAGCCGATCCTCAGCGACACGGTCCAGTTCGGGTCCGTCTGGAAGTCGCGCCTGGCGACCCTCGATTTGGACTACTACCGCATCCGGTTTCAGAGCGAGTACTCCTCGACCTTCGACCAGGAGAGCGGTGAGACGCTGTACTTCCTCAACGGCGAGGCGGTGACGCAGGGCGTCGAGGCGGAGAGCACGGTGCTCCTGGCCGGCGGCCTGGCCGTCTACCTGAACGGCACCGCGGGCACCGCCAAGTACACGGACACGGGCCTCTGGGCGCAAAACGCTCCGGGCAACACCGAAACGATCGGCCTGACCTACAACCGGGGGAGCTGGAACGTCGGCTTCTTCAACAAGCGCGTCGGGAAGATGTTCAACGACAACGGGAGCGTCCACGAGGCGATCACGATCGATCCCTTCAACATCACGAATCTCTTCGTGAACTACGCCCTGACCGGGTCGTCGAGCCTGTCGCGCTCGCGCATCCGGCTGGCCATCAACAACCTGACCGACAGTCACGCGATTACGGCCGTCAGCCCCGCGTCGAAGTCCTCCAACCTGCCGTCGCCGGACGACGTGCTGACGCTGATGGCGGGCCGCAGCGTGTCGGTTGCCTTGACCCTCGGCTATTCGGGCGCCACGCCCTAGGAACGGGAGTTCACTCGGGCCGGCGCTCGAGGGCCGTGCGATCCCACCGGGCGAGATCCGCGGCGGCGGCGTAGGTGCTGTCGAGGAAAGCCTCGATCGCGCCCTCCGGCGACGCCGCCGCGCGCACCGCCGCGTAGGGCAGGATGAACTCGCCGAGCTCCGCGTGGTAGTACGCCGTGTCCGGACTCACCCGCGCCGTGTTCAGGCCGGGGGGCTCCGGCACGGCGTACGCGTAGAACGCGGGCTCGGGCAGCGGCGGGCTCCCCGGCCAGAAGCCGTGGCTAATCACTTCCCGCGAGTACGCCTCGCGCATGAACGCCGGGCCGTCGCGCGGCGGCGCCGGCCTGCCGGAGAACCGGGTGACGGCCAGGTCGAAGGCGCCCCAGAAGAAGTGGGCGGGGCTCGACTTCCCGACGAACCGGCAGCGCGACGCGGCGAACAGGCGTTCGACCTTCGCCAGGATCCGCCAGCAGCGATGGGCGGCCTCCGGGTCGTAGGCGTGGTGGGTGCGATCCTCCTCGAACCGGATCGGCGACGGCACCTCGACCGGCATCGTCCAGATCCGGACGGGCAGCGCCATTGCCGCCAGGCGCGCCATGACGTCCGCATAGAAATCCGCGACCGACCGCGGCGCCAGGGCCACCGTGCCGATGCCGCCGCCGGAGTCCCTGACGACCAGACGGTGATCGATGAAGTCGAACTCCATCGTGAACGTGCGCGAATCGTGCGCCAGGACGCCGGTTGACAGCCCGCGGGGCGTCAGGTGCAGCGCCACGCCCCAGCTGTGGTTGAGGGGCGGGGCGGTCGCCAGCGCGATCTTGCCGACGATCTGCGTCCACATGTGCAGCGTCGCGTACGTGTCGCGCCACTCGTCGTAGGGAAGCGGCGGCCAGTCGCTCAGCGTCATGCTGGTGATTATGTCAGGACCGGGCCGGCGCGTCTTCGCCGGCGGCTCAGCCGAACGGCACGCGGTCGAAGACGGCCGGGCTGCTGACCAGCAACGGCGACCGCGCGCGAAACGGCTCGGCATACGCGGTGCCCACCAGGCGGCCGACCCACTGATCTTCCGCGCGGTACCGATCCACGAGCCGCGCCTGCTCGCCCTGGAAGACACTCGTGTACGCGCCGATCGCGGCGAGCTTCGTCTGGTACACGCCGCTCACGTCCACCGCGAAATCGAACCGTTCCCAGGGGGGCTCCATGCGGCACCGGGCGAAAAAGAGGCGGTCGACCTCGTGCGGTTCGGTTCCCTCGAGCGCGGAGCCGCCCTCCACCTCGTCCCATTTCGGGAGCCGCGCGTAGAACACGCCCCCGACGACGATGTCGGTCAGGGCCTTGTGGTCGGGATGCACGCCCGAGCCCTGGGTCGCGAACACCAGTCGCGGCCGATGCGCGCGAATGATGCGCGCGACCGCGAGCCGGTTCTCGATCGAGTCCACCAGCAGGCGATCGTGGCAGTCGAGCGTGCGCCGCTCGACGCCGAGCACCTCGGCAGCCCGAGCGGCCTGCGCCGCCCGCTCGTGCGGCCGGCCGTGGCGCGCCGGCTCTCCGTCGGTCAGATCCACGAACAGCACGCGCTGGCCGGCCGCGGTCAGCCTGGCCGCGGTGCCGCCCATCGCCACCTCCAGATCGTCGGGGTGCGCGGCAACGGCCACGACGTCGAACGCCGGCGGCAGGGGCTCCAGGGTCATAGGGCATGCTAGCCCGAAACGCGAGCCGCGCTTCCCGGGCGCATCGATCGACCGCCGCGCCATAGAATGCACTGGTGCCGCCGAGCGGTCCGGCCTCCGGATCCCGTCTTCTTCGAAAGCCGACGGAGGCGCGGCGCTGGCTCAAGCGCCGCGTCCCGCGGGAACAGCTCTACCGGCTCGCCCCCGCACAGCCGTGGCCCACGCCCTTCGGGTCCCGCGATCTCTCGGACTGGTTCCGCCTCGTCGTGCGCTCGTGGACGGTCTGGCTGCTGGGCGCCCTCGCACTCTGGCACGCGGGACTCTGGCCGCTCGCCCTGGTTGCCGCGAGCCTGTCGTTCGTCTTCTACCACACGACAACGGTCACGCATCCGGTCGTTTATCCGCTCGAGTCGAATCTCGACGTGGACTCCCCGGAATTCCAGATCACGATGGAGGGGGTCACGGGCACACCGTTCGTCGCCGGCAACGAGGTGGTCATCTACAACGACGGCGACGAGTTCTATCCGGCGATGCTCGCGGCCATCGAGTCGGCGCAGGCATCGATTACGATGGAGCAGTACATCTTCTGGAAGGGCGCGGTCGGCGAGCGGTTCGCCGAGGCGTTCGCCGAGAGCGCGCGCCGCGGGGTATCCGTCAAGCTGCTGCTCGATGCGATCGGGTCCTCGACGCTCGGCCCGGAGCTCTTCCGGATCCTGGAAGCCGGCGGATGCCAGCTCGCGTGGTTCCATCCG
The DNA here is from genome assembly GCA_963761615.1 of uncultured Acidobacteriota bacterium. Classification (GTDB taxonomy): domain Bacteria; phylum Acidobacteriota; class Vicinamibacteria; order Vicinamibacterales; family CAVVIG01; genus CAVXGU01. The sequence continues at coordinate 254,857 of CAVXGU010000001.1, read as the reverse complement.
ATCCACTGGTACACGCTGAACCGCGCCAACCTGCGCGATCATCGCAAGTCGCTCGTCGTGGACGGGCGGCTGGCCTTCACGGGCGGCGCGGGCATCGCGGATCAGTGGCTGGGCAGGGCTGCCGACGCCCGCGAGTGGCGGGACATCCAGGTGGCGGTGACCGGGCCGGCCGCGCTCGCCCAGCAGAGCGGCTTCGCCCAGAACTGGCTCGAGACGACAGGAGAGATCCTGTCGGGCCAGCGGTTCTTTCCCGAGGTGGTGCACACGGGGCAGGTACTGGTGCAGACGATTCAGAGCTCGCCGGCCACGGGAGCCGGCGCCGTTGGTACCATGTACTTCACGGCCCTGCAGTGCGCGAACCGCGAAGTCTTCATCGCCAACCCGTACTTCATCCCCGACGGGCGCGTCATCGACGTGCTGGCAACCGCGCGGGCGCGCGGGGTCGACATCAAGCTCATGCTCGCCGGCGATCACATCGACTCCTGGTGGGCGCGGCAGAACAGCATCCGGCGCTACGGGAAGCTGCTCGAGGCAGGCGTGGAGATCTATGAGTTCCAGCCCACGATGCTGCACCAGAAGACCATGATCATCGACGGCACGTGGGCGACGATCGGCACGGCCAATCTCGACAACCGGTCCTTCGCCCTGAACGAGGAGACCAATCTCTGCTTTCACGACCGCGCGATCGCGACGACCCTCCGGGCGATCTTCGTCACCGATCTGGCGCGCTGCCGGCGGGTGGACCTCGACACCTGGCGCCGGCGCGGCCTCTGGCAGACGTCGCAGGAGCGGTTCGCGTCGCTCATCGAAGACCAACTCTGAATCGCCGGATCCCATGTCGACCAGACTGCGCATCGCCACCTACAACATCCACAAGGGACGCGGCCTCGACGGACGCATCCGGATCGACCGGATCCTGCGCGTGCTCCAGGACCTCGACGCCGACATCCTGGCGCTCCAGGAGGTGGTGAACCGGCACCGCGAGGAGTCCGACCAGTCGAACCAGGCGCGCTACCTGGCCGACGCCCTCGGCTATTCGTACCGCTTCGCCGAGGCGCGCCAGCACCGTCTCGGCGCCTTCGGCAACCTGACGCTCAGCCGCTGGCCCGTCGAGTCCTCGCGCCGGATCGATCTGACCGTCGCCGGGCGCCAGCCGCGCATCGCGCTCCGGACCGACATCCGCGTGAAGAACACCTTGCTGCACATCTTCAACGTGCACCTGGGCACTGCGATGCGTGAGCGGCGGGCGCAGGCGCGCCTCATCGACGAGCGTCTGCTCAAGCTCCTCGACATCTCCGGCCAGCGCGTCATCCTGGGCGACTTCAACGACTGGAATCACGGCCTGGTCACCCAGACGCTCTCCCAGGAATTCAACCTGACGGACCTCGCGAGGCACCTGCCGCGGACGCGCGCCTACCCGGCGGTCCTCCCCCTGCTCCACCTCGATCACATCTACCTGGATCACCGGTTGAAGATCGAGCGTGCGCGGTTCCACCGCGACCGGCGGTCGCTCATCGCCTCCGATCACCTGCCGCTCGTCGTCGACGTCGTGCCACGCGCATGAACCGGGCGCGGTCAACGGCTATCCACCGTGGATCACCTTCGTGAGCGCCGGCACGCGGCCCGTCAGTCTGGCGTAGAGCGCGAGCTGGCCGCGGTGGTACTCCTCGTGGGAGACGCCGTGGTGCATCCAGGACAGCCGCGTCGCGGGCTCGCCGTTGAACTGGCGGATGGTCTGGAGCATGGCCCGCTCGCCGGCCGCCCGGAGCCTGCGCTCGCCGTCGGCGTGCGTCTTCCTCAGTGCCGCCAGCAGCGACGCTTTCGTGCGATACCGGGCCACGCCGGACGCGTACTCGCGGAGGAACGCGGGGTACGACTGCCGGCCGAAGTCGCCGTCCGGGCGCGGCAGCTCCCCCGCCATCACGAGCCCCGATTCCAGAATGTGCTGCGCCAGCTCGCGGGCGGTCCGCGTCTGCGACGTCGGCCGGAAGTCCAGCGCCGACTCGGGAAGATTGCGCAGCTCGGCGATGACCCCGTCCCGGGTGTAGCGCCAGGCGACCAGCATCTCGTCGAGCAACGACATCGCCTTCACCGCCATGGTGTCCGTCCTTTCGTCATTGCGCGATCATATCGGCAGACCGGCGGCGGGCGCGCTCACCCGGGGCCGGGCGGCATTCTCGAGGGGGCGCGGACGCGACTCAGGACCCGGCGGAAAAGAACTCCGCCGGCCGGAACCCGAACGCTCCGGCCACGAGCAGCCCGGGGAAGCTCTGGACCTTGATGTTGTAGGCCTCGACCGCACCGTTGTAGTAGTTGCGCGCGTAGGCGATCTTGTCCTCGGTGTCCGTCAGATCGCGCTGAAGCTGGGCAAAGCGCTCGCTGGCCTTCAGATCGGGATAGGCCTCGGCGACCGCGAAGAAGGTCTGCAACGCGCCGGACAGGCTCTCGTTGGCGCGCGCCGCCGCCAGCGGGCCGTGCGCCGCCCCGAGTGCCCCGCGCGCATCGGCGACCGCCTGCATCGTGCCGCGCTCGAACGCCGCGTACCCGCGCACGGCCTCGACGAGGCTCGGAATGAGCGACGAGCGTCGCATGAGCTGGACGTCGATCGCGCTCCACCCTTCGCGAACCCGCTGGCGCGCGCCGACCAGCCCGTTGTACAGCACCGCGACGTACAGCACGGCCAGCGCCCCGATCGCCCATGCGGCCATCACCAACTGCCACCTCCGCCGCCCCCGCCACCCCCGCCCGACGAGCCGCCGCTGAACCCGCTGGCCCCCGACCCGCCGGGCGTGATCGCGCTCGACATGGAGGACGAGAAGCCGGCGAGGCTCGACGAGAAGCTGCCCGCGTCGAAGACCGGCGGCCCCCCGCTGTACCAGCCGACGGTCGCCTGACGCAGATCGATGTCCTTGAAGGCGTTCGCCCACTTCTCGACGCACTTCATCACGACGGCGTACGGCAGGTACGCCGTGAAGATGTTGGCGCGCTCGGCGAACGCCTGCTGGTGCTGCTCCGCCGTCTTGATGTAGCGCGCGAACCCGAGCGCGCGGCGCGTCGCCTCGCGCCCGGCAGCGGTGCGCCTGGGCATGGCGCCGGCCACGGCGGCGAGCAGCAGGCCGCCGGCCAGCACGGGCAGGCCGGCCAGTCCCGCTCCCCAGCGGCTCCCCAGGAAGACGGTGAGCGCGCCGCCGCCGCCGCCCACGAATATCCCGACGGCGCGCCAGAGATTGCGCACCGTGTTCGGGTTCCGGGGAAACCAGCCGCGGGACACGCCGTCGGCATAAAGCGCCTTCTTCGCCTTCTGGAGGTCTTCGAAAAAGGTGCCCTTCAACTTCGAGAGCTCCACGGTCGTGGACGACCGGAACAGCCCGTTCAGGAGCAGCTGCTCGTACTCGAGCAGCTCGACGTCGGCCTCCTTCAGGCGCTCCAGCTCGTAGTAGGGCTTGCTGAACAGCGCCGAGAGGCCGGTCCGGTGGTGTTCGGTAATCTTCAGGTACCCGCGCACGGCGAGGTCGACGATCGTCGCCGTCACGTCGAGGGTGTCGGCGCGCTCGTCGAAGAGCAGGCCCATCTGCGCGGGGCGCATCTTGTCTGGCGGCTGGAACTCGACGGCGATCTGGTCGGAGCCGAAGAGCGGGACCCGCTCCTCGCGCGGGTCGTTCGACAGATAGTGGACCGAGATGTACCGGCGATCGCGGCCGATCCGCCACCACAACCCGCCGATCCCGCCGACGGCGGCCGCGAAGCCCGCGAGCGCGAGGCCCACGAGCCACGGGGTGCGATCGAAGAACTGCGGCAGGGTCCTCGGTCTCGCCACGAGGATCGGCGCGGGCTCGGCGACGGCGCCCTTGCGCAGGCCGGCCACGATCGTCATCTGTTCCCCGTCGGCCAGCGGACGGGTCGCCGTGAACGTCGCGTCGTTTCCGGAGACGATCGCCTTGCAGCGTGCGGTCGAGCCCGCCCGGCCCTCGAAGCAGTCCACGCGCTCGATCGAGCCCGGCGGCGCGGTGACCAGCACCGCCGTCGCGGCGATGCTCACCGGCCAGGTGCCCGTGGCGTTCCAGTACAGCTCGTCGTGATCCGGGAAACCATTGAGGGCGCCCGTGATGCCGTACCGGAGGCGGTAGCGCTGCCGCCCCGAGATCGTGCGATTGGCGTCACCGATGCGGAAGCGGTACCGCCCACCTTCGGTCGTCGTCGCGACCGGCTGCGCGTGTCCCTCGGCGTCGGTCACGCCGCCGAGCCGGATGCGGTAGATGCGATCGTGCGCCGCGTCGTACTGGAAGCGGTACAGGAGGTCGCGGTAGAGGCCGTGGCGCTGCAGGTTGCGGAAGTCGACGTCGAAGGCCTCCGACGCCGCGACCGAGCCGTCCGGCTGGATGTCGAGGTGGATGTCCAGGCGATCGATCACCCAGCCTTCGTCGGCGGCGAGCGCGGGGCCCCTCGCCGCGGCCAGGATTGCCACGATCAGGACGACGAGCGGACTCAGGCGGCCGCGCATCGCGTCATGGTGGCTAGGCGAGGGGTTCGATCACCTCGCGCCCGTCCATGTAGGGCCGGAGCGCTGGCGGAATGACGACCGAGCCGTCCCCCTGCTGGCCGTTCTCGAGAATCGCGATGAGGGTCCGCCCGACCGCCAGCCCCGAGCCGTTCAGGGTGTGGACGAAGTCGGTCCGTCCCGCGCCGCCGGCGCGGAAGCGGATGCCGGCGCGCCGGGCCTGGAACGCCTCGGTATTACTGCAGGACGAGATCTCGCGGTAGGTCTTCTGGCTCGGGAGCCAGACCTCGATGTCGTAGGTCTTGGCCGCCGCGAAGCCGAGGTCGCCCGTGCAGAGCGCCACAGTGCGGTACGGCAGCTCGAGCCGCTGGAGGACCGTCTCGGCATCGGCCGTCAGGCCCTCGAGCTCGGCGTAGGACTGCTCCGGCGTCGTCAGCTTCACGAGCTCGACCTTGTCGAACTGGTGCTGCCGGATCAGTCCGCGCACGTCCTGACCGTAGGATCCGGCCTCGCTCCGGAAGCAGGGGGTGTACGCGGTGTACCGCAGCGGCAGGAGGCGTCCGTCGAGAATCTCCTCGCGGTGGAGGTTCGTCAGCGGCACTTCGGCCGTGGGCACGAGGTACAGGTCCCAGTCTCCGGCGATCTTGAAGAGATCGGACTCGAACTTGGGAAGCTGTCCCGTGCCCTGCAGCGCCGAGCTGTTGACGAGGAACGGCGGCTCGACCTCACGGTAGCCGTGCTCGCGCGTGTGCAGGTCGAGCATGAAGTTGATCAGCGCGCGGGACAGCCGCGCACCGGCGCCGCTCAACACCGCGAAGCGCGCGCCGGACATCCGCGCGGCGCGCTCGAAGTCGAGGATGCCGAGCGCCGCTCCCAGCTCCCAGTGGGGCCTGGGCTCGAAGTCGAAGGCGCGCGGTTCGCCGTCCCGGCGGATCTCCTGGTTGTCGTGTGCGCTCGTGCCCGCCGGCACGCTGGCGTGCGGCAGGTTCGGGAGGGTGAGCAGCAGCTCGTTCCGCTGGTGTTCCACCGAGTCGAGCTGAACGCCAAGCTGCTTGATCTGCGCCGCGCGCTGCCGGTTCGCCTCCTGGATCTGCGTCGTTTCCTTGCCCTGACGCTTGGCGCGCGCGATCTCGTCGCCCGAGGTGTTCTGCTGGCGCTTCAGGCCTTCGAGCTCGGGAATCAGCCGGCGGCGCGCCGTCTCGAGGGTGGCAATGTCCTGGAGGACCTTGTCGGGATCGAGCCCCCGGGTCCGGAGGCCGGCGCGCACCTCCTCGATGTGATCGCGGATGTAGGCTGCGTCGAGCATGGGCCCTCATTGTATATTCGCGCGGCGTCGGAGTCCTCTGCTACGATCGCGTTCGTGCCCACCAGCCTCAGAAAAGTCGTCTTCCCCGCCGCCGGGCTCGGCACGCGGTTCCTCCCCGCCACCAAGGCCCAGCCGAAGGAAATGCTGCCCCTGGTCGACAAGCCGATCATCCAGTACGGCGTCGAGGAAGCCGTCGCCTCCGGGCTGGACAACATCATCCTGGTGACCGGACGCGGCAAGAACGCCATCGAGGATCACTTCGACGTCTCGGTGGAGCTCGAGACGTTCCTGGACGCACGCGGCAAGCACGAGCAGCTCGCCGAGGTCCGGAAGATCTCGAACATGATCAACGTGGCCTACGTGCGCCAGGGCGAGGCCCTCGGGCTCGGCCACGCCGTGCTGGTCACGCGCGAGCTGGTGGGCAACGAGCCCTTCGCCGTCATCCTCGGCGACGACGTGATCGACGCCAACCCGCCGGCCATCAAGCAGCTCATCGACGTGTTCGACAAGGTCCAGGGGCCGGTGCTCGCGGTCGAGCGCGTGCCCCGCGAGGAGATCTCCAAGTACGGCGTGATTGCCATCGACAAGTCGTGGTCCGAGCTCGGCGAGGGGGTGTACCGGGTCGAGGACCTGGTGGAGAAGCCGGCCGCGGACGACGCGCCGTCCGACCTGGCCATCATCGGACGCTACATCCTGACGCCGGACATCTTTCCGGCGCTCGCCGCGACGGCGCGCGACAAAACTGGCGAGATTCAGCTGACCAACGGGCTCAGGGACCTGCTGAAGAAGCGATCGATCTACGCCTGCGAGGTCAAGGGCGTGCGGCACGACACGGGCAACAAGCTCGGCTTCCTCAAGGCGGTCGTCTACTTCGCGCTGCGGCGGCCCGACCTCGCCGACAAGTTCTCCGCCTACCTCAAGACGCTTTCGTCGTAGACGGGGGGGCGGCCGAGTCCGGCGCCGCGGCCTTGGTGTCCTTCGCCTCGGTCTTGCTCTCGGACGGCCCGGCGCTCTTGGTCTCCTTCCCGGCCGGCGCGCCCGACTTCTTGGCGTAGTCGGTCACGTACCACCCGGTGCCCTTGAACTGGAACGCCGGCGACGACACCAGCTTGTGCACCGTGCCGCCGCAGGACGGACACGCCTTGACCGGCGGATCCGAGAACTTCTGGATGACCTCGAAGCGGTGCCCGCACGCGTCGCACTCGTATTCGTAGAGCGGCATGTCCTACTCCAGCTCCACGTCGCCGGCTCCCGCGGGCTCGAGCATGAGCTGTCGATGGAGCCAGAACGGCGCGGTGCCCTGGCCGAGCAGCGTGTCGTGGAAGGCGCGAAGCGAGAACCCCTTGCCGACCTGCTGCTTGTAGTCCTGACGCAGCTTCAGCAGCATGAGCTTCCCGATGGCGTAGACGAGATAGGTGGGATCGAACGTCCCGCGCTCGGCCTCGCGCCTGGCGCTCGCCTCCTCCATGAAGGCCTCGTCGCGGAAGAAGCGCACACCCTGCTCGACCGACATGTCCTCGGTGTGCAGGCGGATCCCGACGACGGCCCGCGCCAGGCGCACCAGGGCCTCGGCGAGCTGGCCGAGCTGGACGTCGTACTCCCGGTGTCCGAACCCCGCCTCGATCATCATCTGCTCGCAGTAGTGCGCCCATCCCTCGACGAACGAGCCCGGCGCGAACAGGATCGACTTCCTCGCCTTCGACGTGACCCGCCGCAGGTGCTGGTAGTGGAGGAAGTGCCCCGGGTACACCTCGTGGATCGAGATGGACCAGAGCGTGGGGATGTTGAAATCGCGGAGGTACTCGCGCTGCCGTTCGATCGGCCACGACCGGTCCGCATCGGTGAGGTAGTAGTACGCGCCCGTCGGCTTCGCCTCGAAGGGCCCCGGCGTCCACATGCTCGCGAACGACCAGCGATAGAAGTCCGGCGTCTCCGCCACGGTGACCGGCTCCGACTCCGGAACGGTCACGATCGCCTGCCGCTCGACGAAGGTCTGCAGCGCCTCGAGCTGGCGGCGCCCGACGTCCGCGAGCTCCCCCGGCGCCGGGTGCTGGGCCTTCGTGTGCGCCCAGGCCTGGAGCGGATCGCCGCCGTTCATGCGACCCGCGAGGGCGCGGAACTGCTCCTGCGTGGCCTGCAGCTCCCGCAGCGCGATCGCCAGCAGCCGCTCGACCGGCAGCGAGAAACCCTCGTCGAGCCGCAGCTTCTGCTCGAACTTGTCGCGTCCCAGGCGGAACGACGCCCGCGCCTTCGGCGCCACGTCCTGCTCGAGATGGCCGATGTACGACGCGACGGCCTGAATCGCCTCCGCCTGGGCGTCCGCCAGGTCGCCGAGAAGGTGCAGATCGTCCAGCGCCGAGAAGGCGCGCGGCAGGTCCTGCTCGATGAACTTCAGCGCGCCCTTCATCGTCTCGATGCCGAGCTTGACGAAGATCCCGGCGGATCCTTCACGTTGTCGCGCGCCGCCTGCACGAGGCGCGGGGTCTGATGGAGCTTCGACACCACCCGCCGCGCCCGCTCGGCGAGCGGCGCGTAGGAGAAGAGCGCCTGGCCTGCCAGGCTCGACGCCAGGATGTCCGAGTAGTACTGGGGGTTGCGCTCCCAGGTCCGCACGACCTCCAGCTCGAACATGCGCGCCTGGATCTGTTCGGCGAGCATCCGGTGCTCGAGCCGCTCGACGCCGGTCATCCCGTTCTGGCCGATCTCCTGCAGGCGGCGCAGATAGCCCGCGAGGGCGTGCGCCTCACCCTCGATCGCGTGACGGCTCAGATCTTCCAGAAGGTCGTCGTAGACGTGTACGCCGTCGAGGGTCGCGTGCGTCGGATGGACCTCGTGCAGGTACGCGAGCAGATCGTCGACGAAGTGCGGCAGCGGCTCGGACGCAATCATGGGCAATCGTCAATGGTACAATAAAGCGCCTTCTTTCCATGCCCGGCACGCTCTTCGTGGTCGCCACGCCGATCGGCAACCTCGACGATGTGACCGCCCGGGCGCTGCGCGTGCTGCGTGAGGTCGCTGTGATCGCGGCCGAGGACACGCGGCGCACGCGCGGGCTCCTCGCTCGCTACGCGATCCCGACCGCCACGACCAGTCTTCACGCGCACAACGAGGACCGCAAGGCTCCAGCCCTGCTGGCGCGGCTCCAGCAGGGCGACGATGTCGCGCTCGTCTCGGACGCGGGGACGCCGACGGTTTCCGATCCGGGCCAGCGACTGGTCCGTGCCGCGCACGCCGGGGGGGTCAAGGTCGTCCCGATTCCGGGCCCCAGTGCCGTCACCGCCGCCCTGGCCGCATCGGGGTTCCCCGCGGACACGTTTCTGTTCATGGGGTTTCCACCAACTAGGCCGAAAGACCGAAAGAAGTGGTTTGACACCATCGCCTCGGCTGATCGCACGACGGTATTCTTCGAATCGCCACACAGAATTCGCAGCACGCTGGAAGCACTGCGCTCAAATATGGGTGAATGCCATATTTGTTTGGCCAGAGAGCTCACGAAGATCCATGAGACTTTGGTTATACAACCTATAACTGAGGTCATCAATAGCGTCGAGCCGGCCCGCGGCGAGTATGCGGTAGTCGTTGAATTTGGTCATAAGACAGATAATGTTCGGGCTGAGCTGTGCTCGGACCAAAGCCTGGCGACTGAGTTTGCAGCCATGACAAAGAGTGCAGGACTCTCCCGCCGCAAGGCACTGGCACACCTGGGGAGGAAGTACGGACTTGCGCCAAACGAGGTCTACGCGGCGGTCGAACATGCCAAGAAATCTGCTGAATGACCTAGCCACTGAGGGTCAGGGCCGGCTTCTTGACCGAGCAAGGACATTCTGTTACCTTACCGTCCCTTCGGTTTCGGCCCCACAGGACGTTCATGGCTAAGCGGCGGGCGCCTACCAGGCCGGCTAGAACTCAATCGGGTTCCCCGTCCATTGACGACAGCATGGACGACGACAGCACACCCGCGCCGCGCCCGCAGGAGTCTTCTGCGGTCGGGCAACGGCGATCGACCTATTTCGAGGCGGTCGCCGTCTACGAGCGGGGCATGGAAGCGCTGCAGCGGCACGACTACGAGCAGGCGAGGACGCTGCTCGAATCCGTCCTGACCAGTTACCCCGAAGAAAAGGAGCTGCACGAGCGGGTTCGGCTCTACCTCAACGTCTGCCAGCGCCAGCTGACCCGGCGAGTCGCGGAGCCCCAGTCGGTCGAGGAGCGGCTGTATGCCGCCACGCTCGCGATCAACGCGGGCGACTACGACGAGGCGATCAAGCAGCTCCACCTCGTCCGCGACGAAGATCCCGACAACGACCACGCGATCTACATGCTCGGGGTGGCCCACGCCCAGCGGGGCGACCACATTGCCGCCATCGCCCACCTCGAGCGCGCCATGGTGCTCAACCCCGAGAATCGCGCCTACGCCCGCCAGGACTCGGATCTCGATCCGATCCGCGACGACGAGGCGTTCCGGGCGGCCATCGAAGCCGTTTCGTCGGGGTCGCCCTCCGTTCCACGCTTCGATCGCCGCCGGCCGCGAACCGGACGATAATCAGAAGTCGGGCGCCTGGCGGAGGTTGCCGCAGTCGCCCGAGGCCGGGCACCTGGCGCCCTTGCTGACCGTGACCACTCCACTTCACGTCGTCGTGCTGGCGGCCGGTAAAGGGACGCGGATGAAGTCCGCGGTCCCCAAAGTGCTGCACCGCGTGGGCGGCGTGCCGATGATCGAGCTCGTCCTCCGAACGGCCCGGACCCTCCAGCCCCAATCGATCACGGTCGTCGTCGGTCACCGCGGAGACCTCATCCGCGACGCCCTCGCGGGCTGGAAAGACCTCACGTTTGTGGTGCAGGAGCCACAGCTCGGGACCGCCCACGCGCTCCGATCGACCGAATCTGCGCTCCGCGACTCGAAGGGAACATTGCTGATGCTCTCGGGCGACGTGCCGCTGCTGAAGCCGGCAACGCTTCGATCGCTCCTCGACACGCACCTTTGCGGGCATGCCGCGGCGACCGTCGTCACCGCGAGCGCGCCGGACCCGACGGGCTACGGACGCGTCGTGCGATCCGGCGGCGAAATTGCACGCATCGTCGAGGATCGCGATGCGACCGCCGCAGAACGTGCGATCCACGAGATCAACTCGGGCATTTATGCCTTCGCACTGGACGGGCTGTTCGGCATGCTCGGCCGTATCGCGGCGGCAAACGCGCAGGGCGAGTACTACCTGACGGACTTCGTGGCCTGGTGCCGCGAGGCGGGACGCCGCGTGTCGACCATCGAGATCGAGGACGTCCGTGAGATTCTGGGGGTCAACAGCCGGAAGGAGCTCGCCGAGGTGACCCGACTGGTGCGACAGGACGCGAACGATGCGCTGATGGCGGCTGGTGTGACGCTCGAGGATCCAGCGACGATCTACATCGATGCGGGTGTCGTCGTGGGGCCCGACACGGTGATCCACCCGGGTGTATCGCTCGAGGGCCGCACGTCGATCGGCGCGGCCTGCGAGATTCACAGCGGCGTGCGCATCGCCGACTCGATCCTCGGGGATCGCGTGATCGTGTACGACCACTCGGTCATCCGCGAGGCGGTCGTGGGATCCGACGCGCGGGTCGGACCGTTCGCGCACCTGCGCCAGGGGGCGGATCTGCGCGCGGGCGCGCGCGTCGGCAACTTCGTCGAGCTCAAGAAGACGGTGCTCGGTCCGGGATCCAAGGCGATGCACCTGGCGTACCTGGGCGACGCGACCATCGGCGCGAGCGTCAACGTCGGCGCCGGCGTCATCACGTGCAACTACGACGGCGCGGCCAAACATCCGACGACCATCGAAGACGGCGCGTTCGTCGGCAGCGACTCGCAGCTCGTCGCTCCGGTCACGATCGGCCAGGGTGCCTACGTCGGCACGGGCACGACCGTTCGCGAGGACGTGCCGGCCGGAGCGCTCGCGGTCAGCGCGGGCAAGCAACGCAACCTCCCCGGCTGGGTGAAGAAGCGGGGGAAGGCGAAGACCGCCGAACCCGCCGGCCGCAAGAAGCGCTGAGGGACGGCAGGCGGTGAACCCCGCAAGGGAAGAAGACGATGTGCGGAATCATCGGATACATCGGTTCGAAGGACGTCGTGCCTGTTCTCATCGACGGTCTGCGGCGGCTCGAGTACCGCGGGTACGATTCCGCGGGCGTGGCCGTGGTACACGACGGTCACGTGGAGCTGCGGCGCAGCGCAGGCAAGCTCTCGCGCCTCGAGGAGGCGATTCGCGCCGAGCCGATCTCCGGTGAGTACGGCGTGGGCCACACGCGCTGGGCGACGCACGGGCGCCCGACCGAGGAGAACGCCCATCCGCATCGCGACTGCACGGGCAAGATCGTCGTCGTCCACAACGGGATCATCGAGAACTACCTCGACCTGAAGCGGGATCTGCAGAAGGAAGGCCACCGTTTCGTCACGGAAACGGACACCGAGATCGTCGCCCACCTGGTCGAGCGCGAGATGAAGGACGACGGCCTGGAGAATGCCGTCCGGCGGGCGCTCATGCTGATGCGCGGGCTGTTCGCCCTCGTCCTGATCTCGGCCGACGATCCCGACAAGATCGTCGCGGTCCGCAACGGCCCTCCCCTGGTCGTCGGCCTCGGAGACGGCGAGTTCTTCGTCGCGTCCGACATCCCCGCGATTCTGAACCACACGCGTGACGTGGTGTTCCTGGGCGACGAGGAGATGGCCGTCATCACGCGGACGGGCGTCGTGTTCACGGACTTCTTCGGCCGGCCGGTCTCCGAGGCGACGCAGCGCGTGCTCTGGGATCCGATCATGGCGGAGAAAGCCGGTTACCGGCACTTCATGCTGAAGGAGATCTTCGAGCAGCCCTCGGCCGTCCGGGAGACGGCGCTCGGGCGCATCTCCCAGGACACGGGCAAGGTGTTCCTGGAGGAGATGAACCTGACGGACGCGCAGCTCGCGGCCTTCACGCACGTCACGATCCTGGGCTGCGGCACGTCGTGGCACTCGGCGTTGATCGGGAAGTTCATGATCGAGGCCCTGGCCCGGGTGCCGGTCGAGGTCGACTACGGCTCGGAATACCGGTACCGCGACCCGATCGTCTCGCCAGGGACGCTGGCCCTCGTGATCACCCAGTCGGGCGAGACCGCCGACACGCTCGCGGCGCTGCGCCAGGCCAAGCGGGGCGGGGCATCCAGCCTTGCGATCTGCAACGTCGTCGGCAGCATGGCGACGCGGGAGACGACGGGCACGATCCTGACGCACGCCGGCCCGGAGATCGGCGTCGCCTCCACCAAGGCCTTCACGTCCCAGCTGGTGGCGCTGTACCTGTTCGCCCTGCGGCTGGCGCAGGCGCGGGGCGAGCTGTCCCTCGAGGCCTCCAAGCCGCACGTGGATGCCCTCATCCAGCTGCCGCTGCTGCTCGACGAGGTGCTGAAGCTGGCGCCGGAGATCGAGGAGATCGCGGGCCGGCTCTACACGCGGACCGACTTCCTCTATCTCGGCCGCGGCATCAACTATCCCATCGCCCTCGAGGGTGCCCTGAAGCTGAAGGAGATCTCGTACATCCACGCCGAGGGCTATCCCGCCGGGGAGATGAAGCACGGACCGATCGCGCTCATCGACGAGCGCATGCCCGTCGTCACGCTGGCGCCGCGCGACCGGGTGTTCGACAAGATGATCGGGAACATCCAGGAAGTGAAGGCGCGCGGCGGCATCGTCGTGGCGCTCGCGACCAGGGACCACGACTCCCTGACGTCCGTGCTGGATCCGGCCAGCGACCTGCTGCTGACCGTGCCGGAGGCGCCGGAGTTGCTGACCCCCCTGGTGCTCGTCCTCCCGCTCCAGCTCCTGGCGTACAACGTCGCCGTCCGGCGCGGCTGCGACGTCGATCAGCCGAGAAACCTCGCGAAGAGCGTCACGGTAGAATAGGACCTGGGGATCGCGTCCCCGGGCCCTCATGCAGTTCCTCGATACTCTCAATCCCGAGCAGCGCGAAGCCGTCCTGCACCGGACGGGACCGCTCCTGATTCTCGCCGGCGCGGGCTCGGGCAAGACGCGCGTCATCACCAGCCGCATCGCGTACCTGGTCGGCGACGGCCACGCCGAGCCCCACGAGCTCCTGGCGGTGACGTTCACCAACAAGGCGGCCGAGGAGATGCGGGCGCGCGTCGAGTCGCTCGTCGGCGGCGACTGCAGCCGCATGTGGGTCTCGACGTTCCACTCGCTCTGCGCCCGGCTGCTCCGCCGCGAGGCCCCGGCCATCGGCCTGTCCCGCGATTTCGTCATCTACGACTCTTCCGACCAGCTGTCGGTCGTCAAAGCGGCGCTCAAGGCCCTCCACATCGACGATGGCCTGGTGCAGCCGCGGGGCGTCCTGTCGCAGATCAGCCACGCCAAGAACCGGATGGAGAGCCCGGACGACGTGGCCAGCGAGGGCGGGTGGAACCGGCGCAGCGAGCACGTCTCGAAGGTCTACGCGTACTACCTGCAGGCGCTCAGGGACGCCAACGCCCTCGACTTCGACGACCTGCTGCTCAAGACCGTCGAGCTCTTCGAGCAGGTACCGGCCGTGCGCACCCGGTACGCCGAGCAGTTCCGCTACGTGATGGTCGACGAGTACCAGGACACCAACCGGCCGCAGTACCTCCTGATCCGGCGGCTCGCCGAAGTGCACCGGAATCTCTGTGTCGTCGGCGACCCCGACCAGTCGATCTACAAGTGGCGGGGTGCGGACCTGCGAAACATCCTGGATTTCGAGCGGGACTTCCCCGAAGTCACGGTCGTGAAGCTGGAGCGCAACTACCGCTCGACGCAGGTCATCCTCGATGCCGCCACCGCCGTCATCCGCCAGAACCGCAACCGCCCCGACAAGCGGCTGTGGACCGACCGCAAGGGCGGCGCGCGCATCACCTACTTCCGCGGCGGCGACGAGCTGGAGGAGGCCGACTTCATCGCCAGGACCGCGCGCATCGCACTCGGCGAGACTCCCGGCTCCACCGTGGCCGTCCTCTACCGCACCAACTCGCAGTCCCGGACGATCGAGGACGCGCTGATGCGCGGAGGCACGTCGTACAAGGTGGTGGGTGGCGTGCGGTTCTACGAGCGCAAGGAGGTCAAGGATGCGCTCGCGTACATGCGCCTCGTGATCAACCCGCACGACGACGTCAGCCTGCGGCGCGTGATCAACGCACCGGCCCGCGGCATCGGCAAGGGCGTCATGGACGCACTCGACGCGGTGGAAACCGGGGCCCTGCCCGAGGATCTTCCCCTGATCGCCGCGGGGCTGCAGCCCGCGCCGGCGGCGAACTCGCTGTGGGCGCGCCTGATTCACGGCCTCGACGCCAGGCTGTTCGCCCCGCGCGCGGCGGCGTCCCTCGCCGTGTTTCGCGACCTGATCGCGACGCTGGCGGCCACGGCCCGCGACGAACCGGTGTCGATCGCGATCGGCAAGATGCTCGATCGCAGCGGGTACCTCCAGGATCTCCGCGAGGAGCGGAGCGAGGAGGCCGAGGGGCGGATCGAGAACCTCGCCGAGCTCGTGTCGGCCGCCCGCGAGTACGAGAGCCGGGAGAGCGAACCGACGCTCGGCGGCTTCGTGGACCGCCTGTCGCTGCTCTCCGACAGCGACGAGGAGCAGGGCTCGGCCGACGCCCGCGTGTGGCTCATGACGCTGCACAGCGCCAAGGGCCTCGAGTTTCCGGTCGTCGTGCTCGCAGGAATGGAAGAGGGGCTGTTCCCGCACTCGCGCTCGAGCGACAGCGAAGAGGAGCTGGAGGAGGAGCGGCGACTCTGCTACGTCGGCATGACGCGCGCACGCTCGACCCTGGTGCTGACCGGGGCCGCCCGCCGCCGCATCTTCGGCGAGTACCAGTCGAGCGAGCCGTCGCGGTTCGTCGACGAGGTCCCGCCGGACCTCGTCGAGCGCGTCACGCCGTTCACGTCTTCACCCCATCAGACCCGGCTGGGCAGCTACGGGGCCCGCGCGGGATTCGAGGGGCGCAGCGGCCGCGGCACGCGATCGCGGGACGAGCAGCCCGCGTACTCCTACGAGGACGAAGACCAGTCGACCGGCACGACGCTGCGGCCGGGCATGAACGTGCGCCACCAGCAGTTCGGCCTCGGGACGGTGCTCAGCGTCGAGGCCCTGGACGACGACTTCCGCCTCGTGGTGCGGTTCAACGCCGTGGGCCGCAAGACCCTTCGCGCGCGCTACGCGCGCCTGGAGCGGGCGTGAGCGGACCATCCACCGACGCGCGGGGGCGCCTCCTGCGCATCGCCGGGCTGGGACTCGCGGCCGTCATCGTCTTCGGGTTCGTCCTGCGCCCGCTCCGCGTGTCGGGCGCGAGCATGTGGCCGACGTACGGCGCCGGCGCCGTCGGGTTCGTCGACCACCTGGCCTACGCGTGGGCGGCTCCGGCCCGGGGCGACGTGGTGGCGGTCCGGCTCGGCCGCCCGGGCGCCGTGTACGCCAGGCGCGTCGTCGGGCTGCCCGGCGAGACCGTGGCCATCGAGGTCGGCACCGTGCTGATCGACGGATTTCCCCTTGTCGAGACCCACGTGGCGCACAGGTCACCCTGGACGCTGGCGCCCGTCTCGCTCGGCCCCGGCGACTACTTCGTGATTGGCGACAACCGCGCGATGCCGATGGACCAGCAGGTGTTCGGCCGCGCACCGCGCCAGCGCATCCTGGGAAAGCTGGTCTTCTGATGGCCCTGCGCCGCCTGTCGTCGGGAACGATTGTGATGGTCGTCGTGCTGGCCGTCGTGCTGTCGTGGCTGGCCTACATCGAGCTCCTCAATCCGCAACGGGAGGTCCGGCAGCGGATGAACGCGGTTGCGAGCGCCCTGTCCACGGCGCGCGAGGGAACCGACCTGGCCCGGCTCGGGCGCGTGATGCGCCTCAAGGACTACCTCGCCGAGGACGTCCGCGTCGTGGGAGACGGCCGGCAGATCGATTCGCGCGACGGCGTGATGGATGCGGCGGCGCGGTGGGCCACGGCGGGGAACGGCCTGTCGGTGGACTTCATCGACCTGTCCGTGACGATGAGCCCGGATGGAGGTTCCGCGGAATCCTTCTTCACCGCGCAGATTTCGTCGTCCGGCGCCGCGTCGAGCGCCCCGACCGTCGAGAGCCGCGACGTGATCACCGACCTGGTGCGCCGCAACGGGCAGTGGCTGATCACGCGGGTGGAAGCCAAGCCGGCCCGGCCCTAGCGCCCCGGGCGAGTCCACGGCGTCTTCGAGATCGATGTCGCCCCGAGATCGGTGTCGCCGCGGACCTTCAGGTCCGCCCATGCGAAGCCGACCTGAAGGTCGGCCGCGCCAGCGAAACGAAAACCGGTCTAGCCCTCGGCCGGCGCCTCGTCCTCTTCCTTCTCCGCCAGCTTGGCGATCGACACGACCTGGTCTTCCCCTTCGAGGTCGATGAGCTTCACGCCCTGCGTCGCGCGGCCGATCGCGCGAATGTCGGCGGCGGCCATCCGGAGAATCATCCCCTGCTGCGTGATGATGAGCAGCTCGTCGCCGTCCTGCACGAAGGCGACACCGACCACCCGGCCGTTGCGCCTGGACGTCGCGATGTTGATCACGCCGACGCCGCCGCGCGACTGCACGCGATACTCGTCGAGCTCGGTGCGCTTGCCGTACCCGCGCTCGGTCACGGTCAGGAGCGTCCCCTCCGGCCTGACGACTTCCATGGCCACCACGTAGTCCTCGCCGCGCAGGGCGATGCCGCGGACGCCGGCCGCCGGCCGGCCCATGGGCCGCACGTCGGTCTCGCGGAAGCGGATGGCCATCCCGTCGCGGGTGCCGATGAAGATCTCCGCGCCGCCGTCGGTGAGCTGGACGGCGATCACCTGGTCGTCCGTGTCGACGCCCATGGCGATGATGCCTCCGGCTCTCGGGTTGCTGAAGGCGGAGAGGGCCGTCTTCTTCACGCTGCCGCCGCGCGTGCCCATGATGACGAACCGTTGGTCGTCGAATTCCTTCACGGCGAGCAGCGCGGCAATCTTCTCGCCCTCCTCCATCGACACGAGGTTCGCGATCGATTTGCCCTTGCCGCCGGGTCCCACGTCCGGAATCTCGTGGACCTTCAGCCAGTAGGCGCGCCCCCGATCGGAGAAGATCATGATGTAGGCGTGCGTCGACGCCACGAAGAGGTGGCTGACGAAGTCCTCCTCGCGCGTCCGCATGCCGATGCGGCCCTTGCCGCCGCGGCGCTGGTTGCGGTACGTCGAGATCGCCGTCCGCTTGATGTAGCCGGTGTTGCTGACGGTGATCGCCACCTCTTCCTCGGCGATCAGGTCCTCGATGCTGATCTCCCCCGACTCGCCGTCGACGATCTCGGTCCGTCGATCGTCGCCGTACTTGTCGCGGACGTGCGTCAGCTCGTCGACGATGATCTGCATCAGGAGCCGCTCGCTCGCCAGAATCGACCGCAGGCGCTCGATCGTCTTCAGCAGCTCGGCCAGCTCGTCGAGAATCTTCTGGCGCTCGAGACCGGTCAGGCGCTGGAGCTGCATGTCGAGGATCGCCTGCGCCTGGACCTGGGTGAGCGAGAAGTCCCGCATGAGGCCTTCGCGCGCCTCGGGCACGGACTGCAGCCCGCCGGATCAGGGTGATGACGGCGTCGAGGTGATCCAGGGCGATCCTGAGGCCTTCGAGGATGTGGTGCCGGGCCTCGGCCTTCCGCAGCTCGAACTCCGTCCGCCGGCGCACGACGTCGCGGCGGAACTCGACGAAGCTCTCCACCAGCTCCAGCAGGGTCAGCACCTTCGGGCGGCCGCCGACGATGGCGAGCATGATGATCCCGAAGCTGGACTGCAGCGGCGTGTGCTTGTAGAGGTTGTTGAGGATCACCTCCGGCACCTCGCCGCGCTTCAGCTCGATCACGATCCGCATGCCGTCGCGGTCGGACTCGTCGCGCAGGTCGGAGATGCCCTCGACGACCTTGTCGCGCACCAGGTCGGCGATCCGCTCGATCAGCTTCGCCTTGTTCACCTGGTACGGGATCTCCGAGACGATGATGGCGATCTTCTCGCCTTTCCGGCTCGTCTCCACCGCGGTGCGCGCGCGCATGACAATCGACCCGCGGCCCGTCGTGTACGCCTGCAGGATGCCGTCCCGGCCGACGATGGAGCCGGCTGTCGGGAAGTCGGGACCGGGAATCAGCCGCACGAGCTGCTTCAGCTTCTCGCCGCGCGAGATCGGCGCTTCCCCCTCCGCCCTCAGGTGCGTGTGCGCGATCAGCCAGATGCAGCCGTCGATCACTTCCCGCAGGTTGTGCGGCGGCACGTTCGTGGCCATGCCCACGGCGATGCCGGCCGACCCGTTCACGAGGAGGTTCGGGAACGGCGCCGGCAGGACCATCGGCTCTTCGGTGGTCTCGTCGTAGTTCGGCGTGAAGTCGACGGTCTCCTTGTCGAGATCCGCCATCATCTCGTCGGCCAGCGCCTGGAGGCGGGCCTCGGTGTACCGCATCGCCGCCGGCGGGTCGCCGTCGATCGACCCGAAGTTCCCCTGGCCGTCCACCAGGGGATAGCGCATGTTGAAGTCCTGGGCCATGCGCACGAGCGTGTCGTAGATGGACGCGTCGCCGTGGGGATGGAAGTTGCCCATCACCTCGCCGACGATCTTGGCGCACTTGCGGTAAGTGCGTGTGGCCGAGAGGCCCATCAGGCGCATGCCGTACAGGACGCGGCGGTGCGCCGGCTTCAGGCCGTCCCTGGCGTCGGGCAGCGCTCGTCCGATGATCACGCTCATGGCGTAATCCATGTACGAGCGCTTCATCTCGTCTTCGATGTTGACCGGGTGCTGGGCGGGAACGAGATCAGCCATTAGACGTCGAGGTTCTTCACGTCGAGTGCGTTGTCTTCGATGAACTTGCGGCGGGGCTCGACCTGGTCGCCCATCAGCGTCGTGAACATCAGGTCCGCCTCGGTGTGATCCTCGGCTCGCACCTGCAGCAGCGTCCGAGCCGCCGGGTCCATCGTCGTGGCCCAGAGCTGGTCCGGGTTCATCTCGCCGAGGCCCTTGTAGCGGTTGATCGCGACGCCCTTCTTGCCCGCCGTGAGGAAGTACTCGACCAGGTCGTCGAGCGACCGCAGGCGCACGTCGGCGGCCGGCGGCGGACCCTCCTCACCTTCGGTCGCCGCAGCGGTCGTCGTCACCACGAACTCCCCGCTGGGCGGCGGCAGGTCGCGGCGGTTCGCCAGCAGCGTCCGGTACTCGGCAGTCGTCACGAAGTCGACACCAATCGTGTGCTGCCGCGGGTACCCGTTCGATCGATCGTCGACGTGCAGCAGGTACCGGTTGTGCTCTTCGTCCCGCTCGACGGTCACGGTTCGCGCCGGGGTCGACAGCGTCTGCGCGAGCCCCTCGAGCGATCCCTTGTCGCTGAAGTACTCGCGATCCGCGCCGGCGGCCACGAGGGCTTCGACGATCTCGCGTGGATGCCCGCGCCGCTCCATCATCTGCAGCAGCTTCTGATGCGAGATCATCCGCTGCAGCAGCTTCTCGAGATCGGGGCCGGAGGCCTCCAGGCCTGCGGCCGCGTTGCGGACGACGCGCGCCTCGGTGGCGCGCCGGATCAGGAAGACGTCGAGCTCCCGTTCGTCCTTGATGTAAGTCTCGGCCTTCCCGCGCTTGACCCGGAAGAGCGGCGGCTGCGCGATGTAGACGTAGCCGTGCTCGATGAGCGCCGGCAGCTGGCGGTAGAAGAACGTCAGCAGCAGCGTCCGGATGTGGGATCCGTCCACGTCCGCGTCGGTCATGACGATGATCCGGTGGTAGCGGAGCTTCGACAGATCGAAGTCCTCGTCGCCGATGCCGCAGCCGAGGGCGGCAATCATCGTCTTGATCTCGTCGCTGCCGAGCATCTTGTCGAAGCGCGCTTTCTCGACGTTGAGGATCTTGCCCTTGAGCGGCAGGATGGCCTGGAAGCGCCGGTCGCGTCCCTGCTTCGCCGATCCGCCGGCCGACTCGCCCTCGACGATGTAGAGCTCGCTGCGGGCGGGGTCCCGCTCCTGGCAGTCGGCCAGTTTGCCCGGAAGCGTGCTGCTGTCGAGCGCGCCCTTGCGCCGCACCAGATCGCGCGCCTTCCGCGCGGCCTCGCGCGCCCTCGCGGCGTCGGTCGCCTTCCCCACGATTCGCTTGGCGACCGAAGGGTTCTCCTCGAGATACGCCCCGAGCCGATCGTTGACGATCGCCTCGACGATGCCCTTGACCTCGGTGTTGCCCAGCTTCGTCTTCGTCTGGCCCTCGAACTGCGGCCGCGGAATCTTGACGCTGATGACCGCGGTGAGGCCCTCGCGGATGTCGTCGCCGGTGATGCTCTCCTTCAGGTCCTTCGCCAGGTTGTTCTTCGACGCGTAGTGGTTGATCGTGCGCGTGAGCGCCGCGCGGAACCCGGACAGGTGCGTCCCGCCCTCGTGTGTGTTGATGTTGTTGGCGAACGAGTAGATCGTCTCGGCGTAACCGTCGTTCCACTGCAAGGCGATCTCGGCGTCGATGCCGTCGCGGTCGCCTCGCATGTAGATCGGCTTCTCGTTGACCGCTGCCTTGTTCTTGTTGAGGTGCGTGACGAACGAGACGATCCCGCCGTCGTAGTGGAACTTGTGGCTCTTGCCGTCGCGCTCGTCGTCGAGAGTGATGAGGATGCCGCCGTTCAGGAACGCCAGTTCCCGCAGGCGCTGCGCGAGCGTGTCGAAGCTGAAGACGGTCGTCTCGAAGATCTGCGGGTCCGGCTTGAAGGTGATCTTCGTGCCGCGGCGCTTCGTGGTACCGGTCGCCTCGAGCGGCGCCGTCGGGTGTCCGCGCTCGTAGCTCTGCTGGTAGACGTGCCCGTTGCGCCAGATCTCGAGGTCGAGCGTCTCCGAGAGCGCGTTCACCACCGACACGCCGACGCCGTGCAGCCCGCCCGAGACCTTGTAGCTCTCGTTGTCGAACTTGCCGCCGGCGTGCAGCACGGTCATCACGACCTCGGCGGCCGACTTGCCGCTCACGTGCTGATCCACAGGAATTCCGCGGCCGTTGTCGACGACCGTGACCGAGCCGTCGATGTGCACGGTCACGTTGACCTGGTCGCAGCAGCCGGCCAGGGCCTCGTCGATCGAGTTGTCCACGACCTCGTAGACAAGATGGTGCAGCCCCGTCGGTCCCGTCGAGCCGATGTACATGGCCGGACGTTTCCGGACGGCCTCGAGCCCCTCGAGGACCTTGATCTTGTCGGCCGAATAGTCGTTGACGTCCCCTGGAGCCGTAATCGGGTCGGAGTCCCCGGGGAGTGGTGTCGGGTCGATGTGTTCCACGCGCCTCGCGTCTCTATCTGGGAAGGTGCCGCACCATCCAAAGCCGCGATCAGACCCGCATGGGCATGATCACGTAGGTATATTCGTAGCCTTCCGCGCCAACCGGTTGCATCACCGCCTGGCTGACCTCGTCCTTCAGGCTCAACATCACGGCGTCGGTGCCGACGACGCCGAGGAAGTCGAGCACGTACTGGGCATTGAAGCAGATCTGCATCGACGGTCCCGAGTAATCCACGGGCAGGGTCTCATGCGCCTCGCCGAGCTCGGGGCTGCTGGAGGTGACGTCCACCTTCCCCTTGTCGATCTGCATCTTGACGGCCCGCGAGCGCTCGTTCGACAGAAGCGCCACACGCTTGATGGCGTTCGTCAGACGATCCCGCTCGAACTCGATGTGCTTGTCGTTGCTCTTCGGGATGACGCGCTCGTAGGCCGGAAACTGCCCGTCGATCATCCGCGAAATCAGGAGGCGCCGTCCCGCCGTGAAGAACAGATGGTTTTCGCCGCGCTCGTACGTGATGTCACCATCGTCCTCGGCCAGCAGCCGCGCGAGCTCGCCGAGCGTCTTCTTGGGAAGGATCGCCTTCGATTCGTCACCGTCCTTCTTGGCCTGGCTGTCGCGCGCCGCCGCAACCAGCGCGAGACGATGGCCGTCGGTCGCGACGAGACTCATCCGGCCGGGCTCCAGCACGAACAGGGCGCCGTTCAGGAAATACCTCGTATCCTCGCCGGTGATCGCGAACTGGGTCTTCGCGATCATCTCGCGAACCGTCGGCCGCGGCAGCGTGACGCTCGGCGTCGACCCCGCGTCCGGGAGGCTCGGAAAGTCGTCCTTCGGGAGCGTCTGCATCCGCGAATCGAATCGCTCAGCTGCCACTTTGACGCTTCCCTTCTCCTCCGAGATCCGGATGTCGGTCTCCGGGAGCGACTTGACGATCTCGTAGAACTTCTTCGCGGGCACCGTGATGATGCCGCCCTTGGCCACGGTGGCCGCGCACGTACTGCGAAGACCGACTTCGAGATCCGTCGCGAGCAACTTCACTTCGCCGTCGCGCGCGTCCAGCAGCACGTTCGCCAGAATGGGAATCGTGTTCTTCCGTTCGACGATGCCCTGAAAAAGTTGCAGTTCTGGCAGAAGGTCGTTCTTCCGGACGACAAGTTCCATAGCTTTGCTGACCTCGAAATGGGCGGGGTCGGACCCGCGATCCCCTTACAGGAGAGGAGAGATTCGAGAATGAGAAATTATATAAGAAGAGAGGGCGTGTTGAAAAGCCAACTCTGACAATAAGTACTTATTTTTCAGTAATTTAACCTGTTGAAAAAACGTGATTGTTTCGACCCGTGAAATGGCCCCGGCCAGCCCCGGCCAATTCGTCCACAGCCGTGCACAGGAGGTTCGTGTGGTCCCTGTGGAAAAGGGGCGGATCAGCGGAAACCCTCGAGAAAGGTCTCCATCAGATTGTTGAATTCCTGGTCGCGCTTGCGGAGATCTTCGACCTTGCGGACCGAGTGGATGACCGTCGAGTGGTGTTTGCCGCCGAAGCTGCGTCCGATTTCCGGGAGTGATGCCTGGGTCAGCGTCTTGCACAGGTACATCGCGACCTGACGCGGCATCGCGATCGACTTCGAGTTGTTCCGCGACTTCAGGTCGGCCGGTCGCAGATTGTAGTAGTCGGCGACGAACTTCTGGATCATGTCGATCGTCACCGCCCTGCCCTCGTGGTCGAGAACGTTGCGGAGGACGTCCTGGGCGAGGGGGAGCGTGACGTCCTGGCCCGTGAGCGACGCGTACGCGATCAGACGGATGAGTGACCCCTCGAGCTCGCGGATGTTCGACTTGATCTTTCCCGCGATGTACATCGCGACATTGTCCGGCAGCGGAACGGCCTCGGCGTCGGCCTTCTTCTTGAGAATCGCGACCTTCGTCTCGAGGTCGGGAGACTGGATGTCGGCGATGAGTCCCCATTCGAAGCGGGATCGGAGCCGCTCCTCGAGAGAGGGAATCTCGTGGGGCGGACAGTCGCTGCTGATCACGATCTGCTTCTGCGAGTCGTACAGCGCGTTGAAGGTGTGGAAGAACTCGGTCTGCGTGCCTTCCTTGCCCGCGATGAACTGTACATCGTCGACGAGCAGCACGTCGACCGTCCGATAGCGCTCGCGAAAGTCGATGATCCGGTCGTAGCGCACCGCGTTGATCATCTCGTTCATGAAGCGCTCGGCCGAGATGTAGGTGAGCTTCAGGTTCTGATCGTGGCGCAGCACGTACTGGCCGACGGCGTGCATCAGGTGGGTCTTCCCGAGGCCCACACCGCCGTAGATGAACAGCGGGTTGTAGGAGCACGACGGCGCCTCGGCGACGGCGCGGCAGGCCGCGTGCGCGAACTGGTTGGACGAGCCGACGATGAACGTGTCGAAGGTGTAGCGGGGGTTGAGACCGGCCGGCCCGGGCGTCGCCGGCGGCGGGCCGGATTGCAGGACGGCCGTTTCGTCCGCGCTCAACGCCACGATCGCGCCGTCCGATGTCGCATCGGCGACGAAGTTCACGACGAGCGAGCCGCGGCCGATTTCCCCGAGCGCCTCGTTGATGACGCCGGAGTAGTGCTTCGTGAGCCAGTCCTTGAAGAGGCCGTTCGGGACCCTGACGGTGACGGACGAACCATCGGCAGCGATGAAGCTGGTCGGTTTGAACCAGGTGTAGAAGCTGTGCCGGTTCACCTTTGTTTCGATCCGGCCGAGAATCTGGTCCCACAAATTCATTTGTGCGAATTTCCACAGTTTTTTCCACAGGTGTGGAAAACTTTGGTGAGAGACCAAACGGGCATCGGCTGGCGGCTTGGACGACTCCGGGAGAAGACGCCGAATGTAGCACAGTCGCCGCTCTGATTGACACCCTCCGAAGGGCCCGATTACCATTAGCGTTTCGCTCAGCTTCGGAAGGATGCTATGAAGGGAAAGCGCACGTTCCAACCCAATACCCGGCGCCGGGCCAAGGCCCACGGCTTTCGGGTTCGCATGAGCACGAAGAACGGCCGCCTGGTGCTCAAGCGGCGCCGCGCCAAGGGTCGCAAGCGCCTCACTGTCAGCACCAGCTGATTCCGTGGCCGCCTTCCGGCCGGCCGAGCATATCCGTCGGCGCGCGGATTTCATGCGGGCGTACGATCACGGAGTCCGGGTGCGGGGGCGTTACAGCACGGTGTTCGTCCACCCGAATGCGCTCGGGTTCGGGCGCCTGGGAATCGCCGCCACCCGGAAACTGGGCGGTGCGGTGGTCAGAAACCGAAGCAAACGCGTGATCCGAGAAGTTTTCCGTCGGAACAAAGTCGCCCAAGGGCTGGACATCGTCATAGTCCCTAGGCGGGAATTGCTGGACGCCAGCCCGAAGGCCCTTGAAGCCGACTACCTCCGATCTCTCGTCATTGCCCGTGGACAGCGATCCTGAACCGTCGCTTGGCGTCCGACTGGTACTCCTGGTCATCAGGGGCTATAAGATCCTTATTTCACCGTACTTTAGAGGCTCCTGCCGATTCCTGCCGTCCTGCTCGGACTACGCGGCCGAGGCGTACACGCGACATGGATTGCTCAAAGGGACGTGGCTGACGGCTCGACGCCTCGCGCGGTGTCACCCCTTCTGCAAGGCCGGCCACGACCCGGTGCCGGCGAGGTTCCACCTGTGACGGGGCGAAGCCTGTTTTCGGCGGCATGACGTGATGGAAAGACGCGTTCTGATTGCTCTGTTCCTCTCGTTCCTGGTCTTTTACATCTACCAGGGACTGATGCCGAAGCCGGCGCCCGCCGTTCCCGCGAAGGGCGCGGCGTCGACGGTCTCCGGTGCGCAGCCGGCCGCGGCGACGGAGTCGGCGAAGGGGCAGTCCCCCGGGGCGACGCCGACGGCACCGGGTGCCCCGACACCGGCGGCAGCCCCGGCGGCGCCGTCCGCGACGACGGTCGTCGGGGATACCGCAGAGCACACGGTGACGTTCGAGACCGACAAGGTCATTGCGGTCTTCACGAATCGGGGCGCCCGGCTCGAGAGCTGGCGGCTCAAGGACTACCGCAACCAGCTGACGGGCCAGCCGCTCGAGCTCGTGGCGCACGAGCTCGAGGCCACACATCCTCTCCCGTTCTCCCTGCGCACGCCCGACCCGGCGACGACGACGACGTTGAACAGCGCGCTGTACCGTGTCACGCACGAAAGCCACGCGCCCGGACAGCCGGACGCGGTGACATTCGAGTACACCGACAGCGCGGGCCTGCAGGTGACCAAGACGTTCACGATCGTCCCCCATTCATATCGCGTGATCTTCGCCGAGGACGTCTCGGTGGGCGGGAAGGCCGTGGCGCCGGAGATCGAGTGGGGTCCGGGGCTGGCGGACCAGGGGAGCGAGACGAGCCGGTTCCACATGAAGCCGGAGGGGCTGGTTTTCATCGGCACCAACGTGCAGCGCTACTCGTCGAGCGCGGTCGCCAAGCAGGCATCGCACGAGGGCGAGTACCGGTTCGCGGGGATTGAGGATCACTACTTCATGGCCGTGGCGCTCGATCCGGGTCAGGCCACGGTCAGCTACCAGGCCGTCTCGATCCCCCCCCCTGCGAATACCAAGGGCTCGTCGCGCGATCTGATGGCGTACACGCTCGCGCCCGGCAAGAGCGGACAGCCCGTCACGTTCTTCATCGGGCCCAAGGAGTTCGACGTCCTCGCGGCGCTCGATCCGGTATTCGTGAAGGCCATCAACTACGGCCTGTTCGCCGTCATCGTCGTGCCGCTGCTCCGATCGCTCGTGTGGATCAACGGCTTCGTCGGTAACTTCGGGTGGTCGATCGTCCTGCTCACGATCCTGATCAACGCGCTCATGTTCCCGCTCCGGCACAAGAGCGTCGTGTCGATGCGGAAGATGCAGGAGATTCAGCCGGAAGCCAAGGCGATCCAGGATCGCTACGCGAAGCTGAAGACGACGGATCCAGCGAAACAGAAGATGAATCAGGAGCTGATGGATCTGTACCGTCAGCGCGGGGTGAATCCGCTGAGCGGCTGCCTCCCGATGATCCTGATGATGCCGGTGCTCTACGCGTTCTACTCGCTGCTGAACACCTCGATTCAGCTTCGCGGTGCGCCGTTCATCTTCTGGATCCACGACCTGTCGGCCGCCGATCCGCTCTACATCACGCCGATTCTGATGGGCGTCAGCCAGGTCTGGCAGCAGCGCCTGACGCCCCAGATGGGCGCCGATCCGACCCAGCAGAAGATGATGATGTTCATGCCCGTCGTCTTCACGGTGCTGTTCCTCTGGGCGCCGTCGGGACTCGCGATCTACTGGCTCGTGAACAACGTCTGGACCATCGGGCAGCAGTACCTGACGAACTACCTGATTGGACCGCCGAAGGTGCACAATGTGCGGCCGCCGGCCGAACGGCGCGTCAAACGGGCGGGCAGCGGGAAGACCGAAGCCGCCGCGAGGGAATCGTGATGAGTGTCGACGTCGCCGCGATCACGGAGTTTCTGGAACGGTTCACCGCCGCGCTCGGTCTCGACACGCATGTCGAGATCGAAGAGACGTCCGAGGGCACGCGCTTCAATCTGAGCGGCGACGATGCCGAGCTGCTGGCGCGGCATCGGGGAGAGCCCATCAAGGCGCTGCAGGTGATCGTCGACACGGCGTACGCGCGGTCCCGCGACGATGAGCGCCGCGTCTTCATCGACGCGCTCGGCTACCGGCGCGGCAAGGACGTCGAGCTGCGGCAGATGGCGCGCCTCCTGGCGGAAAAAGCCAAGCAGACCGGCCTCGACCAGCAGCTCGGGCCGCTCAATCCCTACGAGCGCCGCCTCGTTCATCTCGCGGTCGCCGAAGTCCCCGGCGTCGCCTCGGAGAGCATCGGCGACGCGTTCTCCAAGACGGTCCACATTTCGTTACGCAAATAGCGGCCGGGGCGTGGCCGGTCGACCACTGCAGTGTCTTTCAGTACCTCGAGACACGATTGTCGCCATCGCGACGCCCGCGGGCCGCGGCGGCATCGGGGTCGTGCGCATCAGCGGGGCCCGGGCCGTCGAAATCGCCCGCGCCCTGACCGGGCGGACGACTCCGCTCGAGGCAAGGCGCGCCACGCTCGTGCGGGTTGCCGCGATCGACAGAGCCGTCGTGACCGTCTTCGAAGCGCCGGCGTCCTACACGGGCGAAGACGTCGTGGAGATCAGCGCGCACGGCAGCCCCGTCGTGCTCCGCGCGATTCTCGAGGCCGCAACCACGGCAGGAGCCCGACTCGCCCGTCCGGGAGAGTTCACGTTCCGGGCCTTCCTGAATGGACGGATCGACCTGCCGCAGGCCGAGGCCGTCGCGGACATCGTGGAGGCGGTCACACCGCTCCAGGCGCGGGCGGCGTGCGACCAGCTCGACGGCACGCTGACACGGGCGATCGCCGCCATCGACGCGCAGCTATTCGATCTCATCGCGAGGCTCGAAGCCTCGGTGGATTTCCCCGACGAGGGTTACCACTTCGTGGAACGGGGCGAAATCGGGCGGGCGCTCGACGACCTGCTGCAGCGGACCGGCGCGCTGCTCGCACAGTCCCGGCGCGGCCGCCTCGTCCGCGAGGGTCTTCGGGTCGCCATCGTCGGCACGCCGAACGTGGGGAAGTCGAGCCTGTTCAACGCGCTCGCCGGCGCCGCGCGGGCGATCGTGACCGACGTGCCGGGGACGACGCGCGACCTGGTCACCGACGTGGTCGATCTCGATGGTCTGCGGACCACGCTGGTCGACACGGCCGGCTTGCGCGAATCCCGCGACCCCGTCGAGATCGAGGGGGTCGCACGGGCGCGCGGCGCGCGCGCGGCCGCGGACCTCACGATCGTCGTGGTGGATCGGTCGCGCGCCCTGGAGCCCGCCGATCGCCTGGTGCTGGCCGAGAGTCGGCAGGAGCGGCGTCTCGTGGTCGCGAACAAGATTGATCTGCCCGAGGCGTGGCCGCTGTCCAGTCTCGAAGACGAAGAGCCCGTGGCCGTGTCGGCGATGACCGGAACGGGGCTCGACGCGCTGCGGCGGCGCGTGTCGGAGGCGCTGGACATCGAGCCTCTCGACGAGCCCCCGGCGATGACCAACGTTCGCCACATCACGCTGATCGAACGGGCACGGGATGCGCTGTCGCGCGCCCGTTCCGCGGTGGCGGATGCCGGCGGCGCGCTCTCGGAGGAGTTCGTCCTCGCGGACCTGCAGGGAGCGCGCGAGGCCTTCGAGCAGGTGACCGGACGCCGGACGCCGGACGACGTGATCGCGCACATTTTCGAGCGCTTCTGCATCGGGAAGTGAACGCCGGTGGACTCGCCATGACGGAGCGCCGATGATCGACGATTTCGACGTCATCGTCGTCGGCGCCGGCCACGCCGGCGTCGAGGCCGCCCATGCCGCCGGGCGCCTGGGCGCGCGCGTGGGAATCTGCACGCTGTCGCGCGAGACGGTGGCCCACATGCCGTGCAACCCGGCGATTGGCGGAACGGCGAAGGGGCACCTCGTGCGCGAGATCGATGCCCTGGGCGGCTTGATGGGTTGCGCCATCGACGAAACCGCGATTCAGTTCAAGCTTCTCAATCGAAGCCGGGGGCCGGCGGTGTGGTCGCCGCGGGCCCAGGCGGACAAGAAAGTCTACGGCGCCTGGGTCAGGAGTGCGCTGGAGTCCGAACCGAACCTCTCGTGGATCATCGGCAAGGCGGGACGCATCCTGGCCGAGCACGGACGGGTCGTGGGACTCGCCATGGAGGACGGCGACTCCTACGCGTGCCGGGCGCTCGTGATCACGACCGGCACCTTCTTGCGCGGGCTGATGCATGTGGGCGTCGAGCAGACGCCGGGCGGTCGCGTGGGCGAGCCGCCGTCATGCGAGCTCGCCGAGTCGGTCAAGGCGTTCGGCTTCGAGTGGGGCCGGTTGAAGACCGGGACCCCGCCGCGGCTCGACCGGGACAGCATCGATTTCGAAACGTGCGTTCGCGACGGCCGGTTTGCGGTCGAACCCGGCGACGTGCCGCCGGTGCCGTTTTCGTTCATCACCGGTGCCATCGACCGGCCGCAGATCGCGTGTCACCTGCTGCACACCAACGATCGGGTCCGCAGGCTGGTCGAGGCCAATCTCTCGAGCTCGCCGCTGTTCAACGGACAGATTCGCGGCATCGGCCCGCGGGTACTGTCCGTCGCTCGAAGACAAGATCGTTCGGTTTCCCGATCACGAACGCCATCAGATCTTCCTCGAGCCCGAGGGCCTCGACGCGCGCGAGATCTACGTGAACGGGTTCTCGACGAGTCTTCCCCGGACCGTGCAGGAAGACCTGATCCATGCGTTGCCCGGTCTCGAGGCGGCCGTGTTGCTGCGCCCCGGGTACGCGGTCGAGTACGACTTCATCCAGCCGACGGAGCTGCTGCGCACGCTCGAGGCCAAGCGTCTCCCGGGCTTGTTCCTGGCGGGACAGATCAACGGGACGTCCGGATACGAGGAGGCGGCGGCGCAGGGCCTGGTGGCCGGTGTGAACGGCGCCTGCCGGGCGCTCGGGCGCGCGCCGTTCACGCTGGGGCGCGACGAGTCCTATGTCGGGATTCTGGTCGACGACCTGATCACCAAGGGGTGTCTCGAGCCGTACCGCATGTTCACCTCGCGGGCCGAGCATCGCCTGCTGCTGCGCATCGACAATGCCGATCTGCGCCTGACCCCCCGGGGACGCAAGGTCGGACTGGTGGATGACGCGCGGTGGACGAGATTCCTGGCCCGCCGCGACCGGTTCGAGCGGAATCTCGCGACGCTCGAGGAGACAGCCGTTCGGACGCCGAACGGCGCGCGTGTTCCGGCGAGCCAGCTGCTGCGCCGGCCGGACGTCCGGCTCGACGACCTGATCCTCGGCCACCGCGTGCCGCTCGATGTGCATGTGCGCGAAGCCGCCATCGATTCCGCAAGCGCCGAGACGACCGTGAAGTACGCGGGCTACCTCCGCCGTGAGGAGGCGGACGTCGAGCGGGCGCGCCGAAACGAGCGGAGGCGAATTCCCCCGGACTTTCCCTTCGACCGCGTGCCAGGGCTGTCGCGAGAGGTCGTTCAGCGCCTCTCGCATATTCGTCCAGACACCCTGGGGCACGCCCTGCGTATTCCGGGCGTCACGCCAGCGGCCGTTGCGATTGTCGGCGCCTACCTCTCACGCCAGCCCGAATGAAATATTCATAGAAGTAATTTAATTGGACTAATATTCACTTAGTGGATATTAGCCGCTTCGACCTGAATCTCCTGCCCGTTTTTGACGCGCTGCTGACCGAGCGCAATGTGACACGGGCCGCTCGAAGGGTCGGCCTGTCACAACCCGCCCTGAGTAGTGCGCTAGGTCGGCTGCGCGCCCAGCTTGGCGACGAGCTGTTCATCCGCACTCGACGCGGGATGGTGCCGACGCGACGGGCGCTCGCCCTGTCGCGCTCGGTTCGAGCGACACTGGAGGAGCTCGAGCAGGTCCTTGCGTCGGAGGCGACGACTCGCAGGTCGGAGCTCTCCGGTCATGTCGTGCTGGAGATGGACGACTACGCTGAACTCGTCATGCTCCCCGTGCTGATGGCGAGGGTTGGTCGGGAAATGCCAGCAATCACGCTCGATGTCCTGCCCGGAGCGAGGGGGCGTGATAGTGTCTCGGCAACGATGGCCAGGCGGGCGGATCCGGACATCACCATCCGTGCTGCCCAGGGGCGGATGGACCGAGGGAGGCGCGAAGAACGTCTCTTCTCGGACGACTGGGTCTGTCTTGTGCGCAAGGGCCTTGCAGGATCACAGCGGCGCCTCGAGAGCGAGCTGTTCACAGTGCTGAGCCACGTCGTCGCCGCGGGCAACGATCAGGAACAGGTGCTTCAGGGTGCGCTGGTGAAGGCCGGGCTGACGAGACGGGTCGCGCTGAGAGTTCCGGAGTTCGCCAGCGCGGCGTCAGTGGCCGCTCGCACCGACTGTGTCGCCATGATACCCACCCGAATGGCGCGGTGGGTCGAGAGGAATCTGCCCCTGGACGTGCTCGACCCGCCCGTCACGGTTCCGCCCGCCGTCTATTTCGCCTCGTGGCCCAGGATCGCAGAGCGCAGCGAGGCGGCAATGTGGGTGAAGCGGGCACTGGTCGAGACCGCTTCGGGACTTGATAGCGTCTCGGTCGTCAAATGACCTCCCGCGAGTTTGCCGCGAGGCTCGAGCGTCGATTGTCTCGCGCGGACGTGCTCGTGCCGTCGCCAGAGGTCGTAAGCCAGCTGGCGGCCTATTACGATTTGCTCGCGCACTGGAACGCCCGCATCAACCTGACGTCGCTCCCCCTTCACGACGCTCCGCCGGCGACGCTCGATCGCCTCATCGTAGAGCCGCTGGCGGCCGCACGACACGTGCCCGAGGGCGCCATCGACTGGATGGACCTCGGATCCGGAGGAGGGTCCCCGGCGATTCCACTCAAGCTGGTGCGTCCCCTTGCGCGGCTCCGGATGGTGGAAGCAACCACCAAGAAGGCGGCATTTCTTCGCGAGGTGGTCCGAAAGCTCGAGCTTACGGAAGCGATCGTCGAGAACTCTCGCATCGAGGCGCTGGGCTCACAGCCAGAGCTGGCGGGCAGGTTCTCGCTCATTTCCGCCAGGGCGCTCAGAATGACCCGCGATCTGTTCCAAACGATCTGCGTCCTGCTTGCGCCATCCGGAAGGGTCCACTTGTATGCGACCCGGCCACCCGAGCTGCCGGAATCATCAGGTCTCGCTGTCGAATCCGTGCAGAAGCTCGGCAGCGGTCTGGAGACGATGCTGGTAGTCGTGTCACCCAGGCCGAATGTTCCACGTGGAACATCGCCGGCTCTGGCCGATCCTGTGCCTCCCCGGACAAGGAGAGCGCTCAAAAAGCGTTGACGGCCAGACGGGCGTCGCCTATCCTCGCCTCTGCGCCGTACGAAAGAACTCAACGAGTCTGTTTTAGGACAAACGACATAATATGGGGGCTCGAATCGTTGCGGTCGCCAATCAGAAGGGCGGGGTGGGCAAGACCACCACGACCATCAACCTGGCCGCCGCCCTCGCCCTCGCCGGCCGGCGCGTCCTCCTCGTCGACGTCGATCCCCAAGGCAACCTCACGAGCGGCACGGGTCAACGCGGAAAGAGCGGTCCTGGTGGAAGCGTTTACGAGGCGCTGACCGCCGCCGAGGCCGTCGACCTGGACGCCGTCATCCTCCCGACCGGCTTCGAGCGCGTCGACCTGATTCCAGCCGATCGGAACCTCACCGGCGCCGAAATCGAGATGGTCGGCCTGCCGCAGCGCGAAGAGCGCCTGCGTGCGCTCACGGAGCCGCTGCGGGATCGCTACGAGCACATCTTCATCGACTGCCCGCCCTCACTCGGACTGCTGACGCTCAACGCGCTCGTCGCCGCCGACGCGGTGCTGATTCCGCTGCACTGCGAGTACTTCGCGCTCGAGGGGCTGGCCGATCTCGTCGGCACGCTCCGTCGTGTGCGTGCCTCCTTCAATCCGACCCTCGACATCGACGGCGTCCTCCTGACGATGTACGACGAACGGACGAATCTGGGCCAGCAGGTGGCCACCGACGTGCGCGAGTTCTTCCAGGAAAAAGTCTTTCGCACCGTGATCCCGCGCAACATACGTCTGGGCGAAGCGCCCAGCCACGGCATGCCCGTGATTCAGTACGACGCGCGCTCGCGAGGCGCGGAGGCATATCTCGCGCTCGCCCGGGAAGTGCTCGAGCGCGGTCAGACAGTGGCGTAAGCGCATCGATGCCGGGCCCGCCCGCGACGGGCGGGCGACGGCATCCGGCGGTGAAATCATGGACAAACGGCCTGCTCTCGGCAAGGGACTCAGCGCCCTCCTCCCCGACGCTCCCGCGCCCCGCCTGGGACCCGTGGAGGTCGACATCGATCGCCTGGTGCCCAATCGCTACCAGCCCCGCGCCGAGGTCGCCGATGACGGCAGGCTCGACGAGCTGGCGCGATCGATCCGGTCCAACGGCATCATCCAGCCGATCGTGGTGCGCCGCGCGGGTGACGAGTTCCAGATCATCGCCGGCGAGCGCCGCTGGCGCGCGGCCCGGAAGGCGGGCCTGCTGAAGGTTCCGGTGACCGTCCGCGAGGTCGCGGCGGGAAAGGACCGGTCGCTGCTGGAAATGGCGCTCATCGAGAACATCCAGCGCGCGGACCTCAATCCGATCGACGAAGCCACCGCGTACCGCCGCCTGGTCGACGAGTTCGCGATGAAGCAGGACGAGATCGCGGCCGCCGTGGGGAAGGACCGCGCCTCGATTGCCAACTACCTGCGGCTCCTGAAGTTGCCCGTCGAAGTCCAGGCGGAAGTCGCGGCGGGCACCCTGTCGATGGGGCATGCCCGGGCGCTGCTGGCGCTGCCGGCGGAGGCCGACCAGCGCAGCGCCGCCCGGGACGTCATCGCGAAGGGCCTGTCGGTCCGCGAGACCGAGCTGCTGGTCAAGAAGACGGCCGACGGCGGTGAACCGCGGAAGGCGGCCGCCGAACCGTCACCGGCCGACGTCCACACGCGCGCCGCCGAGGACCGCCTCCGGCTGACGCTCGGCACCCGTGTGCGGATCGTCAGGAAGGGCGCTAAAGGCCGCATCGAGATAGAGTTCCAATCGGAGGACGAGCTGATTCGCCTCTATGATCAGCTCACGGCGACCCGGTGACGGGCGAGCGTGGCGGGAGCCCCCCGCCTCGTGCTATAACTGCTCGCTTGTGAAACGAAGAACAAGCTAAGATAGGGCCTCGCCGACCACATGACCAATCGCACCGCCGCCACGCGCTACGCTCGCGCCCTGCTCGACGTCGCCGTCAAGGAGCGCATCGACCTCGAGCAGGTCGAGCGCGACGTGACGGCGTTTGCCGATCTGCTGGCCGGCAACGCCGCGCTGAGTCACGCGCTGCTGAATCCCGTGGTGCCCGTGACGCGCAAGCGCGACGCGATGTCCGCGATCGTCGCGCGGGCGGGTCTGGTCGGCGTGGTGGGCAAGCTGCTCGTGCTCCTCGCGGGGCGGGATCGCCTGGTGCTCCTGCCGGATCTGGTCGCGGCGTTCCGCGAGCGTCGGCTCGCGCACGAGCACGTCGTTCAGGCCGAGGTCACGACGACGGTGCCGATCGGCGCCGAGTGCCAGCAGGCCGTGGAACGGGCGCTGGCGAAGGCGACGGGGCGGACTGTCGTGCTGGCGACCCGCATCGATCCCGCCATCATCGGCGGCATGGTCGCCAGGGTCGGGAGCACCGTCTACGACGGCAGCATCGCGCGGCGGCTGGAGAAGATGCGCGCACGACTCGAAAACGCGTAGCGACAGGAATCATCACCAGTGGACATCAAAGCCGAAGAGATATCCAAGATCATCCGCGAGCAGATTGGAAGCTTCGCCGTCGACGTGGACGTCGCCGAGGTGGGCAGCATCATCTCGATCGGGGACGGGATCGCGCGCGTCCACGGCGTCGAGAACGCGATGGCGGGGGAGATGCTCGAGTTCCCGCACGGCGTGTTCGGGATCGCGCTCAACCTCGAAGAGGAGAGCGTGGGCGCCGTGCTGCTCGGTGAATTCAGCGAGATTAAGGAAGGCGACCCGGTCAAGCGGACGGGGCGCATCATCTCGGTGCCGGTCGGCGACGAGCTGCTCGGCCGCGTGGTGAACGCGCTCGGCCAGCCGATCGACGGCAAGGGGCCGATCGCGACCCAGCGCTTCTCGCCGATCGAGCGGCTGGCGCCGGGCGTGGTCGATCGGCAGCCGGTGAAGGAGCCGCTGCAGACCGGGCTCAAGGCGATCGACGCGATGGTGCCGATCGGCCGCGGCCAGCGCGAGCTGATCATCGGCGACCGCCAGACCGGCAAGACCGCCGTCGCCATCGACGCCATCCTGAACCAGAAGAACACCGGCGTCATCTGCATCTACAACGCCATCGGCCAGAAGCAGTCGACGGTCGCGCAGGTCGTGCGGACGCTCGAGGAAGCCGACGCGATGCGCTACTCGATCGTCGTCGCGGCGGCCGCGGCCGACCCGGCGCCGCTGCTCTACATCAGCCCGTACTCGGCCTGCGCGATGGGGGAGTACTTCCGCGACAGCGGACGCCACGCGCTCTGCGTCTACGACGACCTGTCGAAGCACGCGCAGGCGTACCGCGAGATTTCGCTGCTGCTGCGCCGGCCGCCGGGCCGCGAGGCCTATCCGGGCGACGTGTTCTACCTCCACTCGCGCCTGCTGGAGCGCGCCGCGAAGCTCAAGAGCGATCTGGGCGGCGGGTCACTCACGGCGCTGCCGATCATCGAGACGCAGGCGGGCGACCTGTCGGCCTACATCCCGACGAACGTGATCTCGATCACCGACGGCCAGATCTTCCTCGAGGCGGACCTGTTCCACCAGGGCGTGCGGCCGGCAATCAACGTCGGGAACTCGGTGTCGCGCGTCGGGGGATCGGCGCAGATCAAGGCGATGCGGCAGGTGGCCGGCACGTTGCGGCTCGACCTGGCGCAGTACCGCGAGCTGGCGGCCTTCGCGCAGTTCGGCAGCGACCTGGACAAGTCGACGCAGGCGCAGCTCAACCGCGGGGCCCGGCTGGTCGAGATTCTCAAACAGCCCCAGTACGAACCGCTGCCGGTCGAGCGCCAGGTGGCGATCATCTACGCCGGGACGAAGGGCTTCCTCGACCCGGTCGCCGTCGCCGACGTCCGGGTCTTCGAGCGCGAGCTGTTCCAGTTCATCGAGTCGCGCTATCCGGAGGTCTTCACGGGCATCGCCGAGAAGAAGCAGCTGGACGATCAGCTGCGCGAGGGGCTGGATCGCGCCGTCAAGGAGTTCGCGGGCGACTTCACGGCGCGCAAGTCGGCGGCGGCGTAGCGCGATCGATCGCCGGTTCCTGGACACATGCCGTCACTGATTGACCTGCGGCGCCGCATTCGCGCCGTCAAGAACACGCAGCAGATCACGAAGGCCATGAAGATGGTCGCTGCGTCCAAGCTGCGCCGCGCGCAGGAGCGGATCATGAACGCGCGGCCGTACGCCACCGAGATGCAGCGCGTGCTGCGCAGCGTGGCGTCGCGCGTGGACGCGTCCATTCACCCGCTGCTGACCGCGCGGGAGCCGCATCCCGGCTCCGCGACGCTGGTGATCGTCGTCACGGCCGACAAGGGCCTGTGCGGCAGCTTCAACACCAACGTCATCAAGGGCGCGGGCGGCTACATCGTCGACAGCCACGAATCGTGCGTGCTGGGGCTGGTCGGGCGCAAGGGGCGGGATTTCTTCGTCCGCCGGGGCTTCGACGTGCTGTTCGAACGCGTGGGGCTGTTCCAGAAGCTCAACTACGGCGACGCCCAGGCGGTGGCCGGCGCGGCGATCGAGGCGTTCACGTCGGGGCGCGTCGACAAGGTGATGCTCGTCTACAACGAGTTCCGCTCGGTCATCTCGCAGCGCGTCGTCGTCGACCAGCTGCTGCCGGTGGCGCGCGGCGAGGTCGGCGAGACGTCCGTCGAGGCGGGCGGCGGCGTCGACTACATCTACGAACCGTCAGCGCAGCAGATCTTCAACCAGCTCCTCCCGCGGTACGTCGAGGTTCAGACGTACCGTGCGCTGCTCGAGTCGAACGCCGCGTTCTACGCCGCGCAGATGACCGCGATGGACACGGCGACGAAGAACTCGGCCGAGATGATCGCGAACCTGACGCTGTACATGAACAAGGTGCGGCAGGCGGCGATCACGAGGGAAATCATCGAGGTGGTCTCGGGAGCCGAAGCGCTCTAGGGTCAAGACGAAGGATCGAGAAGGATGGCTGACAAACGAGTCGGAAAGATCGTGCAGGTGATCGGGCCGGTGGTGGACGTCGAGTTCGAGGCCGGGCAGCTGCCGGAGATCTACAACGCCCTTCGGATCACGTCGGACGCCGCCGGGCAGCACATCGACGTGATCGTCGAAGTCGAGCAGCACCTGGGCGAAAACCGCGTCCGCGCAGTGGCGATGAAGCCGACCGACGGCATGCAGCGCGGCATGCCGGTCGTGGATCTGGGCGAGCCGATTTCCGTTCCCGTCGGCCCCGAAACGCTGGGCCGCGTGCTCAACGTGCTCGGCGAGCCCGTCGATTTTCCGGATCGACCGGTGCAGTCGAAGGAACGCTGGTCGATTCACCGCGCCCCCCCGACGCTCGAGGATCAGTCGACCGAGCTGAAGATGTTCGAGACGGGCATCAAGGTCATCGACCTGCTCGAGCCGTACCTGCAGGGCGGCAAGATCGGCCTGTTCGGCGGCGCCGGCGTCGGCAAGACCGTCATCATCATGGAATTGATTCACAACATCGCCACGAAGCACGGCGGTGTGTCGGTGTTCGGCGGGGTGGGCGAGCGGACGCGTGAAGGCAACGACCTCTGGCTGGAGTTCCAGGAGAGCGGGGTCATCGATCTGAACGACCCGTCCAAGTCACGCGCGGCGCTGGTGTACGGACAGATGACCGAGCCGCCGGGCGCGCGCCTTCGGGTCGGTTTGTCGGCGCTGACCGTCGCCGAGTACTTCCGCGACGCGGAAGGCAAGGACGTGCTGCTCTTCATCGACAATATCTTCCGGTTCACGCAAGCCGGGTCCGAGGTGTCGGCGCTGCTCGGCCGCATGCCGTCGGCGGTCGGTTATCAGCCGACGCTGCTCACCGAGATGGGCGAGCTGCAGGAGCGGATCACGTCGACCAAGAAGGGCTCGATCACGTCCGTGCAGGCGATCTACGTCCCGGCGGACGACTACACCGACCCGGCTCCGGCGACGACCTTCGCCCACCTGGACGCGACGACGAACCTGTCGCGGCAGATTGCCGAGCTGGGCATCTACCCGGCCGTCGATCCGCTCGCGTCGACGTCGCGCATCCTCGATCCGCGCATCATCGGCGACGAGCACTACTCGGTCGCGCGGCAGGTCAAGCAGATCCTCCAGCGGTACAAGGACCTGCAGGACATCATCGCCATTCTGGGCATCGACGAGCTGTCGGAGGAAGATCGCCTCACGGTGGCGCGCGCGCGCAAGATCCAGAAGTTCCTGTCGCAGCCGTTCTTCGTCGCGCACCAGTTCACCGGCCTCGAAGGGAAGTACGTGCCGATCGCCGAGACCATCCGCGGGTTCAAGGAGATTGTCGAAGGCAAGCACGACGCCATTCCGGAGCAGGATTTCTACCTGGTCGGCACGATCGATGAGGTCGTCGAGCGCGCCCGGAAGCGACAGGCGGCCTGACGATCGTGGCGCTTCCCACGAAGCTGCAGCTGCAGGTCGTTTCGGCGGACCGGATGCTCGTCAACGAGGCCGTCGACGAGGTGGTGGTGCCGGGCGCGGAGGGCTACTTCGGCGTCCTGCCCGGCCACACGCCGTTTCTCTCCACGCTCCACGTCGGCGAGCTCTCGTACCGCCAGGGCGGCGACACGCACTATCTGGCGCTGGCGTTCGGGTTCGCCGAAGTGCAGCCGGACGCCGTGACCATCCTGGCCGAGGTCGCCGAGCGGCCTGCGGAGATCGACGTCGCCCGCGCCGAGGCGGCGAAGAAGCGCGCCGAAGAGCGGCTCAACCGTCCGACGGTCGACATGGACTTCGAACGTGCCCGCATCGCCCTGCTCAAGTCGCTGATCCGCCTCCAGGTGGCCAGTCGGGCTAAAATCCGTTCCTAGGCTCGGCCCGTCGGGGCCACCGACATTTTGCTTGCCAACTTAAGACAACTCATACGCTACCGGGGCCTGATTCAGAGCCTCGTGGCGCGCGAGCTGAAAGCCCGCTACCGCGGATCGGTCCTCGGCTTCCTGTGGTCGTTCATCAACCCGCTGCTGCTGCTGCTCATCTACACGTTCGTCTTCACGACGATCATGCCGAACCCCGTGCAGGGCGCGCAGCCGTACGCCTTGTTCATGTTCTGCGGCATCCTGCCGTGGACGTGGTTCTCGGCGTCGCTCACCGAAGCCGCAAACTCGCTGATCGCAGGCGGCAACCTCATCAAGAAGGTGCTCTTCCCGGCCGAGATCCTGCCGATCGTGAACGTGCTGGCCAACATGGTGCACTTCTTCCTGGGCCTGCCGATCCTGATCGTGTTCCTGGTCGTGTACCGGAAGCCGCCGGACCCGTGGGATCTCGTCTGGTTCCCGATCACCGTGCTCGTACAGTTCATCTTCACGGTCGGCCTGGCGCTCGTGCTGTCCGCGTTGGCGGTGCACTTCCGCGACATCCGCGACATCCTCGCCAACGTTTTGACACTCTGGTTCTTTGCCACCCCGATCATCTATCCGTGGTTCCAGCCGGGACTCGAGCGCTTCCGGCCGATGTTCAACGCGAACCCGTTCACGCACCTCGCGGTGTCGTACCAGGAGATCCTCTTCTTCCAGGGTCCGATCGGACACTGGCGCTGGCTGCTGGCGCTCGGCGCGGCGTCCATCGTCCTGTTCTTCGCGGCCTACTGGTTCTTCGACCGCGTCCGCGACTCGTTCGCCGAGGCCGTGTAGGACGATGCACGCGATCGAGCTCGATCACGTCACGAAGATCTACCGGCGCTACAGCGGGCACCGCTTCGCGACGTTGAAGAGCGCGCTCCTCCAGCGCAGCATCCTGCGCGATCTGCGCCCGAGCGAGACGTTTCCGGCGCTGCGCGACGTGACGTTCAACGTGCCCGCCGGCTGCACTTTCGGCGTCGTGGGCCGGAACGGATCGGGCAAGAGCACCGCCTTGAAGCTCGTGGCCGGCATCACGAAGCCGACCAGCGGAACGGTCCACGTTCGCGGGCGAATCTCGGCGCTGATCGAGCTCGGAGCGGGATTCCATCCGGAGATCTCCGGCCGCGAGAACGTGTTCATCAACGGCATCATGCTCGGGCTGACGAAGCAGGAAGTCGCCAGGCGCTTCGACGAAATCGTGGAGTTCGCCGAGCTCACGGAGTTCATCGACGCTCCGGTCAAGACCTACTCGTCCGGCATGTACATGCGTCTCGGGTTCGCCGTCGCCATTCACGTCGATCCCGACGTCCTGCTGGTCGACGAAGTGCTCGCGGTGGGCGACGAGGGCTTCACGCACAAGTGCCTCGACAAGTTCGGCGAGTTCCGCCGCCGCGGCAAGACGATCCTGCTGGTGACGCACTCGCTGGGGCTCGTCGAGCGGTTCTGCGACGAGGCGCTGTGGCTCGAAGGCGGCACCGTGCAGGCCGACGGAGACCCCATGCGGGTGGTCGGCGAGTACCTGATGGCGGTGGAGGAAACCGAGGAGCAGCAGATTGCGGTGGCCACCGCCCGGGCGGTCGAATCCGCGTCCGCGGCCCGCACACCAGAAGCCGGGACGCCCAAGGCGGGCGTCGAGCCGACGGCCGCCGACGGAGCCGACGCTGGCAGCGCGCACCCCGAGGAGTCCGGTCCGCAGGACATGTTCCAGGCGGTCGAAGGGCGCTGGGGATCGCGCGAGGTCGAGATCACCGAGGTCGCGCTCCTCGACGGAAGGGGCGAGCCGGCGTTCTCCTTCCACAGCGGCGACGCGATGGCGGTCCGGCTCAAAGTCCAGGCTCATCAGTCGACCGACGACTTCGTGTTCGGCGTCGGACTGTTCAACGCCGACGGCGTGTGCTGCTACGGCACGAACACCTACATCGAAGAGCTCAACCCGGATCGACTCACGGGTGAGGCGGAAGCCGTGCTCGCCATCGACCGCCTCGATCTGGTCGAGGGGACGTACAAGCTGGACGTCGCCGTGCACCGGAAGGACGGCGCAGCCTATGATTATCATCGGCTGCTGTACACGTTCCGCGTCAATTCGCGCACGCATGACGTCGGCATCTATCGTCCCCAGCACCATTGGTCGTTTTCGAACAACGTGAAGTTCAAGGATTCGCCGCCCCGCCTCTAGCCGCGTCGACGCGTGCAGGCCGGCGAACCCGTATCCGATGTCCAGTCTCCCCGACGTGCAACGGTTCGTGGCGGCCCTGCGCCGCCAGGGCCGGACCGTCGTGTTCACCAACGGCGTGTTCGACCTCCTCCACCCGGGGCACATTCGCTACCTGGCGCAGGCGCGGGCGCTCGGCGACGCCCTCATCGTCGGCGTCAATTCGGACCGATCGGTCTCCGCGAACAAGGGCGCCGGCCGTCCGATCACGCCGGCGGCCGAACGCGTCGAGATCCTGGAGGCGCTCTTCATGGTCGACGCGGTCGTGGTATTCGACGAGGACACCCCCGAGCGGCTCATCGAGGCCCTGCCGCCGGACGTGCTCGTCAAGGGCGCCGACTGGGCGGCGGATCGGATCGTCGGCCGCGACGTGGTCGAGGCGCGGGGCGGACGCGTCGTGCGCGTGCCCGTGGAGGCCGGCTACTCCACGACGGCGATCCTCGCGCGGATCAAGGAACTGAAGCGACCGTGACCACCTCGACCTCGCTGGGCCTGCGTGCGCTCCTCAAGACCGCGATCGCGCGGACCGGGATGGACGTGTCGGGCGGCGCCGTCTCGGGCCTCACCCCGGCGGCGCAGGCGCTGTACGTGGCGGGCGCCTCCCTGGGGGTGCCCCGCGGCGCCGTGCTCTTCGTCGTGCCGACCGACGCCGACGTCGAGCGGGCCGTGGCCGACGTCCGGTTCTTCCTGGGCGCGCTCGAAGGCTGGGCCGAGCCGGTGGCGGAGGCGGCCGTCCTGCCCCTGCCGTCGAACGAGATCGATCCTTACCGGGGCCTCGCACCCCATCCCGGCGTCATGGCCGCCCGCGCCCGGGCGCTGCACGCGCTGGCCGCGGGCACCGCCAAGGTCATCGTGGCATCCGCCGCGGCGCTGCTGCCGCGCGTGAGCAGCCCGCATCGGATTCTCCAGGGATCGGTCGAGCTGCGGATCGGGCTGGAGGTGTCGCCCCTCGACCTGGCCGAGCTCCTGACGGCCGGCGGGTTCACTCGGGAGGATCCCGCCGACGAG
The DNA here is from genome assembly GCA_963761615.1 of uncultured Acidobacteriota bacterium. GTDB lineage: Bacteria > Acidobacteriota > Vicinamibacteria > Vicinamibacterales > CAVVIG01 > CAVXGU01. The sequence goes on along the minus strand of CAVXGU010000001.1, from coordinate 211,880 downwards.
CACGGCGAGTTCGCGCTACGCGGGGGCATCTTCGACGTCTTCCCGGCCGACGCGGCGCAGCCGGTGCGTGTCGAGTTCGTCGGCGACACGATCGAATCGCTGCGCCACTACGACCCGGCGACGCAGCGTTCCGTCGAGTCCGTGGATCGCGTCACGATCGTGCCGCTCCGCGACGTCCTGGCCGACCGAGCGGCCACGATCTTCGACTTCCTGGCTCGAGCCGGGGACGTGCGGATCGTCCTCTCCGAGGCCGACGAAGTGGAGGCGCAGGCCGTCCGCCTGACCGCGCAGTTCGAGAAGAGCTACGAGGCGCAGGGATCCGCGAACGGCGCCCCGCCGCCCGCCGAGCTGGCGATCGACTGGCCGGCCATGGCCGCCCGGTTCGACGGAGCGACCACACTGTCGCAGCTGGAGGTCGGCGTCGGGCCGGCGGGGCCCCGGCGGCACGTCGCCTGCCAGCCCGCACCGGAGCTCAAGGGGCGGATGAGCGACTGGATCGCCGAAATCGGCCGCCGGCGGGCGGCCGGCGAGACGGTTCTATTCGTGGCGGGCTCGCTCGGGCGGTCCGAGCGCACCATCGAGCTGCTGAAGGACTACGAGGTGTTCGCCGCGCCGGTCGAGCAGGCCGACGACGTGCGGTACGCGGCGGTCCTGGTCGCCCTCGGCCGACTCTCGCGGGGCTTTCGACTGCCGGACGCGGGCCTCCAGATCTTCGCCGACACCGACGTCTTCGAAGAAGAGCGGCGCGGGCAGGAGCGGCGTCCCTCGGCCGCGCGCGCCTTCCTGTCGGATCTGCGGGACCTCAAGCCGGGCGATCTCGTCGTCCACGTGGACCACGGCATCGGCGCTTTCGTGGGCCTGAAGCAGATTGGCGTGGGCGACACGACGCAGGAGTTTCTCGAGCTGAGGTACGCCGGCGACGACAAGCTCTTCGTCCCCGTCGAGCGGCTCGATCTCATTCAGAAGTATTCGGGCGCGGCGCGGCCGCCGCTCGACCGGCTCGGCGGCGCCACGTGGGAGCGGGCGAAGACGCGCGTGCGCAAGGCCATGCGCGACATGGCCGAGGATCTCCTCAAGCTCTACGCCGCCCGCAAGGCCACGCCCGGGCACGCCTTCAGTCCCGACTCGCACTGGCAGAAGGAGTTCGAGGACGCGTTCGAGTACGAGCTGACGGCCGACCAGAAGAGCCGCGATCACCGACATCAAGCGCGACATGGAGAGCCCGACGCCCGATGGACCGCCTGCTGTGCGGCGACGTGGGCTACGGGAAGACCGAGGTCGCGATGCGGGCGGCGTTCAAGGTCGTCATGGACGGCAAGCAGGTCGCGTTCCTGGCGCCGACGACGGTGCTGGCGTTCCAGCACGAGAAGACGCTCTCGGAGCGCTTCGCCGGCTTCCCGGTGCGGATCGACATGCTCAGCCGGTTCCGCACGAAGGCGGAGCAGCAGGCCACGCTGGCCGATCTCGCCGCCGGGAAGGTCGACATCATCGTCGGGACGCATCGCCTGCTGTCGAAGGACGTGGCGTTCCACGATCTGGGGCTGCTCGTCGTGGACGAGGAACAGCGGTTCGGCGTCACGCACAAGGAGAAGATCAAGCAGATGCGGCGGAAGGTCGACGTGCTCACGATGAGCGCGACGCCGATTCCGCGCACGCTCAACATGTCGCTCGTCGGCATCCGGGACATGTCGATCATCGAGACGCCGCCGAAGGATCGGCTGTCGATTCAGACCCACGTCGTCAAGTTCAACCCCGAGGTGATCGGCCGGGCGATCAAGAGCGAGCTCGCCCGGGGCGGCCAGGTGTACGTCGTGCACAACCGTGTCGAGTCGATCTTCTCGATCGCGGGCCTCGTCCAGCGGCTGGTGCCCGAGGCGCGTGTGGTCGTCGGTCACGGCCAGATGTCCGAGGAGGCGCTCGAGCGCGCGATGATGGACTTCGTGGCCCGGAAGTTCGACGTCCTGCTGGCGACGACGATCGTCGAGAACGGCCTGGACATTCCGAACGCCAACACGATCATCATCAACCGGGCCGATCGTTACGGGCTGGCGCAGCTCTATCAGCTGCGCGGCCGCGTCGGACGATCGGACCGGCCGGCGTACGCGTACCTGCTGATTCCGCCCGAAGACAACCTGTCGCCGGTCGCGAAGAAGCGTCTCGCCGCGATCCGTGAGTTCAGCGACCTCGGCAGCGGCTTCCGCGTCGCGGCGCTCGACCTCGAGATCCGCGGCGCGGGCAACCTGCTCGGCGGCGAGCAGAGCGGCCACATCGAAACCGTCGGGTTCGAGATGTACATGAAGCTGCTCGAGGAAGCCGTTCGGGAGCTCAAGGGCGAGGAGATCGAAGACGGCGGCCCGGGCGACGGTGAATCTGGGCGTCGACCTGCAGATCGACGCGTCCTACGTTCCGGACATGAACCAGCGCCTGATGCTCTACCGGAAGGTGGCGGCGGCGCGGAGCGAGGACGAGATCGTCCGCGTGCTCGACGAGGCGGCGGATCGGTACGGGCCCGCCGCCGGACTCGATGCTGAACCTCGCCGACTACGGGCGCATCCGCGTGATGGCCGACGCGCTGGGCGTGGAGACCATCGACCGCGAAGGGCGCACCGTCGTCATAAAGTTCAGGCCGCAGGCGCAGGTCGACCCCGTCAGGCTGGTGGCGCTGGTGCGGCAGCGCCCCGACCTGACGCTCGTCCCTCCGGCGGCGCTGCGCGTGAACCTGGACGGCGGGCGGGACGCCCGGCGCCGCCCAGAGGCACGCGCGGAGCCGCCGAGACGGCGAGCTGGTGGACGAAGCGGGCGCGGGAGGACACGGTGCAGCCGGGATTCAGCCGCGAGGAGCTGCTCCGTCCCGCCAAGGACGACCCGCGGGCTCCAGGGGGCGTCTTCGACAAGGTGGGCGACCTTCTGGGCGAGCTGTTACGATAGACAGGTCGGCGTGCGCCTGGAGGGTCGAATTGTGAGATTGAGGTCTGTCGTCGGAGTGGGGCTCGCGGTGGTGCTGGTCGCGGGCGGCGCGCGCGCGGAGATCTTCGAGCAAATCCTGGTGAAGGTCAACGGCGAGATCTTCACGAAGAGCGACCTGGAGAACCGCCAGGTGTCCATGCTCAGGCAGCAGGGGCAGAACATCAACCCGGCCGACCTGAACGACACGCAGCTCCGCAACGCGCTCGACAAGATCACGCCGGAGATCATGGTCGACGTGGTCAACGAGATGCTCCTCGTGCAGCGCGGCAAGGAGCTGGGCTACCGCCTCGGTGACGAGCAGTTCAACAACGCCCTCGAGAGCATCAAGAAAGAGAACAACATCACGACCGACGAGCAGTTCCAGGCGGCCCTCAAGCAGGAAGGCCTGACGATGGCGGATCTGCGGCAGAACTTCGAGCGTGCGATGATCATCCAGCGCGTCGAGCAGACCGAGGTCTTCAGCCGCGTCGCCGTGACCGACGAGGAAGCGCGGACGTACTACGACCAGCACCAGAGCCAGTTCACCACGCCGGCGGCCGTGACGCTGCGGGAGATCCTCGTCGCGGCGCCGGCCGCGGACGGCCGCGGCCTCAACGTCGCGCAGGACGATGCGCTGCGGGCCAAGGCCGCGGCGCTGCGGGCCCGCGTGGTCGGCGGCGAGAGCTTCGAAAAGGTCGCCGCGGAGGCATCGGACTCGGCGTCGAAGACGAACGGCGGCCTGATCGGCCCGTTCAACGTCTCGGAGCTGTCCGCGGACCTGCAGAAGCTGCTGGGCTCGATGAAGGTCGGAGACGTGAGCGAGCCGGTGCGGACGACGCGCGGCTATCAGCTGTTCAAGCTCGAGTCGCGGACCGACACCGTGACGACGCCGTTCGATCAGGCGCGGGAGCAGATCGACAATCAGGTGTTCACCGACAAGCGGCGGGACGAGTTCAAGAAGTACCTGGACAAGCTCCGCTCGCAGGCGTTCATCGAGTGGAAGAACGACGAGATCGAGAAGGCGTACGAAGAGGGTGTGAAGGCGAGATCCGCTTGGCAACCTCTAGGGAGCAGTGGTTCGCCGTCTGGACCCGCTCGCAGGCACGAACAGGTCGTGAGGGAGCAGCTCGAGCGCAAGCACATCGAAGCCTTTCTTCCCACCATCACGCGCTGGAGCCACTGGAAGGATCGGAAGAAGAAGATCGACTGGCCCCTCTTTCCGGGCTACTGCTTCGCCCGGTTCGATCCGGTGGACACGCTGCCCGTCCTCAAGTGCACCGGAGTCGTGAGCATCATCGGCTTCGAGGGCAAGCCGTCGCCGATTCCCGAGTACGAGCTCGACAGCATCCGCGTGCTCGTCGAGAGCCACTTGCAGTTCGATCCGTGCCCTCTCATCCAGGAGGGCATGATGGTGGAGGTCACCCACGGCCCGCTGCGCGGCGTGGTGGGCCGCCTCGTGCGGAAGGACGCTCCGCGCGCGCGCCTGGTGCTCTCGGTCGATCTGATTGGTCAGGCCGTGAGCGTCGAGGTCGACGCGGCGGACGTCAGACCCTACTGATCACCCGGCGCCGTCTCGGCGACGCTTCGGGTATGCTGGCCCTCACGATGAAGATCGGTCCGGTCCCGCTCGATTCGCCCTTCGCCGTGGCGCCCATGGCCGGCATGACCGACACGGCATTCCGCCGGCTGGTCAAGCGCCGTGGCGGATGCGGCCTGGTGGTCACCGAGATGGTCAGCTCGGAAGGCCTCGTGCGCGGCATCGATCGAACCCTCGAGTACGCCGAGTTCACCGAGGAAGAACGCCCCGTGTCCATCCAGATCTTCGGCGGTGACCCGGAGAAGATGGCGGCGGCGGCGCAGATCGTCGAAGGCATGGGCGCCGACATCGTCGACGTGAACATGGGCTGCCCGGTGCCGAAGATCGCGAAGCACAACGCGGGATGCAGCCTGATGCGCGAGCCGCGGCACGCCGCCACGGTCATCGGGGCGATGGCGAAGGCGGTGAAGATCCCCGTCACCGTCAAGATGCGCGCGGGGTGGAACGAGCAGGAGCGCAACGCCCCCGAGCTGGCGCGCATGATGGAGGACGTCGGTGCCGCCGCCGTCGCGGTGCACGGAAGGACGGCGGCGCAGAGCTACAGCGGTTCGGCCGACTGGGACCTCGTCGCGAGGGTCGCCGACGCCCTGACGATCCCGGTGTTCGGCAGCGGCGACTGCGTCGAGCCGTCACACGTGATCGAGCGCATGCGCCTGGGCGTCGAGGGCGTGCTCGTCGGCCGCGGCGTGCTCCGCAACCCGTGGATCCTGGCCCAGGCCGTCGACCTCGCGGCCGGCCGGCCGGCCCGCGCGGTGTCGCTCGAGGACCGGGGACGGTTCCTGCTGGAGTACATCGAGCTCCTGCAGCACGAGCGCGTCCGGGAGCCGGAAGGATTCCGGCACGCCGCCCCGGGCCACACGGAGGCCGATTCCCCCGGCGACGACTCCACCGCCCGTCACCGCCACGACCGCTGGGTGGTGAACAAGATCCGCGCGCTGGCCACGTACTTCACCAAAGGCCATGAGAACGGGTCGCATCTGCGCACGGCGATCAACGCCGCCCCGTCGCTGGCCGCGCTGCACGACGTCATCGACCAGTTCTTCTTCGCCGGAGTCGACGCGTAGCGTCACACGAACCCGTCGAGCAGATCCACGCCGCCGGTCTCGAAGTCGTATGCGAGCGCGGAGCTCAGCGACGTCGCGAAGTGGGCGCCGAGCGCCGCGTGCGCGGGATGACGCAGGTAGGCCTGGAGTCCGGCAAGGTCGTCGAAGTCCAGGATGAGGACGAAGTCCGCCGTGTCCAGCGCGGTCGATTCGTAGCCGGCGCCGTGCCGGAGCCTCCGCCCGACACGGACCGCCCTGATGCCGGGGATCTCGCAAACGGCGGTCTGCAGGGCCTCGACCATGGCGCGGCGATCCCGCGCGGCGAGATCGGCCCGGGGCTTCAGCAGGACGACGTGGGAGATCATCGGGCGGCCGTCAGTCCCGTCGTTTCTTCCGCTTGAAGCGTGCGCGGGGGTCGCGATGCTGGCCGCCCGGCCGCCAGTCCCGCCCGCGCTTCTCGGCAGGCTTCCGCGGCGGGCGGTCCGCGTGCGCGCGCTGCGCCTCGGGCGAGTCCCACAGCCGGCCGTGCGCGAACCACTTCATGGCGACGTCGTCGTTGGTCCGCTTGAGCTGGGTGAACGTCGGGACGAGGTCGTCCCGTTCGCGGGCCCGGAACGCGGTTGGCGCGCCGTCGATCAGAATCGTCCAGTAGGCGAAGCGGGGCGGCACGGTCAGGCCGACCCCAGGCGTTTGAGCTTCTCGACGAGCGTGGTGCGTTTCAGTCCCAGGAGCCGCGCGGCCTGTCCCTTGTTGCCGCCGCTGCGCTCGAGGGACCGGAGGATGAGATCGCGCTCGATGCCCGCGACGACGGCGGTGAGGTCGATGCCGTCCGCCGGCAGCGCGACCGTCGAGGGCTGCGCGGCCTCCTCGACCTCCTGCACCTCCGGCGGCAGATCGCCGACGTCGATTTGACTGTGTCCGGCTCCGAAGGCGGCCGCGCGCTCGACGGCGTTCTCGAGCTGACGGACGTTGCCCGGCCAGCCGTACGACATCAGCCGGCGCATCGCCTCCTGGGAGATGACGGCCGACGACTGGTACTTGTCGAGGAAGTGCCGCACCAGCAGGGGAATGTCGTCGCGCCGATCCCGCAACGGCGGGAGCTTCACCGGGATCACGTTGAGCCGGTAGTACAGGTCCTCGCGAAACTGCCCCTCGGCCACCATGCGACGCAGGTCGCTGTTCGTCGCGGCAATCACCCGCACGTCCACCTTCGTGGTGTGCGAATCGCCGACGCGCTCGAACTCGCGCTCCTGCAGGACGCGCAGCACTTTCATCTGCAGCGCCGGGCTCATCGTGCCCACCTCGTCGAGGAACAGGGTGCCCCGGTGCGCCTGTTCGAGGCGCCCCTGGCGGTTGCCGACCGCGCCGGTGAAGGCGCCCCGGACGTGGCCGAACAGCTCGGCCTCCAGCAGCGTCTCGGGAATCGCGCTGCAGTTGAGGGCGACGAAGCGGTGTGCGCGCCGCGGGCCGTTCTGATGGATCGCGCGCGCCACGATCTCCTTGCCGGTGCCGGTTTCGCCGGTGATCAGGATGGTGCTGCCGGTCGGCGCCACCGTCTCCAGCAGATCGAACAACCGGCGCATCGGCGCGCTCTTGCCGATGATGCCCTGGAAGCTGTACCGCTCCTCGAGCTGCGCGCGCAGGTAGGCGTTCTCCGACTTCAGGCGCCGCCGCTCGAGGGCCGCGTCGAGCGCGTGCAGCAGCTCGTCGATCTGGAACGGCTTGTTGACGAAGTCCCAGGCGCCGCGGCGAATGACTTCGACCGCGTCCTTCACGGTGCCGTACCCCGTGATGACGATCGCGATGATGTCCGGATAGCGCTGGATGGCCTGGTCGACCACCGCCGATCCATCGACGCCGGGCAGTCGCAGATCGGTCACGATCATGTCGAACGCGAAATCCGACAGCCTGGCGATCGCTTCTTCGCCCGAGCCGGCCTGTTCGACCTGATAGCCGCGGTCCGACAGCTGCTCGGCGACGGCTTCTCGCAGGCGGGCCTCGTCTTCCACGAGAAGGAGATGTCGTGAGCTGTCAGTCATTTAGATTGCGCCAACATTTTGACGTTCCGCGTCCCCGTTGTCCAGTCCCTCGAGCGGATTCGAGCGCCCGGGCAGCGTCCCTAATCCCCGCGACGCTGTAACCGATAAGCTGCCTGGAGGCATCCAAGGTGGAGCGGAAAACGATTTCCATCATGAAGGCGTGCGAGCTCGTCGGCGTGAGCCGCCGCACCATCTACAACTGGCTGTCGGCTGGCAAGGTCGAGTACGTGCGCACCGCCGGCGGCTCGGTTCGCATCTTCGTGGACACGCTCTGGCGTGATCCGAAGTCGACCGATCGTCCCGCCGTCCAGTCGATGTGGCAGGGCGGCCGGACGTAGGTACTGACTCGATGTCGGCGCCCCTCTCCGTCGAGGAACTGCTCGCGAGGAGATCGATGGACGAGTCTCCGGATCTGCGCTTCCTCTTTCATCAGCTCAACAACCAGCTCGGCATCATCCTCGCCCACGCCGAGCTGCTCGAGTCCAAGGCGCCCGACGACGCGTTTCGGGCCCGCGCGGCACAGGTCGTTTCCAGCGCTGTCGAGGCGATGGAAACGACTCAGGCCATTCGTCACGCGATGGCCAATAATCGTCACTCCTGACAAATTTTGTAATCTCATAGTCAACAAGTTGACGACCTGACAACGTCAGTCGTCATTCTGTTGACGAAATTCACGGCCTTTCGCCCTATCCTGCCGCGCGTGTCTGAAATCGGTCCCTTGCAGCAAGTCATTCTCACAGCTGCACTTATCGAGCAATGGCAGGCAGCGCTGTTCCGTTCTGAGCCGGCATGCCTCGAGTTGGTATCAGCGTTGCGATACTGCACAGCGCGAAGCCAATCGTTGTCAGCAGGAAATGGCCAGGCTGGGCATGACGCCCGGTGCCGGCCGGAGACAAAGGAGACCGTGATGCGCGCGCTGCCAGTGACCGCCAGCCAGAACCGCCGGATCGTCGCCGGCCTGCCGTTCGTGGAGGCCCTCGCCCGCCGAATGGCGGCGTCGATGCCGCACTCGATCGACATCGGCGACCTCGTCCAGGACGGCGTCATCGGGCTGATCGACGCGGCGCATCGCTACGACGCCGAACGCGGGATCAAGTTCGAGACATTCGCCGAGCGCCGCGTGCGCGGCGCGATGATCGACGCCCTGCGTCGCGACGCCTGGCCGCGCGGCGTGCGGCGGCAGCGGCGCGAGCTCGAGGCGGCGCGCGAGGCCCTCCGCCGCGAGCTGGGCCACGAGCCGTCGATGGCCGATCTGGCCGCCCGCGTCGGCTCCGACGAGAAGAAGCTGTCGCGCACCATCGTCCGCATCAACACGATCGAGTCGACGTCGCCGCTCGCCACCGGCGAGCACATGGACGAGAGCTCGCTGCCCGCGGCGCTCGTGCCGTCCGAACCCGAGGCCCCGGACTCGGCGTACGAGAAGACGGAGACGCGCGAGCGTGTCGGCGCCGCGCTCGCGTCGCTGCCGGCTCGCGAGCGCCGCGTGATCGATCTCTACTACTACGGCGAAGTCACGATGAAGGAGATTGGCGCCGAGATCGGCGTCAACGAATCGCGCGTGTCGCAGCTGCACGCCCGGGCGATCCGGCGGCTCCGCGCCGCGCTCGGCGACATGCGGGCGGAGCAGCTCGTCCAGATGCGTCAGGCGCTCGTCGCGTTCGCGAGCCGCAAGCCCAAGATGCTCAAGGCCGAGCTCCCCGCGCGCGAAGCCGAGCAGCTGGCGCCGTCGCGCGGCGTGGTGCTGCCGTACAAGGTCCGCGCCTCGGTCAAGGCGTCGCTCGCCGTGAAGACGCACGCGGCCGCGAAGGTGCAGGCCGGCCGCAGAGCCCAGAAGACCGCCATCGCACGCTAGGACAGTCCCTCGCGGACGGCGCTCAACAGGTCCGCGAGGCGGAACGGCTTCGGCAGCCAGCGGCATCCGTTCTCTTCGAAGAACGCTCCCGCTTCGGTGCCGGCGACGTCGCCGGTGACGAAGAGGATCCGCCTGGCCAGCTCCGGCGCCACCTCGGAGAGCGCCCGGTGGAAGGCCATCCCGTCGAGGCGCGGCATCTTCAAGTCGCACACCACGAAGTCGAACGGCTTCTCCTTGATGAGCGCGAGGGCGGCCTCCCCGTCGGCGGCACGTTCGACGCGGTAGCCCGCATCGGACAGCGCGTCGAGCACCGCCGCCGCCAGCGCGGCTTCGTCCTCGACCACGAGCACGGCGCCGCCCCCGTCCGGCGCCCGGGCGCGCTGGGGACGCGCCGGCGCCCGCGGCGCGAGCTGCATCCCGGTCACCGGAAGCTCGACGAAGAACGACGTTCCGCGTGCGCTGGACTCGAGGCGGATTCGGCCGCCATGCTCCTGGACGATTGCGTAAGCGACGGTCAGCCCCAGGCCGGTCCCCTTGCCGACTTCCTTCGTCGTGAAGAAGGGGTCGAAGATCTTCGACTGCACCTCCTCGGGAATGCCGGGACCATCGTCGTTGACTTCGAGGGTGACCGACTCGCGCGCCGGGTCGTGCCACGTCCGCACGACCAGCGTGCCCCGGCCGGTGGCCGAGAGCATCGCCTGCTCGGCGTTGATGAGGAGGTTGAGCAGGACCTGCTGCAGCTGATGGCCGTCGGCGAAGACCTGGGGCAGGCCCGCGGCGAGCGCGTCGATGACGGTGATGTTGGAGATGTGCTGGTCGTAGGCCCGGAGGGCCAGCGTCTCGCGGATGATCTGGTTGACGTCGACCATCATTCGCGTGGTCTGTCGCTTCCGGGCGAAGGTCAGCAGGCTCCGCACGATCCGGGCGGCGCGCTCGGACTCGGCCCGAATCGTCTCGAGACCGCGGCGCATCCCCTCGTCGACGCCCGGGCGCTCGGAGAGGCGCTCGGACCAGCTGAGAATCGTCGCAAGCGGGTTGTTCAGCTCGTGCGCCACGCCGGAGATCGTCTGGCCGAGCGCTGCCATCTTCTCCGCCTGCAGCAGCTGGTGATAGATGCCCCGTGTCTCGTCGTCGAGCTTCTTGCGCTCGCTGACGTCCCGCACGAGCGCCTCGATGCGCAGACTGCCGTCCGCCGCCGGCCGATCCGCGCGTGCCGTCACTTCCACCCAGACGACGCTCTGGTCGGCGCGGCGGAGGCGCAGCAGGTAGTCGTTCACCGAGCCGTTGGTCGTCAACTGCTCGCCGAACGCGGTGCGCGCGTCGGCGTCGACGAAGCGATCCTCGTCGAACGGACGGATGTCCGTCTCCGGCGTCTCGGCGCCGAATCCGAAGATGAGCTTCAGGTGGGGGTTGGCGGCGATCGTCGACGTACGGCGGGCGCCGAAGGTGCCGATGTAGACGCCTTCGTGCACGGCTTCGAACAACCGCGCAAACGCGGCCGCGCGGCGGTCAGGCACGTCGGCGATTATAGAACTCTGCAGCGGGGGCGGGGCGGGCGGAATCCTCGGGCGCCCGCCCCCGATGCGATCTCACCGCGTGGTCACGGAAGGGGTGTCGGCGTGTGGTAGGTGGTCTGTCCCGCCCACTTCTTCTCGATCGCGGCGCGGATGTCCTTCACCGAGGCGCCCGACCGGTACATCTGGGCCGACTGGGTCGCGACGTCGATGCACACGGCGCATTCCATTCCGTGATCCTCCCACCGGGTCACGTCACCGTTGGCATCGCGCTCGGCGACGAAGCAGTCCTCGTTGCTGCGGTGGCCCTGGTGATCGCAGCCGCAGAAGCACGGCACGTAGCTCGAGACCTCCGGATGCACGGCGGCGAACTCGTAGGCGGCGCGAATCACCTCCGGCGCCCGTGAGAGCTCGTAGCCGGGGAAGTCGAGCGGCGGCAGGCTCGCCTGCGGGTGCGGCCCGTGTCTGGCAATGTCCGGCACGCCGGCGGCCGCCTGCGCTTGGGCGGAAGCGGCGGGATCGACTGGCGTCTCGTGGCTGCGGAAAGCCAGGACGCCGACGGCCAGCAGGGCCAGCACGACCCCACCGACGACGAGGGGCGTCGACGATGGCTTGCCCGACGGGGGTTCCGGGGAGTCCGTGGACGTCTGACGTTTGGCGGATGATTTGCGACCCATGTTTTCATTCTACCGGTACAGGCCACGTGGGCTAAAGTCGGCGTGAGCGCCATGCGCCTGGTCAGCCGACAGGATCGCTTGCTCGTCGCCGGCTTCGTCCTGGCCGTGATCGTGGTGTTTTCGCGGCCTCTGGGCGCCCTGCTGGACCTGGCGCGCGAGGTCGAGCGGCAGACCGGCCTGGCCCTGGTTCCGGCGCTCCTGATTCTCGTCGTCGTATTCGTCTTCCACCTGCAGGGCAAGCGTCAGGAGGCCGACGTGCAGACGGCCGCCGCGAAGGCGGAGGCCGCCGCCGCCGGATCGCGGGCGGCCGAGATGGAGCGCCTCGTGCTGTTCGGCCAGGCGCTGGGCCGGGCGCTGGACCTGGATTCGATCCGCGCCGCGGTTCTCCAGCACCTGTCGACGCTCGCGGCCAGCGACCGCGCCTGGGCCCTCGTGCTGGTCCAGGGCGCCTGGCACAGCCTGCAGCCCGCGGTGTCGACCGAGGACATCGACCCGGCGCGCCTTCGCCTCGCGGAGCGCGTGCTCGGAGACACGAGCGGGCGGCGCGACCCGGCCGTCGTCGAGGGACAGACGTGCTGGCCCATCCGTGCCGGCGCCGTGGCCTTCGGTGTCCTGGGGCTGCCCGACGATGCGGCCCCGGCCGGGCTCGCCGGGCGCAAGCTCGAGGCCGCGGCCACGCTGCTGGCCATCTCGCTCCGCAACGCGGGCCTCTTCGCCGAGATCCGGGAGACGAGCGTGCGCGACGGTCTCACGGGCTGCTACAACCGGACGCACACGGTGGAGGTCCTCGAATCCGAGCTCCGCCGCGCACGGCGCTCGCAGCTCCCCGTCTCGCTGGTCATGTTCGACCTGGATCACTTCAAGCAGATCAACGATCGACGAGGCCACCTGTGCGGCGACGCCGTGCTTCGCGCGGTCGGGAAGCGGATGCGGGAGGTGCTGCGGACGAGCGACGTCAAGTGCCGGTACGGCGGTGAGGAGTTCCTCGCGGTGCTCCCCGAGACGCCGGTCGAAGGCGCGAAGCGCGTCGCCGACACGCTCCGCCGCGAGATCGCCGGGATGTCGATCACCTGGGAGGAGGAGCGCCTCCGCGTCACGGCGAGCTTCGGCGTGACCGTGGCCCTGCCGTCCGAGGTCGACGCCGAGGCGGTGATCGGCCGCGCCGACGCCGCGCTGTACGCCGCGAAATCGCAGGGGCGCAACTGCGTGCGCCTGTCGCTCGATCCGCTCGTGGCGTGACGCACCCTCCACCGCGGGCGTACCTCGCGTTCCTGGTCATCTGCGCGGTCTGGAGCGCGACCTACCTCGCGATCCGCGTCGCCCTCACCACGATTCCGCCGTTTCCGCTCGGCGCGATCCGGTGGACGACTGCGGGCGCCGTCCTGATCGCGGTGCTCCGGGCGCGCGGCGAGCGTCTGCCGCCGCGCCGAGAGTGGCCGACGCTCGCGGGGCTGGGCGCGCTGCTGATCGCGACCGCCAACGGCGGGGTGCTCCTGGCCGAGCGTACCGATCCCGAGCGGGCTGACGGCCCTGCTGGTCGCGGTATCGCCCTTCTGGATGGTGGGCATCGACGCGGCCATGCCGGCGGGCGAGCGGCTCATGTGGTGGCGAGTCGCGGGCCTCGTGCTCGGTTTCAGCGGGATCGTGCTGCTCGTCTGGCCCGAGATCCGGATCGGCGGCCGCGGCGTGGCCCTGGGTGTGCTGGCGACGCAAGTGGGGTGTTGCGGCTGGGCGACCGGCTCGATTCTCTCGCGGCACCGCGGCCGTGGTGCCGCGCGTCACGAGAACGTCCTGATGACCGCTGCGTGCGAGATGCTCTGCGGCGGGCTCGTCTTCCTCCTCGCCGCCACCGTGTCGGGCCAGTGGCACGTCCTGGCATTCACGCCGCGCACGTTCGGCGCGCTCGCCTATCTCGTTGCGGCCGGGTCGATCGCGGGCTTCTCGGCCTATGCCTACGCGCTCAAGCATCTGCCCGTGGCGGTCGTCTCGCTCTACGCCTACATCAATCCGGTCCTGGCCGTCTGGCTCGGAACAGTGGTGCTCGGCGAGCCCTTCAGCCCGCGCATCGCGCTCGCGGCGGGCGTCGTCCTCGCCGGCGTCTCGCTGGTGCGGCGGTCGCCCGCCTAGTCGCCGTCGCCCTTCTTGGGCGTCTCGAGGGCGAACGTCATGGTCCCTTCGACGACGACGTTGCCATTGACGCGGGCGATGCCCTTGAGCAGGCCCATCCGGCTGCGCAGCCGGATCACCGTCGCCTCGATCTCGACGACGTCGCCCGGGTGCACCGGGCGGCGGTAGCGCACCTTCTCGATGCCGGCGAAGTAGATGAGCCGCTGGCGGTTCTCGGGCTTGGCGAGGATGAGGATGGCGCCGACCTGCGCCACGGCCTCGGTGAGGATGGTGGGCGGCAGCACCGGCAGGTCTCCGGTCACGTGCGACAGGTAGCGCTCGTTGAGGGAGACGTTCTTGATGCCGACGATCCGCTTGTCGACTTCGAATTCGGTGATCCGGTCGACGAGCAGGAACGGGTACCGGTGCGGAAGAATCCGCTCGATCGCGGCGTAGTCGAGAGGCAGCGGCAGGTCCATGTGGCGGAATTAGTATACTTTCAGTTTGGTGCCCGAAGCCCCGCCAGGCCCCCCGACCGTCTCGCCCATCGCCCTGCAGGGAGCAGCGCGCGCGCGGGAGCTCGTCACGACGCTGTTCGAGCTCGGTCGGGAGGTCACCTCCGTTCTCGATCTGAACGACCTGCTGGCGAAGATCCCGCAGCTCATCGCCCGCATCACGAAGTTCCACGCCTTTGCCGTGTACCTCCTCGACCCGGCGGCCGGGGAGCTCCACATCGCGTACTCGGTCGGCTATCCGGAAGACGTCGCGCGCACGCTGCGCCTGAAGGTCGGCGACGGGCTGGTCGGGGCGGCGGTGGCCGAGGGCCTGCCGCTCCTCGTCAACGACGTGCGCGCCGACCCGCGGTACGTCGACGCCGTCAGCGGCTCGGCGGCCGAGCTGGTCGTGCCGCTGCGCCGCAAGGGCCGCGTGATCGGCGCGCTCAACCTCCTGTCGGACACCGTGGGACAGTTCACCGAGGTGGACGAGGCGATGCTCCGGCAGTTCGGCGCCCACGTGGCGGTCGCGATCGAGAACGCGCGCCTCTTCGAGCGGGAGCGCGAGTACACCGCGACGCTCGAGACCCTCGCCGAGATCGGCCGCGAGTTCGGCGCGATCCTGCAGCTCGACGAGCTCCTGACGCGGATCGCGAACCTGACCCGCCGGTTGATCGACTACCGGACGTTCGGGATTCTCCTGCTGAACGAGGACACCAGCGAGCTGGAGATGAAGGTCGCCGTGCGCTACGGCGATCGCGTCAGCTTCCCGCACATGAAGCTGGGCTGCGGACTGGTCGGGCACGCCGCGCGCGACAAGGAGCCGATCCTCGTCCCCGACGTGTCGCTCGATCCCCGGTACGTCAGCTTCGTCGACGAAACGCGCTCCGAGCTCGTCATCCCCCTCCTCGTGCAGGATCGATGCATCGGCGTGTTCGACCTGGAGAGCCCAGAGCTGAACGCCTTCACGAAGCGCCACATGGAGATCCTGACGCTGCTCGCCAGCCAGGCCGCCGTCGCGATCGAGAACGCCCGGCTGTACGAGACGATCCGCGCCAACGAAGTCCGGCTGGAGAAGGAGGTCCGCTTCGCGCAGCGCGTGCAGGCGGCCCTGCTGCCGACCGAGCTGCCCAAGCGCATGAAGGGCGTCGACGTGGCGGCGCGGTTCGCGCCGGCGCGGGAGCTGGGCGGCGATCTGTACGACTTCCTGTCTCCCGAGGCCCACGGGCTCATCGTGGCCGTCGGCGACGTCTCCGGGAAAGGCGTGCCCGCCGCCCTCTACAGCGCCTTCGTCGGCGAGCTGGTCCGGTCGCGCACGTTCCGCCGGCGCTACACCCTCGAGCGGTCGAGTCCGTCGGGTGTGCTCTCGTCGATGAACACGATCCTCCACGGGCGCCAGCTCGAGGAGTACTACTGCACGCTCTGCTACGCCGCGTTCGACTTCAAGCGCCGGAGCGTCATCCTGGCCAATTCCGGGTTGCCGTATCCGATCCGGTGCTCCGGCGGCACCGTCAAGGAAGTGGAGCTTCCCGGCGTGCCCCTCGGGTCCTTCCCCGGGTCGAGCTACGACGAGGCGAGCTTCGAACTTGCGCCGGGCGACGTGTACGTGTTCTGCAGCGACGGCGTGTCCGAGGCGAGCGACCCGGACGGCCGGGAATTCGGCGGCGCCAGGCTGGCCGAGGTGGTGGGCGCGGCGCGAGGCGGGTCGGCGCGGGAGATCGTGGATGCGATCTTTGCCGCCGTGCAGCAGTTCCGCGGGACGCGGGCGCCCAACGACGACATGACCGCCGTGGCCGTCAAGATCGCCGACGGCGAAGGACGCGGCCGCGAGGACTGACCGAGCGTGACGAACGGGTGACACGCCGTCCGCGGTTCAGGACGGCTCCGCAACCCGGGTCGATGAATTTCCGAGACTTCTGAGGTCCCCGATCGGGTACGGAACTTGATATTCCGCACGACAGGTCGCGCCGGGCCACCGGGATGCGTAACTCAGGCAGGCGCTGGCATCGCCGTATCCCGTTCGTGTTACCAACGGCTCGTGCGCGGCCTACTTTCGTTCCGCCGTTCCCCGTCCTTCGCCGCTCCGTTCCCCGGTTCCTGAGTTCCCCGGTTACCCCCTTCAGAAGCGGCTGCTAGTACATCCCCAGGTATCGCTCGATTTCCCACGGCGAGACGTGCTTGGTGTACTCGTGCCACTCCTCGCGCTTGGCCGCGAGGAAGTGCTGGAAGAGATGCGTGCCGAGGGTTTCCCGGACGAGCTCGTCCTTCTCGAGCTCGTCCAGCGCTTCGCTGAGGTTGCCAGGCAGCTCGTCGATGCGCAGGTGGCGGCGCTCGCGATGACTCATCGTGAAGATGTTCTTGTTGACCGGCGGGCCGGGATCGATCCGGCGTTCGACGCCGTCGAGACCGGCCCGGAACATCACGGCGAGGGCCAGGTACGGGTTGCAGGACGGGTCGGGCATCCTCAGCTCGATGCGCGTCGCGGTGCCGCGCGCGGCCGGCACCCGGACGAGAGGGCTGCGGTTCTTCTCGGACCACGCGATGTTGGTCGGCGCCTCGTAGCCGGGCACGAGGCGCTTGTACGAGTTGACGAGCGGGTTGGTGATGGCGCAGAAGCCCTTCGCGTGCCGGAGGAGGCCGCCGATGTAGTGCAGGCAGAGCGGGCTCAGGCGCATCCGCGATTTCGGATCGTCGAAGAGGTTCGCGCCGCCGGCGAAGAGCGACATGTGGGTATGGAGCCCCGAGCCGTTCGTCCCGTAGATCGGCTTCGGCATGAACGTCGCGTGCAGGCCGTTCCTGACCGCCACGTTCTTCACGACGAACCGGAAGGTGCTGATGTTGTCCGCCGTCGACAGCACGTCGTCGTAGCCGAAGTCGATCTCGTGCTGGCCGGGCGCGACCTCGTGGTGCGCGGCCTCGACGTGGAAGCCCATTGCCTCGAGCGCGAGGACGATCTCGCGGCGGACGTCCTCGCCCTGGTCGACCGGACTCAGATCGAAGTAGCCGGCGGCGTCGTGGGTTTCCGCGACGGGGACGCCGTCTCGGAGTGGAAAGAGGAAGAACTCCGCTTCGAGTCCGGCCTTGAGCGCGTAGCCCCGCTCGGCGGCGGCCGCGATCACGCGCTTGAGCGCCGTGCGGGGGCACCCGGCGAACGGCTCGCCGTCCGGCGTGCAGATGTCGCAGATCATGCGGCCGACCTGCTCGCCGCCGGGTCCGCTCCACGGGAATACCCGGTACGTCGACGGATCGGGCTTCAGATACATGTCCGATTCTTCGATGCGGACGAAGCCTTCGATCGAGGACCCGTCGAACATGATCCGGCCGTCGAGGGCCTCCTCGAACTGGCGGTCGGGGATCTCGACGTTCTTGATCGTGCCGAGGATGTCCGTGAACTGCAGGCGCATGAACTTCACGCGCTCACGGGCCGCGCGGGCGAGGATGTGGGCTTTCGTGCTTCGCGGGGCGCCCTTCGGCATGCGGCGGTCTATCCGGTCGCGACGTGGGACTGGCCGCCGTCCGCGTCGGGCGACACCGACAGGATGCCTGCGAGCTGTGCCGCGACCAGCGCCGCGACCGCCTGTCCCTGGGCGGACGTCTCACTGCCGCCCCCGACTTCCGCGGAGAGGACGCCGACGCAGCCGTCCGGCGTGAGAATCGGCACGACGATGGCGCCGCTGGCGGCGTCGGCGCGGGCGTGCACGATCTGCTGCATGCCGGTTCGATACGCCGCCGCCGCGGCGTTGTCGGCTGATCGGGGAAGGGCCGGGATCCGCGCGAACGCCGCGGGCGCATAGCCGTGAGCGAGGGCCGGGCGCAGATCGCCGCCGGCAGCGTCGCCCATCCAGACGACCAGACCGCTCGCGTCGAGCAACGCGGCCGCCTGGGAGAGCAGATGCTTCAGCGCGTCGACGTCCCGGACCTGCCCGAACTCCGTGCAGAGGCGGGCGACCTCTCCCAGGTCGGGGCCGGCCTGGGCGCCCCCGGGCGCGGCTGGCGCCGGCTCGTCCAGCCAGGTCGCGAGAATCGGGGCGGGCGGAGCCGGCGCTTCGGCTCCGGACTCCGCGGCGGCTTCGGGATTGGCGGCCGCCGCCGCAGGCGCCGGTGCCAGGACGCCGATCACGAGGGCGGCGATCAGTCCGGCGGCGCCGAGTGCGACCGCCTCGAGCCGGCGCCGGCCGCCGGCGGCGGCATCCTGCGCCTCGCGCTCGGCGAGCCGCGCGTGCTCGACGGCATGGGCCGCGCTGACCGCAGCCTGATTTCCCTCGCTGAACACGATGTCGCCGGCCATGAGCTGCTGGCCGTTCTGCAGGTACTCCCGGGCGCGGCTGTCGACGTCCCTCAGGCTCGATACCGACGCCGACGCATCGTCGAGGGCCTTGACCGCGACGGGCGCCGTGGCCGACCGGCGAAGACCGGTGATCATCTCGGCGGCCGAATCCATCGTGCCGCTGACCTTCGGCATCCAGAACGCAACGCCCTGCCCGGCGGCGACGTAGGCCTGCTGGCCGACGCGGAGATCGGAGAGCGCGTCCACCGCCTCGCGGGCGTGCCGATCGAAGGCGTCGAGCGCCGTCCGTTCGGTCCGGGTGGTGCGTTCGGAGAGGAAGACGAACAGGCCCGCGGCCACGATTGCGAGCCACGCCACCGCGCTGAAGAAGAGCCTCATCGCTCGAGATCGCATCGATCCGTGCTGCGGCGCTGATCGACGCAGGGAGCGTCGATCGAATGCCGTCAGAGTATCATATCCCCCTCGTGAAACCTCTCATCATCTTGCTCATGATCGCCAACGCCGGCGCGGCTTTCGCGCAGGCCCAACCCGCCACGGCCGCTCCCGCGACCGCACGATGGCTCGACCTGCAGACGCTGTCGGTCAGCTTCCGCTACCGCCGCATCAACAACACCACCGGGGACGTCACGTCCAACGTGCTCCAGGAGAAGACGCAGTTCCGCGCGCGCCTGAAGTTCGATCCGAACGGACGGTACACGGTCAACGTCGGCGTGTTCAGCGGCGGCGGCTTCACGAGTAGCTGGAACTCGACCGGTGTCGGCACGGGGACGGGCACCGTGCAGCACTCGGTCAAGCAGCTGTTCATCTCGGCCAAGCCAACCAAGGGCCTCGAGCTGCAGTACGGCGGGCTGTACATCGACAAGGGCGTGAGCTCCGAGATCACGTACTACGACGACGACGGCTACGTCGTCGGCGAGCGCGTCTCCCTGGATCGCGCCGATCGGCTCTTCTTCGACGACATCACGGCGACGCTCGGCGGATTCGGCGACACCAGCGAGCCGAACGTGTTCCACCGCCTCGATTCGCTCGATCAGACCAATTACAAGCAGCTGCAGGTAACCAAGCGCGCCGGCTCGCGCGCGTCGGGGTCGTTCGACTACACGCGCGTCGACACGACGTCGACCATCCGTCCGGCGCTGACCGTCCGCGTGCCCGAGACCCGGGTGGTGGATCAGGTGCACCTCGAGCTGTACCACCGCTACGGGAGCGATCCGGCGACGGGATTCGCCGCGGAGGTCGCACGGTCGTTCAAGCGCGTGCGAGTGACCGCCGGCTATGCCGACATCGATCCGAACTACGGAGGGCTGAACGGCGATCGCTACAACAAGGGCAAGCGGATCTACGCGACGGCGGCGGTGCCGCTCCCGGACCACTTCAGCCTCTCGCTCTTCGGCACTCACGCCGTGGGCTCGAACCCGAAGCTGTCGAACGACGTCAGGACGGACGTCATCCTCACGTACAACTTCCTGCCGGTGCTCAGGAAGACGGGGGTGTTCTAGATCGGCTGCTTGGGCTTCAGGATCACGTACGTCGGCAGGCCGACGGCGTTCAGCCGCTGCATGACGGAGAGCGCGGGCTCCTGGTCTGGCGACTCGGCCTGGAACTTGATCTTCACGTAGCCGGACAGCGCGGACACGACCTGCGGGTTCTTCATCGTCGTGGCGTCCATGGTCAGGCAGTTCTTGCACCACGTGGCCCACATGTCGATCAGCACGGGCTTGTTCTCGCGCCGGGCCTCGGCAAGCCCGTCGCCCAGGCGCGACTCCCAGCCCTCCTTCAGGAGCTCCTGCACGCTGGCCTCGACATCCGCCGGGTTGACCCAGCGGCTGGCGAAGAGGCTGTACGCCTCGTAGCCGTAGTACGCCGCCGTCGCGAGGATGACCACGCCGAGCACCTGCTTGACGCGCACCATCCACGGCCCCGGCTTGGGGAGCGAGGCGATGCCCGCGCCGGTCACGGGCCACGGAATGGCCATGCCGACGCCGAGCACGAAGGGCAGCGCCAGGGCGATGGTCGTGCCTTTCGCGTACAGGTTGCTCGAGAAGAGCACGACCTGGATCACGACCGGCGCGACACAGGCGCCCGCGAGCAGGGCAGCGATCGCCCCCATGCTGAAGGCAAGCACCATCGAGCCGCGGCTGCCCGACGGGTTGAAGCGCGTCGACCAGCGGGAGAAGTCGATCATCAGCACGTCGAACATCGCCAGTCCGAGGACGACGAACAGCGCCGCGATCACCAGGTTGAACCACGGCGACGAGTTGATCGTGCCGAAGGATCCCGCGGTGAGGATCACCACCACGCCGAGCACGCCGTAGACGATCGCCATCGCGGCGCCGTACACGGCGCCCAGGAGAAATCCGCGCATGCGCGATCCGGCCTGCGAGCCGGCGCCGATGATGGCGAGATTGATCGGGATCATCGGCAGCACGCAGGGCGTCAGGTTGAGCGCCAGCCCGCCGAGCAGGACGAGGAGCAGGATCGCAATCGGTCCGCGCCCCTCGAACATGCCGTGCTCATGCACGCCCGCCTCGGCGTTGTGGATGAACTGGAGGAAGTCCGTCGAGCCCACGTATCCGCCCGTCGTGCCGGCGACCTCGAACCCGTCCAGGGCCTTCAGGGCCGCGGCGTCACGCTGGCCGGGTGCCGCCGGCGCCGGCAACGCGACGGAGGTTGCCGCGGGCGCCGAGCCGGTGCCGAAGGCGATGCTCGAGAAGACGTCGGCGTGCTGCGGCGCGATCGCCGTGCCGGCCGGGACGATCGGCAGCGTCCAGGCGGTCTCGACCGTGCCGGGCGCGTAGCACATGGTCTCGTCGCACGCCTGGTAGCGCAGATGCGCCGGCACCTTGAGCGGCCCCGCCGCGACGCCGGCCGCGATCTTGAACTGCACGCCCACCACGAACTGGTGCTCGAAGACGGCCAGCGGCTGATCCACGCCGGCCTGTTTCAGGTCCGTGGTCGGCGGGAAGACGACCTCCTGAACCGTGACGCCGTCGGGGGCGTCGATCGACAGGACCGTCGGGATGAGGGACGGATCGCGGGGCCGATTCGACTGGACGTGGAAGCCGTCCGGGAGGCTGATTCGAAGCGCCGCGCGGGCCGTCGATCCGGCCGGGGCGCCGTCGGACCCGACCAGCGGCGTGACCTCGACCGGGATGCGGCGAAGCTGGGCGTGGACGGCAGCGCTGCCCGTGGCCGCCGCGAGGGCGAGCGCGAGGCCGGCCCGAAGCCAGGAAGGCACGACAGACCGTCGTCCGGGGCGCGTCACTTTACCGGCTTGAGGGGGATCGTGCGCATCGGTGCCGGCGGCAGCGCCGACGGTTCCACGGCGCCTTTGACCGGGGGCAGGTCCTGGAACATGAAATCCCATTTCCAACGCTCCGACGGGTTCGAGCTCTGCAACCACGTCTCCGCGGGCATCTTGCCCCCGAACGTGAGCGAGCGCAAGCCGGCGAGCGGCTCCACGCCGGCACAGGCGTCGGCAATCGCGGCGCGGACCGCCGCGGCGGAGGCGAAGCTCGGCGCTTCCTGGCTGAGCGCGCGGCCGACGTCGACCAGCACGCGCCAGTCCTCGCGGGCATCTCCCGGCGGCGGCAACGCCCGCGCCGTCCCCTGCAGGCGCCCCTGGTCGTTCGTGTACGACGCTTCCTTCTCCATGAAGGATGCGCCGGGCAGCACGACGTCGGCCGTCCGGGCCAGGTCGGTCATGAGGACGCCGTGCACCACCAGGAGCGGCAGGCGCCCGCTGCGGCGGGCGTCGAAGATCCAGGAGACGTCGCCGAGCGATCCGTCCGGCCCCGGGTCGTAGACGTACAGGACGGCGACTTCGCCCGACTGCACCGCTGCAGCCAGGGCGCCGACGTCCGGGTCGCCCACGGCATCGGCGATGCCACCCGGCAGGAGCCCCTGCAGGCGCGCGCCGGTGACGTTGGGCGCGTCGACGGCCGGCACCTGGAACTTGACGTGCGCGGGCTGGTTCTTGACCTCCGTGTGCCACGTGAGGGCGAGCGGCGTGCCGGCGATCTTCGCGAGGCCCGCGAGCAGGAACAGCTCCTCGTGGGACGCGTGAGCGGAGGCGAGGAAGCGCAGGCCCCCCGGGCCTCCGGACCGCGCCGCGACCGCGGCGACAGCATCACCCCACGGCACCTCGCGCATGTACTGGCCGTCGCGCACGAGCGGGCGGCGCAGCCGGGCGTCGCTCTCGATCCAGTGGTAGCCGAACCGTCCGAGGTCGCACATCCAGTAGCCGTTGACGTCGGGGTTCAGTCTTGGCGTGATGCGGACCAGCCGATCGCCCTTCGCCCACTCCGGCTTGCCCTTCAGCCAGGCCGTCGTGTTGCAGCCCTTCGAGCACAGGGTGCAGATCGTGTCGGCGACGTCCGGGTTGTCCCACGGCCGCGACTTGAAGCGGTAGTCCTTCGTCGTGATGGCGCCCACCGGGCACACGTCCATCAGGTTGCCCGAGAGCAGCGAGTGGACGCCCTCTTCCTGGAAGGTGGCGATCTCGCTGCCGTAGCCGCGATCGATGATGTTGATCTGGGCGTCGGCTTCGACCTCGCGCATGAAGCGCACGCAGCGGGTGCACAGGATGCACCGGTTGCGGTTCAGCATCAGCGTCGGCCCGAAATCGACGTCCGCCCGGGCGCCCTCGCCATCGAACACGCGGCGCGGGAACTCCATCCGGCTCCGCGCGGGCCCGAAGGAGTAGGCATAGTCCTGCAGCGGGCATTCGCCGCCCTTGTCGCAGACGGGGCAGTCGAGGGGATGGTTGAGGAGCAGGAACTCGAGCACGCTCGCCCGCGCGTCCACGGCCTCCGGCGCCTGGGTGTGCACGACCATGCCGTCCGAGCAGACGGTCGAGCAGGACGTCTGCAGCTTCGGCATCTTTTCGACCTTGACGATGCAGACGCGGCAGGAGCCGTCGATGCCGATGCCCGGGTGGTAGCAGTAGAAGGGGATCCTGATGCCGTGCTCGAGCGCGGCCTGGAGAACGGTCTTGCCTTTCTCGACGGTGACCTGGCGGCCGTCGATGGTCAGCGTCACGGTATCCATCAATCAGAGCATATCAAGGTTCGCGGAGTTCCCGGGGTTCCGGCGGTTCTCGCCGATCTCACTTCTTGCGGACCTCGGCGAGCGTGCCGTCGTCCTCGTCGAACTCGACCTTGCGGAGACGCCTGGTGAGGGGCACGCGCAGCTCGGCCGACGGCCCCGTCACGGGCACGACGACGTTCCGCTTGCTGTGGTCGTCGAATTCGAGCGTGAAGGTGACCGGCACGTCGAAGATCTCGCTGCCGGTCTGGTCCACGTGGAGGACGAGGTCGCTCCCGACGACGTCCGCGGAGTAGGTGAGCGCAGGCAGGCTCGAGCCGTAGATCCAGCCGTCGAAGAACCGGCTGAGGGGCAGGGTGGTCTCGGCCTCCATCGCCCGGCGGAAATCATCGGTGCCGACCTTCTGGAATCTGGACGTCTCGTAGAACCGGCGGATGCCCTGGAAGAACGCCTCGTCGCCCATGAGGCGGCGAAGCATGTGGAGCACCAGCGCGCCCTTGTCGTACACGACCGCGCGGAAGATGCGGCCGTCCTGCTTGATGTGACCGAGCCGGTAGCCGAGGTATACGGGGCCCTGGTCGGACTTGTCCATCGCCCAGTCGCGCATCTGGTGGAGGATGTCGCCGAACGTGTCCTCGCCTTCACGGTGTTCGGCATAGAGCGCCGCGAAGTACTGTGCGAAGCCTTCGCTGAGCCACTGCTCGTGGTAGTTCTGCCAGCCGACGGCGTCTCCCCACCACTGGTGTGCCAGCTCGTGCGCGACGAAGAACTCGGGATACGCCGAGAACACCGTGGGGTCGCTGCGCCACGCCCACGGCTCGCCCGGCGCCGGCTGGCTGAGTGCCGTCATGTAGGACGGGCTGTGGCCGCCGGGCCGGTCGTTCTCGACCATCGCGACCGTGTAGGTCGGATACGGGAAGTCGTGCAGGAGCGACGCGTAGAACCGCGCGACGTCGGCGGCCTCGGTCTGGATCTCCCGGCCGCGCGAGGTCTGCCGCGGCGGCGTGTAGACGTCGATGCTGAGCTGGTCGTTCGTGACGTCCGCCGCCGGGTCGCCGGGCGCGGCCACCGTCTTCGGCAGCGTCACGACGACCGGGTCGACGTGCGAGAACCGACTGATCGCCACGGCGAGGTACCGGACCGGCTCGGCCGCTGCGAACGAGAACACGCGCACCTCGTTCCCGGTGGCGTCGCGCTCGAGGCCGCCGTTCGACGGGTACGGCTCGCCGCTCGCCACGCAGCCGTAGGCCGGCGGAAGCTCGATGCGGATGTTGGCGGTCGCGTACTTCGTGGTCTGCGCCTGCGGATACCAGTTGGTGCGGCCGGTGTAGAGCCAGCTCTGCTGGAGCATGCGCTCCATCGGGATCTCGTCCGGGGCCTGGAAGCCCTGTCCCGGCGGCTGCTGCGGCAGGGCGGCCTCGGTGTCGGGATCCTGCGGCTTGAGCCGCCCGCTGTACGCGACCGTGAACCGCAGGTCCGTGCCCTCCACGACGACGGCGGGCAGACTCACCACGAGGCTGCTCTGGCCGCGGATGCGGACCGCCATGAGCGGTCCGAAGTCGTCGCTGACGACGGAGCGCGCGACCAGCGAGTCCGCCAGCTTGAACACCACGCGGCTGATCGACGGCGCCTTCACCCGGATGGTGATGTTCGCGACGCCGTCGAGCCAGAGCCGGTCGGGGTTGATGGCGACGTCCAGGTTGTAGCTGAGGACGTCGTAATCGGCCCGGTCGTCCTCGTCGTAGAACGGCCCGCGCCTGGCGAGCTTCGCCTTCGAGGCGTAGAGCGAGATGTTCTTCTGGTGCACCCGGTCGAACAGCGAGATGTCCTCGTCCTCGGAGGAGGCGTGGGTATACGTGAGCGTGTCGAACCGGCGCGTCCGCACCTCGGCGAGGAAGTCGCCGCTCGGCGGCAGGTACCACCACGGCTCGGGGCTCAGGTCGCCCATGTCCAGGTTGAACGACTTGAGCGCTTCGGCCTGGAAAATGTCGGCGGCGCGCTTGAACACGACCGGATCGGCGGGGTGTGCGGCCGGCAGCAGCGGCGCCACCGTGGCGTCGAAGTCGGCCGGGTTCATCCGGATGAACGCGGCGCTGAACGGCGTGTCGATGGTCTCGGATCCCGCGAAGATCTTCACCTGCTGCTTCTCGACGGCCGGCGACGGATGGAAGTGCATCTGGCCGCGGCCGGTCAGGACGAGCGCCGTCACGCCCTGGTCGGTATTGGCGACGAAGACGGAGCCATCGTCCAGCGTGAGCTCGAGATCCTCGGCGGTGATGGTCAGGCCGCGCACGTCGTACTCGCGCGTCGGGTCGAGCGACAGGCGATACACGCTGTCGACGCGCGTGAGCACCTCCTCGTCGGCGATCCGCCAGCGCAGCACCCCGTCGGTCCCCGCCTGCCGCTCGAGGTCGAGGCGCCAGCTCGCGCCCCGGGCGCGGTCACCGTACTCGGCGAAGATGTCGACCAGCAGCCTGGCCACGTCCCCGGTCAGCATGGTGCGGGACCGCTCCTGCAGGACCGCACGCGTGGCGCCCTGCTGCAGCTCGTCCCCGCAGAATGCAATGGCTTTCGCGCGATTGGCGTCCCGCGCCAGCAGGCTCAGGTAGTCACGTGCGTTGCCGGTCGCCAGGCCCTGCTGGACCTGTCGCAGCACGACCGTAATCGGGTCGACCGGCGCGGCGGGCCCGGGGGCGGGCGCCTGGGCCCCTGCGCCGGCAAACGGAGCCAGCACGAGCAACAGCGCGAGCAGGCTGCGCTTCATGATTCGAAACCAGGTGTCGAAGGAGATGCGCCGGACCCGGCGGCGGACTCGTTCCCATTAGACAACACGGCGGCAGGGTTCTCAAGGCTTCCGCGAGCGCTCAGCGAATGCCCAGCGCCCCGCCCACCCGGGCGAAGACGTCGAGTGCGAACTGCAGGTCTTCCCGCGTGTGCGTCGCGGTGACGATCGTCCGGACGCGCGCCTGTCCGCGCGGCACGGTGGGGAAGCCGAGACCCTGGGCGAAGACGCCCTCGTCGAAGAGCCGGTCGGAGAGCGTCATCGCCAGCGCCGCGTCGCCCACGATCACGGGCGTGATCGGGCTCTCGCTCCTGCCGGTGTCGAACCCGAGCTGCTGCAGGCCGGTCTTGAAGAACCGCGTGTTCTCCCACAGCCGGTCGATGATCTCCGGCTCCTCCTCGAGCACGTCGAGGGCGGCAATGCAGGCGGCGGCCACCGCGGGCGGATGCGAGGTCGAGAAGAGGAACGGGCGCGCGCGATGGTAGAGGAACTCGATGAGGGCGCGGGTGCCGGCGACGTAGCCGCCCAGGGCCCCGATCGCCTTCGACAGCGTGCCCACCTGGATGTCCACGCGTCCGTGCAGCCCGAAGTGGTCGATGGTGCCGCGGCCGTTCCGGCCGAAGACGCCGCTCGCGTGGGCGTCGTCGACCATCATGATGGCGCCGTGCTCCTCGGCGAGCGCGGCCAGCTCCGGCAGCGCCCCCACGTCCCCGTCCATGCTGAACACGCCGTCGCTGATGACCAGCGTGCGCGTCGTCGACGGGATGTCGCGGAGAATCGCGCGGGCGGCGTCGACGTCCTTGTGCGGGAACACCTTGATGGTGGCGCGGCTGAGCCGGCAGCCGTCGATGATGCTCGCGTGATTGAGCGCGTCCGAGACCACCACGTCGTCGGGCGTCAGAATCGCCGACACGGTGCCTGCGTTCGCCGCGAAGCCGCTCTGGAACACGACGGCCGCCTCGGTGCGCTTGAAGGCCGCAAGGCGCCGTTCGAGCTCCATGTGGATCGCCATCGTGCCCGCGATCGTGCGCACCGACCCCGATCCGACGCCGAGCTCGCGGGTCGTGGCGATCGCCCGCTCGACGAGCTTCGGGTGCGTCGTCAGACCCAGATAATTGTTCGACGAGAGGTTGACGACGGGGCGCTGGTCCACCGAGGTCCGCGCCGCCTGACTGCCGTCGAGCACGCGAAGCTGGCGGTACAGGCCCTGGGTCTTCAGCGTGTCGAGCTCGGCAGACAGGAACGCGAGCGGATCGGGCCTCACGTGTTCAGGTACTCACGCGTGAAGGCCGCCATCAGGCCGTAGATCTCCCGCAGGTCGTCGGGCGCGGCCAGGAAGACGACGCGGAAGTAGCCGTCCCCGGGTTCCATGCCGAAGCCGGAGCCGTACACGCACAGGACGCCGGTGGCCCTGAGCAGGGCGACGACGTAGTCCTGATCCGTCTGCCCCGGCGGCAGCGCGATCCGCGGCAGCGCGTAGAACGCCGCCCGGGGCGGCACGCAGGTGATGCCCGGAATGCCGTTGAGGCTCCCGGCGGTGATCCGGGCGCGCTCGGCGAGCGCCGTGCGGAATGCCGCCTGATGCGATCGGTCGCCGTCGAGCGCCGCGGCGACCGCGAACTGCATGGGCACCGTGCTGCAGAGTCGGCCGTCGGCGAGCTTGCCGATCGCGACGACGAGATCGTCGAGGCGCGGCGACTGACCGATGGCCATCCACCCCGTGCGCCAGCCCGGGGCGAGGTAGCCCTTCGACAGGCTCGAGAAGGAGATGATCGGCGCCTGCGGGTCGAGGCTCCCGATCGGCGGCACGGGGCCGTCGTAGCCGATGTCGCCGTACACCTCGTCGGCCAGGATCACGAGGCCGTGACGGTCGGCAATGTCGAGGATGGCGCGCCTGACCTCGGCCGGATACACCGAGCCGGTGGGATTGTTCGGATCGATCACGACGAGCGCGCGCGTGGTCGGCGTCACCAGGCTGCGCAGGTGATCGAGGTCCGGCATCCAGCCGCGCGACGGGTCGGTGCGGTAGTACCGGACGCGTGCCCCCAGCTTGCCGATCACCGCGGTGTAGAGCGGATAGGTCGGCAAGGGCACCAGGACCTCGCCCGTGTCGTCGGCGATCGCCGTCAGGGCGAGGTCGATGCCTTCGGACGTGCCCGCGGTGATGAAGACGCGGTCGGGGCTCACCGGGAAGCCACGCGAGGTGTACTCGCGCGCCACGGCCTCGCGCGCCGGCGTCACCCCGGGCGACGGTCCGTATCCGTTGTGGCCGTCTCGCATGGCGCGCACGGCCGCCTCGATCAGGTGAGCCGGCGGCTGGAATCCGAAAGCGGGCGGATTGCCGACGTTCAGGTAGCGGACGGTGCGGCCGGCGGCTTCGACCCGCTTCGCCTCGACGACGATGTTGCGGATGGCGTAGCTGAAGTGAGCGACGCGCGCGGCGACCGGAATGGACGTCGTAACCTTGGTCTCAGGCACGATCCGATTTTACCTCTGCTAAGCTTGGCCGCATGGCGATTCGAACCGAGCTCGCGCTCCGGTTGCCGAACAGCCCGGGGGCGCTCGCCGCACTCTGCCGCCTGCTGGGCCACGAGGGCGTCGGCATCCTCGCCGCATCGCTCGAGGCTTCGGGTCAGCTCCGTCTGGTCGTCGACAGTCACCTTCGGGCGCTGTCGGCGCTCCGCGATCACCACTATCAGGTCGTCGAGCGTCCGGTCATCGTCCTCGCGCTGTCGAACCGGCCGGGAAGCCTGGGGACGGTGCTGCAGTCGATCGGCGACGCGGGCGTCAACGTGGACTATGCATACGGCGGCGCCGCGGAAGGCGCCGCGGGCGCCACCCTCGTCGTCGGCGTCGACGACGTCCAGCGGGCGGCGTCGCGGGCGGGGGTGTGACGTGCGGTCGCGACTCGCATGAATCTGTTCGTGCCGGAGATGGACGTCACCGTCACGGAGATCGGCGCCGACGGTCGCGTGCGCTACGCGGACGGCGAGTGGGCGGTGCCCACGCTCCAGGAGCGCCGCGCCATCATCTACGCCGCGCAGATCCAGGTGGAAGAGCTCACCGAGCTCCTGGACATCCTGGACCGGCCGGCGCGCTGAGCGAGGGCCCGGCGCCCTGGTCCCGGCTAGGCCCTCGCCATTTCGAAGATGATCGTTGCGATCGCCGAGTAGTCCAGGTCGGCGTCGCCGCGGGCGGCCAGCGCGTTGGCGAGCTGCGTGACGAGCGCGGTGCCGGGCATGGCGACCGCATGGCTCCCCGCCGCTTCGCCCGCCAGGCGCAGGTCTTTCTGGTAGAGGCGCGCGCGGAACCCCGGCGTGTAATTGCCCTGCAGCATGCGCTCGCCGTGCACCTCCAGCACGCGGCTGGCCGCGAAGCCGCCGAGCAGGGCCTGCCGGACGCGCGCCTGGTCGACGCCCGCCTTGCGCGCGAGCGCGAACGCCTCGCTCACGCCGACGAGCGCGCCGCCGATCGCCACCTGGTTGCAGATCTTGCACACCTGGCCGGCGCCCGACTCGCCGATCCGGACGATGCGATCCGGGTGACCCATGCAGGCGAGAATCGGGCGCGCGCGCTCGAACGCGGCCTCCTCGCCTCCCACCATGATCGACAACGTCCCGCTCTCGGCGCCGATCTGGCCGCCGCTCACGGGTGCGTCGAGCATCGTGGCCCCGCACGCCGCCGCCTGCTCGGCGAGCTTTCGCGTGGCGACCGGAGACACGCTGCTCATGTCGATCACGATCGTCCCCCGCCGGACGGCCGAGAAGACGCCGTTCTCGCCGGCGAGCACCTGCTCGACGTCCGGCGTGTCGGGCACCATCGTGATCACGACGGTGGCCCGCCGGGCGACGTCGGCGGGCGAATCGGCGGCCACCGCCCCGGCCGCGACGAGTACGTTCACCGGTGCGCGGCTTCGGCTGTGGACGACGACCGGGTAGCCCTTCTTCAGGATGTTTTCCGCCATGGGCTTCCCCATGACGCCCAGGCCGATGAAACCAACGACTTCGCGCGAGTCAGCGGACATGCCACCCCCTCCGCGCAACAGGCTACCACTGCCGGGACGTCACGGAAGTGTGACGGGCGCGGCCCGCGCAAAGCAGGTATCCTACCGACGTGAATCTGTCGGGAAAGACCGCACTCATCACGGGCGGCAAGCGGATCGGCCAGGTCGTGGGCGTCGAACTGGGCGCGCGCGGCGTAGACGTCGCGTTCGCGTACGCGCGCTCGCGTGCCGAGGCGGACGAGGCCGCCGAGCGAGTCAGGGGCGTCGGGCGGCGCAGCGCCACGTTTCAGGCCGACCTGGGCGACGCGCCCGCCTGCGATCGGCTCGTTTCAGCCGTCGCCGAGACCTTCGGGCGGCTGGATGTCCTGGTCAACATGGCGTCCGTCTACCAGCAGCGGCCCTTCGGGGAGCTGACGGTGGAGGACTGGGATCGAATCCCTCGCGGTGGACCTGCGGGCGGCGTTTCTCTGTTCGCGCGCGGCCGCGCCGCACATGCGCCGCGCCGGCGGCGGGCGGATCGTGAACTTCAGCGACTGGGTCGCGGCGAGCCGGCGGCCGCGCTACGCGGGATACCTGCCGTACTACGTCGCCAAGGCCGGCGCGATCGCCCTCACCGAAGCGCTCGCCCTCGAGCTCGCCGCCGACGACATCCTCGTGAATGCGATCGCCCCGGGGCCGATCCTCGCCCCGCCCGGCACGTCACCCGACGAGTTGACGGCGATCGAACGGGCGACGCCCCTCGGGCGCTGGGGTGGCGAGATCGAGATCGCCAAGGCCGTCCTGGCGCTCGTGGAAAGCGACTTCGTCACGGGCGAAACGATCCGCGTCGACGGCGGCCGACATCTCAAGTGAGCATGCCGACGCCGAGGACGGTCGCGCGGAGCTGAGGAACGAAGCGCTCAGGTGAACATGTCCCGCATCGCGTCGAGCGCACCGAGCAGCTCGCCGCGATCGCGGGCGAAGCAGAACCGCACGTAGCCCTCGCCCGAGGGGCCGAAGTCCCGGCCGGGAACCGAACCGATCCGTCCCTTCTGGATCAGGTACTCCGTCATTGCCCACGACGTCGACCGGTCGCCCGGCCCGGGCGGCAGCGCGGCCGGATTGACCCGTGGAAATGCGTAGAAGGCGCCGCGCGGCGGGTGCCCCGAGAAGACGCCCGACAGCCGACCGAGTCCCGCATAGAACAAATCGCGTCTCGCGCGCAGCTCGTCGCGGAACGCCGCGATGTGATCGGCCGGCGCCTCGAACGCGCCGATGGCGCCGTACTGGACGATGGAGTTGACGTTGCCGGTCGTGTAGAAGAGCAGCTTCTTCGCGCGATCGCGGAGCGCCGCGTCGCGGATCGCGGTGTATCCCAGGCGGAGGCCCGTCATCGCGTACGACTTGCTGAAGGTGTAGATCGGGATCGTGCGCTCGTACATGCCCGGCAGGGCGGCAAGGCTCAGGTGCTCGCCGTCGAACACCACGTCCTCGTAGGCTTCGTCCGAGATGACCCACAGGTCGCGGTCGCGCGCGATCGCCGCGATGCGTTCGAGGTCCGCGCGCGTCAGCATCCCGCCGGTCGGGTTGTGCGGCGTGTTGATGTAGATCGCCCGCGTCCTCGGCGTGATGGCCTGCTCGACTTCGTCGAGCTCGAACCGCCAGCCGTGCGCCTCGTACAGCGGACAGAGGACCGGCACGCCCTGCGCCGTCAGGACGCACCCCGTGGCCGGGGGCCAGGTCGGATCCGGCATCACGACCTCGTCACCCGGTTCGAGCAGGGCCTGGCACACCAGGTAGACGGCGTGCAGCCCGCCGTTGGCCACGAAGATCTCGGCAGGGTCGCCGACCGGAATACCGTTCTTCTCGCGGAGCTTGGTTGCGAGGAGCTCGAGCAGCCGGGGCACGCCGGCAGTCTGGAGGTAGTGCGTTCTGTTGTTCGCGATGGCCCGGACCATGGCCGCCTTGACCGGCTCGGGGACGTCGAAGCTGACGTCGCCCTGGTCGAGGCGGTAAGGATCCGTCACCCCGTACATCAGATCCCGGATGCGGATGATGCCGGAGAGCGGCACGGTGTCGAGGTGGCGGGCCATGGGGGGATCTTAGCAACCGAGGAACCGGGGAGCTACGGGGCTTCCGCCAGTTCGAGGATGCGGTCGAGCACCGTCTGGGCGCGCTCGAGGGGCAGGTTGCTGATGTACACGTGGCTGGCACCGGCGGCTCTCAGGGCGCCGATCGTCCGCGCGCAGACCTCCTCGGGGGTCGCCCCGGCGGCGAACTCGCGCGCCAGGGCCTCGACCGGCACGGGCAGAAAGCGGCTCAGGGTCGCGAGCGTCCTGGGGTTCGCGCTCCGGTAGTAGAACACGCCGAAGATCCCGGGCACGTCGAGGTGGCGTGCGTTCGCGGCCGCCAGGAACCGCTCGACCGGCTCGAGGCGGTGATGGCTGACGATCTGGGTCAGGAAGAACTCGGCGTTGAACTCCGCGTCGGCGAGGTAGGCGACCTGCCGCTCGGGGTCGGCGTACGGATTGGCCCATCCGCCCAGGGCGATCGCGTGGTCGCGCGCGCGGAGCAGACGCCGGAGCTGCCAGGCGTGCTCCACGCACCGCGGCGTTCCCACCGTCCGGTCGCCGCCGAGAACCACGAGCGCGGGGAAGCCGTGCTGGTGGGCCCGCTCGGCGTAGGAGAGGCAGTACTCGAGCGGATGCTTGGTCGTCAGGAACGGCACGACGCGGGCGCGCGGCACGTCGAGGCCGAGGTTGGTGACCAGATGTCGCAGATTGTCTTCCTCGGCGGCGCCGACCGCGCTGTCGGTGAGGAAGACGAATCGGTCCTGGCGCGTGAGGCGTTTCACGGCGTGATAGGTGTCGATCCACGCGTCCATGCCCTCTCCGGCGGCCAGCTCGGCGCGCGGCGGGCGCAGCTCGACGCCGACAACGGACGATCCCGAACGGAGCGCGGTGAGCAGGTCGGTGGCGGGGGCCATAGGGAGAAGGGCGCGCGCGGGTGTTCCAGCTTAGCAGAACCGACTATAGTGACACGATGCCCTCGTTGACATTCCTCGGCGCGGCCGGCACCGTCACCGGCTCCAAGCACCTGCTCGAGATCGCGGGACGCCGCGTGCTCGTCGACTGCGGACTCTTCCAGGGACTCAAGGAACTGCGTCTGCGGAACTGGGCCGCTCTGCCCATCGAGCCGTCCGAGATCGACGCGGTGGTCCTCACGCACGCGCACCTGGATCACTGCGGATTCCTGCCGCGGCTCGTCGCCGCCGGCTTCCGCGGCCGGATCTTCTGTACGCCGGCCACGCAGGAGCTGTGCTCGGTCGTCCTCCCGGACTCGGCCCGCATCCAGGAGGAAGACGCCCACCAGGCGAACCGTCACCACTACAGCAAGCACCATCCGGCGCTGCCGCTCTACACGGAGGAGGACGCCGCCCTCGCGCTGACGCACCTCCAGCCGGTCGGCTACGACCGGCCGGTGCCGGTCGCGCCGGGTGTGGAAGTGGACTTCATCAACGCGGGTCACCTCCTCGGCTCCGCGTACGCGCGCGTCCACGCCGAGGGGCGAACGATCCTCTTCGGCGGAGACCTGGGCCGCTACGGCCGGCCGGTCCTCCCCGACCCGTCTCCGGTCGCCGAGGCGGACGTGCTGCTGCTCGAATCGACCTACGGCGATCGCCTGCACGAGGTGGACACGGAGGCCGCGCAGCTGTCGACGATCATCAACGAGACGGTCGAGCGTGGCGGGCGGGTCGTGATCCCGTCCTTCGCGATCGGACGGGTCGAGGAGCTGCTCTACTGGCTGAAGACGCTCGAGTCCGAGAACCGCATCCCCCGCCTGCCCGTGTACGTCGACAGCCCGATGGCCGTCGCCGCCCTGCGGTTCTACTCGCAGCGCCTGAACGAGCTGGATCCCGACTTGCGCCTCGGCGGGCGGCACGTGTCCGCCTTCGCGACCGAACACTTCCAGACGGTCGAGTCGCCGCAGCAGTCGAAGGACCTCGTCGCCTCGCACACGCCGGCGATCGTGATCGCGGCGAGCGGCATGGCCACCGGCGGCCGCGTCCTGCACCACCTGGTCGACGTCCTGCCGGATGCGAAGAACACCGTGCTGTTCGTCGGCTATCAGGCGGCGGGCACGCGCGGGCGGAAGCTCATCGAAGGCGCGACGAGCGTCCGGATCCATGGGCAGGACATCCCGGTGGCGGCGCGCGTCGAGGTCAACAACTCGATGTCCGCGCACGCCGACGCCGGCGAGATCATGCGCTGGCTCTCGAATTTCACGAAGCCGCCGAAGATGACGTACCTGGTGCACGGCGAGCCGCCTGGCCTCGAGGCCCTGGCGGCGCGGATCACGAAGGAACGCGGCTGGCCGCTGCACATCGCGGGGTACCTGGAGCGTGTCGAGCTGCCCGCCTGACCCGGTGGTCGACGTGGCGAACGTCGGGAGCGGCGGAGGCCGGCCGCCCGAGGACGACCCGGGAGCCACGGCGTCGACGGAGCGGCCGTACCTCCTCGAACGCGTGGACGAGGCGGCCGTGGCCCAGCTGTACGCCGACGGCTTCGGCGATCTGTCGCTGCGCGAGAAGACGCTCGTCTGGCACCTCTACCAGGCGGCGATCGCCGGTCGCGACATCTTCTACGACCAGCGCTACGCGCACAGCCTCGAGATGCGCGACGTGCTCGAGTGCGTCATCCGCCACCCGGCGGGCGTCGATCCGTCGACGCTCGACGAGATTCGCCGCTACACGAAGCTTTTCTGGATCAACACGGGCCCGTACAACAACCTGACGGCGCGGAAGTTCGTCCTTCGGTGCGCGCCGGAGCAGTTGGCGGCCGCCGTCCACACGGCGGTGTCGGCCGGCGCCCGTCCGCCCGTTCGCCACGGCGAGACCGTCGACGGGATGCTCGCGCGGATGGCGCCGTGGTTCTTCGACGAGACCGTGGACACGATGATCACGCGGAAGACGCCGCCGGCGGGCGGCGACATCCTCGCCGCGAGCGCGAACAACCTCTACGTGGGCGTCACGATGGCGGACCTGCGGGGATTCACGGAGACCTATCCGCTCAACTCCCGGCTGGTGAAGGAGGACGGACGGCTGGTCGAGCAGCCGTATCGCGTCGGCGGCCTGTACTCGAAGCCCATCACGGCCGTGGTGCTCGCGCTGGAGGCGGCCGTGCCCTACGCGACGGCGCCGATGGCACAGGCCCTTCGGGCCCTCATCGCGTCTTACCGGACTGGCAGCAAGGAGGATCGCAGGACGTACGACATCGCGTGGGTGCAGGACACGGCGTCGCCCGTGGACACGATCAACGGATTCACCGAGATGTATCTCGACGCGCGCGGGATCAAGGGTGCGTGGGGGGCCCTCGTCTTCTACGTGAACGAGGGGAAGACGGCCGAGATCCGGCGGCTGGCGGCCAGCGCCCAGTGGTTCGAGGATCGCATGCCCTGGGATCCGCAGTACCGCAAGCCCGGCGTCCGCGGCATCAGCGCCAGCGCGATCGACGTCGTCGTCGAGACCGGTGACGCGGGACCGATGACGCCGCTCGGGATCAACCTCCCGAATGACGAAGAGATCCGTCAGCACTACGGCAGCAAGTCCGTGTCGCTGTCGAACGTGAGCGTCGCGTACGAGATGTCGACCCTTCCCGCCTACCGGCGCGAGTTCTCGTGGACGCCGGAGGAGGCGGAGCGTTCGGCACGGTGGGGCGCACTGGCGGGCGAGGTGTCGACGTACCTCCACGAGGTGATCGGACACGCCTCGGGCCGGCTCGATCCGCGGTTGACGCAGACGCCGCAGGAAGCGATCAAGGAGAACTTCTCCGCGCTCGAGGAAGCGCGCGCGGATCTCGTGGCACTGTACTTTCTGCCCGATCCGAAGCTGGCCGAGCTCGGCCTGCTGCCGGCGGCCGATCACGCCGAGGTCGCCCGCGCCGAGTACGAGCGCTACACGCGCAACGCGCTCGCGCAGCTTCGCCGCGTCCGCCAGGGGACGGAGCTCGAAGAAGATCACATGCGGAACCGCCAGTTGATCGTGCGGTGGCTCATGGCCAACACGGACGCGGTCGATCTCCGGGTCCGCGGCGGAAAGACCTTCTACGTGATGACCGATGCCGCGGCCTTCCGGCAGGGCGTCGGGCGGCTGCTCTCGGACGTCCAGCGGATCAAGGCGCAGGGGGACTACGCCGCCGCCAGGAACCTCTTCGAGGCTTACGGCATCCACTTCGATCCGGCGCTTCGCGACGAGGTCGTGGCACGGGTCGACGCCCTCGGACTCCCGTCCTACACCGGGTTCGTGATGCCGAAGCTCGAGGCGGTCCGCGGCCCGGCCGGCGACATCGTCGACGTGAGGATTTCCTATCCGCGGGATCTGACGGCGCAGATGCTCGAATACGCCGACGCCACGCGGGCGCTCCGCTAGGGAACACGATGCGGCTGCGCATCCCTGCCACGCTGCTCGCCGTCGCCGCCTGCGCCACGCTGCTGTCGGCCCAGACCTCGACGCAGATTGCGATGCTGCGCGCAGAGCAGCGCCGCGCCCACACGGCACGCGACCTGTCCGTGCTCCGCTCCGGAGCGCGGAGCCGCGATTCGGAGACGGCCGTGATGGGCGTCCGGGCGCTCGGCCGCCTGGAACGTCCGGCCCTGCTGCGCGACATCCTGCTGTCGCTGAGCTCGCGCCTGCCCGAGGTCCGGGCGGAGGCGGCCGACGCCGTGGGCCAGGCCGCCCAGGGCTGGGGGAGCAAGGCGCCCGTGCTGACGCTGAAGACGACGTTCGACACGCTCGTCGCACGCCTGCGTGTGGACGACGACCCCGACGTGCGGGCGGCGGTGTGCGAAACGATCGGGCGCCTGCCGTACGCGACCCCGGCCGAGGCGGCGCGCGCTGAAAGCGCGCTCGTCGAGGCCGCCGGACCGGACGCGACCGTGAACGACAGACTGGGCGTCGCGAAGGGGCTCGAGGCGCTCGTTCGCCTGAACGCCGGCCGCTGGCATCCGGACGGGGACGCGATCACCCTGCTGCGATCGCTGGCCGTTCCCCCCGCCCGAGACGAGACGGCCCCTCGCATCCGGCGCCTCGCCCTTGCCGCCCTCATCGACGCCGGTTCGGTCGACGAACAGCTCGCGACCCGTGCGGCAGCGGATCCCGACGACCAGGTTCGCCGGCTCGCGATGCGGGCGGCGATCGTCGGCGACGAGCGCTCGCAGGGGGACGCGACCGGCGTCCTGTCCGGCGGCGTGACCGATCCCGTCGCCATGGTCAGGATCGAGGCGCTTCGCTCCGCAGGCACGCGGGCGGAGGGCGATCCCGACATGTGCGCGATCATCGAGCCCGCGACCGGAGACGTGGATCTGCAGGTCGCCCTGATGGCCATCGATCAGCTCGCCGCCTGCGGATCGGTGGCGGCCACCGTGGCCGATCTCGAAGGCGCGGCCCGCGAGTTGTCCGCCGCGGCCGAGCCGCGCGGCTGGCTGCGTCCGGCCCACGCGCTCGTTGCGCTCGCGCGCGCCGCGCCCGCCCGCGCGCGGCCGCTCCTCGATCCCGCCGTCGCGTCACCCGTCTGGCATCTCCGGCTGTACGCGGCGCGGGCCGCCGGGGAGCTCGGCGCGGTACCGGAGCTTCAGCGGCTCGTGGCCGACCAGGACGACAACGTCCGCGAGACCGCCATCACGCAGCTGCAGACGGTGTCGGGTCACGGCGCCGATCCGCTGTACATCGACGCGCTGGCGCACGGCGGCTATCAAGTGATTCGCGCCGCGGCGTACGCCCTCAAGGGGTCGCCGGATCCCAAAGCCGCGACGCCCGCGCTCGAGGGCGCCCTGGATCGCCTCGCCGCCGAAGGCCACGACGACGCGGAGCCGGCGCGGGTGGGGCTGCGGGCGGCGCTCGAGAGCTTCGGGGACGATCCGCCCGCGCGCAAGGGGCCCGCGTCGCCGCCGCTGCCCGAGCCGGACCTCGACGAGCTGCGGCAGCTCGCGACGGCGCGCGCGCGGGTGACGATCGCGGGTCAGGGGACGATCGTCATGGCGCTGCTGGCGGACCAGGCGCCGCTCACGGTGCTGCAGTTCGCACGGCTCGTGGAGTCCGGCTACTACAACGGCCTGACGTTCCACCGGGTGGTGCCCGACTTCGTGGCGCAGGCCGGAAGTCCCGGGGCCAGCACGGCGATCGGGCTGCCCACCTTCATGGTCGACGAGGTCGGTCGATGGCCGCACGCGCGCGGGGCCGTGGGGCTGTTCACGCGAGGCCGCGACATGGGCGACGGCCAGTTCTTCATCGACCTGGTCGACAACCCGCGCCTGAACCACCAGTACACCGTCTTCGCGCACGTGCTGGAGGGGATGGACGTCGCGGACTCGATTGTCGAGGGCGACGTGATCGAGAAGATAGAATTGATGCTTGGTCCCTAGTGCCGCGTGCGGCACGTGCTTGGTACCTGTTTCCGCTGGCCGGTCGCAAACGTGTTTTCATCTCGTTGCCCGCAGGACCTCGAGGCGAACAACCTGTCGCGCGCTTTCGACGAAGCGCGTCGGTCGGGGCGGCGGGTCATCGACCTGACGCAGTCGAACCCGACGCGGGCCGGCCTGCCGTACGCGGCCGACCTGCTCGCCGACCTGTCGAGTCCCGCGGCGCTCGTCTATCGCCCGAGCCCGTTCGGCGCGGGCGCCGCCCGCGCGGCGGTCGCCGCCGACTACGCCCGCCGCGGCCGGCGGGTCCCCGCCGATCGGATCGTGCTGACCGCGAGCAGCAGCGAGTCGTACGCGCAGCTGTTCAAGCTCCTCGCCGATCCCGGCGACGACGTCCTCGTGCCGCGGCCGAGCTATCCGCTGTTCGACCACCTCGCGCGCCTGGAGGGCATCCGGACGCGCAGCTACGAGCTGGACTACGACGGACACTGGTCCGTGGATCTCGCGGACCTCGAGCGGGCCCTCACGCCCCGCTCGCGCGCGATTCTCGTGGTCAGTCCGAACAATCCCACCGGGTCGTTCGTCCGCGCCGGCGAGCTGGATCGCATGGCGGCCATCGCGCAGTCACGGGGCCTGGCCATCGTCGCCGACGAGGTCTTTGCCGACTACGTGCTCGATCCCGCCGCGGCCGCGGCCGCCGGGCACGCGGTCGATCGCACCGACGTCCTGACGTTCTCGCTCGGGGGCCTGTCGAAGTCGGTGGGTCTCCCGCAGGTCAAGCTCGGATGGATCGCCGTGGCCGGGCCGGTCGATCCCGTCGAGCGCGCCCTGGCTCGGCTCGAGCTCGTCTGCGACACCTACCTGTCGGTGTCGACGCCCGCACAAGTCGCGGCGGCCTCGCTGCTGAGGCGCGGCGCGGGCGTGCGGGACGCCATCTCGAGACGCGTCGCCGCGAATTACCGGCAGCTCGTCGAGCGCGTCAGCCAGGTGCCGTCGTGCCAGGCGCTGGACGTCGAGGGCGGCTGGTACGGCGTGCTGCGCGTCCCGGCGGTCCGGTCCGAGGAAGGGCTCGCGATCGCGCTCGCCCGCGAGCACGGCGTCCTCGTCTATCCCGGCTACTTCTTCGACTTCCCGCGCGAGGCGTTCCTGGTCGTCAGTCTGCTGGCTCCCGAGCCGGAGTTCGGCGAAGGCATCGATTGGATTCTGCAGGCGGCGACCCGGGATCCGGAACCCGCGGCGCCGACTCGGAGCCCGGACCGATGAACCGCGGCGCCGGACGGCGTGCCGGCCTGGTCGTGCCGCTCTTCTCCTGTCCGTCGTCGACGAGCTGGGGCGTGGGAGAGATTCCCGACCTGGCGGTGCTGGCCCGGTGGATGGCGGGCGCGGGCCTGCGCGCGCTGCAGATCCTGCCGGTCAACGAAGCGGCACGCCACGAGCGCTCGCCGTACTCGGCGCTGAGCGCGATGGCGATCGATCCGATCTTCGTGCGGCTCGGCGACGTCGAGGAGTTCGCGGCCGCCGGGGGAGAGGCGAGCCTCGATGCCGCCGGCCGCGAGAGCCTCGACGCGGCCCGCCGGGCCCCCGGCCTGAGGCGCGAGGCGGTGCGACGGCTCAAGGATGCCGCGCTCGCGGCCGCCTTCGATCGGTTCATGGACGGGGAGTGGCGGTCGGACGGGCCGCGCGCGGCCGAGCTCCGTGAGTTCATCCGGGAGGAGGCCTGGTGGCTGGACGAGTACGCGCTGTTCCGCGCGATCCGTGCACGCGAAGGCGAACGGGCGTGGATCGAGTGGCCCGAGGGCCTGCGGCGACGCAAACCGGCCGCGCTGACGAAGGCGCGCGCGGCCCTGGCGCGCGAGATCCTCTTCCGCGAGTACATCCAGTGGCAGGCGCAGCGGCAGTGGCGCACCGCGCGCCGGGCCGCCGCGGGCGTCGGGATTCTGGGCGACCTGCCGTTCATGGTCAGCGGAGACAGCGCCGACGTGTGGGCGCGCCAGGACGAGTTCCTGCTCGACGCCTCGCTCGGCGTGCCGCCGGACGCGTTCAGCGCCACGGGCCAGGACTGGGGGCTGCCGGTGAATCGCTGGGACGCGATGGCCGCCAATCACTTCGAGTGGCTTCGCTACCGCGGCCGCCGGAGCGCCGAGCTCTACGACGGATTCCGGGTCGATCACCTGGTGGGCTTCTATCGCACCTACGGGCGCTGGCACGCGACCGACGAGCCGTTCTTCACGCCGCCGGACGAGGTCGAACAGCAGCTGCTCGGCGAGCGGGTGCTCGGCGTGTTCGCGGAGGCGGGCGTGGAAATCTTCGTCGAGGATCTGGGCACGGTGCCGGACTTCGTCCGCGCCTCGCTCGCGCGCCTGGGGGTACCCGGCTTCCGCGTGCTGCGCTGGGAGCGCGAATGGACGGTCGACGGCGCTCCGTTCCGCGATCCCGCGTCCTATCCCGCGCGATCGGTCGCGACGACCGGCACGCACGACACCGAGACGCTGGCGGCCTGGTGGGATCGGGCGGCGCACGATGAGCGCGCCGGCGTCGTCGCGATTCCTGCCGTGCGCGCGCGGGCCGGCGCGCGCGATCTCGCCGCGCAGCCGTTCGGGCCCGACGTACGCGACGCGCTGCTCGAGGCGGTGTACGCGTCGGGATCCGACCTGCTGCTCCTGCCCGTGCAGGACGTGTTCGGCTGGCGGGATCGGATCAACGAGCCCGCCACGGTCGGCGAGCGGAACTGGACCTACCGCCTGCCGTGGCCCTGCGATACCTGGGACGAGGTCGCCGAGGCGCGCGAGCGCCAGCAGACGCTGCGCGCCTGGGCCGGCCGCCACCATCGCCTCTGAGGGTTGGCGGATGCGCGTCGAGCGGATACCATAGGGCGGCGTCCGCGGCGCTTCGAGCCGATACGGACCTCTGTCGACCACTTCCAGGGGGGAATATTGCGCGTGATGACTCGCGGCGTCGCGGTTTGGCTCGTGGCTGCCGGTCTGGCGTGCGGGTGCGCGCCGGGCGGCAACCAGCCGACCACCCCGGATCGTCACGACGTGGCCCTGGCTCCGGAAGTCCACGTGATCGAGGACCAGGTCGGGCGCGGCGACACGCTGGCGTCGTTGCTCCATTCGCACGACGTCGCCGATGCGGTCGTCAACGACGTCACGCGCGCGGCGTCGGGCGTCTTCGACCTCCGGCGCATCCGGGCGAATCAGCCGTATCGCCTCGCGGAGGCGAAGGACGGCGAGCTCACGCGCTTCGAGTACCAGATCGACGACGACCG
This sequence comes from uncultured Acidobacteriota bacterium, assembly GCA_963761615.1. Classification (GTDB taxonomy): domain Bacteria; phylum Acidobacteriota; class Vicinamibacteria; order Vicinamibacterales; family CAVVIG01; genus CAVXGU01. Next base: position 169,831 of record CAVXGU010000001.1, on the reverse strand, counting down.
GTATCTCCGCATCTCGAAGGCCGCCGATGCCCCGGACGCGGCGCAGGCGTACGACGCCGAGCTGGTGCAGGTCCCCAAGGTCTCGCGGCAGGAAGTCGTGCGCGGCGACATCGATCGCGACTCGCCCTCGCTCATCGCGGCGATGAACGAAGCCGGCGAGACTTCCGCGCTGGCGCTCAAGGTGGCGGACGTTCTGAGCGGCGACATCGATTTCAACACGGAGCTCCAGCCGGGGGACTCGTTCCGGCTCATCGTCGACAAGCAGTTCCTGGCCGGCGCGCCCGAGGAGCGGACGGGCGGCGACGCGGTCGGAGCCGCGGCCGGCTACGGCCCCATCGAGGCGCTGGATTTCGTCAACGACGGGCGCCATGTGCGCGCGCTGTGGTTCGAGCCCGCGCACGGCGATCCGGGCTACTACGACGAGCACGGCGGCTCGATGCGCCGCTTCTTCCTCCGTTCGCCGCTGCAGTTCAACCCCGTCGTGACGTCGGGCTTCTCGCGCAGCCGGATGCACCCGATCCTGCACGTCCCGCGCGCGCACCTCGGCGTCGACTACCGCGCGCCGATCGGCGCCCCGGTAATCGCGGTCGCCGCCGGCGTGGTCACCTTCGCGGGCCCCAACGGCCAGGCGGGACGCATGGTCCGCCTGCGCCACGCCAACGGGTACGAGACCGAGTACCTCCACCTGTCCGTCGTCGGCGTGCGGCGGGGCCAGCGCGTCAGCCAGGGGGACGTCATCGGCAAGGTCGGGATGACCGGCCTCGCGACCGGACCGCACCTCGACTACCGCGTGATCAAGAACGGGGTGTTCGTGAACCCGCTGACGGCCGAGCGTTCGATGCCGCCGGCGGCGCCGATTCCGCCCGCGGACATGGCCGCCTTCGAGAGCGCACGGGATCAGGCGTTCAAGACGCTGGATCAGGCGCCGTCGCTGGCGACGATCCAGACGCCTCTGATCCCGGCATCGGTCGACTGACGGTCCCGCTCGGGTCGGGCGAATCTCCGCGATATAATTTTCGTTCTCCCATGGCGACCCTCCATCCGTTCAGGGCGCTCCGCCCGAAGCCTGCCGCGGCCGCGCGCGTGGCGGCGGTGCCGTACGACGTCGTCACGGCCGGGGAAGCGCTCGCGCTCGCCGACGGCAACCCGCTGAGCTTCCTGCGCGTGTCGCGCGCCGAGATCGAGCTGCCGCCCGGAACCGATCCGTACGGCGACGCGGTGTACGCGCGCGCCGCGGCGAACTTCGAGGCCCTCAAGCGGACCGCGTTCGTGCTCGAGGACGAGCCGAGCGTCTACTTCTACCGGCTGCGGATGGACAGGCACGAGCAGACCGGGCTGGCCGCGTGCTTCTCGCTCGACGAGTACGATCGCGGCGTCATCAAGAAGCACGAGCGGACGAGGCGCGACAAGGAAGACGACCGGACCCGCCACGTGATCGAGCTCGGCGCGCAGACGGGGCCCGTGTTCCTGGTCTACCGCGCGTCGAGCGAGGTGAACGGCGTGGCCGGACGTGTGACGAGCGAAGCGCCGCTCTACGACTTCGATGCGCCGGACGGAGTGCGCCACACGATCTGGCGCGCGCGCGCAGCCGACCGCGACGAGCTCGTCTCGGCTCTCGGCCGTGTTCCGTCGATGTACATCGCGGACGGACATCACCGCGCGGCCAGTGCGGCCCGGGCGCGCGCGGCCATCGAGGCACGCGGCGGAGGCGTCGATCTCGGCGACGGCGCCGACTACCGGACGATGCTGGCCGTGGCGTTTCCGGACGACCAGGTCCAGATCCTCGCGTACAACCGCGTCGTGAAGGACCTCGGCGGCCTGTCGGCCGACGCGTTTCTCGCGAGGGCGAGCGGGCCGTTCGAGATCCAGCCCGGTCCGGCGATGCCGGCCCGGGGCGGCGAGATCGCCATGTACATCGGCGGCGCCTGGCGGACACTCAGACCGCGCGTCGCCCCGGCGTCCGGCGCCGTGTCCGCGCTGGACGTGAGCGTCCTGCAGGATCGCCTGCTCGATCCGATCCTGGGCATCGTGGACGTCCGGACCGACAAGCGGATCGACTTCGTGGGCGGGGCCCGGGGCACCGCCGAGCTCGAGCGGCAGGTCGACAGCGGCCGCGCCGCAGTGGCTTTCTCGCTCTACCCGGTGAGCGTCGCCGATTTGATGGCGGTGTGCGACGAGGGGGCGATCATGCCGCCCAAGAGCACCTGGTTCGAGCCGAAGCTGAGGGATGGATTGCTGGTGCACGTGATTTGAGTGCGGAGGAGCATGTCGTGAAGACCGTTCAACGTGTCCACAACTTCTCGGCGGGCCCCGCGGTCCTGCCGCTCCCGGTGCTGGAGGAGGTCCAGCGCGATCTCATCGCCCTGCCGGGCGTCGGCATGTCGATCCTGGAGATCAGCCACCGCTCGAAGGCCTTCGAAGCCATCCTGGCCAGGGCCGAGGCGGACATGCGCGAGCTCGCCGGGGTGCCTGCGTCCACCGGATCCTGTTCCTGCAGGGCGGCGCCAGCCTGCAGTTCTCGATGGTGCCGATGAACCTGCTCGACGCCGGGGCGACGGCGGACTACGTCGACACCGGCTCGTGGGCGGCGAAAGCGATCAAGGAAGCCCGGAAGGTCGGAGCGGTCCACGTCGCGGCCTCGACGAAGGCCGACGGCTACCGCCGCGTGCCGGCCGCCTCCGAGCTCCAGCTGACGAGGGGCGCGGCATACGTCCACCTGACGTCCAACAACACGATCGAGGGCACCGAGTTCCGTACGCTGCCGGACGTGGGCGAGGCACCGCTCGTCGCCGACACTTCCTCCGACATGTTCAGCCGTCCGATCGACGTCGCGCGGTACGGACTGATCTACGCCGGCGCCCAGAAGAACATGGGCCCGGCCGGGCTGACCCTCGTCATCATCCGCGACGATCTGGCGGGCCGCGCGCGGGCGAAGAGCGACACGCTGCCCACGATGCTCAACTACGCGGTGCACGCGGACAACGGTTCGCTCTACAACACGCCGCCCGTCTTCGGGATCTACGTCCTCGGCCTGGTCATGAAGTGGCTGATCGCACAGGGTGGACTGGCGGCGATGGCGCGCGCCAACGAGCAGAAGGCCGGGATGCTGTATGCCGAGCTCGACCGGAGCGGCTTCTATCGAGGGACGGCGGAGCCTGCAGCCCGATCGCTGATGAACATCACCTTCCGCCTGCCGTCCGAGGAGCTCGAGAAGGCCTTTGTGGCGGAAGCGACCGCCGCCGGACTCGACGGCCTCAAGGGGCATCGTTCCGTCGGCGGCATCCGCGCGTCGATCTACAACGCGTTCCCGGCCGAGGGCGTGGCGGCCCTGGTCGACTTCATGCGCGACTTCGAACGGCGCCGCGGCTAGAGCGGTTTTCGATCTCGGGGCGACATCGATCTCGAAAACGCTGTCGGCGGGCGCGCCTGGCCGCGCGCACCCCGTGCTATGATCGAGCGTTTTGCCGGGTCGGCGCCGGATCGCCGTGCGGCGTGTGCTCCGTCTGCGAGGAGGAAAAGCGTAGTGACATCGTTCGTCGTGACCCTCGTTGTCGCCGCCGTCATCACTCAGATCGCCGTCTTCTCCACGACCATCTACCTTCACCGGACCGCGACGCACAAGGCGCTCGAGCTCCATCCGGCGGTCGCCTGGCTCTTTCGCCTCGCCCTGTGGCTCACGACCGGGCTGGCGACCCGGGAGTGGGTGGCCGTCCACCGCAAGCATCACGCGTTCACCGACGAAGAGGGCGATCCTCACAGCCCCGCGCTCGAAGGCTTCTGGAAGGTCCAGCTCGGCAACATCTTCTACTACGTGAAGGAGTCGAGGAACCCGGCGGTCGTCGCGCGCTACGCGCGGGACATTCCCGAGGACTGGTCCGAGCGCGTGCTCTTCAAGCACGGGTACGCGGGCCTCGCGCTCGGACTGACGTCCGTGTGCCTGATCCTGGGGCTGAAGTGGGGGCTCGTGGCCGCGGCCGTCCACGCGTTCCTGTACATCTTCGTGCTGTCGTCCTCGATCAACGGCCTGTGCCACCACGTCGGCTACAGGAACTTCGACAACACCGCGACGAACATCCGCCTGGTGGCGCTGCTGACCGGCGGGGAGGGCCTCCACAACAACCACCACGGGTTTCCCCGGAGCCCGAAGTTCAGCTTCCGCACGACCGAGTTCGATCCCGCCTGGCCGCTCATCCGCCTGCTGACGTCGCTGAAGCTCGCAAGACCGTACAAGACGATCGACGAAGCGGCCGCCTAGCGTTCTCCGGCCGAGGGACGGCGCCGCCGCCGGCGCCGCCGTCTGCGCGTCTGCGGCGCGTGCTCGGGCGCCGTGCCCTCCGCTTCCACCGTGTCCGCGGGACCCGAGGCGAGCAGCTCGCGCCACTGCTCCGCCACGGCCGGCGCATCCCCGTGAATTTCCAGCCAGGTCAGCGCGTCCCGGAACGAGCCGCGGTGCAGCAGTGCGCGACGGGTGCGGGGGCTGGCGTCCGGGTCGCGCAGGCGGCGCTCGAGCCCCAGGATCTGCGTCAGGCGCTCGACGTCCCGGCGCGCGAGCGGCAGGTCGCCGAGGTGAGGCGCGGCCGCCCGCTTCTCGCGGCGCTTCTCGGGCGGATCGTGCCGGGAGGGAGGCGCTTCGATCCTCTCGCCGAGCGGCACGAGGAGTGTGCCGAGCAGAATCGGATTGGTCAGCGTCTCGGGTGTGCCGTCGAACCGCGCGCGGTAGCGGTCGAGTCGCGCCAGCGACGCCCACAGGGCCTGGCCCGCGCCCCGGTGGAGCTCGCCGGCGGTCGGCTCGAGCAACCCCGCGTCCTCCAGGCTGCGGAAGGTCTTCTCGGCGGCGCCCGCACGCAGGATCTTGTAGTACTCCTCGAGCATCCGGGCCGGCGAGGCGGTGGCGATCTGCTGGCGATGGCCGGCGATGGCGTCGCGCACCGGGTCGTCGATGCGGAAGTCGAGGCGCGCGGCCAGCGCCACGGCCCGGAGCATCCGGACGGGATCCTCGAGGAACCGGACGTTCGGATCGCCGATCGAGCGAACGACCCCGTCGCGGAGATCGTCGAGGCCGCCGACGTAGTCGATGATGGCGAACGTGGCGATGTCGTAGAAGAGCGCGTTGATCGTGAAGTCGCGGCGGAAGGCGTCCTGCTCGGGCGTGCCGAACGTGTTGTCGTGGTGAATCAGCTTCTCGCCTTCCGGCGTCGTCGGATCGGGAGCGGGCACGCCGTCCTGCACGACTTCCTCGCCGGGGCCCACTTGACGCCGGAAGGTGGCGACCTCGATGACCTTCGGGCCGAACTTGACGTGGGCGAGGCGGAACCGGCGGCCGATGATCCAGCAGTTGCGGAACAGGCGCTTGACCTGCTGCGGGTGGGCCGACGTGCCGACGTCGAAATCCTTCGGGCGGCGGCCGAGCCAGAGGTCGCGCACGCTGCCGCCGACGAGATACGCGATGTGATCGGCCTGCCGAAGCCGGTAGAGCACCTTGAGGGCGTCGGCGTCGATGTCGCGTCTGGAGATCGGGTGCTCGGCTCGCGGGATGATCTTCGGCGCGGTCATCGGAACATATTGTACCGTCAGGCCTTGGCGTCCTTCCAGTTTCTCCCGATTCCGACGTCCACGGTGAGGGGGACCGCCAGGACGGCCGCACCCTGCATCCGCTCACGGACGAGCTCGGCCACTTCGCGCGAGGCGGGCTCGGGCACCTCGAAGACCAGCTCGTCGTGGACCGTGAGGATCATCCGGGTGTCGTCGCGGGCTGCCAGCGCCTCGTGGACGTCGATCATGGCCCGCTTCATGATGTCGGCGGCCGTCCCCTGGATGGGCATGTTGACCGTCGCGCGCTCGGCCTGGGACCGAATCTGACCGTTCCGGCTGGCCAGCTCCGGCACGAGCCGCCGCCGCCCGTACAGGGTCCTGACGACTCCCGTCTGGCGGGCCTCCGCGACGGTCCGCTCGATGAACTCGCGCACGCGCGGGAAGCCGGCGAAGTAGGCGTCGATGAAGGTCTGCGCGATCTGCGGCGTGACGCCGACGTCGCGGGCGAGGGTGAACGCGGTCTTCCCGTAGAGCAGCGCGTAGTTGATCATCTTCGCGCGGCTCCGCATCTCGTGCTTGCCGAGGGTGCTGTCCCCGCCGAACACGCGCGCCGCCGTCTGGTCGTGAATGTCCTCGCCTCGGCGGAACGCCTCGATCAGCGCCTCGTCGCCCGAGAGGTGCGCGAGGACGCGCAGTTCGATCTGGGAGTAGTCGGCGGAGATCAGCACGTGGCCCGGGTCGGCCACGAAGGCCCCGCGGATCTCGCGGCCGAGCGCCGTCCTGATCGGGATGTTCTGCAGGTTCGGCTCGCTGCTGCTCAGGCGTCCGGTCGCCGCGACGGCCTGATTGAAGCTGGTGTGCACACGCCCGGTCTCGGGGTTCACGAGCTGCGGCAGCGCGTCGATGTAGGTGCTCTTCAGCTTCTGGAGTGCCCGCCACTCGAGGATCAACCTGGGGAGATCGTGGGTGAGGGCGAGCTCCTCGAGCACTTCGACCGCCGTCGACGCGGTCCGCGTCTTGCCGGTCTTCTTGAGCGCCGGCAGGCCCAGCCGATCGAACAGCACCTCGGATAACTGCTTGGGCGAGTTGATGTTGAACTCCCCCTTCGCCGCCTCGAAGATCTTCGAGGTCAGGCCCGCGAGCTCGCGCTCGGCGTGCGCCGACTGCGCGGCCAGTGCCTGCGCGTCGATTCGGACGCCGGCGCGCTCCATCGCGACGAGCACGGGGATGAGCGGCCGCTCGAGATCGCGATACACGCCGTCCAGCGTCTCCTGCTCGAGCATCGGCTGCAGGCGCGCGGCGAGCTGAAGCGCCAGGTCGGCGCGCTCCCCGGCGAAGTCCAGCGCCGCGTCGGCCGGCACCTCCGCGAGTCCGAGCGCCTTGGCGCCGCGTCCGCACACATCCTGCGCGGTGAGCGCCTTGTAGCCGAGGTATTCGAGCGCCGCCGGCTCGAGCGCGTGCCCGGACCGGGTCGCATCGAGGAGGTAGCTCGCGAGCATGACGTCGAGATCCAGGCCGGCCAGATGGATGCCCTCGCGCTCGAGGAGGATCGCATCGATCTTGAGGTCGTGGCCGATCTTCGCGATCGCGGCGTCCTCGAGGATCGGCTTCAGGATCGCGCGCGCCCGGGCGGGATCGATCTGGGGCCCCGCGTGCATGCCCTGGTGGCGCAGCGGCAGGTAGCGCGCCTGGCGCGGCGAGACGGAGAAGGCCAGCCCGACCACCTTCGCCCGGACGGCGGCGTCGCCGTCGGCGAGGGCCTTCAGCGCGAACGTCGGCGCGGCACGAAGCTCGGCGGCCAGGGCGTCCAGATCTTCCGCCGTGGCGACGATCCGGTAATCGCGGGCGGTCGTCTCCGCCGTCGGCGCGAACTCGGTCACGAGCGATCGGAAGCCGAGCTCGCCGAAGAGCTCGTAGCAGCGTTCGCGGTCGGGGCCTCGATACCGGAGCGACTCGATGTCGAACGGCACCGGTACGTCGCGCCGGATCTCGAGCAGCTCGCGGCTGCGTCGCGCGTCGTCGCCGTGCGCCAGGAGGGCCTCCCGGTAGCGCTTCTGGGTGACGTCGCCCGCCCGCGCGAGCAGCTCGTCGAGCGATCCGAACGTGTTGATGAGATCCTTGGCGCCCTTCTCCCCGATGCCGGGCACACCCTTCACGTTGTCGATCGCATCACCCATCAGGGCGAGGGTATCGACCACCCGCGCCGGAGGCACGCCGAACTTTTCGGCGACGCCGGAGGCGTCGTACCACGTGCCCTCGTCGCGCGGATTGAAGACCTTGATCCCGTCGTGGACGAGCTGGAAGAAGTCCTTGTCGCCGGTGACGATGGCGACGTCGTAGCCGGCGTCCGAGGCGCGCGTCGCCAGCGTTCCGATCACGTCGTCGGCCTCGAAGCCCTCGCAGGTCAGAATCGGGACGCCCAGAGCCTCGCACGCGCGATGCACCCAGGGAATCTGCTCGGCGAGGTCGGCCGGCATCGCCGCCCGGTTGGCCTTGTAGTCGGCCGCCAGCGCGTCGCGAAACGTGGGACCGGCGAGGTCGAACGACGCCGCGACGAACGCCGGCCGGTGATCCGCGAGGAGCTTCCGAAGCATCGTGACGAAACCGTACACGGCGTTCGTCGAGCGGCCGTCGGGTCCGGTCAGGCCGCGGATCGCGTGATACGCGCGGTACATCTGAGAGCTGCCGTCGATCAGGTAGAGAACCGCGGATGCTGGTGGCGCTGACGGCATCTTGGGCAGGGAAATTCCTACTATATCATTGGGGTGAATGCCGCCTCAGGGGCACAGACGACCACAAACCACCGAGGCACGAAGACATGGAAGACGACGGCTTGCGCTGTGTCTGTGTCTCTCTGTCGTGCTGCTCCTCCGCGTCTCGACGGCGTCTCTGCACGCGCAGTTCTTCGCGGTATACGAGTACGAAGAGGACATGTACCTCTCCCTCGACGGCAGTGCGACGCTGTACGTGAACAGCTCGATTCCGGCGCTGGCGGCGCTGAGGGGCATCGATCTGGACACGCAGCCGACGGCCCCCGTCGACATCGCCAGGATCCGCGCCTGGTACTCCACGTCAGACACGCACGTCACGCGCGTGACGACGTCGCGGCGCAGCGGCCGTCGCTTCGTGCATCTCCGGATCAGGGTCGACGACGTCAACCGTCTGGGCGAGGTCGCGCCCCTGGCATGGTCGACCTACCACTTCGGCCCCGACGGCAAGCTGTTCGCGTACCGAGCAGCACGTCGGACCGTCGGCTGGGCGCAAGATTCCCGATCCCGGCTGGTCGGGATCGGAAATCGTCGCGTTCCGCCTGCACCTGCCCAGCCGGATCACGTTTCACAATGCCGGTGCGGGCAACCTGCGGCGGGGCAACATCCTCGTCTGGGAACAGCCGCTGGCGGATCGGCTCCGCGGAGAGCCGCTGACGCTCGAGGCGCGGATGGAGCCCGAGTCGATCCTCTACACGACGCTGTGGCTCTTCGGCCTCACGGGCCTCGCCGTGGCGTTGATGTTCGCGGCGCTGATCTGGTGGCTGGTGCGGAAGAAACCGGCGCGGACCCCTGCGGGCGCCTGAGGTGAGAGCGGAGGGACCCCGCCTTGCGGGGTCCCTCCCGGTGTTGCCTCCGGTCTAGAACTCCAGCCGTGCGCCCACGCGCATCATGAACGGCGACTGGAACTGCGGTCCGGAAACGTTACCCGACGTCGGCGTGCCGAAGTCGGGGTTGGGACCGCCGCCGAAGCTCAGCGTCGCGAAGTCGTTGTATTCCAGCACGGTCTTCGTGTTGAGCACGTTGAAGAAGTCGGCCAGCAGCGTCAGCCGGCGGCTGCCGGCGACCTTGATGCCATAGGACGCCTGCAGGTCGAGCTGGCTCTCGACCGGCGTGCGCGTCTTGAACCCGTCCACCGTCATGAAGCCGGCCCCGCGCGGTGTCAGCGGGATTTCGCCCGCGTTGCCGTAGTTGGGGTTCGCGGCGAGCGCGGTGAGCGGCCGTCCGGACTGCACGTAGAAGTTCATGCCGAAGCTCAGGCCGTTGTCGAGGGCGTAGTTGCCCTGCAGCTTGAACTGGTGCGGCCGATCGAGCGGCAGCGTGCCGGTCGCGCCCTGGTACCGGATGTCGCCCTGGTAGCCGAACGCGGATCCGAGCGACGTGTACGTCGGGTCGTTGGTCGGGAAGTCGTAGAGCGACGTGATGCCGGGGTCCGACTGCCCGTTGTCCTCACGGTAGAAGCCCTCGTAGTTGCCGCGCAGCTTCGAGTAGCGGTACGAGCCCGACAGGAACCAGTGGTCGCTGAACCGCCGGTTCAGCAGGAACTCGACGGCGTCGTACTTGTGCACCGGGTTGTCGAACTTGACCACGCTGAACTCCGGATCGGCCGCGAGCAGATCCGGGTTGATCGGCGTCGCCGAGGTCGGGTTCGTGAGGATGTACTCGACCGATCCGCAGGCGGCCTTCGTCGTGGCGTTGAGGTCGTACGCCACCACCGGGCAGTTCGCGACGTCCTCGAGGACCCGCGGGATGCGGCGGTTGATCCACTGCACCTGGAAGGTCGTGTTCGGCGCGATCTCGCGCTCGTAGCCCAGCACGAATTCGCGCACGTACGACAGCTTGGCGTTCGGGTCGATCGTGTCGGCGCCGACGCCCTGCCGCTGGAAGTGCTGCGTGATCACCGTGCCGGTCGTCGGATCGACCGTCGGCACGCCATCGGGGATCGGCATGCGTCAGGTTCGGGTCGAAGTAGTCCGCCCGGCTCATCCCGTCGTCCGCCGAGAGCGAGCGTGCCGCGAGGTCATTCGGGACGCGGGCGTAGAACAGGCCGAAGTTCCCGAAGATCTTGGACTTGCCGTTGCCGGCCGGATCGTAGGTGACGCCGAGGCGCGGCGCCCAGTTGTTCTTCAGCGTCCAGTTCTTGATGATCGTGCCGGACAGGGACTCCTGCTCGTACCGGATTCCCGGGTTGATCGTCAGACGGTCGTTCACCTGCCAGGTATCCTGCGCGAACATGTCGAAGTAGTGCTGAGTCGTGACGCGTCCGGCGTTGAAGTTGGCGCGGATCACGCGATAGATCTTGCCGTAGGTCGCATCCGGGACGATGTCGAGCACGGCGCCGGTCGCCGTCTGCTCGCCGTTGGGTGCCGTGAACGTGGGCCCGGTGCGCTGGTTGATGTTGCTGTACGTCACGTTGTCGTACTCGGTGCCGTACTTGATCTGGTGGCCGCCGAACACGTTGGTGGCCTTCACCGAGTACTGATCGTTCAGGCTGCGATTGCCCGCTTCGTACGAACCGATGCCGCCGCTGATCACGTTGGGCGTTACGGTCAGGTCGCTGACGCTCCACGTGTCCACCGACGGCACCTCGGCGATCTTGTTCAGCGCGCGGGCGAAGTTCGCTTCGATCAGCCAGTTCGAGCTCAGTACGCCCGAGTACTTCACGGCCTGGTTGTGACCACCGTAGGTGAGCGAGCTGAACGACGACGTCGTGGTCGCTCAGGAGCGACGACGAGCGCTGCGGTCCGGTGTCGCCCGTCGACGGATCGCCGAAGAACGACGCGTCGATCCGGTGCCCGCTCCCGAACTGGTAAGTGCCCTTGGCGGCATACGAGAGGTTTCGCCGGTTCCGCGCGTAACCGTCGGCTGTTCAGCAGCGGAAAACCGGCCGGCGCCTGGAACGTCGTCGTCTGCCAGTCGGGGTCGATCGAGCCGTAGAAGAACAAGTGGTTCCGGACGACCGGCCCGCCGGCGCCGATCCCGACGTCGCCGTCTTTGCTCGACAGCGTCTGCACGGTGCCGTTGGCGCTCTGGTACTGTTTGTACGTCGACTGGAGACCAGTCGGCTGGCTGTTGGCAAACACCGACCCGGCGAGCTTGTTACTGCCGCTCTTGGTGATGACGTTGACCACGCCGCCGATCGACTGCCCGTACTCGGCCTCGTACCCACCCGTCTTCACCTGGATTTCCTGGACGAAGTCGCCGGGCGTCGCATTCCCGAGGGAGCCGAAGATGATCGAGTACGACCCGAGGGCGCCGTACCCCTGGTTCGTGATGTTCGTGCCGTCGATGACGTACTGGTTGTCCAGACCGCTGCCACCGGCGATCGACGGATTGCCTTGGCCCGCCGAGGCGGAGCTGCTGACGCCTGGCGCCAAGTAGAGCGCGTCGCTGACGCGCCGTCCGACGGGGACCCGGTCCAGCATGTCGCTCGAGAGCACCTCACCGGTGGTCGTCGACGACGTGTCGACCACCGGAGGCTCGGCCGTGACGTTGACCACCTCGGTGACGCCGCCGACCTGCATCGTGACGGGCAGATCGACCGTTTGGCCCAGCCGGACCGTGATGTTGCCCTGCTGGAAGGTCTTGAACCCCTGCAGTTCGGCTTTCACCGAGTAGACGCCGGGAGTGAGGAACGGCAGACTGAAACGGCCCCCGCTGTCGCTCACCGTCGAGCGGGTCGCCTGAGGGCCCGTTGCCGTCACCGTGGCTCCGGGCACGGCCAGCCCCTGGCTGTCCAGGATGCGTCCGGAAATCGTCCCCGTAGTTTCCTGGGCGGCGGCGACCGAAGCGAACGCGAGGGCCACTGCCACCAGGACCGCGCCAATGCGCTTGTGCATTACATATCTCCTTGTGAGGAGAGCCCACCAACTGTGGTCAAAGGCGCAATCGAAATGACGAATCGCCGCGTACCAGTGACCAGTTGCGGGGTCCAATAGTCCGCATGTTACAACCGGGAAACTGGGGAGGGTGCTCCCTGCTCGCCGCAGAAGAGCCTGTATTTCTGTGAACTTCTGTGGCGAATCCAAGAAGTCGGATTGAACTTGCGGTTTTGGTCACCCGGGAGGCGCCCGGGCTCGGCTCGGTCAGGCGCGCGCGCGCCGCTTCTGCGCACCGCTACGCGAGGCCGGCGGTCGCCCCTGGGACGCCGGCTGCTTGCGCCTCGTCCCGATCGAGTCGAGGCTCTTCCGCAGGGCTTCCATGAGATTGACGACCTTGGGCGGAGCCTCGACCGCCGGAGCCTCGACCTCGCGCCCCGCGATCTTGGCGTCGATGATCTCGCGCAGCCCGTTCTGATAGGCGTCTTCGTAGCGCTCGAAGTCGACCTCACCCTCGAAGCTGCCGATCACCTGGCGGGCGAGCTTGATCTCGTCGGGCTTGACCTCGGCCGGCAGGTCTGCGAGATCGTCGAGCGCATCCATACGCCGGATCTCGCTGGCGTGACGGAGCGTGTACATGACGAGTCCCTTCTCGCGCGGCTGCACCTTCACGAAGTACTCGCGACCGTACAGGGCGACCTTGCCGATGCCGGCCTTCCCCCTCATACCCTCCCGGATGACGGCGAAGGCCTCTTTCGCCACCGCGCCGTCCGGCGCGAGATAGTACGGACGCTCGAGGTAGATGGGATCGACCGCCTGATCGTCGGTGAACTTCTCCAGGTTGATCACGCGGGTCGAGTCGACGCGCACCTTGTCGAAGTCCTCGTCCTCGACCACGACGTAGCGGCCCTTCTCGAACTCGTAGCCCTTGACGAGCTCGGTGTTCGGCACTTCGCGCTCGCAGTGGGGACACCACCGCTTCTGCTGGATGCGCGTCCGGCACTCGGCGTGGAGCTGGTTGAAGCTCAAGGTGGCGCCGGCGTCGGTGGCGGGGAAGACCTTGATGGGAATGTTGACGAGGCTGATCTTCAGGTAGCCGCGCCAGGTGGGTCTTGCCGGCATAGCACCGCGATTCTGGCACAAGTGAGCGGCTTCGTGACGCCGCTCACAGCTCCGACGTGACGGCGGCGGCCATCTCGCTCGTGGTCGCCCTGCCGCCCAGGTCGGGCGTCCGCACCTTGCCGGAGGCGACCACGCGCTCGACGGCGCCCAGCACCGCGTCGTGGACGCCGCGGTGACCCAGGTGGTCGAGCATCATCGCGCCGGCCCAGATCGCGCCGATCGGGTTCGCGATCCCCTTGCCGGCGATGTCGGGCGCCGACCCGTGGATCGGCTCGAACATCGACGGATGCGTCCGCTCGGGGTTGATGTTCGCGCCAGGGGCAATCCCCAGGCTGCCCGAAATCGCGGACCCGATGTCGGTGATGATGTCGCCGAAGAGGTTCGACGCCACGATCGTGTCGAGCGTGTCCGGTGCGGTGATCATCCGCGCGCAGAGGGCGTCGACGTGGTACTTCTTCATGGCCACCGTGGGATAGGCGCCCGCCGCCGCCTCCGCCACTTCGTCCCAGAGCACCATCGAGTGCTGCAGGGCGTTCGACTTGGTCGCGCTCGCGAGCATGCGTCGGGGCCGCCTCGACGCGGTCTCGAACCCGTATTTGACGATGCGCTCGATGCCGTGCCGGGTGAACAGGCCCGTCTGTTCCGCGACCTCGTGAGGCGTCCCCCGATGGATCCGGCCTCCCAGGCCGGTGTACTCGCCTTCGGAGTTCTCGCGCACGCAGACCATGTCGATGTCCTTCGCGCCGCGGCGGGCGAGCGGCGAGTCGAGCCCGGCGAGCAGGCGCATCGGCCTCAGGTTCACGTACTGGTCGAACCGCTGCCGCAGCGGCAGCAGCAGCTGCCAGACCGCGATGTGGTCGGGCACCGTGGGTGCGCCGATGGCGCCGAGATAGATCGCGTCGAACTTCGAGAGCTGCTCGAAGCCGTCCTCGTCCATCATGCGCCGCTTCTCGAGATAGAACTCGCAGCCCCACGGAAACTCGGTGAAGGCCAGCGCCACGCCGGCGGCCTTGGCCGCCTTCTCCAGGATGCCGATGCCCACCGGAATCACCTCGCGTCCGATTCCGTCCCCGGCAATGACCGCAATCTTGTGCATCTCTCTCTGCTCCGTGTGGGCGCCGGTGGAGTGCCTAACCCCCGGCCGCCGTCATGATTCCCCAGGCCGCGCCGGCGGCGATCAGGCCTCCCAGCGTCGGCGTCACGATACCAAATCCGGCTCCCCCGGTGCCGATCTGCAGCGCCAGCAGGGCGACGACACCGGCGGCGATCGCCGCCAGTGCGCCGCCCGACGTCGTCCGCCGGCCGTACAGCCCCGCCAGCACCGGGACGAACAGGCTCACGCCCAGGAGCGCGTAGAAGATCGTCAGTGTGCCGATCACGCTCGCCGAGACGATGGCCAGGAGGACGGCCAGCGTGCCGGCGGCCACGCTCGTCCAGCGCGCCATGTGCAGCAGGTGCCGGTCGCTCGCCGCGGGATTGAGGAACCGCTTGTAGAGATCCTGGGAGAGCGACGTCGCCAGCATGAAGAGAACCGCGTCCGCCGCGCTCAGCTCGGCCGAGAAGACGGCCGCCAGACCGATCGCTCCCACCGCCGCCGGCAGGCCGTGCATCAGGATCGTGGGCAGCGCCAGATCGTTGCTCGGCAGGTCCGGAAACCGCAGGCGGGCGATGATGCCGAGCAGCGCCGGCACGCCGGCGTAGACGAACAGGCCCAGCGCGTTCATGCCCACGCCGACGCGCACGGCGTGATCGTCGCGCGCGCCGAAGATCTTCTGCAGCAGTCCCGGCGACACGATGAACGCAGGGACGAGCAGCGCCAGGTATGCCAGGCCCGGTGGACCGCCGCGCCAGAAGGTCCAGTACGCGGCGTCCTCCGGCCTGACCGACGCGACGCCGGTCCAGCCGCCGGCCGCGCGGAGCGCGAGCGGCACGGCCAGCGCGAAGCCCCCGAGCTTGACCGACAGCTGCACCACGTTGATCCATGCCGACGTGAGCAGCCCGCCCGCGGCGAAGTATGCCGTGACGGCGGCGCCGCCGATGATGCACCCCACCGCCTTCGGCGTCCCTGTCACCACGTTGAGGATCCAGCCGATGGCCATGAGCTGCGAGGCGAGAATGAAGATCGAGCCGAACCAGAGCAGGACCGCGATCGCCGCCCGCACGCGGCCGTCGTAGCGGAACTCGAGATAGTCGCCGACCGTCCGCAGGTCGTGCGCCGCCGCGACGCGGCGCATCGCCGGGCCGATCCAGAACGCCAGCACGAACGACCCGACCGCCGCCGAGCCGACCCACCACCAGGCCGCCACGCCGCCGGCGTACCCGAGTGCCGTCGCCCCCACCGTCGACCCCGCGCCGATGTTGGCCGCGAGCATCGTGGAGAAGACCAGCCCCGGGCCGAGCGCACGGCCGGCGACGAAGAAGTCGCCCGAGCGCCGCACGTGGCGGCCGAGCCGCACGCCCAGGGTCATGAGACCCAATGCGTACAGCACGAGAACGAGGAGGTAGAGGTTCACCGCCGCAGATCGCGGACGGCAGGCAGCCCGGGCAGGCCCGTCGCCTGTGTGGCCGCGCGGACGATCGCCTGGGCCATCACGTCGGCGGCGAGGCCGCCCACCGTGGTCAGGCTGGCCGATCCGCTCCACGTCCCCGTGGCGAGCGAAAAGACGGTGTCGCCGTCGTCGGGGGTGTGGGACGGCACGATCGCGCGCGCGAGACCGTCATCGGCCATGAGCGCCAGGCGACTCGCCTGCGCCTTGCTCAGGCGCGCGTTGGTGGCCACCACGCCGATGGTGGTGTTCCCGCCGGGCGAGGCGCCCGCCGACGGGCGCTGACGCAGGAGCGTTCGTGCGTCCGCGAAGGTGCCGTCCGGGTTCCGCGCGCCGGCGACGACGCGGCCGGTGGCCGGATCCACGATGTCGCCCACGGCATTCACCGCGACCAGCGCCGCGACGACGAGGCCGTTGGACAGGTGGACGGCCGCGCTGCCGATTCCGGACTTCGTCGCGTTCCTCGAACCGAGCAGCTTGCCCACCGTGGCGCCGGCGCCGGCGCCGACGCTGCCTTCCTGGACGGCACCGGTGCTCGCCGTGCCCGCCGCGCGATATCCGCAGTCCGCGGTCGGCCGGATGCGGGGGTTCCCACCGACGTCGAGGTCGTACAGGATCGCCGCGGGGACGATCGGCACGGGACCGCCGGGGGTCGGAAACCCGATCTGGTGTTCGTCGAGCCATCGCACGACGCCGGAGGCGGCGTCGAGGCCGAAGGCGCTGCCGCCCGCCAGCGTGATGGCGTTGACCTTGTCGACCGAGTTCAGCGGATTGAGGACGTCGGTCTCGCGGGTGCCTGGCGCACCGCCGCGCTGAGAGACGCCGCCGACGGCGCCGGCGCCGTCGACCAGGATGACCGTGCAGCCGGTCGGCCGATCGGCGAGCGTGTAGTGGCCGACGCGAATGCCGTCGACTGCGGTCAGCGTCAGATTCGCGTGAGCCGGCGTCGCTTGGGCGGCCAGAAGTGTCCCCCCGGCCGCCAGCGCGAGCGCGCCGCCGCCGAAGATGCGCAGAGTGAACATGACGCTCGTCCGCCGCCTATTGTAGAACGTCCCCCGATTCGTTCCCGGCAGGACGGATGCGACCATGCGCTCAAGGGAAGGTTTCCCGGACGCGACGGGATCGGGCCAGATACGCCAGCCAGGCCGCGTAGAAGGCGAGCCACGCGCCGAGGACCACGGGGGCGTCGCCGGGCGCGAGGTTGCTCGGAGCGTACGGCGTCGTGTACACGAACACGTCCGTCGCGGCGGCCGCCAGGATGGCTGACTGGGTCAGCCCGACCGCCCCGGGACGGCGGTTCGTCAGCGCGAGACCGGCCGCGATTCCCCACGCGGTCACGAGCAGGCGGACGACGAGCACCCAGAGGACCGCCTGCCCGCGTACGGCGATCGCATTGAACGAGCTGGATGCGATGAGCGCCAGCCGGAACGGTTGAGCGATGATCAGGAGCCGGGTGAGAAGGAGCAGCCAGCCGCCGACCCGCGGTGGTTCGGACTCCTGAGTGGGGCTCACACGCAGTAGGATGCCATCTCTCGAAGGAAGCGGCCAGCGACGTGCACCTCTATCTCGTTCATCACGGCGACGCGGTCGGTCCTGACGTGGACGTGCGGCGGCCGTTGTCGGCCTCCGGCCGCGCTTCTGTCGAGCGGCTGGCAGAGCAGGCGCGGGCGCGCGGCGTCAAACCGGTGATCGTCTGGCACAGCGGCAAGCTGCGCGCCCGCCAGACGGCCGAAGCGTTCTGGCGCGCCTGCAACCCGTTTGCGGAGCTCTCGGCGACCCGCGACGTGCAGCCCGGCGACCCTCCCGCCTGGCTCGCGGACAGGCTGCGCGGCGAGTCGCGCGACGTCCTGCTCGCCGGGCACTTCCCTCATCTGCCCGCGCTGCTCGACGTGCTGACGGCTGGCGCCTCCGCCCCCTTCCCGCCGCACGGCATCGTCGCCCTGGTGACCGACGATGACGGCGCGACGTGGAAGGAGTCGTGGAGAGCCGCGGCTACTGCTGATCGAGGGTGACCGAGATCGGCGAGAGGACGCGGACCGTGATCGGCGTCCCGGCCGGCAGGGTCGCTTCGTTGCGGCCGCCGACGACGGCTGCAGCCGTCCCCGCACCGGCGCCGGCCGTGGCACCCACTGCCGCGCCCTTGGCGCCGCCCAGGATCGCGCCGAGGATCGCGCCGGCCACCGCTCCGCCGCCGATCTTCGCGGTCCCGTTCGGCGAATCCCCGTAGCGGGTGATCGCGTCGGTGCTGATCGGCAGCCGCGTGCCGTCCGCCAGGATGATCGTGTCGAACCGGACGCTCAGCTGCGCCCGATCACTGAACCTGCCGCCCTGCTCGACCTCGGTGACCGTGCCAATGGCCCGCGCGCCCGCGGGGATGGCCACCTCGCCGCGCACCCGGACGTCGCGCGTGACGCGCGCCTCGACGCGATCCTCGACGCGCGCGGTGTCGCTCGAAAGGCTCGTCTCGTTCTGCAGACCGATCACGGACTCCGCCGGAACCACCAGTTCCTCGAACGTCGGCGGGGGAGGCGAGGGAAGCTCCGGCGCCGCCACCGCGTCGACTTGAGCCAGCAGCGGCGGATTCTCAGGGGCGACCGGTGTGGACACGGGCGGGGCCGGAAGCTCCGCCGTCGCGGATGGTGCGGCCGGCGCGGGATCCTGGGCCGGCTGACGGTTGAGGTCGGGCTTCGGCGACCGCGGCGGCGTTGCTCTGGTGGTGGCCGGGCGCGACGGCGTCGCCGTCCGCGCGGCCGATGCCGCCTTCGACGGCGTCTCGACGCGGGCCGCCGGGGGTCTCGGGGTCGCAGCCACCGGGCCGGGCGCCTGCGAAGGCTCGGGCGTCGGTGTGGCCGCGGGCGTGGTCTGGATCGCTGCCGCCTGTGCCGGCGGGTTCTGCCGCGTCGCGACGTAGCCGCCGACCGCCGCCGCCGCCATACAGGCAACCGCGAGCACTCCGAAGGCCAGTCGATTCGGACTCATGGAACTTGCTCCTTGGAACTTCCCTGGCTTCCCACGCAAGCCTCGTACCTGGAAGCGCCTGGACGAGCATGGGCTAAATGGCGGCGAGTGCGAAGTTTATCAAATGCTCGGGGGCCGGAGTGTCCTGTCCGCGAAACGGTTGTCCTGGGCTGAGTCCAGTCTCAACCGAACCCCGCGACCGCGGGAACCACGGAACGGACGAACTGGCAGTGCAGAACTGGGAAGTCGGGCCCTGGGGGCCGATCCGAGAGCCGGGGCCCGAAGCCTGTAGAATCAATTCCGGTGGACCGCGATGTCGTGGTGATCGGCTCGGGCGTGATCGGCTGCGCCGTGGCGTTCGAGCTGGCGCGGCGAGGCGCCTCGGTGGAAGTGGTCGACCAGCGACCGCCGGCGATGGGTGCGACCCAGGCCTCGGCGGGCATGCTGGCCCCCTATCACGAGGCGCGCGAAGGCACCCCGCTCTTCGATCTGACGACCCGGAGTCTCGAGCTCTACGACGAGTTCATCGCGCACGTCTCGTCGGCGAGCGGCGTGACCGTGCCGTACCGCCGGACGGGCACGATCCAGGTGGCGGTCACCGAGTCGAGCGTGCGTCAGCTCCGCGAGACGGCGAAGATGCTCGAGCGGCGGGGCGTCGCCGCCGAGGTGATGTCCGCCGCCAACGTTCGGACGGAAGAGCCCCGGTTGACGGGGGCCGTCCGCGGCGGGCTGTTCATCCCCTCGCACGGCTGTGTCGCGGCCGCCAATCTCACGCGGGCGCTCGCGACGGCGGCGCGCCGGCACGGCGCGCAGATCGTCGAGGGCGGCAGCGTGCGGCGCATCTCCAGGGACGGCGCCGATCTCGTCGTCGAGACCGATCGGGGCCGGCTGAGTGGCGACGCCGTCGTGCTCGCGGCCGGCAGCTGGTCGGCCGGCATCGAGCTCGCCGGCACGCCGGCACGGGTCCCGGTGAGACCCGTCCGGGGGCAGCTGCTCCATCTGTCGTCGAGCGAGCCCGTCATTCGACGGGTGACCTGGAGCGATCGCTGCTACATGGTGCCCTGGGCCGACGGCACGCTCCTCGTCGGTGCGACGAGCGAAGAGGTCGGCTTCGACGAGCGCACCACCGCGGCCGGTGTACGCGGACTCCTCGACGCGGCGGTGGATCTGGTCCCCGCGCTCGAGACGGCCGGGTTCGTCGGCGCTCGCGTCGGTCTGCGGCCCGCGACCCCCGACGATCTGCCCGTGATCGGGGCATCGAGTGCCATTCCCGGCCTGGTCTATGCCACGGGACACTACCGGAACGGGGTGCTCCTGGCCCCGCTGACTGCGCAGCTCGTCGCGGATGCCCTGCTCGCGGGACTTCAGGATCCGGTGCTCGAGCACCTCGACCCGGGTCGGTTCGGCAACCTATGAGCGAGATGACGATCGGCGGCGTCACGTATCGTCTGGTGGCGGCGAGGCAGCACGACCAGTGGGTCGCCCACGCGGAGCGCGCCGACACGGGCGAGCTCTTCGGGATCGACTGCAGCGGTTCGAGCGAGGCCGACGCGCTGGCGAGGCTCGGCGACTGGCTGTCCTGGCAGAACGAGCACGCGTCCGCGCTCGCCGCGCTGCAGGAGGCCGAGCACGACTACCATCGGGCCGTCGCCGGCAGCGCGTTCGCGAATCCGACGGAGGGCCCGACGCCGGTGGAAATTCAGCGCGAGGCACTCGACCGCGTCGAAGCCGCGCGCCAGCGGTTGGACGAGGTACGCGGGCGTCGGCCGGGGCCCTAGCCCGGTTTTCGTTTCGCCGTAGCGGCCGACCTTCAGGTCGGCTTCGCATTGGCGGACCTGAAGGTCCGCGGCTACACCGATCTCGGGGCTATGCCGATCTCGGGGCGACACCGATCTCGGGGCTATGCCGATCTGGGGCGACATCGATCTCGAAAACGCTGTAGCCTCGGTCGGGGAGGTATCAATGGCCAGACTGTCGGCGGCGGAGATCGATCGGAACCTGCAGACGCTCTCCGGCTGGACGCGGACGGGCGACGCGATTCGCAAGCAGTACGAGTTCGCGGGCTTTCCCGAAGCCGTCGCCTTCGTGGGCCGGCTCGTGCCGCTCGCCGAGGCGGCCGATCATCACCCCGACGTCCTGATCAACTACCGCCGCGTGACGCTGACCTACTCGACGCACAGCGAGGGCGGCCTGACCGCCAAGGACTTTGCCGGCGCGGCGGCCGCCGATCGGGTTGCCTAGAGGTGCGATGCGGCTCAAGCCGACCTACGGCGCGCGGGAGGTGACCGCGCTCACGGGTCTGACCGCGCGTCAGCTCCAGGTCTGGGACAAGACGGGACTGCTGGCGGCGGCGATTCCGGCGCACGCGACCGCGGCGGGCGGCCACACCGAGCGGCGCTACACGCCGGTCGAGCTCTTCGAGCTGATCGTCCTGGCCGATCTGCGGCGCAGGGGCTTCACCGTGCCCCAGCTGCACGCGATCCTGCGGGCCCTCGAGGACCAGTTTCACGTCAGGCTGTTCGAAGCGACGGGCGGCGGCGGCGCCGTGCGGCTGTTGACCGACGGACGCGAGATCTATGCGCGCACCGCCGGCGGGCAGTTCTTCAATCTGCTGAGCGCGCCGACCCAGCCCATGCTCGTGGTGGGGGACGAGGGCCTGCTGAAGGAGCTCGGAGGGAAGATGCGATCCGGGAAGCGGCCCAGGGTCAACCGATCGGGAAAACGGTCTCGAGATCGTCGGACGGACGCGGGATGACGTGCACGCCGACCAGCTCGCCGACGCGGCGGGCGGCGGCGGCGCCCGCGTCGGTGGCGGCTTTGACCGACCCCACGTCGCCGCGCACGATCGCGGTCACGAGCCCGGCGTCCACCTTCTGCCATCCCACGAAGACGACGTTCGCGGTCTTGCACATCGCGTCGGCGGCTTCGATCATGCCCACCAGCCCGCGGGTCTCGACCATGCCCAGCGCCTCTCCCGTGTGTCGCCCGTGCTTCTCGGCCATCAGGCGACAAGTGTAAGCGATCTGGCGAATCGAATGTGGTAATGGGGAAATGTCGTAATGGGGTAATCGGAATGTGGAATGGGTGATGTCGTGATGGTGCAGCGGGACAAGGTGGTCCCCATTTCCCCATCACCCATTACCCCATCACCACATCACCCCATTACCACATCTCGTGATCGGGACCACGTCTCGTGATCAGGCAAGGAGCCCGGGGAAGTTCTCGGGGCGTACCTGGTGACCGGGGAAGATGGGCGCCGGGTCGGTGATGCCCATGTGGCGCACGACGATCTCGGCGAAGACATCGCGGAAGTCGGTGGTCACCGCGAGGTCGCGCTGCTCGTAGCGCTGCTCCATCGCCAGCCCGGGCCACCGGCCGTAGACGCGGCCGCCGCGGATGCCGCCGCCGATCGCCAGCATGGCGTTGCCGTGCCCGTGGTCGGTTCCGCGATTTCCGTTCTCGTTCACCGCGCGGCCGAATTCCGACATCGTCAGGACGACGGTGTCGGCCATGAGATCGCCGAGATCCTGCACCAGGGCGGCGATACCCCGGGAGAGGTCGTCGAGCCGCCCGCCGAGCTGGCCGCCCGCCGAGCCCTGGTTGACGTGGGTGTCCCAGCCCCCGAGGTCGGCGAATGCCACCTCGAGCCCGACGTCGGCCTTGGCGAGCTGCGCGACCTGGCGCAGCGCCTGGCCGAAGGGGCTGCGCGGGTACTCGGCGCCGTGCGCGGGTTGATAGCCGGCCGGGTCGGTCCGGCCCAGCATCTTCATCGCGTCGAAGGCATCCCGGCCGGCGCCGTTCAGCACCCGATCCGCCGCCGCGGCGTACTGCGCCTCGAACGACGTCGCCACGACGCCGGCACCGCCGCCGTGGATGTTGAACTGATCGAGCTGGCTGACGGCGAGCGCCGGCGCCCGCCCTTGCAGCGAGCGCGGCATCTGCGCGGTCAGGGCGACGGCCCGGAACGGCGTGGCGTGCTGTTCCTGCTTGGCCTGCAGGTAGCGGTTCAGCCAGCCGTCCGACGTGCTCTTGACGCCGGGGGTCGCCGTCTCCATGTAGTCCTGGGCGTCGAAGTGGGATCGCGTGCTGTCGGGCGAGCCGCAGGCGTCGACGATGGCGAGCTCGTGGGCGTCCCACAGCGGCTTGAGCGGGGCGAGGCGCGGGTTGAGCCCGAAGAACCCGTCGAGGTCGAGGGCCGCTCCGTCGCCGGACCCGGGCTTCGGGATCGCAATCGTCGGCCTCGACCGGTAGTAGTCGGCCTCGCCGAAGGGCACGATCATGCTCAGCCCGTCGACGGCGCCGCGCTGGAAGATCGCCACGAGGCGCCTGGCGCGAAGCGTGCGGCCCTGCGCGAAGGCGGTCCGGGTCAGGAACGACGGGGCGAAGCCGAGGCTCAGCATCGCGAACGCGCCGTTCTTCAGGAAGACTCGTCGAGAGAGGTGATGATCACTCATGGCTCATGACTCAGCTTGGCCTACCGGCGCTGGAACTCGGGCGAGCCGAGCGTGAGCGCGAGCCGCTGCGCCTCGGTCGTCCCTTTGTCGATCGTCTGGCGCGTGGTCGCGGAGACGTCGCCCGCGAGCGCCTCGGTGATGATGGCGTCCGCCCGCGGAGGGGCCGCCGGGTCCGGCGCGACCGGCGACTGTCGCCCGCCCGTGAGCTGCAGCGCGACGTTCATGCGGTTGACGAGCGCGCCGGTGTTCACCCAGACCTCGGCCGTGTCCTTATAGCCGGTCGGCGGCTGGCACTGGTAGAGGGGCTCACCCAGCTGCTGCATCGTCCGCACCAGGATCGCCGGACGCGTGATGTCCTCGTTGGTCGCGCGGATTGCCGAGACCACGAATTCGAAGGGCGTCTTGACCTTCGCGCGGTACGCCGCGGGTGCGACGAACTCGGGCGACGTCAGGATCGTGCGCATCACCTCGCGCAGGTCGCCGTGGGTGTCGAGAAACCGCTTCGCGACGCGATCGATCAGCGAGGCGGGCGGGTCGTCGCTGACGAAGTGCTGCACCAGCTCCGTCGCGATGTGATGGGCGGTGGCGGGGCTCGAGGCGAGGATGTCGAGCACCTCCTCGCCGTCGCGTTCGCCGCCCGCGTGGATCCGGTGCCCGAGCACCACCTTCACGCCATCGTCGTGCAGCCGCGGGACGAAGCGGAAGCCTCCGCCCATCCGTGGCTGGTCGATCGTCCAGCCCGTGAAGGCGCGGGCGACCTCGGTGACGTCCTTCTGGGTGTATCCGCCATCGACGCCGAGGGTGTGCAGTTCCATCAGCTCGCGCCCGTAGTTCTCGTTCAGGCCGCGCCGCGGATTCTGGTTCTGCGGTGGCGGCGGCGGCCGGAAGAACCCGAATCGACCGCGCGCGGGGGTCGGCCGCGACGCCGCGTTCGGATCCACGCTCATCCAGTTGTCGAGGTAGAAGAGCATCGCCGGGCTCTTGGCGGTCGCGTCGAGCAGATCCCGGAACGACCCCAGCACGTGCGGCCGGATCACGTCGCGTTCGTACGCGGTCAGCAGGAAGCGGTCGGGGCCCTTGCGCGCGTCGACGTTGAAGTGGTTGAACCAGAAGTCGACCAGGACCTCCTGCAGCTGTCGCTGGCTGTAGACCGCGCGCTCGATCTTCTGCGCGGCGAGCTCGACCAGGACGCGATTGGCCTGCTGGCGGATCTCGAGCGGCGGCTGCGGCGGCGTCTGGCTGTCCTGCCCGCCCTTGGCTTTCGCCTGCTGGAGCTGGCGCCGCGCCTGCTCCAGGGGAATCGCGTAGCGCTGCGCAATCTCGCGCGAGCTCAGGTTGATGGTCTGGAAGTCTGCCAGGCGCCCGTCCATCCCCGCGTCCGGAATCCGCTCCGGATGGAGCTGCTCGTCGATGTAGGCCTCCACGCCCATCTGCCGGACGCGTTCGACGTCGCCCGGGCGCGGGCCGAAGGCCGCCCGGTCCAGCAGGTGAACGATGCTCTGGTCGTCACCGGGGAGGCTGGCGGCCGTGGGGCGGGGAACCGCGACCGCGGCCGCGGCCGCGAGGCCGACGATCACGACCGTGGCGCGAAGGATTGTGCGGGCCTGCATGTCGTCTCCTGGAGGGCTTAGACCAGGGCGCCCCCCGAAACGTTTAACGCCCGTCGCCGGGCGCCCTACGCGATCCGGACCCGGCTCTGCTCCCGCATGAACTGCTGCACGTAGTAGGGACCGCCGCTGCCCCGGCCGGTCGAGCCGCTGGCCTTCCAGCCGCCGAACGAGTTGACGCCCGGCCAGGCGCCGGTCGTGGCGCCGGCCCGGCGGTTGGCGTAGGTGACGCCGGCCTGGATGCGATCGAAGAACCGGGCGATCTCGGCCTCGTCCTGCGAGAAAATCCCGGCCGTCAGACCGTACTCGGTTCGATTGGCGAGCTCGATGGCCTCGTCGAGCGACGCGACCGGTGCGATCATCGTGATCGGCACGAACAGCTCCTCGGCGAAGAGCGGGTGTCCGGTCGGAAGCCCGTCGATGATCGTCGGCTCGACGTACCAGCCATGGGCGAAGTCGCCGGTCGTCAGACGGCGGCCGCCCGTGAGGACCCGGCCGCCGTCGTTCGTGGCCTGCCGCACCGCCCGCTCGAACGTCGAGACGGCCGCCTCGTTGATCACGGGGCCCATGTAGACGCCGCGCTCGAGCGGGTTGCCGACGACGATCCCCTTCGTCTTCTCGACGAGCCGTTCGCTGAACGCCTCGCGGACGGCGCGCTCGACGTACACCCGCGAACACGCCGAGCACTTCTGCCCCTGCGCGCCGAACGCCGACCGCATCACCCCGTCGGTCGCCCGGTCGAGATCGGCCGACGCGGTGACGATCGCCGGGTTTTTGCCGCCCATTTCGATGACCAGGGGGCGGGGGATGCCCCGCGAGGCGTTCGCCTGAATGAGGTGCATGCCGACCGCCTTCGATCCGGTGAAGACGATGCCGTCGACGCCGGGGTGCGTGATGAGCTCTTCGCCGGCCGTGCTGCCCCCGCCGGTCACGAAGTTGAAGACGCCGGGAGGAAGGCCGGCGGCCGCGGCGATCTCGTAGAACCGGTGAGCGATGGTCGGCGTGGCGGACGCCGGTTTGAGCACGATCGTGTTGCCGGCGACCATGGCGCCGCCCGCCGGCCCCGCCGCCAGCGCCATCGGAAAGTTGAAGGGAGAGATCACGGCCCACACGCCGTACGGACGCATCACGCTCCGGTTGTCCTCGCCGGGTCCGAGCGCGCCGAGCTGAAGCTCGAAGCCGTCGTGCTCCTCGATCTGATCGCAGTAGTAGGCGATGAGATCGGCCGCCTCCTCCACGTCGCCGACGCACTCGAGCCGGTTCTTGCCGGCCTCGTAGCCCATCAGCGCGGACAGGTCCCACCGGTTGTCGCGGATGCCGTCCGACACCTTGCGGACGAGCGCGACGCGCTCGCGCCACGCGAGCCTGCTCCAGGCGGGGAACGCGGCGCGCGCAGCGGCGATCGCGTCCCGGACCTGGGCGCGATCGGCCTGCTGGCCGCGGCTGATCAGAATCCGCGTGTCGACCGGGCTCCGCACGTCGAACTCCGAGGCGCCGCGAACGTCGTGTCCGCCGATGGCCAGCGGAATCGCCGAGGGGAAAGCGGACGTGACGCGCCCGATGGCGCTATCGAACGCGCGGTGCAGCTCCTCGAGCTGGTCGCCGCCCATGGTGGCGTAGGTGATCTTCTGGGTGGCCATTGGCTGAAGGTATCACGGGGCCGTTGCCCCCAGGCCTTCGTTCAGGAAACGGATGAGCGGCGCGATCTGCCTGAAGGTCCTGACAATCGTCCCGTAGAAGGCGGGTCGGGTGGCGGCTGCCGGCGGGAGCTGGCGGCCCGCGAGGAACTGTCGGAACTTGAGGTACTCGCCGGCGGGGTGGTCCTTCGGAAATCCGCGTGGCACCCGCTGGAGCCGCTCGCCCTCGAGGCGGCCCACGGTCCGGCGGAAGGCGGGCGACTCCACGATCGATCGAAAGCGTCCGGCGTTGCCGGCGATGTACTCGCGCACGGCGACGAGCTGCGCCATCTCGGGCGCGTACATGCCGCCCCCGATCCAGACCTCGTCGGGCGAGACGTGAAAGTAGAGACCGGCGCCGGCATGCTTGGGGAGGCCGCGGCGCGGAAACACCGCGGCGACGTGCGTCTTGTACGGCGCTTTGTTCTCCGAGAAGCGGACGTCGCGGTAGATCCGGTACATCGACGTCCTGGGATCCGCGACCAGGTCCGGCGCGAACGCCTTCAGATCGACCGCGAGCCGCTCGATCGTCGCGATCATCGGCGCGCGGACGTGCCGCTCGTAGTCGTCGCGGTGGGCGAGGAACCAGTCGCGCCGGTTGTGGCGCTTGAGCGCGCGCAGGAACTTCAGCGTGTCGGAGCTGAAGGAACGCTTCGCGGGCGTCTTCACGTTCTCGATCCTCCCCGTTCCTCGGTTCCCGCGGCTCCCCGGGTCCGATTCAGTGCTTCGCCGGGGCCTTCGCCGCCGCGGCGGCCATGCGCTCCTGGCGCTGGCGCGTCAGGTGCGGCACGAGGCCGAGCATGCGCTGGGTGATCATCAGTTGACCGCGATGGTGCATCTCGTGCTCCTTGGGGGAGAGCAGCATCTCGAAGCGGCTCTTCGTCGCGGGGACCGCCCCCGGCGGCATGCGGACCGGTTCGGCGAGGAAGGTCTCGGGCAGGCCCTCGAGGTACGACGCGTACCGGTCGCCCTCGGTCGACAGGAGGGCCAGGATCTCGGCCTTGCCACGAGCCCTGGTCTCCTCGGTCTGGAGCCGCTGGGTGATGCCCGGGAAGTCGACTTTCGTCAGGTCGTCGATCCGGTTGCCGTGCACTTCCATCTGGAACGTCGGGCTGAGCGCGATGTGGGTCAGGGTCTGGGCGATCGATCGCGACTGGGGCGAGGGCCGGAAGCCGTATTGCTCCTCCGGGATTTCCCGGGCAATCTGCAAGGTGTTGTTCCGGACCGTGCGGAACGCGGCTGCTAGGTCCTTTCCGCCGTAGTACGTCATGATGTTGTGCCTCGCTTGAAGTGGCGTGCTGGCCAGCCAGCCACTATAAGCAGGCGCCGGATGCATGTAAAGTTGCCGGAGAGGGAGAAGACGCGATGACGACGAACGCCGATGTACTGGTGACGACCGACTGGGTGGCGCAGCACGCCACGGATCCGAACGTGCGCACGGTCGAAGTGGATGTCGACACGAGCGCCTACGACCAGGGCCACGTGCCTGGCGCCGTCGGCTGGAACTGGTCGACCGAGCTCTGCGACACCGTCGTCCGCGACATCGTGCCCGCCGCGCAAGCTCGAAGAGCTGCTCGGCCGCAGCGGCATCGGCAACGACACGACCGTCGTGCTCTACGGCGACAACAACAACTGGTTCGCCGCGTGGGCGTTCTGGCAGCTGAAGATCTACGGGCACCGCGACGTCCGCATCATGGACGGCGGCCGCAAGAAGTGGCTCGCCGAGGGCCGGGAGCTGAGCACGGAGAAGTCCGCGCCGGCGGCGAAGACGTACAAGGCCGGCGCGCCGGACCTGTCGCTCCGTGCGTTCCTCCCCGAGGTCCAGGACGCGGTCAGGACGAAGAGCGCCGCGCTCGTCGACGTGCGCAGCCCCCAGGAGTTCTCCGGCGAGATCCTGGCGCCTCCCGGACTCCCCGAGACGTGCCAGCGCGGCGGACACATTCCCGGCGCGAAGAACATCCCCTGGGCGAAGGCCTGCAACGAGGACGGGACGTTCAAGAGCGCCGAGGCGCTCAAGGCGCTCTACGGGGCGCAGGGCGTCGATACGGGCAAGCCCGTGATCGCCTACTGCCGCATCGGCGAGCGCTCGAGCCACACCTGGTTCGTGCTCAAGTACCTGCTCGGCTTCAAGGATGTCAAGAACTACGACGGGTCCTGGACCGAGTGGGGTAATCTGGTCGGCGCTCCGGTGGAGAAACCCTGACGTGAAAGCCGAAGGATATTCGCGGCGCCAGCAGGAGCTGGGCGGCTGGGCGGTGTCGATCGAGACCTACAAGCTCGGCGACGCCTACTACTGCACGATCTCGAACGTCGATCCCGGCGCGCGGTTCGCCCGCGCGCAGGGGCCGACGCTCGAAGATGCGGAACGCACCGCGCTCGAGAAGGCCGAGAGATACCTGGCGCAGACCAGGCGCTTCCCGGTCGCGTGAGCGCGCTCGCCCAGGCGGCGGCGGTGTTCTTTGCGGGCGCCGTCGCCGGCAGCCTCGGCGCGGTGCTCGGCATCGGCGGCGGGGTGTTTCTCGTCCCGTTCCTGAATCTCGTCCTGAACCTCCCGATCACCTCGGCGGCGGCCATCAGCCTCGCGACCGTGATCGCCACCTCGAGCTCGGTGACCGCCGGTCGCACGAGCTCGCATCTGATCAACATGCGCCTGGGTATGGCGCTCGAAGTCGCGACCGCCGCGGGGAGCCTGCTGGGCGGATTCACCGCGCTGATGCTGGCGCAGCGTACCCTCCAGGAGCTGTTCGGCGTCGTCGCGGCCCTGTCGGCCGGTGCGATGTTCTGGCGCCGAGACCGCCAGAACGTCATCCTCGACCCGCTCGCCGATCCGGGGCGCTTCGGCGGCCGGTACCACGACCACGAGAGCGGCGGCGTGATCACCTACCACGTGCATCACGTGCCGGTCGCGCTGGTGGCGTCCTTCGTGGCCGGGAACGTGTCGAGCCTGCTCGGCGTGGGAGGCGGGTTCATCAAGGTCCCGGTCCTGAGCTCCTGGTGCGGCATGCCGCTGCGCGCAGCGGCCGCCACGAGCGCCTTCATGATCGGCGTCACCGCGACGGCGGGCGCCATCATCTATTTCGGCCGCGGCCAGATCATCCCCAGCCTGGCCGCCGCCGCCGTGCTCGGCGTGCAGCTGGGTTCGTGGGCCGGGCTCCGCGCAGGGTCCCGGACCAAGTCGAAGTCGCTCGAGACACTGATGGCCGGCGTGCTCGTCGTCGTCGCCGTCCTGATGTTCGTGAGGGCACGATGAGCGGGACGCGGCTCGAACGCGAGATCGGGCGGGTGCTGCGGACTGGCGTCGCCCTGAGCTCGGTCTTTCTGAGCCTCGGCCTCGTCCTGTCGCTGCTCGGCCTGAAGGGCCAGACAGACCGGCTGCTCCTCGACGCGGGAATGATCGTGCTCCTCGGCACGCCCGTGGCACGCGTCGCGATCTCGGTCGTCGAGTACGTGCTCGAGCGCGACTGGACCTTCGTCGTGCTGACGGGCATCGTCCTCGCCGAGCTCCTGACGAGCGTGGCCGCCGCGATCCTCTACCGCTGACGCGTGCCGCGGACGCGCGGCGCCGGATGTCAGACGGTCACCTCCGCATCCCGGCTGTGAAGATCTCCAGCACCCGGGCCCGAATCCGCCCCTCGATCAACGGGAACGTCCCGAGGACGTGGCCGAGCTCGGTCGCGTCGAGCTGATACAGCGCCGCCACGTCGGCCTGCAGCCGGCAGTACGCGTCCTCGTCGGGCTTCCGGGCCAGCCGGCGCGCGAGCGCCCCGATGCGGCGGAGCGCGGCGGGGCGATGGTCGACTGCGGGGGCTGGCAGCGCCTGCACGATGGCCGTGGTGACGTGGGTGCTCACGCGGAGGCGGACGAGGTAGTTGAGCACCAGGCTGTTGAAGAGTCCGCAGAGCACGTGCTGGCGAGCCAGCGGCAGCCGTCC
Organism: uncultured Acidobacteriota bacterium; assembly: GCA_963761615.1. Classification (GTDB taxonomy): domain Bacteria; phylum Acidobacteriota; class Vicinamibacteria; order Vicinamibacterales; family CAVVIG01; genus CAVXGU01. The sequence goes on along the minus strand of CAVXGU010000001.1, from coordinate 139,419 downwards.
GCGCAGGCAGAAGACGGTGTGGGTCGTGACGCTGCCTGGCGGGAGCACCGCGGCAATGAGCGTCAGACGGTTCGTGGCGCCCGCCACGTCGCGGTACGCGAGCCGCGCCCGTTCGAAGTCCCGGCGAGGCAGCAGCCGGCGTGCTCGTCCAGGATCGATGGCGCACCGCGACGTGTCGACCCTGGCCTGAAACGGCTCGAATCTGCTTGCCCTCGACGATCGGGAGCCCGCGACCGGCTGGGCCGAAGTGTCGTCGGTCCTCGGTGGCATTGAGCTCGCGGCCGAAGCGGATGTTCCAGCCGTCCGGGCTCTCCAGCCTCGGAAACAGCGCGGCGGTGCGCTCGACGATCGCGATGTCGACCGGCGACCGCACGTCCGGAATTGCCAGGCCGTCGCCCGAGATGGCGCGCAATAGCGGCACGGACAGGCGCAGCGGACGCGGGTTGGCGCCGGCAGGGCCGGCCGCCCGCTCGAGAACGGCCGGGTCGCGCTCCCCGAAGCGGCACGCGATGGATGTGGTCGGCTGGCCCGCCGAGGCCGTGAGGAGCAGGAACCGCATGCTTCGGTGAATCGCGAAGACGCCGTCGCGATTGTCGAATCCGACCAGGGCGTCGACGTCGCATCGGGCGAAGAGTCGCCGGCGAAGGGGCGCGCTGCCGTGATCGGCCGCGAGTCCGAACGGCAGCACCAGGCCGATGCGGCCGTCCGGGCGCGTCAGGTCGATGGCGCGCTCGACGAAGAGCTGGTAGCGGTTTGGATGCCCGTGCGAAGACGTGCGGTAGATGCCCGCGTCGCGCGCGAACCGGACGAGCCGCCCGCTCTCCTCGCGCGCCCGCGCCCGCTCATCCGTGTCCCCGGCATCCGCGCGCATCATGTCCCACGGCGGGTTCCCGATGACGGCATCGAATCCAGGCGCGGGGAGACGCTCACCGGCGGCCCCGAAGAAGACTTCCGGGAACTCGATCTCCCAGTGGAAGAACCGCCGGGCGGCGGCCAGGGCGGCGGCCCTGCTCAGACAGCTGGACGCGAGACGCGCGGGCAGCGCGCAATGTCCGCGCAGGATCAGGTCCGTCAAGGTGCCGAAGGCCGGCGGAGGCACCCCCTGCGGCGCGAACCACGACGCCGTCCAGAGGTCCGCCACGCGGCGCCACTTCTGCAGCACGTGGTCGTCCCGATGGAGGCGAGCGAGCGCGCGCTCCTTGTCGCGCACGCGCTCGAGCGTGTCGCCGGGCTCCCGTTCGAGCGAGAACCGGAGCGGGAGTGCCGCCGCGAGCGCCGCCCGGACGTCGCCCTCGTCGAAGAGCGTCGGGCCGGCCGGCGCGCGCGCCCGCCGCCGCGGGAATGGAAGCCCGCCGAGGTTCGACAGCCACGCGCCGACGAGGCTGTCTCCGGCCTGGAGCCGGTGATCGAGAAAGGTCAGCGGCCGATCCGCTGCGAGCGTGGCGAGCCAGAGCGACAGGCGCGCGAGCTGCACTGCCATCGGATTGAGGTCGACTCCGTACAGGCAGCGTTCCGCGATGGTCCGCCTGATTGCCGCCCGCTCCCCCTCGTCGATGTCCGCGGCGCGACACCCGCCCGAGCGTGCGAGGGCCTGCTCGTACTCCGTCGCGAGATACCGGCAGGCCGCGACCAGAAAGGCGCCGCTGCCCATCGCGGGGTCGACGACGCGGAGGCTCAGGATGCGTTCGGGCGTGGCGTCGCGCACGAGAGGACCCAGCGTGTGCCGCACGAGGTAGTCGGCGATCGACTGCGGCGTGTAGAAGGTCCCGGTGGCCTTGCGGAGCCGGGACCCCGCGTCCAGCTCGACACGGCCGGCGACGAGCCGCGGCCGGTAGTCGAGCAACGCCTCGTAGACGGCGCCGAGCTGCTCGACGCCGAGGTCGCGATAGCCGATGCGGCGGCGGCCCCCGCTTCCCGGCGCGCTGCGCGTGGAGAGAGCCAGGACCGCGCGGCGGGCCGCGTCATCGTCGACGTGGCGACGCTCGGCGAGCGGCGTGTGCGCCGGCGCGAAGAGGCGGCCGTTGAAGGCCGTCACGCGCAGGTCGCCGGCGCGACAGCCGGCATGCGCGAGGCGGGCCATGGCCTGCATCGCGCTCCAGAGCCCGCGCGCGGGGCCGCCGCTCGAAGCGAAGGCGGAGAGGGCGTCCACGCTGTAGCTCGTCCGGTAGATCGGATGCCACGTCGGAAGCAGACCCCTGGCCTCGGCGAAGAGCAGGAACAGCAGCCGATAGACGACCGTCAGCGACTGTTCGAACGCGCCGTTCAGCCGGGAGGCATCCGGTCGGGCGCGGCGGCGCACGAAGAGGGCGGCCGTCATCTCGCACGCCGCGTCGAACACGCCCTTGCGGAGAGCCTGACATACGGCGGCGCCGTGGCGGTCGGAATTGGCGACGAGGGCGTGAAGGGCTGTCGTCGGCACCCCGGGATCGCCCCCCAGCGCCGCCGCGGGGACGAGACGCCAGAACGCGGCGAACGCCGCGTCATCGTCGACGGCCAGGTCGAGGTCGAACTGCGCGTAGCGCCGCGTGTACAGCCGGCCGGCGTCCACGATGCGCAGGTGGGTGCCGTTGAAGACGAGGCACCACGGCGCGGCCCGCAGCTGCGCCTCCCGCACCGCCGTGCGCCAGAGCGGATCCATCGGCGTCCCCCAGCCGACTGTGACGAGTGCCACGCGATGCGACGCGACGCACAGCGTGGCCGCGACCCCGCTGTCGACGGGGCGCACGTCGAGAGGCGGGTCGAAGCCGAGCGCCGCCACGAGCGGCGCGGCGCCCACGTCGAAGATCGCGCGGATGCTCGACGCGGGACCGAGGTCGAGGCACCTCTGGCGCCACGTCACCAGGTCTCGCCTGGCACGTTCGCCATGGGCGAGGGCCTCGGCGTTCGGGCACGGCAACTGCTCGAGGAATTCCTGCGACAGGAGATGGCCCGCAAAGCCCGGCAGCATGTTCAGGGGGTCAGGACGAGCAGCAGCTCCGGAGGCCGCACTGCGCACGCGGCCGTGAGGCGGAGCATCGTCAGGCGCTCGAGGGCCTCCGAGGCGAGGCGGTCTTGCGCGTGGTCCTGGCGACCGCGCTCGCGCTCGGCGCGCCGTGTGAAGAGATCCGCCTGGAACGTCCGAAGTCGGCGGCTGGACGTCGCCGCCACCAGACGTTCTGCCCGCGTGATGGCGGCGGCGAGAAAGTCCGCGTGCCGGCTCGTCAGATCGGCGCGCCAGCTCGCGCTCGCCTCGGTGACGCGCGCGAGGACCTCCGGCTCGGCTGCCTCGAGAAGGGCCGCGACGTCTTGTCGGCTCCGGCACGGGCGGGCCAGAGTCAGCGAGATCGGCACGATCACCGACTGGATCTCCCGACCGGCGCCATCGTCGAGCCCGACGCGGTACAGCGCGAGGAGCCGATTGCCCAGCGCGGCCCGCGTCCGGTGGTGGCGTGCGCGGACGAGCCGCGGGCCCCGCGGGTCGTCCGTTCGCGCCCTGCTCCTGTCCAATGCCAGCAGCCCGCGCGCCCAGCCGAGGCGCGCAGCCTCGCAGGAGGCGAGCGGCTCCAGGCGCCCGCGGTCGGCGGCCTCCAGACTCTCGTCTGGAGGTGGTGCCTCCGGCGACGTCTGCGGGTCCAGCCCCGCGATCGCGAACCGCGCGACCGAGAGCTCGTCGGTGCCGTCGATTGGGTCGGCGGCGCCCAGATCCACCCGGGCCCGGCGCACTCTCGCACGCAGACGGTCGAGCAGGCGGTCTTCGCCCGTGCCGCTGGCGATCAAGTGAAAGACGTGCACGCGCCGCGTCTGTCCGATGCGATCGACGCGGCCGATCCGTTGTTCGAGCCGCATCGGATTCCACGGCAGCTCGAGGTTGATCACGATCCGGCAGCGATGCTGGAGGTTGAGGCCCTCCGCCGCCGCGTCCGTCGCCAGCAGCAGGAGCGACTCGCCCCTGGTGAAGCTGTCGACGGCGCAACCGCGGTCGGCACGTGACAGCCCGCCGTGGAGGAGGACCGACGGGCGCTCCAGGCCCGTCTGCAGCTGGGCCAGCGTGTCCCGGTACTCCGTGAAGACGATCGCCGGTTCGCGCACGCGGTCCAGCAGGCGGACGAGGGCGCCGAGCTTCGAGTCCTCGGCAGCTGCGTCGGCGGCGGCCGCGGCAAGCTGTGCGAGGAGGCGGCGCTCGCGCGGGCTCCCGTCGAGCCGGAGGGCCGACGGCCACTCGGGCGCGGCGTCCTCCGGCGTCAGCTCGCCGTCGCCAGTGACCCACGGCAGTGTGAGCTGGCCGCCCTCTCCCGCGGGCTCTCCGGCATCGAGTGTCCTGAGCCGTCGCAGCACCGACCGGTGCAGCGCCGCCGGGCTCGAGAGCGCGCGCTTGTGCAGCACTGCGAGCGCGAGCCACGCCTCCCGGCCGGATCCCCCGGCGTGGCGCCGCACGGCGCGGCTGAAGGCGTCGAGCAGGCGGTGCATGCGCCGCTCCTGTGGCGCCATCGAGATCGGGAGACGATGCACACGGCGGCCCGCGCCGATCCGCACGTCGCGGCGCGATCGACGGAAGACCAGCAGGCGATCGCCGCGTTCTCCGAGGCGGCACAGCTGCTGGAAGCCCTGGTGATCGCCGCTGTGCGGCGTGGCTGACAGCAGCAGCACGTACAGGGCACCTGACGTGAGCCGCGAGGCGGCCGCATGTCGATCCGTGCGGCCCACGACTGCATGCGCTTCATCGACGATGACCACGTCCCAGCGGCAGTCGGATACGGCTGGAAGCACCTCGGCGCGCTTGACGTAGTCGACCGAGGCGATCACGACCGGCGCGGTGGACCACGGATTCACCGTGACGGGGATCTCGCAGACCCGTCGGCGAATCGCGGCGGCGTCGGCGACGAACACGCGCAGGCCGAAGCGGCTGGAGAGCTCTGCTCGCCACTGGTCGCGGAGACCGGCGGGAGCCAGGACCAGCGCCCGGCTCGCGGCGCCGCGGGCGACGAGCTCGGCGAGAACCAGCCCCGCCTGGATCGTCTTGCCGAGACCGACGCCATCGGCCAGCAGCAGCCGACACGCCTGTCCGTCGACGACGGCCATGGCCGGTTCGAGTTGATGCAGTCGCAGGTCGATGTGCGCGTCACCCGCCGCGCCCAGCCAGCCGGGGACGGCGCTTCGCGCCAGCCATCGGCGGCAATCGCTTCGCCACCGCAGCGAGCAGGCCCGCGCCAGCCGACGACTGCGGACCAGCGGTTCGACGACGTCGAACGGTTCGAGGAAGTGCCGCTCGAGACCCAGGTTCGCGGCGCCCGCGCCGACGAGCGTCAGCTCGCGGCAGCGCGCGTACGAGCGCACGTCGACGATCCGCCATCGCTGGCGGCGGACGTGAACCACGTCGCCGTGCCTGCAAATCTGCACGCCGCCTCCGGCCGATGCGGAGCGAAACCTGCCGCGCGCGTCTTGTGTCGCGCGAAAAGCGGCGCGATCTTTCGCGCCGGCTCCGGGGCCGCCCTCGCGACCGCAAGCCGCGTGCCGGTGTCAGGGCGAGGTGAGGATCGCGTTGAAGAGGAGCCGGAAGGTGGCGAGCGACTGCGCGCGGTGCTGCACGCGGAACCCGAGGAGGACGACGCGCCCCGAGCCGACGGAGGCCCGCACGACCGCGGACCGGTTCGCGATGATCGACTCGCCCTCGAGCCACCCGCTGACCAGCACGTCGTGCGACGCGTACCGCGCGACCGGCACGATCGCGCCTGCCCCCGCCGCGCTCGGCGCGTCGATGCGGTAGGCCGCGCTCGAGGCGAAGAAGCCGGCCGTATGCGCCTCCAGGCCGAATGCCAGGGGCTGGGCCGGATCGAGGTCGATGCGCAGGATCGAACCCGGGCAGAAGAACGTCGGGCTTTCCGCGTCGGCCGTCACGTCGCTGATCGGCAGGCCGAAGGTCTGGATCGCGAGGCGGCCGGACTGATCCAGGCACACGAGCGTTCCGCCCGCGTCGACGAATGCCTTGATCGCGGCGATGCCGGCGTCGCCGAGCCCGCCGGCGTAAGGCGGCGGCGCGACCGACGGCGGGAAGCCGCGCACGAGGGACTCGATCGACGCCGAGGGCAGGATGAGAACGTCGAACCGCGCCCGGAGATCTCCGGCCTGAACGTCTGCATCGGTGACGCTCGTGTACGGGAATCCGTACTGCTCCAGCACCCAGCGTGTCCATCCCTCGTCGATGCCGTCGGTCCAGGGCTTGTAGAGGGCGACGCGCGCCCGCTGGATGGGCGCTGCGGGCGGACGGCGCCCGCGCATGCCGTCGGCGCGCAGTCCGTAGTCTCGCGCGAGCGTCTGCACGATGTTCTGCACGTCGCGGGCCGCGTCGATGACCAGGGAGCCGGGCGCATAGGTGTAGCCGCCGACCGTGAGCGGAGCCGTCAACCACGAGACCGGCCGCGACGAGCCCAGGAGGCGGTTGGCGGCGATGGCGCCCGCGTTCCCCTGCGCGTCGACGACGTAAAACGACGGCCGCGACTCGCCCCACACGCGGGCGGGCGGGATCGGCGGCGCTTCGGTCAGGCGCGACATCGCCGGAGCTTCGAAGTAGCGCTGGATGGTCTTGACCGTGACGCCCATCTGCGCCGGCAGCGTCCAGCCGGCCACGTCGTAGGGGCGCTCGGTCGATCCGTTGGCGCCGCGCTCGAGCGGGTAATGCTGGACCTCGAGGAGCGTCTTCGCGTACGCGCGATACGGCTGCGCCATGAGAATCAGATCCGAGCCCGGCGGATACGGGTCGCCGTCGGCGCGGAAGGCGTCCAGGGTCCTGTAGATTTCCACGCCGCCCTGGAGAAGCAGCTCTTCGAGCTTCCGGGCGGCCAGCGGGTCGTGTTGATCCGGTGGCACGAGGAAGGCGAACGGCGCCTGGTCGACCCCCGCGGCGATCGCCCGTCGGCCCATGTCGTAGAAGTTCCGCACGATCTCCTCGCGCGCGGCGGCGACGGCGTCGAGCAGTCCGTGCGCGGCGCTGAGGTCGTAGTCCACGATGTCGCGAAGCGTCCAGGTGCCGCCGGGCCACGGGTCGGGATAGTTGATGTGGGGCTGAAGATCCTGCAGCCCCTTCATCCCGGCCTGCAGCGCGCCGGACGCGACCTCGTCGGGCGACGCGAGGCGCGCGCTCGCAGCTTCCGTCAGGAGGCAGACGGTGTTGTGGCCGAGCGGCGCGGAGTCCTCGTAGCCCGGCCAGTAGTAGTCGTAGATGGCGTTCGAGACGACGCCGCGAAGCCGATCCTCCGCGAGGTGGAGCGTGATGGCGCTCCCGAGCAGCCCCGCCTCACGCCAGATCACCGGATCGTAGTTGGGGTCGATCGGATCGGCGTTGGGGGGCGCGAAGAACCGCGGGCCGTCCGGGCCCATCTGGTGCATGGTCAGGAAGACCTGGGGATGCCACTCCGTGTAGAAGAAGCGGGCGAGGTTCCGGCTCTCCGCCAGGTTCATCATGAACGCATCGCGGTTGATGTCGTGCCCGGCGTACGGGTGATCGAGTCCGGGCATCGGACCCCCGTCGAACGGCGTGCCGTGTTCGCGGCGGTACCAGTCGACGACGAGCCGCTCGCCGTCCGGGTTGAGCGACGGGATCAGAATCACGATCACGTTCTGCAGGACGGTCGTCGTCGACGGGTCGTCGGACGTCGCCAGCGTGTAGAGCAGTTCGCTGGCCGCCTGCGTGGCGCCGACCTCGGAGGCGTGAATGCTGCAGCCGATGGCCACCACGGCCTTGTGCGCGGCAATGAGTCCCGGGGCGGCGTCTGGCGCGATCGAGCGCGGGTCCGCGAGCTGCTGGTTCACGGCGCGGATGCGATCCAGGTTCGCGATGTTGGCGGGCGAGGAGACGATGGCGGCAATCGTGCGGTGCCCCTCGGTCGTCGGACCGATCTCGACGACCTTGACCCGGTCCGACCGCGAGGCGACGAGGTCGAAGTACGCGTCGATCGCGTCCATGTCGGCCAGTCGTCCCGCCGTGCCCATGCGGAATCCGAAGTGCGCCTCGGGCGTGGGAACCTGCGCGCGCGCCGGAACGGCGAGCAGCAGGACGAGCGCGATCGTTCTCACGGTTCGCACGGGACTCAGGGCTCCCGGCGCGGTTCCGTCTGGAGGCGGGCGATCGTGGCGCCGAGGTGCGCCAGGGGATCGTCCCAGAACTCGATGACGAGCGGATGGCGCTCGAGGCTGGACTGGACGATGCCGCGCTGAACGCCGCGGCCGCGCCCGTGGACGAGGCGCACCTCGGGCATCCCCCGGGCGGCAGCCGCTCGCACGTATTCGTCGACGACCGATGCGACGTCGGCGGGCGCGAACGCGTGCAGGTCGATCTCCGGGCCGATCGGTACCGCGTGCATTACCCCGGCCGCGCGTAGCTGGCCGTGACGACCGTGCTGATGCCGCCGCGCACCGAGAAGTCGCCGACGACCGTCATCCGGCGCGGCTCCAGCAGGCCGACGAGGTCGTCGAGGATTTCGTTGGTGGCGGCTTCGTAGAAGATGCCGCGATTGCGGTAGGCGACGAGGTAGTACTTCAGAGACTTCAGCTCGAGACACTTCGCATCGGGTGTATACATGATCCGGATCTCGCCGAAATCCGGCAGCCCCGTCTTGGGGCAGACCGACGTGAATTCGGGGCATCGGATCGCAATCTCGTAATCCCGTTCGGGGCGGGGATTGGGGAACGTCTCGAGCATCGCGCTTGACATCGCCGCGGATTCTAGCATTCTGAGGCCAAAAACCCCTGGTTTCTGGCCAGAAACCCGTTTGACACGACCCGGAGCGCAGGCTAGCATACGGCGATTTTTCGAGCAAAACCGCGATCATCGCTGCGCGCGCGGCGATCGCGGTGAGATCACCGCGCGTCGAGGAATTGGGGGAACGCCGATGGCAGACGCCCGCAGGATGGGCAAGTCCGAGCTCTTCTCGCACTTCGCCGAACGCTTCGAGGTCAAGCGCACGCAGGCCCGCGAATTCTTCGACGAGCTGACCGCTCTGGCCGAGAAGGAGCTGAAGCGATCGGGAGAGTTCGTGCTGCCAGGCATGGTGAAGCTGGTCGTGCAGAAGCGGAAGGCCCGCATGGGCCGGAACCCGGCGACGGGCGAGGCCATCAAGATTCCCGCCAAGACCGTCGTCAAGGCGCGGATCGCCAAACAGCTGAAGGACGCGGTCCTGCCGAAGAAGTAGGCCGTCCAGGTCGGGTGGGTCCTTCGGGCGGATTCCAGCACGGGCAGGACGGTCGGGTCGGTGCGCCGAGCGGCGCGCAGGCCCGCCGCCTGGCCGATGGGTCCCCGGAGCCCACCGGGCCACGCGGTCAGGCGGCCGTCTCCCGCCCTCCCGCCAGCAGCCGGCTGTACAGCGTCGCCGGCACCAGCCCTTCGACGCGCGCTTCCAGCGCCGCGAGCGAGTCATCGTCCAGGATGATGCGGTCGCTCTCGCCGAGCACGATCTCGGCGCTGTAGCGGCGCGCCCCCCGGGCGGTCTTCGTTTCGAAGTACCTCACCGGAACGGTCCGTCGGTCGACCGACAGCACCCCGAATCTCACGAGCGTGCCGATCATCTCCTCTTCTCCTCGTGCTAGCTGGCCGCGGCGTGCGCCTCGGCGTCCTGGCGGGCGGGGAATCGGAGCGTGAAGGTCGTGCCGCGGCCCACCTCGCTCCAGACCGTGATCGTGCCGTCCAGTTGCTCGACGATCCGCTTGCTGATCGCGAGGCCCAGACCGAGTCCCCGCCGCTTCGTCGTCATGAAGTCGTCGAAGATCGCAGGGAGCCGTTCCGGCGGGATGCCCGATCCGGTGTCGGCGACCGTGATCTCGATGAGGTCGCCGGCGCGCGTCGTGCGCACGGTCACGCGGCCGCCGGGCTCGGTCGCCTGAATGGCGTTGGTGACCAGGTTGCGGTAGACGCGGCCGAGCGCGAAGCGGTCGCCGTCGATGACGAGCGGGCCCTGGCCGTACTCCGTCTCGACCGTCACGCCGTGGCGCTGGCCTTCGGCCTTCAGGGGATCCACGATCTCGGCCACCGAGGCGTTGACGTCCATGGCGAACCGCTCGATCGGGTTGGGCCGGACGAGGTTGCGGAGGTCGTCCAGGAACCGCTTGAGCGCCGCCAGCTCGCGCTCGATCGTCTGCTGGAACATGCCGCGCGACTCCTCGTCCATGTCGTCGCGCCGCAGCAGGGCCACGCTGTTGCCGATGTTCTGCACCGGGTGCGACAGGTCGTGGACGAGCCCCGCCGCGACGCGACCGAACATCGCCTGCCGCTCCTTCCGCTTGACGTCCTCCTGCAGCTCGACCAGCCGGTCGGCCATGGTGTTGAACGACCCGCCGAGATCCGAAAACTCGTCGCCGGTGCGGATGTCGACGCGCGTCTCGAGATGCCCGGCGGCCACCTGCGCCGTCGCCCGCTGGAGCAGGTGAATCGGGTTGATGAACGAGCGGCCGAAGAAGTAGCCGAGCGAGATCATCACGAGCAGCGCGACCGAGATCGCCACGGTGAGCTGGCGTTCCAGCTGGGTCGAGATCGCGAACGCCTCGGCTTCCGGCTGTTCGACGATGACGGTCCAGCGGAGCGACGGAATCGGCGCCGCGACGGCGAGGATGCGCCCCTGGCCGGCGGCGTCGTACTCGGCCTCCGTGGCCCTCGCGCCGAACAGCGGGTGGCTGCGCATGTTGGCCGCCTGCGCGACGAGCGCCTTCTTGTCGGGGTCGCCGTGGGCGATGAGCGTGCCGTCCGGCGCCAGGACCATCGCGAACCCGTGGCGCCCGAGGCGGATTCTGGTCGACCGTGCGCCACATCTCCTCGAGGCGGAACTCGCCGACGAGCACGCCCGCCGGTCGGTTCAGCTTCGTCAGGGCAATTGCGAAGACGGTCGTGGGGAGCTGGTCGGCGTCGATCGTGATCGGCGACATCCGGACGCCGTCGAGGACGACGTCGCGGCTCGCGTCGGGGCCCGGCACACCGACGCCCGGCTTGCCGACCCGGCTCGAGGCGACGACCGAGCCGTCTTCGGCGAACAGCGTCAGCTCGCGGAACTCGTGGAACTGGAGGACGTAGCTCTTGAGGATGCGATCCTGCTGCCACGCCTGGAGCTCGGTGTCCTGGAGGTCGGCGGCGAGCGCCTGGAGGATCTGCGCGTTGGTGGCCACATAGCGCTGGATCTCCTGGGCGGCGCGGGTCGCGACGTTCTCGTTGCCTTCGATGACCGTTTCTCGCGTGCCCTGCTGCAGCGAGAGGATCGACGCAGCGCCGTAGGCGACGAGCGGCACGACGGCGGCGAGCGCCAGCAGGAGCGCGAAGCGCGTGGAGAGGTGTCTGATCTTCATCGCGGCATCGTCGGATGTCAGTGCGTCGTCTGGGCGTCGCTGTAGCCGGAGGCTGGGCGCCAGAGCCGCAGGTACGGTCCCCACACCTCGCCCGTGTCCGGCACCTCGAAGCGCTTGCTGACGGCGCGGATCCGCTCACCCCAGGCCAGGAAGATCGCCGGTGGATCGTCGGTGATGGCGCGCTGGAACGCTGCGACACCGGCCTTGTACTCGTCGTCGTCTGTCGAATGGCGGACGGCGTCCAGCGCCTTGTCGACCGCCGCGCTGCTGTAGTGACCGTAGTTGAACGGTCCGCCGGTATGCCAGAAGAGGTACGGTCGAACCAGATTCGGTCCCTGCACGAAGTCCGACAGAATGGCATCGAAGTCGCCGGAAGTCATCTTCTCGACGACTTCGTTGGGGTTCAGTGCCTCGAGCTGCAAATTCACGCCCACCATCTGCAGCTGCTGTTGCAGGGCCAGTGCCAGGCGTTCTCTCGAGGCATCGGCGCCGAAAATGCACGTCAACGTGATCGCCTTGTCCGGGGGAGCGATTCTGGTGGGGTTGTACTCGATCTGGCTGGCCGCCGCATCGTAGGCCCAGTGATCGGGCCACACCGGTCCCGTGGCTGGAGTGCCGTGCCCGTCCAGCCCCTCGCGGACGAGGCGCGCCCGGTCGACGGCGGCGCTCAGAGCCTGCCGAACCGCGCGACTCTTGAGCTGTGGCCGCTCGAGGTTGAGGAGCAGCAGGTTCTGGTACGGCTGCTGGAGTCGGACGATCGAGACCTGGGTGGAGAGCTGAAGGGAATCGAAAGCATCGAGCCCGACCTCGTACAACATGTCGATCTTGTCGCGAAGCAGATCGGCCCAGGCTGCGCGCGTCGACGCGTACGGGACGAAATTCACCCGGTCGATGAGGGGGCGGCCGCCGTAATACTTGTCATTGGCCCGCAGCTCGATGGTGTTGCCTTCGGCCGGGGCCACGAAGAAGGGCCCGGTCCCCATGCTCGGATTGCCTGGTTCCCGTATCGGCGCGTCGAGGGCTTCGATGAGAAATGCAGACGGCTGCTTGAGAGAAACCTGGACTTTGTCTGGGGATACCGCGTCGATGCTTGACACGTCGGCAAACGGTGGCCCGAGCCGGCCCGGCAGTTGCGCCCGCAGACTCTGCGCCACGGTGCTCGCGGTCACGGGCGTGCCGTCGTGGAATGTGACCCCGGGCCTCAAACGAATCGTCCACTGAAGGTGATCGGGCGAGGGTGTCCAGCTCTGCGCCAGCCAGGCCATCGGACGTCCGTGCTGTCCGAAGCGGACCAGACCCTCGAGTGTCACGCCATCGCTGACCTGGCGCATCCCGTTCTGCGGGTCGGCGCGGGAAGCAGGCCGAATCCCACGCGGAGAACGGTGGGCGAGGGAGAGTTCTGCGCCGGGCCGTCTCTTCGACCGCACCCGGCCAGACAGATCAGGAAGAAGGACGCCGCGGCTACGCGGGCCAGCTTCCTGATCTGACGCATCCGCCATTATCGGCTACTTCGTCGGCGTCGGGGAACGACGCGTCGTCGAGGAACGTGACGCAGTAGTTGCTCGGCTTGGCCTTGACGGTGCCCTTGGTGACGACCTTGATCTTCATGATGACGCTCCTATGCGGCGCTGGCCACGTCATGGGCCAGCGTGATGAGCGCCGATTCGAAGCTGCGCTTGTGACACGTCGGCGCGTTCATGTCACCAAGCTGGATGTGCGACGCGGTTACGCAGCCGCCCGCACAAACCGGGATGAAGGCGCACTCCCCGCACTCTTTCCAGGGACTGAGCCTCAGAAACCGCTCGCGGACCGACTCGCGGACCACGTCGCGGCGATCGTCGATGTGGCCGGTCGACTGCGCCAGTTCGCCCGTGAAGCCAGGACAGGCGTAGAGCGAACCATCCGGACCGATGGTGTGCGCGTTGTGGTAGTGCACGTGGCACGGGCCGGTGTGCACGCCGTCGGGCGTCGAGAAGCCGCGCTTCTTCGTCTCCTCGCGCAGCCAGTCCATCTTGTCGTCGAGGAGGTTGCAGGTGTCGCAACTCGACCCGCCGCCGGCGCCCACCGACGTCATGCACGTGCCGTTCAGCGCCGCCGCCGGCGTGCCGTCCGCCGCCACGGGGGTCAGCGCGATCATGCCGGTCGTGCGCAGCGCCTCCGCCGGCTTGGGCGCGTCCGGGCGGACAATCGGTTTGAAGTTGACCTTGATGACGTCGTCGGCGAAGTCCTGCGCGCGGAGGAAGTCGAGCAGGTCCGTGAACGTGTCCATCGACGACTCGTCGAAGTTGCCGCCGATGGCGATCTTGACCTTGCCGGCCACGCGCCGGATGTTCTGGACGATCCGGTCGAACGTGCCCTGGCCGCCGCGGAGGGGCCGCATCCGGTTGTGCGCGTCGCGGTCGCCGTCGAACGTGATCTTCACGCTTCTCAGGCCCAGCGGCTGCAGCCGGTCGACGATCTCTTCGGAGAGCAGCAGGCCGTTGGTGATGATGCTGATCCGCATCGGCAGTCCACGCGAATCCGCCGCGCGGTGCACGCGCTCGGCCAGGTAGTACATGACCGGCAGGTTCAGCAGCGGCTCGCCCCCGAAGAAGGTCAGGACGACGCTCTCCGGGGCGACCCGATCCATCTCGCGTTCGATCCACGCCGCCACCTTGACCGCCGTCTCCATCGACATCTTGTCGGCGAACTTGTTGTAGTCGCCGTGGTCGCCCTGGAAGCAGTAGTCGCAGGCGAAGTTGCACTGCAGGGTGGTCAGGACGGTGATGTTGATCTCGGAGCGGTCGTCGTGGACGCGCTCGAAGTAGCCGTCGAGGGCCCGGTGGTCGACCTCGCGACTGGCGACCAGGAAGCCGTTCTCGCTGAGCACCTTCACCGCGTCCCATTCGTCCGCGGTGAACGCGCCGACCTGGTTCGTGGCCGACGCGCACCGATCCAGCAGATCCGCGACGTCCGGCGACACGACGAGCTGCGCGTCGGTCAGCGTGTTCATCAGGAACACTTCGTTCCGCTCACGCAGCGGAACCTGAAGGTTGAACATCGAGGGGTACATCGACTCTCCCGTACGATTCGTCCCGCGAGCGGTGTGCCCACGTCGCAGGCACACCTCCACTCGTCGCCGCGTCAAACTGCAACGCACGTTCCACACACGCGGCGCGTGGCGGCTCGAGTCGTCGCACGCGTGTTTCGTTCGGAAAAGTCGCGCGCACGACGCGCGGTCGAACCGGCGGGATCGAACGTTCCGGGGATCGCGTTCGGACAAGTAGTTGTCCGATCGCCTGCCTTCACGGCAGAGGGCGGCAGGTTAGGAGTGTGGAATCAGGGAATTGCAGTGAGAGGCAACGGGTTGGCCGGATGAGTCAAGTTGTTGCCTCGAATCATGCGCCGCGCAATCGTTTCGCAAGCTGTCGCACGTCCAGCTTGTCCATCTTGTACTTCAGAGTGCTCAATGGTATTCCGAGGTACTCGGCGGTCCCCGTCACGTTCCAGCCGCACCGCTCGAGGGCCCGAAGAATGAAGTTGCGTTCGAAGGTGTTCGTCGCGTCCTCGAAGAGGCTGTCCGACGATCCGCTCGACGGCTCCAGCTGGGCGAAGTGGAACTCCAGCGGCAGGTCTTCGTCCGAGATGAACGTCTTGTCGCTCACCGCCACGAGGCGCTCGACGAGATTCTCGAGCTCGCGGATGTTCCCGGGCCACCAGTAGCGCTTGAGCAGCCCCATCGTCGAGTCGGCGATACCCTGGATGCTCTTGCGGAACCGCGCGTTGTAGCGCTTGAGGAAGAACTCGGCGAGCTGGGGGATGTCCTCGGCGCGCTCGCGCAGGGGCGGGAGCTTGATGGGGATCACGTTGATCCGGTAATAGAGGTCCTCCCGGAACCGCCCGTCCTTGACGGCCTTCTCCAGATCGACGTTGGTGGCGGCGATGAGGCGGAAGTCGGTTTTGATCGGCTTGGTGCCGCCCACGCGCTCGATCTCGCCTTCCTGAATCGCCCGGAGCAGCTTCGCCTGCAGGTCGAGCCGCAGGTCGCCGATTTCGTCGAGGAACAGCGTGCCGCCGGAAGCCAGCTCGAACTTGCCGAGTTGCTGCCGGTGCGCACCCGTGAACGCGCCGCGCTCGTGGCCGAACAGGGCGCTCTCGGCGAGGTCCCGCGGGATGGCTGCCAGATTCACCGCGATGAAGGGCGCGTCAGCTGCGCCCGCCTCCCGGTGGATGAGACGCGCGAGCAGCTCCTTGCCCGTGCCGCTCTCCCCGAGGATCAGCACCGTCGCCGACAGCTTCGCGACCTTGTGCACGAGATCGATGATGTCCTGGGTGATCTTGCTGGGCCCGACGACGAACTCGCGCTCGGTCTGGTCGGCAACCTGGGCGCTCAGCGTCAGGACCTGCCGGTTGAGATCCTGCCGCTCGGCGGCGTTGTGCACCAGCGAGCGGAGCTGGTCGTAGTCGAAGTCCTTCGTGATGTAGTGGTAGGCGCCGTGCTTCATCGCCTGTACGGCCGTCTCGACCTCGTTGATGGCCGAGATCATGATGACTTCGACCAGGCCGTAGTTCTCCTTGACGATCCGCAGCACCTCGAAGCCGCTGATGCCCGGCAGGCGCACGTCGAGCAGCATCAGGTCGACGTCTTCGCGGTTGAGAATGGGGAGCGCGGCCTCACCGCTGGCTACCCTGAGAACGCGGTATTCGCGCTTGAGGATGGCCGTCAGCGTGTCCCGCATTCCCTCATCGTCGTCGACGATGAGGACGGTCTTGGGCTTCTGGCTCATGAGAAGCTGAGCTGCGCGAGCGGGCGTATTGTGTCAGGCTGAGGCGGGGATATCAAGGAAGGTTGAACTTTTGTGAACCCTTGGTTAAGGTACGCCGTCTGTCGACTCTACACTGGCTGCTGATCGCCGCCGCGCTCGGGATCGCCGCCGTTTCGCTGCTCAGGGCGTGGCGGATCTCGACCCGCCTCCGCGAGCTGTCGGCGGCGTACTGGGAGCTCCGATACGAGCAGGGGCAGCTGAAGGCGCGGCTGGCCCGGCTGGAACCGCCGGACGACCCGCCCGGGGAGGAACCCCTGACCGGCGTGACCGCGTTCGTCCCCCTCTCCTCGATCAAGCGATAGCGTGACATGACCAGGGACTACGACGTCGTCGTGATCGGCGCCGGCACGGGCGGCTACGTGGCCGCGATCCGGGCCGCGCAGCTCGGACTCTCCGTGGCCGTCGTCGAGAAGCAGACCGCCCTGGGGGGCACCTGCCTGCTCGTGGGGTGCATCCCGACCAAGGCGCTGCTGGAACACGCCCACGCGCTCAAGATCGCCCAGCACGGGCGCGAGTGGGGGCTGACGGTCGGCGGCCAGCCGCTCGCCGACGTCGCCATCGACATGGCGCAGGTCCAGGCCCGCAAGGACCGCATCGTCGGCGGCCTCAGCAAGGGCGTCGAGTACCTGTTCCGGAAGAACAAGATCGACTGGATCAAGGGGGCGGCGCGGCTGACCGGACGCGGCGGCGTGGAGGTCGACGGCTCCGAGCCGATGATCCTCCGCGCCCGCAAGGAAATCGTCGTGGCGACGGGTTCAGCGCCCCGAAGCGTGCCGGGAATCGCAATCGATCGCAAGCGGATCATCACGAGCAACGAAGCGGTCGCGCTTCAACAGGTGCCGAAGTCGATCGTCATCCTCGGCGCCGGTGCCGTGGGCGTGGAATTCGCTTCGATCTTCCGGCGGTTCGGCAGCGAGGTGACGATCGTCGAGCTGCTGCCGCGACTCGTGCCGGTCGAGGACGAGGCCGTCTCGACCGAGCTCGAGAAGTCGTTCCGCAAGCAGGGGATCGCGTGCCACACGGGAGCCAGAGCCGCCGGCGCCCGCACCGGCGCGGACGCCGTCGAAGTCGACCTGCTCCTGGCTGACGGTTCCAAGACGACGGTTCGCGCGGACTACCTGCTCGTGGCGACGGGGCGCGGACCCGTCACTGCGGGACTGGACGTCGAAGGCGCCGGCATCGAGCTCGCCAAGGGCTACATCAAGGTGGATCCCCTGTTCCGCACGAGTGCACCCGGCATCTCGGCCATCGGAGACGTCATCGCTCTGGAGGGTGTCGCGCACCCGCAGCTCGCGCACGTGTCGTCGGCCGAGGGAATCCTCACGGCCGAGCGGGTCGCGGGTCGCGACGTGCAGCCGATCGACTACGACCAGGTGCCCGCGTGCACGTATTGCGACCCCGAGATCGGGAGCGTCGGGCTCACCGAGCGCGAGGCGCGCGAGCGCGGGCATGACGTGCAGATCGGCTCCTTCCCGTTCGGTGTCCTCGGCCGCGCGAAGATGGCCGGCGAGCAGGAGGGCTTCGTCAAGATCGTCGCCGATGCGAAGTACGGCGAGGTGCTCGGCGTTCACATGATCGGGCTGCGGTCGACCGAGCTCGTGGCCGAGGCGACCCTGGCGCTTCGCCTCGAGGCGACGGTCGAGGAGCTCGTCCGCACGATTCACGCACACCCCACGATGGCCGAAGCCGTGGGCGAGGCGGCGCACGCCGCGCTGGGCGCTCCCATCCACATGTAGAATCGACTCATGGCCACCGATGTCGTGATGCCGCAGATGGGCGAGTCGATCGCCGAGGGGACGATCGTTCGCTGGATCAAACACGTCGGCGACACCGTCGATCGCGACGAGCCGCTTTTCGAGATTTCCACCGACAAGGTCGACGCGGAGATTCCGTCGCCGGCTGCCGGCGTCGTCTCCGAAATCCGGGCGAAGGAAGGGGAGACCGTCGCGGTCAACTCGGTGGTCGCCGTGATCGCCGACGCGGGCGAGGCGAAGGCATCGGCGCCGGCGCCGCCACGGGCTGCAGCCGCGCCCTCGTCGCTCCCCCCGCCCCGGGCAGCTGCACCGCCGGCACCTGCGCACGCGGCACCTGCGCCCCCGGCAGCTGCACCGCCGGCACCTGCGCACGTGGCACCTGCGCACGCAGCACCTGCGCCCGCGACCCCCGGCACCCCGCACCAGGCACCAGCACCCGGCACCCGGCGCGAGGTGCCCGGCACCCGTAGCAGCCCCCTTGTCCGCCGCATTGCCAAGGAGCACGGCGTCGATCTCGCGCGGCTGCAGGGCACCGGCGACGGCGGCCGCGTCACCAAGCAGGACATCCTGGCGTTCGTGGCAGGCGCGCCGGAGGGCGGATCGCCCGCACCCGCGGCCGGGTCGCCGCCGCCGGCCTCGGCGCCGGCCGGGCCCGGTGCCGACGTCGTGCCGATGACCGTGATGCGCAAGCGCATCGCCGAGCACATGGTGCTCAGCCGCCGGACGTCTGCACACGTGCACTCCGTCTTCGAGGTGGACTTCTCGCGCGTCGCGAGGGCCCGCGCCTTCGCCAGGTCCGCCTTCGAGCGCGAAGGCGCCAAGCTGACCTACCTGTCGTTCATCGTCAAGGCGGTGGTCGATGCGCTCCGGGCGGTGCCGGTCGTCAACGCCTCCATCGACGGCGACAACATCGTCTATCACCGCGAGGCGAACATCGGCATCGCCGTGGCGCTCGACCGGGGTCTCATCGTCCCCGTCCTGAAGCAGGCGGACCGACAGGACCTGCTCGCCATCAGCAAGGGCGTCGCCGACCTTGCCGCCCGCGCCCGCGCCAAGCAGCTCAAGCCGGACGATGTCGCCGGCGGGACGTTCACCATCACGAATCCCGGCGTCTTCGGCGCCCTGTTCGGAATGCCGATCATCAATCAGCCGCAGGTCGCCATTCTGGGTGTCGGCGCGGTCGAGAAGCGTCCGGTGGTCATCGACGATGCGATCGCCATCCGACTGCGGGCGTATCTGACCCTCGGCTACGACCACCGCCTGATCGACGGGGCGGTGGCCGACCAGTTCATGTCCCATTTGAAGAACACGCTCGAGACCTGGCCGCTCGACGTCTGATGAAGACTCTCGACATCCGACCGCTGGGACTTTTGGGATACACAGAATCGCTCGCGCTACAGCGGCGGCTCGTCGAGGAGCGCCGCGGGGGCGGGACCGGTGATATTCTGCTGTTCGTCGAGCATCCGCACGTGCTGACGCTCGGCGTCAAGGGCGACGGTGGACGCGGCCACATCCTGGCGGATTCCGGCCACCTGCTCGCGTTGGGCGTCGAGGTGCACGAAACGGGGCGAGGCGGCGACATCACCTATCACGGTCCGGGGCAGGTGGTGGGATATCCGATTCTCGACTTGAAGCCGGATCGTTGCGACGTACATCGCTACGTGCGAGATCTGGAAGAAGTCATGATTCGAACCGCAGCCGAATACGGCGTCGAGGCCGGGCGCGTCCAGGGACTGACCGGGGTGTGGGTGGGCCGCGAGAAGCTGGCCGCGATCGGCGTTCGCATTTCGCGCTGGATCACCAGCCACGGGTTCGCCTTCAACGTGTCGACGAACCTGGATTACTTCAATCTCATCGTGCCGTGCGGCATCGCCGATCGAGGCGTGACGTCGCTCGCGCGTCTGCTCGGCCGCCCCGTCGATCGCACCGAGGTCGAGCACCGGCTCTCGCGCCACTTCTGCGACGTCTTCGAGCGGGTCGCGACCGGCCTCGTGGCCGCCGGGAGCCTTCGATGACCGGGCCAGCGCGCATGAAGCTCATCCCGCCGACGCGACTCACGTGGGTCGCGGTGGGCGCGGTCGCGGCGATCTTCGCCTTCACCGTCACGTTTCTCGTGGCGCGCTATCCGGCCCTGCCCGACATCCTGCCCGTACGCTTCAATGCGCGCGGCCTGGCCAACGGATGGCAGTACAAGACGTGGCTGCGGGTGCTGATGCCCGTGCTCACGCAGTCCGCCCTGATCCTCGTCTTCGGCACGATCGCGACGCTGCTGCTGTCGCGCCCCCATCGTCCCGAAGACCAGCGGGCCGGCGACATGGCCGCCGCCGCCGCCGCCGCCGAGGCCGTGGTTCTCGTGGCGCTCGTCTGGGTGACCTTTCAGGCGTACGCCGGCGTCGCCCTTGCGCTGATGTGGCAGCGAGGGTTCGGCGGTCTCGGCGAAAGCTACGGCAAGGTCATCTGGATCGGCGTCGGGCTGTCGGCCTTAGTCTCCATCCGCGCGATCCGCCGGATCGGGCGGCCGGCGCCCCGGCCGTTCGAGGCCGGGCACTGGCGATTCGGCCGCCTGTATCGGAACGCCAGCGATCCGGCGCTCTTCGTGCCGACCCGCGACGGGGCCCACTGGACGCTCAACTTCGGCCGCCCGGTTGCGGCCGCTCTGCTCGGCCTGATCCTCGGCATCGGCATCGTCGCGCCGACCATGATCCTGGGCCTGCTGCTGAGGGGCTAGGCAGCAACACCGGCCAGGCCTCATCAGTTTTGGTAGTTCACTAAGTCTATTTTTAGCAACAAGTTGTACAGATAGTTCAGTCCTGGAATATTTGACCCGTCCCGCGTGTTCTAGGACCGCATGAGGAACTCCATCCGGGACCTGACTCGCGAACAAACGCTGCTTGCCCGGCTTCAGGCCGGCGAGGAGCGAGCGGTCGCCGAACTTGCCGACACCTACGGGCCGAAGATCCACCAGCTCGCATTCCGTTATCTGCACAACAAGGAAGACGCCGAGGAAGTCACCCAGGACGTGCTCTTCAAGGTCTACCGCAAGGTAGGCGCGTTCCGTGGCGACTCGGCCCTGTCGTCCTGGATTTATCGGATCACCTTCAACGCCGCGATGTCGCGGCTGCGGACGGCACGCTACCAGCGGACGCTGTCGATGGATCGCCAGGCTGCGGCGGATCGAGGCGACGGCGCCGACGCGCCGGCGATCGACCCCGCCGACTGGTCGCAGATGGCGGACGAGAGCGTCCTCCGAAGCGAGATGCGCCGTCAGGTGCTGCGCGCGATCCTGGCCCTGCCCGCGATCTACCGCGCGCCCGTCGTGCTCCGCGACCTGCAGGGCATGTCGACCGAGCAGGCGAGCGCGATGCTGAAGGTCAAGGACCAGACCCTGAAGTCCAGGCTGCACCGCGGGCGCCTGATCCTCCGCAAGCAGCTCGCGGCGTTCGCCGGCGGCCTCACGCTGCACCGGCCTGCGTACGGGATGTAGGAGCCGGAAGCCTACAACAGGGCGGCGTTGTCGAGCATCACCTGGTCGCGCGCGCTGAGCGGCACGACCGGGTGGGGGGTGACGCCGCCCGGATGCAGCGTTACGGGCACGGCGATTGCCCGTGCCCTGACGCCCATCGAATCGTCGGGACCGACGAACGCGCTGAGGCTCCGGCGCGTGCATCCGAACACGGCGTCGACCGCGAGCGCCGCGGCCGACGCGAGCGCGTAGGGCCCCGGCGGCCACAGCGCCGCGAGACGCGCTGCAATCCTGCGCCGCGCCACCTCGTCCAGCACCCGCACCACGCTCAGCCCGTTCACGGTTGCGTCCTCCCAGGGCACGACCGTGTGCGTCGGCGGGGCGCCGAGGACGGAGAGCGCCACGTCGCGCGGAGAGGCGTCCGCTTCGAGTGCGACGAGCGCTCGCGCTCCGGCCGCGAGGGCCTCGGGCGCGGACCCGAAGACCCGCGCCCGCGACAGGCGCAGCTCGCGCACGGCACGCTCGATGGGTTCCCGCGCCGTGGTGCCCGCGAGGAGGAAGAGGGCGCGCGGCATGGACCCGTTCAGCCGCCGCAGCAGCTCGATCGCGTCGCCGACAGCCCATTCGCCCCTGCCCGCGCGGTCCGCGATCACGACGACGTCGGCTCCGGCAGCGGTCGCGGCATCGGCGGCGCCCGTCACCCGCGTCGCAAAGCCCTCGACGGGCGCGGCTTCCATGATGTCGAGCGCCAGGCCCGCGGCGACCTGGCCCGCATCGTCGACGAGACGCACGAGGCGCGCCGCCTGTCTCCGCGCGAGGAGGTGGGCGCACAATCCGCCCAGCTCGCCGGCGCCGAAGATCGCCACCTCGCGCATGTGCGCGTATTGTAACTACGATAAAGTGAGGACGTGAGCGAGAGCCAGAAAGGCAAGAGCGCGCTGATCACCGGCGGATCGCGCGGCATCGGGCAGGCGATTGCCCGCGCGCTGGTGGCGGAAGGCGCGAACGTGGCCGTTGTCGGGAGGAGCGAGGCGCACCTGTCGGCCGCGCGGCACGAGATCTCCGGCGCCGGTCCCGGCAAGGTCGAGACGATTCGAGCCGACGTCAGGCATTACGAGGAGGTCGAGCGCGCCGTCGCCGCCGGCGCCTCCCGCTTCGGCGGCCTCGACGTGCTCGTCAACTGTGCGGGCATCGGCATTTTCGCCGACGTGGCCGACATGACGCCCGACCAGTGGGCGGACGTCATCGACACGAACCTCACCGGCGTGTTCTTCGCCTGTCATGCTGCGCTGCCGCATCTGCGCCGCCGGGGCGGCGGGTACATCGTCAACATCAGCAGCCTCGCCGGCACGAACGCGTTCGTGCATGGCGCCGCCTACTGTGCGTCCAAGGCCGGACTCGATGCGTTCAGCGAAGCGCTGATGCAGGAGGTCAGGTACGACAACATCCGCGTGAGCTGCATTGCGCCCGGATCCGTCGCGACCGCCTTCGCCGGCGACCCGTCCCGGGGGGCCGACTGGAAGATTCAGCCCGAGGACGTCGGCGAAATCGTGGTCGATCTGCTGAAGCATCCGGGCCGCAGCCTCGCCAGCCGTGTGGAGATGCGTCCGTCCCGGCCGCGCAAGTGATGGGGAGCCGCGACGCCGGAAAGAGGTCGAGATGCCCGTAGGCGACAAGTACGCAGATGCCCTCGAGCGGCACGAGACGATGATGGGCCCGGCGCGAGGGCGCCTGGCCGTCGCGCTCGACATCATCACGGACTCGCTGGCCCTGGTCGGGCAGCACGGCGTGTACTGCCGCAGCGAGCGCTATCCCGGAAAGCCGCGCATGGACATCGCGCTCGTTCTCGAGCAGCTCGCCGACGCCAAGGAGCTGATGCAGAGCGCCATGGAGGAGCTGCGCCGGTAGATCAGACGCCCATGCTGGACGCGCTGGGGCAGTACAGGATTCTCGAGCGGCTCGGCGAGAGCGGTCTGGGCGAGACGTTTCGAGCCCGCGACACCCGCCTGGGCCGCACCGTCGCCCTCGTCGTCGTGCCGCCCGAGCGCCTGCCGGACGCCGACACGCGCGCCGCCTTCCTGCGGGACGCCCGGATGGCGACCGCGCTCTCGCATCCCGGCATCGCCACGCTGTACGAAGTCGGGGAAGACCAGGGTCACCTGTTCCTCGCGACCGAATTCGTCCCGGGCGAGGCCCTGACGACGATCATGGCGCGGCGTCCCATGGCGCCGAAGCGCGCCGTCGACGTGGCGGTCCAGCTGGCCGACGCGCTCGCGGACGCGCACGCCGCCGGCATCGTCCACGGCCACATCGACGCCGACCACGTCGTCGTCACTCCCAAGGGCAGCGCCAAGATCCGTGAATTCGGCCTCTCGGCGTGGGCAGGCGGAGGAGACCACCCGCCGCACGCCGGCGACTACCAGCGGGACATCCGCGGCCTCGGCGCGCTGCTGTTCCAGATGCTGACCGGCGTACCGGCCGGCGGTGACTCGCCCCCGGCGCCCAGCTCCCGCAACCAGGACAGTCCGCGCGAGCTCGACGACATCGTTCTCAAGGCGGTTGCCGCGGATGCCGCCCGACAGTACCACTCCGCGGCAACCCTGGCGGCGGACCTGCGCTCGGTGGCGGCCGCGCTGGACCGGCGCGCGCACGTCGAGCCACCGGGCATCACGGTGGCGCACTGGCAGGAGCCGACACGCTGGATCTGGATCGTGCCCGTGGTCGTCGCCGTGGCCGCCGGCATCTGGTGGGGCCGCGCGCCGGTGCGGCGGATCTGGAACGGGTGGTTCCACGCGCCGCCGCCCCCGATTCTGGCGATCGTGCCGCTGCGGCTGGAGACGGCGGACGCGAGCCAGCTGTTCTTCGCCGACGGCGTGAGCGAGGATCTCGCCGAGCGTCTCGGCCGGACGCCGGGGCTCACCGTTCGCGGGCGCTCCGGTCTTCGCCGGGATCGCGGACGCACGGCGGCAGAGGTGGCGTCGGCGCTCGGCGCGGGCGCCGTCGTGACCGGCGCGATTCGGCCGCAGGACGATCCCATGGAGATCTCGCTGGCGCTCGTCGGCGCCGACGGCCGATCACTGTGGAGCGCCCGGTACACCCGCGATCCGTCGGCGATCCTGGCGACGCTCGCCCAGGCCGCCTCGGAGATCGCCACGGCGCTCGGGGTGCCTCCCAGGCCGACGGCCGCCAGCGCCCGGGCGGCGGCGCGCGTGGTGGATCCCGACGCCTACCGCCTCTACCTCCGGGGCCGCCAGGCGCTGGCAGACGGCAAGCCGGGAGAGGCCGCGCAGTTGTTCGACCAGGCGGGCGCGGCGGATCCAGGGCTCGCCGAGGCCTTCGCCGGCTTCGCGCTCATCGACGACCCCTCGGGAGCCGCGGGGCGCCAGGCGGCCGCGTCACGCGCGCTGGAACTCGATCCGGACCTGCCGGACGCGAACATCGCGATGGCCGACTTGACGGCGGATCTGCCGGCGGCGCTCGGCTTCCTGCGCAAGGCCGCCACGCAGGATCCGTCCAATGGCGGGACGCTGCGTCGAATTGCCGACCGCATCCGGACCATCGACCCGGAGCGGGCGGCGGCCTTCGAATCGGGCCGCGTCGACCGTCGACCCGCGGCTCGCGGCGCGGGGAGCGGGCCCGGTTCGATCGGCGGCGGGCACGCCGGCCGAGCGCGACGCGGTCAGGACCGCGCTGGCGGGTTTGATCGACTGACGCCGGCGCCGCGCCCGAGGATGTCGCCGAGGCCCGACACGAAGGCCGATCGCGCGAGTACCTCGTCCACACCCGCACGGCGCGCCGCCTCGATGAGATCGGTCTGCACGTGAGAGACGAAACCGACGGTGGGAATGCCCGCGAGCGCCGGGTCGTCCTTCATCGTCCGCACGGTGCCCAGCGGGTCCGTTCCCCGGCCGTTCAGATCGATGATCACGAGCGTGGGCGCCTCCCGGCGCATCGCGTCGAGCGCCGCGGCCGTCGAGCGCGCGATCACCAGCGGGACGCCGAGCTGGCCGGCCGCCGTCTTGATCTTCGACGAGAACATGAGGTCGTCGAGGACAGCTAGAATCATGAATCGATGATAGTCGAGTCGAGAGCGGTGGCGCCCTTCTACAAGAACGGCTTCCTCGTCGCCGGCGAGCGGTCGACCGAGGCCGCGCTGATCGATCCGGGCGACGAGGTCGATGCGCTCCTGACCGAGGCGGCGCGGCGAGGCCTGTCGATCCGGCACATCCTGCTCACGCACGCGCACGTGGACCACATTACCGGTGTCGCCGCCGCCAAGCGCGCGACGGGCGCGCCCGTGTACCTCCACCGCGACGACCTCTTCCTGTACGAGCGCGCGGTGGAAATGGGCGCGCTGTTCGGCCTGAAGACCGAGCCGCAGCCGCCCGTCGACGAGTACTACACGCCGGGACAGGTGATTCCCTTCGGCGACCTCGAGGCGCGTCTGCACCACACGCCTGGACACTGTCCGGGCGGCGTCTGCCTGCAGATCGGCCCCGCCGGCGAGGACGGCCGGCATCTCTTCGTCGGCGACACGCTGTTTGCGGGCTCGATCGGACGCACCGACCTGCCCGGGGGCGACTACGACACCCTGATCCGCGCGATCCGGACCGTTCTGTTCGCGTTCCCCGACGACTTCGAGGTGCACCCCGGCCACGGGCCGGACACCACGATCGGCCGCGAGCGCGCGACTAATCCTTTTCTACGGTGAGCTCGACGCGCCCGACGCGCAGCCGATCGCCGGCGCGGGCGTCGGCCTTCCGCACGCGGGCGTCGTTGACGAACGTGCCGTTGGTGCTGGCGAGGTCCTCGACTTCGACGCGGTCGTCGTGCGCGGTCAGGCGGCAGTGCAGCCGCGACACCAGCGGCGCGTCGAGGATGAAGTCCGCGCGCGTGGCCCGGCCGAGGGTCCGGATCGCGCCCGAGCGCAGACGGAACGTGAGCCGGTCGTCGCCGTCGGCTCCGGTCAGGATCCACATGGGCGCGGCGGGCGGTGAGGGCGTCATCGTCGCGGCGGAAGCGTCGTGTGGAGCCAGTCGGCGACCGCGCGCGCCACCGCGGGGCTGACGGTCGTGGCCTTCAGCCTGGCGTACTCGTCGACTTCTCCCGTGTCGGCGGGCACGAGCAGGTGGTTGATGCCTGGAATCTTCACGACCCCGGGCGGCGGCGCCTTCCTGCGGGCCCGGGCCGCGTCGGCGAGCCGGTCGGCGTTGGCGGGATCGACCTGGGTGTCGCGCTCGCCCTGCACGATCAGGATCGGCTGGTCGATGTCCTTCATCGCCTTGACCGGATCGAACGCGAGGAAGCTCCGGAACCACGGCGTGTCCGCCTGCTCGCGCACCCTGGCGTCGATGCCCTCCCACCCCTTGCCGGTCACGACCGCGTCCTGGATCTTCTTCTGCAAGTCGAGTCTGGCCTGCATGTCGGCGGCCGACTGTCTCGCCCGCTCGGAGGAGTGCCTGATCTGCGCGAGATTCGAGATCGGCACCCGTCTCGCCCATCGCGCCGACCAGCACGAGGGCCGCGACCTTCTTCTCCTTGTCGGCGGTGATCATCGCAATCGGTCCGCCCTCGCCGTAGCCGACGACGGCAATGCGCCGGTTGTCGACGTCCTTGCGGTTGGCCAGGAACTTCACGGCGGCGCGCAGGTCGTCGGCGTAGTCCGAGAGCGCGGCCGCCTCCGGACGCCCGCCGCTCTGGCCGACGCCGCGCTTGTCGTAGCGCAGCACCAGGAATCCGGCGTCGGCGAGCGATCCGGCGAGCTGGCCGAAGATCGGGACGCCGTAGTCGAGCTCGTCGCGGTCCTCGGGGCCGGAGCCGCTCACGAGGACGATCGCCGGCAGCTTGACCGCGCCCGCGTCCGTCGGCCTGGAGATCGTGCCCGCCAGCGAGAAGCCGTTCGCGGGAACGCGCACCGTCTCGTCGTTGGGCCGGGACACCACCACGCGGCGGGCGGCGACGGAGCCGACGTCGTCCCGCACCACGTCGAGGCCCTGGGCCGGGATGCTCAGCCGGAGCAGGTGCCCGGCGGGATCCGCCCAGATGTCGGCGTCCAGCGGAGGCGCGCCGGGCACGAACAGCCGCACCGTCGTTCGCCTGACGTCGAGGAGCTGGCTCGCCGTCTGGATGTGCTCGCCGGACGAGGCACCGACGCGCGCGTTGTAGCCCCCGTGCGGTCCGGCGTAGATCGGAATGATCGTGTCGGCCGCAGCCGTCCGCAGGCGCACGGCCAGCGCGCTGAAGGCGGCGAAGAAGGGATTCGGCAGAAAGACGGCGGTGTCGTCGATGGGCTCGGAGACGGTGTTCGTCCGCCCCGCGTCGTTGATGTCGGTGGTGACGTTCGCGCCGCTGACGAGCGTGTGGATCGAGACCGGACGTCCGCCGGCCGTCGCGTCGATGGTGACCTCGAGCGGGTGCCACTGCTCGTCGTACCGCATCTGGGCGACGCGCGTCGTCACGTCGAGCGGAGGGCCGACGTTCTCCGTGCTCGAGATCGTCCATCCCTCCGCGCTCTCCGAGACGGTGATGTCGGCGGTGCCCACCTGGGACGCATTCAGGTAGATCTTGTACGTGGCGGTGCCGGCCGGCGACGCAGGCTCGGCCGTCGTCTGGGCCACGGCGCCCGCGGGCCAGCAGAGGGCGGCGGCACAGGCTGCCGCGCGCACCGCGCGGATACAATGGGTCCGGGACATCATCTCAGGATAGCATCATGGTTTCGCCTGTTTCCTCCGGCGCCTACGAGGCGGCGCGCACGCGGGCGGCGCTCGCCGATCGCTCCGACCGCGGCCGCGTGGTGGTGACCGGCGCCGACCGCCGATCCTATCTGCACGGACTGCTGACGAACGACATTGCCGCCCTCGCACCGGGCCAGGGATGCTACGCGGCATACCTTACCGCGCAGGGCCGCATGATCGCCGATCTTCATGTCTATGAGCTCGGCGACTCGATCCTCCTGTCGATGCCGGGCGCGGTCAAGGACGCCGTCCTCGCCCGCCTCGACCAGTTCATCTTCTCCGAGGACGTGCAGCTTGGAGACGTCACCGACACGTTCTCCCAGCTGGCCGTCATCGGTCCGCGTGCGTCCGCGATCGTCGCGGGCGCGCTCGACGCATCGCCGGGCGACGTCGACCGTCTGCCGGCGAACGGCTGCGCCCGGTTCCTCTTTCGCGGCCAGCCCGTGATCGTCACCCGGATCGACGATGCCGGCGAGGAGGGATTCGAGGTGTACGCGGGCCGCGAGCAGCGGGCGGACCTGGCCACGGTGCTCGAGGCCGGCGGTGCGGAACCGATTCCGCCCGCGATCGCCGAGGCCCTCCGCATCGAAGGCGGCGTGCCGCTCTTCGGCCGCGACATGGACGAGGAGACGATTCCGCTCGAGGCGGCGATCGAGGATCGCGCGATCAGCTTCACCAAGGGCTGCTACGTGGGCCAGGAAGTGATCATCCGCGTGCTGCACCGCGGCCACGGGCGTGTGGCCCGAAAGCTCGTGGGCCTTCGTGTGGAGGGTTCGACGCCGCCGGTGCCCGGCGCGCCGATCGCGGCCGCGGGCCGCGAGGTCGGGCAGGTCACGAGCAGCGCCTGGTCGCCGGCGCTCGGCGCCATCGCGCTGGGCTACGTGCAGCGGGACTTCGTCGAGCCCGGGACCACGGTGTCCGTCGGAGGCGCTCCGGCGGTGGTCACGGGGCGGCCGATTCGCGCAGCCGCGCGATGAGCTCGGCGTCGGCCGGCGGAAACTCCGCCGGGTCCAGGTCGGAAGTCGGCATCCACCGCATCTCCTGCCCGAGCCTGGGCGAGGGCTCGCCCCGCACCTCGCACGCCAGGAAGTGCAGCTCGACCCGTCGATCGGGATAGTCGTGGACGGTGGCGTAGACCTCGTCCTTCACCTCGACGTCGACGTCCAGTTCCTCGCGCATTTCCCGCTTGAGGCAGGCCTCGAGGGTCTCGCCGGCCTCGCGCTTGCCGCCCGGGAACTCCCAGCAGCCCTCGAGATGCGTGCCGGCGGGCCGGCGCGTGACGAGCACGAGTCCGCCTCGCTCCACGACGGCCGCGCCGACGACGATCGTCGTCATGGCGCGCCCCGCTTCCGCCGGCCGCCGGACGCCGGCGCGGCGTCGACCGGGAAGCTCTGGCATCCCGCCCGCATCGGGCACGTGGCACAGGCCGGCTTGCGCGCGGCGCAGACGGTCGCGCCGAAGTCCATCAACGCCTGATTGAAGTCGAAGACCTGTCGTCTCGGCAGGAGCGTGTCGGACAGGCGCCAGAGGTGGCGCGTCATCGCGTGGCTCTTCGGATCGCCCTCGCCCACGAACACGCGGAACAGGACGCGCGCGACGTTCGTGTCGAGGATCGCGGCGCGCTCACGGAACGCGAAGCTGCGAATCGCCCCGGCCGTGTACGCGCCGATGCCCTTGAACGACCGCAGCGTGGCCTCGTCCGAGGGCAGCTGTCCACCGTAGCGCGCGACGGCCTCGCGCGCGATTGCCTGCAGGCGGCGGGGGCGGATGTTGTAGCCCAGGGGGTACCACGTGCGCGTCACGTCGCGCTCGGGTGCCGCGGCCAGGGCCTCGAGGGAGGGATAGCGCCCGAGCCACTCGTGGTACTTGGGCAGCACGCGGTCGACCTGCGTCTGCTGGAGCATGATCTCGGACACCAGGATGTGATACGGATCCGCCGTCTGGCGCCACGGCAGATCGCGGCCGTGGCGCGCGTACCACGCGAGGAGCCGGCGCCGGAAGCGGCGCCGATCGTCCGGCACGGGCAACTCGTGTTCGTTCCTGTTCCGGGCCGTCGCCGGCCGTCGTCGCGTCTTCGCCATCCCGTATAATTTTCGCCGGTGAAACTGTACACGCGAACCGGTGACACCGGCGAGACGTCGCTCTTCGACGGGACCCGCGTCCGCAAGGACGATGCGCGCGTGGCGGCGTACGGTGACGTCGACGAGCTGAACGCGTGGCTTGGGCTCGTGCGGGCGTCGCAGGTGGACGCCGACCTGGATCGCGAGGTCGTGCAGCTGCAGCGCGACCTCTTCGCGCTCGGCGCCGGGCTCGCCGATCCGGCCGACAGGATTGCGGATCGCGTGAGCAAGGCCCGCCTGATCGAGGCCGACGTGACGCGCCTGGAGGCGCTCATCGACCGGCTCGACGCCGAGGTGCCGCCGCTGCGCCGCTTCATCCTCGCGGGCGGAAGCCCGGCCGGCGCGGCACTGCACGTCGCCCGGACGGTCTGTCGCCGCGCCGAGCGCCGCATGGTCGCGCTCGAGCCTGCCCCCGATGCCGTGCTGCTGCGCTACGTCAACCGGCTGTCCGACCTCCTCTTCGCGCTCGCACGGGCCGTGAACCACCGGGCCGGGGCGCCCGAGGTCGAGTGGTGAGGTGATCACCCGCGAGTCGAGACGCCCGGCTGGCCGCCGTCCTGCCGGTCGAGGTCGCGCTTGACCGCGTCGAAGACCGCCCGCGCGAGCTCCTGCGACACTCGCTCGCGAATGGCACCGCACTCGACGAGCGTCGTGCCCCCGGTGGTCTCGATGGCCACGTCCCAGCGGTCCCGTGCGATGCCCTCGGGACGGTCCTCGACGCTCGTCGCCTGCGGGATCGCGGCTTCGGGATGCCGTGGTGAGATGCAGGTCGCGATGGGCGCGCCGTTGATCAGCACGCGCGCCGCGACGATCGCCGCCTTGGCGATCGACCGATCGCCGTAGTGGAAGGACGAGTCGTCCTCGGTGAACAGGATCAGGTCGTGTTCGCCGGGGATCTCCGCGATGATCGCCCGGCCGGCCTCCAGTTCGGCGCGGCGCCGGCGCTGGCGCTGGCGTCTGGCGAAATGGAGCGATGTCGACAGGCTGAGCGCCGCGAACAGGAGCGCCAGCGCGACGAGTCCGGCGACGAAGTCACGCATCTCGGAGGTTCTCGGGGTTCTCAGGGTTCTCAGGGTTCGGCGGGGTCACGTATAGAATCTGGCGGTGTCTCACGGGACCGACCCGTTCGCTCGCGCCTACCGGGCGTGCGAGATGCTGGCGCGATCGCACTACGAGAACTTCCCTGTGGCCTCTTGGCTGCTGCCGCGCGCGATGCGTCCGCACATCGCGGCGGTCTATGCGTTCGCGCGGGCAGCCGACGACATCGCCGACGAAGGCGCCGCGCCGGCCGCCGAGCGGCAGGCGCGGCTGCGGGACTGGCTCGACCGGCTTCACCGCGCCGCGGTCGACACCCGGCCGCCGGGCGCCGACGCGCCGACCGACGCGCTGATCTTCGCCGCGCTCGGTCGCTCGATTCGCACGTGCGACCTCCCCGTCTCGCTCTTCGAGGATCTCCTGAGCGCGTTCGGTCAGGATACCATGAGGGTGCGCTACGCCTCGTGGAGCGACGTCCTGGATTACTGCCGCCGATCCGCCAACCCCGTCGGACGACTCGTGCTCCGGATCGCGGGCTATCGCAGCGCGCCCCTGGACGATTCCTCTGACGCGCTCTGTACGGCGCTGCAGCTCACCAACTTCTGGCAGGACTTCGGCCGCGACTGGCGGGCTGGCCGCCTGTACCTGCCGCGCGACGTGTCGGCGGCCTGCGGCGCCGCAGAGTCCACGCTCGAAGAGGGGCGGATCGACGCCGCGTGGTCGGCGGCGCTCGAGGGCGCCGTCGCAGTCACCCGCGAGCGGTTCGCGGCGGGGCGCGCCGTGTGCGACGGCGTGCGCGGGCGGTTGCGCGCCGAGCTCCGCTTGACCTGGCTCGGCGGCTCCCGCATCCTCGATCGTGTCGACCGCCGGCGCGCCGACCTGCTGACCTGGCGCCCGGTCCTCGGCGCGGCCGATGCGCCGGCGCTCCTGTGGGCCCTCGTCGGCTGGACCCCCGCTCGATCCTGATGGCGCGCAAGACCAGCTTCTACTATTCGTTCCTCGTCCTTCCCGCCGACCAGCGGCGGGCGATCTTCGCGGTCTGGGACTTCTGCCGCGCCGTCGACGATGCCGTCGACGAAGGGCCGGCCGGGGGCGCGCCCGCCGGCCGCGCGGCCGTGGACTTCTGGCGCGCGGAGCTCGAGCGCTGCTACGGCCGCGCGGCACCCCAGACGCCTCAGGGGCGCCGGCTGCAGCCGTTCATCGCCCGCTACGGACTCCCGCGCCAGGCCTTCGACGATGTGATCGACGGGGTCGCGATGGATCTCGACACGACGCGATATCGCACGTTCGAGGACCTGTTCGAGTACTGCCGGCGGGTGGCGTCGGCGGTGGGCATGATCTGCATCCGGATCTTCGGCTGCCGGAGCGACCGGGCCCGTGAGTACGCGCTCTACCTCGGCGTCGCGCTGCAGTTGACCAACATCGTGCGGGACATCGCCGAGGACTGCGCGCGCGGCCGCGTGTACCTGCCGCTCGAAGATCTGGAGGCGCACGGGTGCACGCCCGACGATCTCGCCGGGGGCGTCACGACCCCGAGCGTGCGGGCGCTCGTCGCGTTCGAGTGCAATCGCGCGCGCGAGTACTACCGGCTGGCGATCGCCGCGCGGCCGGAGGAGGACCGGGGCCGGCTCGTGGCGGCCGAAATCATGCGGGCCGTCTACTTCGAGACCCTGAGGCGCATCGAGCGCAACGACTACGACGTCTTCACCGCGCGTGCGCGACCGCCGCGTCCCGTCCAGGCCTGGATCGCCCTCCGGCAGTGGCTGCTGCGGCCCTCGTGACCGATCCCGACGTCATCGTCATCGGCGCCGGCTTCGCCGGGCTGAGCGCGGCCGTGCGAATGGCGGGCGGCGGCCTCCGGGTGCTGGTGCTCGAAGCCCGGTCCCGGATGGGCGGGCGGGCCACGGCGCTCGACGACCGGGAGACCGGCGAGCGCGTCGACAACGGTCAGCACGTGCTGTTCGGCTGCTACACGGACACGCTCACGTTCCTTCGCGCGATCGGCGCGGGCGACGGCGTGCGGCTCCAGCCGGACCTGGCCGTGACGATGATCGACCGCGCGGGGCGCAGGAGCCGCCTCTCGTGTCCCTCGCTGCCCGCGCCGTGGCACCTGCTCGGCGCCGTCTTCGAGTGGGACGCCCTGGGCTGGCGCGATCGCGTATCCGCGCTCCGCCTGGCCCCGGCGATCCGTCTGGCGCAGCGATCGCTTCGCCGCGGCGCCGGCGTGCAGGCGGCGTCGCCGGGCGAGACCGTGGATCGCTGGCTGGAGCGCAACGGACAGACGCCGCGCATCACGGAGATGCTCTGGCACCCGCTGGCGATCGCGGCGCTGAACCAGCCGCCGGACCTGGCCGCGGCCCGGCCGTTCGCACGCGTGCTCGCCGAGATGTTCGCGTCGGACCGGCACGCCGCGGCGATCGGGCTGCCGACGCGGCCGCTCGACGAGATGTACGCGCAACCCGCGCGCGACTGGCTCGAGCGGCACGGCTCGACCGTGCGAATCGGCGCGCCGGCCCGGCTGACGCTCGCGGCGGGCACGATCGCGGCAGTTGCCGCCGCCGGGGAGCGATGGCGCCCGCGGGCCGTCGTCGCGGCCGTGCCGTGGTTCGCCCTGCCCGGCCTGTTCGACGGAGACACGGATCCGATCGCCGGCGTCCTGGCGCGCGCCGGCGCGATGCAGTCCAGCCCGATTGTCACCATCAACCTCTGGATGGACCGCCAGGTGATCGACGAGCCGTTCGTCGGCCTGCCGGGCCGCACGATGCAGTGGGTGTTCGACAAGCGCCTGGCCTTCGGGCCCGGGGCCTCGCATCTCTCCCTCGTGTCGAGTGGTGCCGCGACGATCGCGGCGATGCCGAACGCGGAGTTGATCGCGCTGGCGCACGACGAGCTCGCCGACGCGATCCCTGCGATGCGCACGGCGCGACTCCGGCGCGCGACGGTGGTCCGCGAGCCGCGGGCCACGTTCTCGCTCGCCCCGGGACAGCCCGCGCGTCCCGAGGCGCGCACGCCCGTCGGCGGCCTGTTCCTGGCCGGCGATTGGACCGACACCGGGCTCCCCGCTACGATCGAGGGCGCCGTGAGGAGCGGGCATCGCGCGGCGGAACTGACGCTCGAGGCGCTGCGAACCGGGCGTTAGGCTTCGGACTGCAGGCTCTGGGCTCTTGGCTTCGGGCTCTCGGCCGGTCCCGATGTTCCGTTGAGTCCTCATCTTTCCAGAGCCGAGAGCCGAGAGCCCAGAGCCGAGAGCCCGGAGCCGAGAGCCGAAAGCCAGAGCCCCATGAAGTCCATCGTCGTCCACTACAAGGAACTGGCGCTCAAGGGTCGCAACCGCCCGTGGTTCATCCGGATCCTCGTGCACAATCTGCGCGCGGCGCTCGCCGGGCTGCCGATCGCGTCGGTCCAGGCGGTGATGGGACGCCTCGAGATTTCCCTCCGGGACGAGGCCTGCTGGCCCGAGGCGGCCGAGCGGGTCGGCCGGATCTTCGGCATCGCCAACTACTCGTTCGCCGGCCGGACGACGCACGACGTGGACGAGATCGCGGCCGCCGTCCTCGCCGATCTCGGAGACGCGCAGGCGGAGTCGTTCCGCGTGACGGCACGACGGGCCGACAAGCGCATCGCGCTGACCTCGCCCGAGATCGAGCGGGAGGTCGGCGGGCGCATCAAGATGGCGACGGGCTGGCGCGTCGATCTGCAGCATCCCGCGCTGACCATCCACGTGGAGATGCTGTCGGACGGCGCGTTCTACTTCTTCGGGAAGCGGCCGGGCGCAGGCGGCATGCCGACCGGGACGGGCGGCCGCGTGGCCTGCCTGCTGTCGGGCGGCATCGACTCGCCGGTCGCGGCGTACCGGATGATGCGCCGCGGGTGCACCGTCGACCTGATTCACTTCCACAGCTATCCGATCCTGTCGCACGCCTCGCAGGAGAAAGTCCGCGAGATCGCGGCGCTGCTCGCCCGCCACCAGTTGCGCGTGCGGCTGGCCCTCGTGCCGTTCGGCGAGCTGCAGCAGCGCGTGGTGCTGGCCGTCAGGCCCGAGCTGCGCGTGGTCATCTACCGTCGCCTGATGCTGCGGATTGCCGGGGCGCTGGCCCGCGACGGGAAGGCGCGGGCGCTCGTCACGGGCGAGGCGATCGGACAGGTCGCGTCGCAGACGCTCGAGAACCTGACGCTCATCGCCGAGGCGTCGCCCCTGGAGGTCCTGCGGCCGCTCGTCGGCATGGACAAGGACGAGATTGCGGCCCAGGCGGAGCGGATCGGCACCTACCCCGTCTCGATCATCCCCGATCAGGACTGCTGCACGCTGTTCACGCCGAAGCATCCGGCGACGAAAGCCAGGCGCCAGGAAGTGGCCGATGCGGAACGGCAGCTCGACCTGGCCGGGATGGTGGATGCCGCGGCGTCGGCAGCGACGATGGAGGTATTTCGTTTCCCGGTGATAAGATCGTGACCCGGCTTTCAACCTCGACGGAGCTCCCATGATCTTCAGATCCGTGAAAGACCTGTCGGCCGCCATCGCTCCGGCGGCAACCGTGATGACCGATCGCGTGCAGGTGAGCAATCTCCAGGCCCTGTCCGGCGAGGCGATCGACTCGCTGGCGTGGACCGCGGTCTTCGGCGCCGACGCCGAGGTGAAGGGGACGGCGCGCTGGGTCGTCCGCAGCCTGGCGGCGGCGGCGGGCATCCGGCCCGCGTCGATCCACGACCTGTACATGGCGATGGGACGCGGCCAGGCGGGCGGGTTCACCGTGCCGGCCATCAACGTGCGGGCGATGGCGTACGACACGGCGCGCGCCGTGATCCGGTCGGCGAGAGCGCTCGACGCGGGCGCGTTCATCTTCGAGATTGCCCGGTCGGAAATCGGCTACACGGAGCAGCGGCCGCACGAATACGCCGCCGTGGTGCTGGCGGCGGCGCTGCGTGAGGGCTTCTCGGGCCCGCTCTTCATCCAGGGCGACCACGTCCAGGCGAACGCGAAGAAGTTTGCCGGGCCCGACCGCGCCAAGGAGGTCGACGCGGTGCGCGCTCTCATCCAGGAGGAGATCGCTGCCGGCTTCTACAACATCGACATCGACACGTCCACGCTCGTCGATCTCGGCAAGCCGACGCTGGCCGAACAGCAGGAGGTGAACGTCACGCTCGCGGCCGACTTCACCGCCTTCATCCGGCGCCGCGAGCCCAAGGGCGTCACGGTGTCGGTGGGCGGCGAGATTGGCGAGGTCGGTGGGAAGAACTCCGACGTGAACGAGCTGCGCGCCTTCATGCAGGGCTACCGCGAGGCGCTCGAGAAGCAGGGCGCCGGCCTGGAGGGCATCAGCAAGATCAGCGTGCAGACCGGCACCGCGCACGGCGGCTTCGTCAACGCCGACGGCACCGTCCGGACCGACGTGAAGATCGACCTCAAGACCCTCGAAGAGCTGTCACGCGTCGCCCGCGAGGAGTACGGGCTGGCGGGCGCCGTGCAGCACGGCGCGTCGACGCTGCCGCCCGAGGCGTTCGACGCCTTCCCGCGCGTCCGTGCCTGCGAGATCCACCTCGCGACCGACTTTCAGAACATGGTGTACGAGCACCCGCGCTTCCCGGCGGCGCTCAAGGACGAGATGTACGCGTGGGTCCGCGAGCACGGAGCCTCGGAGCGGAAGCCGAAGGACACCGAAGAGCAGTTCATCTACAAGACGCGGAAGAAGGCCATCGGGCCCTTCAAGCAGCAGATGTGGAGCATCGCCGCGGACGCGCGCGACGCCATCGGGCGCTCGCTCGAGGAGCGCTTCACGTTCCTGATGCGCCAGCTGAAGATCGACCACACGACGTCGGCCGTCGCGGCCGCCGTCCGTGTCCCGTCGATTCCCCCCGAGCGCGACGCCGAGATCACGGCCGCGGGCGGGACGATCTCCGCGTCCGAGAAGAAGGCCGAAGGCCTCGCCGACTGATTACGGCTCCTGCCACGCGAACGGTGGGAACTCGGCGACCTGGCCCTGTGCCGGGAACGGAATCAGGACCACGCCGGTTCGCTCCGACACGTTGACGTTCGCGTCGGACCGCGTCGAGCCGGCGGCCACCATGTACCCCACGAGCTCGCCCGGCTGCGGCTGGTAGTTCGTCATCGGACCCCACCGCGCCGGGTCGTAGAACCACTCGGTCCCCGGCGTCCACGGATTGCCGACGCCCTTGTCGACCGTGCCCGGGCGCAGCCGCTCCGCGCCGGACGCGTACCACTTCCCGTTGATGCGGAAGAACACCCAGATCGTCGACTCCTGGAGCGTGCCGCCGCCGATGTCCACCGGCGGCCACTGCCCGCGCTTGGTGTGATCGATCGAGAACGTGCCGTCGCTGAATCCGATCCGCGTGATCTGCGACGTGACCGGCCACACGAGCACGTTCGGACTGCCGACGACCGTCACCTGGCTCAGGTCGAACCCGCCGGGAGCCGACGGCGTGGGCGGCGGCGGCGGCGGTGGGGGGGGTGGGGGCGGCGGCGGATCCGGGGCCGGCGTCGGTGCCGGATCGGACGCGGGCGACCGTTTGTGGAGCGTCTCGGTGCCGTGTACCGGACCGAGACACGTCGTGCCGCTCCACGGCAGCGTGAGCGTGTCGCCGTTGGTGATCGTGCCCGTGCCGGTCAGCGAGACGTTGCAGAGCGGCAGTCCGCCCACCAGCGCGACGCCGTCCAGCGTGACCGACACCGAATCACCGTTGAGCTGGCCCGACGCCGTGGCCTGGAGGGAGATGTTCCCTCCGCAGCTTGCGCCGAAGGTGCCCGAGACCGAGTTGGCGGTCTGTCCCGTGATCTGCCACTGGAAGTCGCCGCAGGTCGAGGGGTCGGGCAGCGTCGTGAGGCCGTTCTGCGACGCCCAGATGCCGACGAGTGCCGCCGCTTCGGGCGACAGGCCGGAGACGGTGGGGAGCGAGCCCGACGTGATCGACGAGGGCGAGGTCACCGTCGACTTGTTCTCGAACGCGCACGCCGAGCCCAGCAGCGCGCTCACCACGATGATACCGATCGCCAGTCGCCTCATGGCCTGTGTCCTGCGCGCGGTGCGTTACAGAACGGTCGACCGCGCCACGAAGATGTCCGCCCCGGCCGAAGCCCGGACCGGGGTTCCCCGGCTTCCGGGGACTGCACGAAACGTCTTGCAGGATATCGGCCAACTTCGCGTCCCGCTATAATTCGAAGAGCGATGTCCATTTTGAAAGTCGCGCGGATGGGCCACCCGGTGCTTCGCGAGAAGGCGCGGCCGCTCGATCGCGCCGAAATCACCAGTCCGGCGGTCCAGACCCTCATCGACGACATGCTGGAGACCATGGGGGAGTATCACGGCGTGGGGCTCGCGGCGCCCCAGGTGCACGTGGGTCTTCGGATCTTCGTCGCGGCGCTGGGATCCGAGGATCGTGGCGAGGACCGGGACGTCGAGCCCGTCGCCCTGATCAACCCCGACATCACCCCGATCGGATCCGAGATCGCCGAGGACTGGGAGGGGTGCCTCAGCATTCCGGACATCCGCGGGCGCGTCCCGCGAGCCCGCGCGATCACGGTGCGCGCCTTCGATCGGCGCGGCGCCCGGATCGAGATCAACGCGCGCGAGTTCCCGGCGCGCGTCATCCAGCACGAGACCGATCACCTGGACGGGATCCTCTTCTTCGACCGCATGCGCGGGTTCGACTCGCTGACCTTCCTCGACGAGTACGCCCGCTATTGGGCGAAAGACGAGGACTGACGCGCGTCAGCTCCGGCGCCTGCGTTCCGCCGCCCGCTCGGACTGAAGGCGCTCGAGCTCGACCGCCGAGTGGTCGGCGTAGCGCATCGCCTCGGCGATCGCGTGATGTCCGGCGACCTCGGCGATCGCCCGGTGCATGCGCTGGCAGACGCGCCGGTAGGCCGGGTGGCCCTGTGGCGCCGTGCGCAGCTCGATCACGTGCATCGCCTCCCGGGCGTCCATGTCCATGTAGAACCGGATTCGGTACGCCATCACGACCGCGTAGGCGGCCGCCTCGACGTGTCCCTCGGCCACCATCGCCTCGTAGAGCTCGGCGGAGCGCTCCATCACCTCGCGCCACTCGGGGAGCGCGCCGGCCTCCCCGATCGCGGCGGGCTCGGTGTACCCGTGCCGCGTCGTCAGGCGCTGCCACTCGATGCTCAGCATGCGGTGGCGCTGCAGATCGCGGAAGGCGCCGTAGTCGGTCAGGATGTCGAAGCGATAGCGCGTGCGCTCGAAGGCGCGGCCGGGCTTGTGGCGGCGATTGGCGCGGTCGCCCGTGTAGGCCCGCAGGACGGCCGCCCGCTCTTCCGGCGTCATCGCGCGCGCGAGGTGGAGCAGCTGGCTGTCCGGGAGCGAGGAGACGGCGTACAGCGCCGCCGCCACGACCTTGGCTTCACCGTCGGGATCGAAGTCGGTGAGGGTCACCTCGTCTTCTCCGGGGGAGGCCATGCCGGCGAGGACCGGCCCCGCCGCCTCCTCGACGGCGAGGCCCGTGTCGCGCAGGTACTCGACCCATCGTCCGCCGCGCGCGGGCTGATCGATGCGCGTGAGAAAGGCGGGGATGACCTGGCGCAGCTCGCCCAGCATCGCGTTGGCGCAGGCGTGCACCTCGGCGAGCGGGTGCGCGAGCATCCTGAGCAGCAGCGCCTCGTACGCCTGTCCGGTCCCGAACAGTCCGACGTTGGACCGCGTGGCGGACGGCAGCAGACCGCGGAGCGTGTCGAGGGCCTTGGCGCGGATCGCGGACCGGTACACCGCGTCGGAGTCCTCCGGGGCCTTCGGATGCCGCTCGCGGAAGTACGCTTCCATCGGCGGTATCCACTTCGCGTAGGTCTCGAAGGCCCGATCCATCGTCCGGACGAAGCGTTCGTGCAGGGGGGAGTCGACGAGCTCTTCCGGAACGTGGTACTTCCAGCTTCCGCCAGGCTTCGCCGTGTACGGAACGTACCGCGTCGATTGCTCGAGGTACGCCATCAGCCGGCCCCGTTCGAGCACTTTGGTCAGCACGTTCGAGACGCCCTCGCACGCGACGTGCGCGCCTCCCAGCTGCGCGACCGAGTCGTCTCCGTACTCGCTGAACACGCGCGCGTAGAGGCGGTCGGCCCGCTCGGTGCCGACCGCCGGCGGCGGTGGCGCCGATCCCTGCAGCTCGCCGAGGAATTCGTCGAGAAAGAGCCGCCGGACGGACTTCGCCGATCGCGAGTAGCGCGCGAACAGGGCGCCCTTGACCGTCTCAGGCAGGTTGACGAGCGCGAAGACGGAGCGGTCGCTATTGGTGAAGTACGGCGCCAGGGCCCGGGCTTCGTCGGGGGTGAAGGTCTCGATGCGCGGTATTCTACCTCCATCATGCCGAGCCGCTTCGCCTTCACGCATCCGATCGAGGTCCGGTTCCGCGACTGCGACGCGATGGGCCACGTGAACAACGCCGTCTACTTCAGCTACTTCGAGCAGTGCCGGCTGATGCACTGGCGCGCCCTGACGGGGGGGCCGTCGCCGCTCACGTCGATCATCATCGCGCGCACGGAGTGCGACTACCGCTCCCCCGCGCGCTTCGGCGATCGCCTCGAGGTGGCGACCCGGATCGCCTCCATCGGCCGATCGAGCCTGACGATGGCCTACGAGGTCCGACAGCAGGCGACCGGTCGCCTCGTGGCCGAAGGCCGCGCCGTGCTCGTCTCCTACGACTATCAGGCCGGCACCTCGCGCCTGTTTCCGCCCGAGACGCGGGTGATGCTGGAGCGCGCGATCCAGGCCCAGGAGAACGCAGATCCTTCAGAAGGGGCCTGATTTCCTCCGCATTTGACATCTTTGTGAAATCGTTCACACAATCGGGCTATGGCTGTCGAGGTCGACCGCGGCCCGGAGCCGGCTGGCCCGGTCATCGAGCTGGCGGGCGTCACCAAGCGCTTCACCGGCAGGCGCGACGTCGTCGCGCTCGACGACGTCAGCCTGACGATCGACCGCGGCGAGATGGTCGCCGTGATCGGCCCCTCGGGATCCGGCAAGTCCACGCTGCTCAATCTCGTCGGCGGCCTCGACCGCCCGTCGACCGGCGAGGTGCGCGTCAATGGCCGCGCACTCGCCGGCCTGTCCGACGATGAGCTGACGCGAGTACGCCGGGACGCGATCGGCTTCATCTTCCAGTTCTTCAACCTGCTGCCGACCCTGACGTGTCTCGAGAACGTCGGTCTTCCCCTGCACCTGCGGGGCTGGAGCCGGCGGCAGGTCGACGCGCGCGCGCGCGAGCTGCTGACGCTGGTGCAGCTCGGACACCGCCTGGAGCACCTGCCCGACGAGCTGTCCGGCGGTGAGCGGCAGCGCGTCGCCATCGCCCGCGCGCTGTCCGTCTATCCGCCGATCCTCCTGGGCGACGAGCCCACCGGGAACCTCGACACGAAGACAGGCGAGGAGATCCTGTCGCTCGTCCGCGACCTGCACGGCCGGCTCGGGTCGACCGTCGTGATCGTCACCCACGACATGAAGGTGGCGCAGAGCTGCCCGCGCACGATCGCGCTGCGCGACGGCCGCATCGTCGAGGACGTGCGGCGATGATCCTGCTGCGCCTGATCAGCTGGCCGTACTTCCGGCGGCACGTGCTGCGCACCAGCCTGACGGTCGCGGGGATCGTCCTGGGCGTGGCGGTCTTCGTCGGGATGCACACCGCGAACGAGAGCGTCCTGTACGCCTTCAACAGCACCGTCGATCGCATCGCCGGAAAGACCCAGCTGCAGGTGACGGCGGGCGAGCCGGGCTTCAACGAGGAAGTGCTCGACACGGTGCAGTCGGCGTCGACCGTGCGCGTCGCCGTCCCGGTGATCGAGGCGGTGGTCGACAGCGGGATCGAGGGCGAAGGCAGTCTGCTCGGTACTCGGCGTCGACATGACCGGCGACCGCAGCCTGCGCGACTACGACCTGGAGAGCGGCGACGAGTCGGTCGTCGACGATCCGCTGGTCTTCATCGCCCAGCCGGATTCGATCATCGTGTCGAAGGAGTTCGCCGGGAAGGCCGGGCTCCACGCCGACAGCAAGCTGACGCTGGGCACGGCGCTCGGTCCGCGGGAGTTCACCGTGCGCGGGATCATGGCCTCGAGCGGGCTGGCGAGCGCGTTCGGCGGCAACCTGGCGATCATGGATGTCTACGCCGCGCAGAAGATGTTCGGGCGCGGCCGGACGTTCGATCGCATCGACATCGGCCTGAAGCCGGGCCGGACGATCGCCGAAGCGCAGCAGGAGCTGCGCGGCCTGCTCGGCCCGGGATTTCAGGTCGATCCGCCGTCGGGTCGCGGCCAGCAGTTCGAGGCCATGACCGCGGCGTACTCGATGATGGTGAACATCTCGAGCGTGCTGGCGCTGTTCATCGGGATGTTCATCATCTACAACGCCTTCGCCATCGCCGTGGCCGAGCGCCGGTCGGAGATCGGGATCCTGCGGGCGCTCGGTGCGAGCCGCCGTCAGATTCAGTGGCTGTTCCTCGGCGAGAGCGCGGTGATGGGCCTGGTCGGCTCGCTCGGGGGGCTCGTGTTCGGCCTGCTCATCGCCCGCGGGATCGCCGCCTCGATCGGCGGTCTGATCAGCGACGTGTACGGGGTGGCGCAGCGGGCGGACGAGATCGCCACTGATCCGCGGGTTCTCGTCCTCTCGCTGGCGATCGGCGTGGCCACGAGCGTCGTGGCCGCGCTCGTCCCGGCGCGGCAGGCGGCGCGCGTGGATCCGGTGCAGGCGCTGCAGAAGGGCAAGTACCAGGCCTTCTCGTCGGGAGAGAGCCGGGTGCGGATCGCGCTGGCGGCGGTGCTGGGGGCGGCCTCGCTCCTGTGCCTGGCATCCGGCGACTCGCGCCCCGTGTTCTACCTGGGTTACGCGTCGGCGATCGCGGCGGCGCTCCTGATCAGCCCGTTCCTCGCGTTGCTGCTCGCCCGCGGGATCCGTCCGCTCGTCAAGCGGCTGCTGCCCGTCGAGGGCGCGCTGGCGGCCGACAGTCTGATCCAGGCGCCGCGCCGCACCTCGGCGAGCGTGGCCGCGCTCATGCTCTCGCTCGCCCTGGTGGTGGCGTTCGCGGGGATGGCCCGCGCGAGCTACGACTCGATCATCGACTGGATGGACGGCGCGCTCAATCCCGATCTCTTCGTGATGCCGTCGCAGAACATCGTCACCCGCACGCTGCGTTTTCCTCAGGAGATGGGACCGGAGATCGCCGCCCTGCCGGGCGTCGCCCGCGTGCAGATGGTCCGCGACGCCCGGATCGTCTTTCGCGGCATTCCCGTGATGATCGTGGCCACCGACGTCAGGAGCCTGTCGGAGACCGCGCGCCGGACGCCGGTGGAGGGCGACGCCGCCGACATGTATGCGCAGACCGCGGCGGGCCGGGGCCTGATGGTGTCGGACAACTTCGCGCAGCTCCAGCGGCTCCACCTGGGCGACGTCATCGAGCTCCCTGCCCCGCTCGGCGT
Organism: uncultured Acidobacteriota bacterium; assembly: GCA_963761615.1. GTDB lineage: Bacteria > Acidobacteriota > Vicinamibacteria > Vicinamibacterales > CAVVIG01 > CAVXGU01. The sequence continues at coordinate 95,780 of CAVXGU010000001.1, read as the reverse complement.
GATCCGCCTCCCGATCGTCGGCGTCGTCGTGGACTACTCGGATCAGCAGGGCACGATCCTGATGGACCGCAGCCTGTTCGTCCGCTACTGGCACGACGACTCCGTGAACGCGTTCCGCGTGTACCTCGGGCCGTCGGCGACCGTGCCCGGCGTCCGGGAGGCGATCCTCGCGCGCTACGCGGGGCAACGCCAGGTCTTCGTGCTCACGAACCGTGAGCTCAAGGACTACATTCTGCAGATCACCGACCAGTGGTTCGGCCTCACGTCGGTGCAGATTGCCGTGGCCGTCCTCGTGGCGATCCTCGGCATCGTGAACACGCTGACCGTGTCGATTACCGACCGCCGCCGCGAGCTCGGCGTGCTCCAGGCGGTCGGCGGGCTGCGCCGCCAGATCCGGCGGACGATCTGGATCGAGGCGCTGAGCATCGGCACGATCGGGCTCGCCCTGGGCTTCCTGCTGGGATCGGTGAACCTGTTCTATATCCTGCAGATCGTGCAGCACGACATCGCGGGCATGCGCCTGGCCTACGAGTTTCCCGTCACGGTCGCCGTCGGGCTGCTCCCGGTCATTCTGGGCGCCTCGTTCGTCGCCGCGATCTGGCCGGCCGAGTCGGCCGTGCGCGGCTCTCTCGTGGAGGCGCTCGAGTATGAGTAAAGGGCGGGTCGGGATGAGCCTCCTGGTCCTGGCGATCCTCCTTCCGGCGTTCGCCTTCGGCGCCGACGATGCGCGGCAGATCGTCGTCGAGGCCCAGAAGCGCACCGACGCCAGATCCGAGCGCTACGAAGGACTGCTGCAGGTGTTCGACGAGAAGGGCAGGATCAGCGACAAGCGGTGGACCTTCGAGCGGCTCGGGTCGCACGGCAACAGCAAAGCCGTGCTGCGGTTCACGGCGCCGGCCGAAGTCAAGGGCGTGGCCCTCCTGGTGGTCAATCATCCCGACCGCGCCTCGGACCAGTGGATGTGGACGCCGGCCATCGAACGGGACCGGCGCATCGCCCTCCAGGACCGGTCCACCCGCTTTTTCGGGACCGATTTCAGCTTCGAGGACCTGGAGGAGCGGGACGTCGATCAGTTCGAGTACCGCCTGCTCGGCGACGACGCGATCGACGGCGCGGCGTGCTGGAAGATCGAGTCCGTGCCGAAGGAGAGCAAGTCGTCTCAGTACACGCGGTCGGTCGTCTGGATTCGGAAGGACACCTACGCGTTCGCCCAGATCGAGAACGAGATCAAGGGCACGGTCGTCCGGCGGCTCCACTACTCGGACTTCCAGAACGTCCAGGGGATCTGGACGGCGCGCCAGATGGAGATGGCGGATCTCCGTCGCCACAGCCGCACCCGGCTCACGATGGACCGGCTCGAGTACAACGTGCCCATGACGGACTCCGACTTCACGCTGCAGGCGATCCGCCGGCCGTGATGAGGACCCGCCTGCTCGCGCCGTCCTGTGCGGTCCTCCTGATGCTCTCGACGCTCGCGCGGGCCCAGACGGTCTCCCAGCGGGGGTTCGTCGACGCGCAGGCGACGCTCTTCCCCCAGACCGCCCCGAACGACCCGACGCGCGCGGTCGGCGATCTCCGCGTCCGGGACGACGTGTTCGTGGGATTGACCGGGTGGCTGCAGGCCGCCGCGGGCGTCGAGCTGCGAGCCAATTCCCACGATCAAGTGGACGCCTCGTGGCGGGTCGACATCCGCGATCGCGGCGCCCTGCGTCCCGCGATTGCGATTCGGCGCCTCGGCCTCACGTTCGCGCGGGGCCCGGTGACGCTGGACCTCGGCAAGCAGTTCATCCGCTGGGGCAAGACCGACATCGTCACGCCCACCGATCGGTTCGCGCCGAGGGACTTCCTCGACGTCGTGGACAACGACTTCCTGGCGGTACCGGCCGCGCGCCTGGCCGTCGTGCGCGGCAACGAGACCGTGTCCCTCGTCTGGCAGCCCTGGTTCACGCCGAGCCGGACGCCGCTCCTCGATCAACGCTGGACACCGGAGCCGCCGGAATCGATCGTCGTGTACGGCGTGGACCGGCCCCTGCCGTCGCGCTCGCAGTTCGGCGGGCGCTGGTCGCACGTCGGCGGTCGCTTCGAGGCGTCGGCCTCGTTCTTCGACGGCCTCAACCATCTGCCGGATTTCGAGGTCGTGCCCGGCCAGTCCCCGGTCGGCGTCGGGGTCGCGAAGGTCTACCCGGCCATCCGGATGTACGGCGGGGACGCGGCGATTCCGACCCGCCTCTTCACGATCAAGGGCGAGGCCGGGTACTTCACGTCGCGGACGCCGGGTACCGACGAGTACGTCCTGTACGTCGTGCAACTCGAGCGGCAGTCCGGCGAGTGGCTGTTCATCGGCGGCTACGCCGGGGAGGCCGTGACGCGCCAGGGAGCGGCCCAGAGCTTCGCGCCCGATCGCGGCCTGTCGAAGTCGGTCGTCGGACGCGCCTCCTACACGATCGACACGAACCGCAGCGTCGCGTTCGAAGGCGCGGTGCGGCAGAACGGCGCCGGCGCCTATGCGAAGGCGGAGTACTCGCAGGCCGAGGGGCAGCACTGGCGCGTGACGGTCGGCGGCGCGCTCCTCCGCGGCGAGCCCGACGATTTCCTCGGGCAGTACCCGGAGGAACTCGCACGCGACCGTGACGCTCCGCTATAGTTTCTGAGAGCCCAGAGCCCAGAGCCCAGAGCCCAGAGCCCAGAGCCCAGAGCCCAGAGCCCAGAGGAGCAGCCGGCCATGGACAAGGTGATCGATTTCATCAACGTCAACCGCGAGCGGTACGTCGAGGAACTGAAGGCGCTCCTCGCCATTCCGAGCGTCAGCGCGCTGCCGCAGCACGCGGGCGACGTGAAGCGGTGCGCCGACTGGTGCGCCGCCGAGATGACGCGCATCGGCCTCGAGCACGTGCGGCTGATCGACACGCCCGGCAACCCCGTCGTGTACGGCGACTGGCTCGGCGCACCAGGGGCGCCGACGATCCTCTTCTACGGGCACTACGACGTGCAGCCGGTCGATCCCCTCGACCTCTGGACCTCGCCGCCGTTCGAGGCGACGGTGCGCGACGGCGAGATCTACGCGCGCGGCGCCGCCGACGACAAGGGGCAGGTCTTCATGCACTTCAAGGCCGTCGAGGCGCACCTGAAGGAGCACGGCCGCCTGCCCGTGAACATGAAGTTCATGATCGAGGGCGAAGAGGAGGTCGGCAGCGTCCACCTGGACGCCTTCGTCGCCGGGCACAGGGACGAGCTGAACGCCGACGTGGTGGTCATTTCCGACTCCGGCATGTTCGACCGCGGCGTCCCGTCGATCTGCTACGGCCTGCGCGGCCTGGTCTACTTCCAGATCGACCTTCGCGGCAGCAGCACCGACCTGCACTCGGGACAGTTCGGCGGCGCCCTGGCGAACCCGGCCTTCGTCCTCGCGCAGGTGATCGCCCAGATGAAGGACCGCAGCGGCCGCGTCAAGATCCCGGGCTTCTACGACGATGTCCGCGCCCTGGAGCCGGCGGAGCGCGAGGCCTGGGCGCAGCTGCCGTTCAACGAGAAGAAGTACCGCAAGGACTTCGGCATTCCCAGGCTGACGGGCGAAACGGGCTACACCACACTCGAGCGGACCTGGGCGCGGCCGACCTTCGAGGTCAACGGCCTGCTGTCCGGCTTCACCGGCGAGGGGGCGAAGACCGTGCTGCCCGCCGTCGCGATGGCCAAGGTCAGCATGCGGCTCGTGCCGAACCAGGATCCCGGGAAGATCACGGAGCTGTTCGAAGCCTACGTGAAGAAGATCGCGCCCAAGACCGTGCAGATGACGATCACGCGCATGCACGGCGGCAAGCCCTGGATGACCGAGTACCGGAATCCCTTCGTGCAGGCGGCGGGCCGGGCGATCGAAAAGGGCTTCGGCAAGCAGCCGGTTTTCACGCGGGAAGGCGGCTCGATTCCGGTCGTCTCGACGTTCCAGGAGGTCCTGGGCGTCCCGTCGGTGCTCTTCGGCGTGGGCCTGCCCGACGAGAACGCGCACGCGCCGAACGAGAAGCTGGATCTGGGGAACTTCCACGGCGGGATCATCGCGTCCGCCTGCCTCTACGACGAGATCGCGAAGACCGCCCTGGCCTGATGCCCGGGCTCGACGCGCCGATCGGGCGGCTGCCGGCCTTCTACGGGGTCCTGCCGTCGCCGCCCGCCGACGCGTTCGCATTCGTGGTGTGGGACGTGCTGGCCGCCCACGCCACACCCAGGCGCCGTGATGCCGCGATGGCGGCGCTCAGGCGCATTCCGGCGCTGACTCCGGACGCGATGAGGCGCGCGCCCAGGGGGCCGCTCGAGGCCGCCGTGAAGCTGGCCGGGGCCTACCTCGACCAGCGGCTCGCGGCGCTTCAGACCGCCGTGGAGGCATTCCGCCGGAATCCACGGCTGCCAGAAATCGTTCGGGGGCGACTCACGGGCGCCCGCAGGGCGCTGGATCCGCTGCCGTTCCTGGGGGCATTCGGACGGGAGCGCCTGCTCCTCTTCGCCGGGGACCACCTGGTGATCCCGGCCGACCCCGCCATCGTCCGCGTCGTCGCGCGACTCACGCACACGCCGACCGTTGCGTCGAGACACAACCTGCGGCTCGCCCGCCGGGCGCTCGTCGACAGCCTGCCGCGCGATCTCGACGCCTACCGTCACGCGGTCGTCTACCTGACCCACCACGCCAGCGTGACGTGCACCGAAGCCGATCCCCACTGCGCGGTCTGTCCCCTCTGTCCGGACTGCGCGTTCGGGTCATCGCGCCCCGACCGCACGGCACCCTAGCGCCCGCACGTACCGGCCATGCTCTTCCTCGCTGACACGATCGTCATCCTTCATCTCGGATTCGTGGCATTCGTCGTGCTGGGAGGCGTGCTGGTGCTCTGGCGGCCGCGGATCGCGTGGGTCCACGTGCCGGCCGCGGCGTGGGGCGCATGGATCGAGTTCAGCGGATGGATCTGCCCGCTGACGCCGTTCGAGAACTGGCTGCGGGCGAGAGGGGGCGGCCCGACGTACGCGTCTTCGTTCGTCGATCACTACCTGTTGCCGGTGCTCTATCCGCCGTCGCTGACGCGCGAGGTCCAGTGGGTGCTGGGAGGGTTCGTCGTGCTCGTCAACGTCGTGCTGTACGCCGTCGTGGTCCGGCGGCGCCGGACCGTCAGTTGAACGAGGCCATGCGGCGGCGGAGCGTCTTCACGTGCTCCCAGATCTCGGCCTGGTCCTTGCGCGACTCCTCGGTGGCCGTCTCGGTGGCGGATCGCAGCAGGTACTCCTGCAGGTCGCGGAGCGCCGCTGCGAAGTCCCGGAGGTGATAGGCGAGGAGCCCGCGATCCCGGAGCTCGCCGGTGGCGGTGGGGTCGACGGCGAGGAGGAGCCCGGTGACGGCGCGCGCCTGGGGGAAGGAGTGCATGCGCACGTAGATCCGCTTCAGGTTCACGAGCATCCGCGCGAGGATCTCGGGCTTGCTGGCGTGGCGCAGCAGAGCCGGCTCGAACGCCGCATGTTCGCCCGTGTGGCGGCGCAGCAGCGTCAGACACGTGTCCTCGGACAGCAGCGCGCCTCGATGGAAGGCGTCGATGATCAGATCGCGGGAGTCGTCGTGGCTTCGCCTCGCGGGGCAGCGCAGCAGGAAGTGTCCGGGAAAGTTGATGCCTTCGACCCGGAGCCCGGCCCGCCGGGCGATTTCCATGTAGATCAGGGCGAGCGTGATCGGGATGCCGGTGCGGCGCTCCATCACCTCGTTGAGGAAGCTGTTGCGCGGGTCCTCGTAGGAGACCTCGTTGCCGGAGAAGCGGAGCTCGTCGAACAGGTATTCGTTGAGCGCCATGACCTGCGCGTAGCGTCCGGCATCGACGTCGCCCGGCGTGTCGGCGCGGACGCCCGCGCCCTCCACGCGGCGGCGGGCCTCGCGCCCCAGCGTATCGAGCTCGTCGAGGTAGGGTCCGGCGTCGAGCTTGGGATACTCCAGCCGGGCAATCATCAGCGCGGCGACGGCGAGATCGGGATCGGGGCTGAGTGCCGCCAGCGAGAAGCTGTGAACGGGTGGTTCGCGCAGCATGTCCGGGAAAGCCCGGCTCCCAGTGTACAGAAAAGGCGGGCGGTTTGCCGGACGCCTGAACCCGCCGCCGCTGCCTGCGGCGATCAGAAGCGCAGGCCGAACGAGAGGTGGAACGACCGCGGCGACGTGTAGGCGAAGCGGCTCAAGGGCTGGCCGAAGTTGCTGCTCTTCTCCCAGTTGACGCCCTCGACCGGCGTCGTCGTGAACGGGTTGAACGGCTGCAGCGTCTTCGACGTGGAGCCGGTCAGGACGGTCTGACCGATGGTCAGGCTGTTGACGGGGCCGCCGTTCGAGAAGACGTCGGCGCCGCACCCGCACAGGTCGGCAGTATCGAACAGGTTGATCACCTGCGCCTGGACGAAGAGCTGCCAGACGTGCGACGCGCCGTGCACGTCGACCGAGTAGTTGGCCGCCAGGTCGGTCCGCTTGTACGCCGCCGTGCGGAAGGCATCGCGCGCCGTGAAGTAGTACGTCTCGGTCGGGCCGCCCTGTGGCGTCGCATAGCCGGGCGCCGGCGTGACGTACGGGCGCGCATCGACCTGGCCGACCGCCCCGTACGGGGTGCCGCTCGCCAGCTGCTGGAGCAGGCTGATCGTCAGACCCTCGACGTGCGGCACGCCGTAGTTGAGCCACAGGCTCGCGCGGTGCCGCTGATCCGCTGAGAGATCGCCCGTCGGGTCGTACCACGACATCTGCCGGTACTCGGGGTACGAGAAGGCATCCGACGCCAGGGGGCCGCTGTTGAAGTTCTCGCCGTCGAAGTTGCCCCAGAGGCGTGACAGTGTGTAGGCTCCGCCCGCGTCGGTTCTCGTGCCGAACCGATGGGTGGCCGTCAACGTCAGGCCGACATAGCGCCGCTTCAGGTCGTTCGTGTTGCCCAGTACGCCGGGGTCGATGCGGTTGCCGAACTGGTCGGTGACGACGGCGGCCGGGTTGTCGACCCGGTCCACGTAGAAGTCGCGGAAGTTGCGGTACGTCAGGTCCGCGCGCCAGGCGGAGCGGCTGCCGTACTGCCGCCCCACGCCCGCCGCGTACTCGAGGACGTTCGGCGACGTCAGGCCGCTCGCCGGCACGGTGATCGAGAGGCCGGGCACCTGCGCAAAGATGATCGGCAGCGGCGCGTTCAGGAACCCGCCGAGGCCGTTCAGGTAATCGAACACGGACTGCACGGCAGTGCCGGAGTCGGTCAGCGTGGGCGCGGTCGGATCCGGGTTGATCGCCGGCCCGGTGTAGAGCTTCACGATCCCGGTCGGATTGCCCGCCGCGGAGGCGGCGTTCGCGATGCCGTTGTTGATGGCGGCCACGTACCGCGAGGCGCTCGCGCTCACGGTCCACGCGCCGCTCCCGTCCGGATTCCACACGACGCCCAGGCGCGGGCTCCACGCGCCATCCTTCGCGACCAGGTGTCCCGCGCTGTCGGTGCCGTGGTTCTTGTCGAACCGCAGGCCGAGGTCGAACGTGACCTGCTCGTCCAGGCGCCAGGTGTCGTTGACGAACAGGCCGTGGGTCCGGAAGTTGGTCCCCTGGCTGCCGAGGACGATCGGGTCGTACTCGATGAAGGAGTTGCCCGGAATCAGGACCGGGTAGATGGCGGAGCCGCGGACGACCGAGGTCGTCGCGTAGATGCGGTAGTCGCTTCCGGATTGGTGATTGTTGACGAACCGCTTGTCGTTGAACGTGTCGTACCCGAAGGCGATGCTGTGGGAGCCCTCGTGCGGCGACGACGTGAAGTACGTACCCTTGAGGAAGACCTCGTCGTTGTCGCGCTTCTCGGGATCGCAGACGCCGCAGAACGTCGGCGACCACCAGCGGTATCCGTGCTGGAAGTCCACCAGCAGCGTGCCGTTGATCGGATCGGTGTACTGGGAGCCGATGCCCTCGGCGCTCGAGTGGCGGGCCGAGTAGCGCGCCTCGACGAACAGCTTCGGGCTGAGAATGCCGCGGTAGTTGAGCGTCACGAGATCCTGCGGCAACTCGGCGGTGTACAGGCTCGCCAGGTCCATCTGGAGGCCGGGCGGATTGGTGCCGTTCACCTGCTTGGCGTTGATCTTGGTGTACGTCCCCTCGAACCGCTGATTGCTCGTGGCCGAGTACGTCAGTTTGCCTTCGTACCGCTGGCTGTTGTTCTGGAAGTCGTACGGCGTGTTGGTGACGATGAGCGCGCGCCGCGTCGACTGCTTCTGCAGGCGCCCGGCCGTGAAGAACCACAGGCGGTCCTTCTGGAGCGGGCCGCCGAACGTGTACTCGTAGGTCGGGACCACGTCGTCGACTTTCGTGTCCCCCGGGAAGTCCTTGACCGTCGCGCGCCAGTTGTCGTTGTACAGCGTGTCGCGAAGCGATCCGGAGAAGGTGTTGCCGCCCGACTTCGTCACGACGTTGACGACGCCGCCGGTGAACCGGCCGAACTCCGCCGAGATGCCCGAGGTCGCGACCGCCGTCTGCTGGATCGCGTCCTCGATGTAGAGCGCGTTCGGCTGGCCGCGCAGGTTCTCGTTGACCTCGACGCCGTTGATCAGGAACAGGGAGTCGTACGACATGGCGCCGGCGATCGACAGGTACCCGCCCGGCCCGGTCGGGTGCACCGCGGGCGCGAGCAGAATCGAGGCGCTCAGATCCCGGTTCGTCGGCAGCGTCGACACCAGGTCCTGCGAGATGTTGGTCACCGCCTGCGACGACGGCGCCAGCACGGACGCGGCGCGCCCGACGACGTTGACGGTCTCGGCGAGTCTCGCCGGACCCAGCGTCACGTCGACCGGCACGCGCTCCATCGGCGCCAGGCTCACCGTTCGTTCGATCGTCTGGAAGCCCGTCAGCGTGAAGCGGATCGTGTACGTGCCGGCGGGCAGCAGGCCGATGACGTAGTCGCCGGTCGCCGTCGTGACCGTCGTCCGCGAGCCCTGGAGGTTCGGCGACAGGGCCGTGACCAGCACCCCCGGCACCCCGAGCGACTGCGCGTCGAGCACCTGACCGGAGATCGATGCGGTGGTGGTCTGGGCGGTCGCCGCGCCGGCCGGCAGCAGCAATGCCGCGCAGCAGAGCGCAACGGTGACGATTCGCATCAGACAGCCTCCACGACGGGATCCCACGGGACGTGACACCGACAAGTCTCGTGAGAACTTTCGGCTCGATCCGGCGAATCCAACAGGGCAGCAGGGGACGCTGTGGGTCATCCCGCCCCCGGATCGTCGACTTCCAGTGCGACGCCGCCAGCGCGGAGGGTCAGGACCCGGGGACGGCGGAACGATTCGTGTCAAGACGGCTCACGAAGTCCACGGTGAGTCGGGCGAGGCTGTCCACGACGGCGTCGGCGCCCTCGAGGGCGACGGCGGAATAGGAGTGCGTGACCCCGACGGTCCGGAGGCCCGCGGAGCGCGCCGAATCCAGTCCCCACCGGGAGTCCTCGATCGCCACGCACTCGGCCGGCTCGAGGTTCGATCCGGTGGAGCCACGCAGGAGCTGCACCGCTCGCAGATAGGGATCGGGGGCGGGCTTGCTGGCCGGCGTGTCTTCGGCCGCGACGATGCCCGCGAAACAGGACGTCAGTCCCGTGCGTTCGAGCACGCGACGGATCTCGATGCCGAGCGCCCCGGACGCAATCGCGAGCGGAAAAGCGGCGGCCAGCCGGCGAACCGCCTGCTCGGCCCCGGGGAACAGCAGGGCGCCGCCGCGTTCGAGCTCCTCGAGACGCACGGCCTTGCGTTCCGCCAGCGCCGCCACACGGGTCTGCGGCATCGGCCGCTGCCGGTCCGCGGCGACGTGCTGGAAGACCCCGAGGTCGTCGAAGCCGAGGTAGCGCGTGTAGTAGTCGTCCTCGGTCAGGACCAGGCCTTCCTCCGCCAGGACGTCGCGGAACGCGCGGAAGTGCAGCGGCTCGCTGTTGGCGATCACGCCGTCGAAGTCGAAGACGACGGCCCGAATCATCCGTGGGCGCCGGGGCGGATCTTCTCGCCGGCCGTGATGGCGACATCCAGTCGGTTCTCGGGCGGCGGAATGGGACAGACCCAGGTGATGGAGAAGTAGCAGTTGGGGTTGTACGCGCGGTTGAAGTCGAGGCTGTAGATATTGGTGGCCGTTCGATCGAGGTCGAGGAATCGGCCGCCCCCGTACGTTTCCACACCGCTCGTCAGATCCTTGAACGGGACGAAGAGGTGCTCGAGATCGGGCGACCCGACCTCCTGGAAGGCGGTCAGGGCCAGCGCCTCGCCCTTCACGGTGAAGTTCAGACGTCCGACCCGCCGCATCTGGACCTGGCTGCCCGTCGACGTCTGCATCATGATCGGCGGACCCTCGGGAGCGGGCGTGAGCGCGGCGGGGACGCTGTACTCCGGATCGACCGGGTAGTAGACGAGCGGCAGCAGCTTGTCCCGCATGTTCTTCGGCACGGGCGAGTCCGGATCGGTGAGCAGGAACCGATCCTTCTGGGCCCTGGCCTCCATGACGCTGGCCGTGTAGTCGCCGGTCTTCTCCGGCGGGCCGGGCGAGCACGCGGCGAGCGCGCCCGCGAGCGCCACGACGGCGCCGGTCCGGAGCATCGTTCGAAACCGGTCAGTGCGCAAAGGGATACCCACCGCCCGCCACCGTGTCGTCCGCGAGGCGCCGCCGCAGCGCGACCGTATTCACCGGCGCGACCCGCGTCAGACGCGCGACCGTGGCGGCCAGCTGGACGAGCGCGGCGCCCTCCGTCATCGCGCCGAGCGCACGCCGGGCCGCCGCTTCGATCCGCCCGCCCGCCTCGTCGACGTAGACGCGCGCGGCGTCGGCCTGGAGCGCGGCCTTCGGCACCGCCCGGCCCGCTGCGGCTGCGGCCCGCAGGATCGCGCTCTCACCCGCGAAGGTCTCGATCAGCATGTCCGCGACCGACATCAGCACTTCCTGCTCCTCGCCGAGCGCGTCGCCGTACGTGCGCATCGCCGTGCCCAGCACGAGGATGATGGCGTTCTTGCACCCTGCGAGGAGGTGCCGTTCGGCGCCGAGCGCCTCGCCGCCTGCCTCCGAGCCGCTCCCCGCCGGTCCGGCCAGCTCCGTCTGGAGCGCCCGCGCGGCCTCGAGGAACGGCAGGTCGCCCCTGGCGGCGCGGCGCGCGATCAGTCCCGGGATGAGGAGCCGGTTGATCTCGTTGGTGCCCTCGAAGATGCGGTTGACCCGCGCGTCGCGGTAATGGCGCTCCGCGGGGTAGTCGGCGACGTATCCGTTGCCGCCGTGGATCTGGACGTTCTCGTCGAGGACGAAGCCGAGCATCTCGCTGCCGGCGACCTTCGCGATCGAGCTCTCGATCGCGTATTCCTCGAACGCAGCCAGCGTCGCGCCCGCCGATCCGTCGCCGGCGGCACGCCGTTCGTCGATGAGACCGGCGGTCCGGTACAACAGGCTCTCGACGGCGTATTCCCTCGCGACCATCTCGCCGAGCTTGTGGCGGATGGCGCCGAAGCGGGCGATCGGCTGGCCGAACTGCCGGCGCTCGGCCGCGTAGCGCGCCGCCTCGCCGATCGCCTCGCGCGCGCCGCCGCTGCAGCCGGCGCCGAGCTTGAAGCGCGCGAAGTTCAGGACGTTGAACGCGACCTTGTGGCCCTTGCCGACTTCACCGAGCACGTTCGCCGCCGGCACCGCCACGCGGTCCAGCAGGATCGGCGTCGTCGACGAGCCGTGCAGGCCCATCTTGTGTTCTTCCTTGCCGGAGGTCAGGCCCGGAAACGCGCGCTCGACGAGGAACGCCGTGAAGAGCTCGCCCTCGACCTTCGCGAAGACGACGAACAGATCGGCGAAGCCGCCGTTCGTGATCCACATCTTCTCGCCGCTCAGCAGGTAGCTCCCGTCCGGCTGACGCGACGCCCGGGTCTTCGCTCCCAGCGCGTCGGAGCCCGATCCCGCCTCGCTCAAGCCGTAGGCGCCGACGATCTCGCCCGACACGAGCCGCGCCAGATACCGCGCCTTCTGCGCGTCGGTGCCGAACAGGACGAGCGCCATGATGGCCAGGACGGTCTGCGCGCCGAAGGTGGCGCCGAAGGACGCCGATCCGGCCAGCTGTTCGCTGACGACGAGGGATGCGACCTTGTCGAGGTCCACGCCGCCATAGGCCTCGGGGGCGTCCACCCCCAGAAGGCCCAGCTCGCCCGAGCGTCGGACCAGGTGGCGGGCGAGGTCCCAGTCCTTCCGCTCGAGGGCGGGCACGGACGGGCGGACTTCCTGCTCGACGAACTCACGGGCCGTGCGGCCGATCAGCCGGTCCTCGTCGCTCAGGCGCTCCGGCGTGAACACCGATTCGGGCGCCGCGGCTTCGAGGAGCCATCCGCCCCCGCGGGTGAAGGCCGCCGATGCGGCCGGACCAGCCATGACCTTATTTTCTCAGAAATCGCCCAGCAGGTCCTCGACCGCCTCCGCCACCTGGCTGACCTTGCCCTCGAAGAGATGGTCGGCGGCGTCGATCACGACGAGCTCCTTCGGCTCGGCGGCCCGCGCGTAGAACGCGCGCACCGCGCTCAGCGGACAGAGCTCGTCGAACTCGCCGTGGATGAAGAACTTGGCCTTGTCGGTCGCGGCGGCCGGCGCGAAGTCGTACCGGGTGACGGGCGCCGAGATGGCAATCAGGGCGGAAACGCGCGCGTCTTCGACGCCCGCCGAGAGCGCGACCCAGGCGCCGAAGGACATGCCGGCGGCCCACAGCCGCGAACCGGGTACCGGGTCTGCATGAAATCCAGGCCCGCCCGAAAGTCGTCGCGCTCGCCGACGCCGTCGTCGAAGGTGCCGGCGCTGGCACCGGCACCCCTGAAGTTGAAGCGCAGGACGGCGCAGTCGATGCGCGCCAGCGCCTTGGCGGTCTGGTAGACCGCCTTCGTGTGCATCGTCCCGCCATGCAGGGGGTGGGGGTGCGCCAGGACCACGGCCGCTCGCATCGGACGACCCGAAGGCGCCGGCTCGTCGAGGAGCGCCTCGAGGCGTCCGACGGGACCGGCAATCTCACGCAGCCGCATCGTGCAGCTCCTCCAGGAATGTGTCGACGATCGCCGCGAACCGGTCGGGATCGGTCAGCGAGCCGAGGTGGCCGGTACCGGTCATCGTGACCAGCCTGGCGCCGCGAATCAGCGCGGCGTACCGCCTGGTGCCGTCGACCGGCACCACCCGATTCGAGACCCGGCTCGCCGGTGATGACGAGCGTGGGTGCGGAGATTCGAGCGGGCGTCGCGGTCGCGATCGACCGCTCCCGCGACCAGCGCCCGGGTCGCCATGCGCCGGAAGGACAGGGGCGCGCGAAGGAAGGTCCGGACCTGTTGGACGGAGAAACGTGTCCGCCCGGCCCACGTGGGAAGTGCGGCCCGCATCTCGGGGCCGGCACGCAACGGCGATTCGACGAGGAAGACGGGTCCGAAGAGCCACGGGTGCCGGATGTACGCGCGATGGCGGCCGGCGGGCGTCCACGCGGGTCCGGGCGCGGACACGAGGACCAGCGCGCGCACCCGTTCCGGCCGGATCGACGCGAACCGGAGCGCGACGACCCCGCCGAACGAGACGCCGAGGACGGTCGGGCGGTCCACCCGCGCCGTCTCGATCGCCGCGTCCAGATCGTCGACGTAGTTCTCGAGACCGCGGTCGGCGTCGAACGCGCGTCCCTCGGGCTCGCCGGCCAGCGAGAACGTGATCACGCGGTGGGACCGCGCGAGGGCGTCGACGGTGGGCTCGACGTACGGCCATCGTCCCTGGATGCCGGGCACGACGACGATCGGATCGCCGGCGCCGCGGACGACGAGATCCATGAAGGCAGTGTATCAGGCAGGGATCGCGGACCCGGCGGCGCCCCCCGGACCGCGGCTCAGTACTTCGCCGTCTCGCGGATGGCGTCGAGGACGTCCGAGGATTGCGGGAGGATGGCTTCTTCGAGGTCGGGGCAGTAGGCGACGGGTGTGTCGAGGGCGCCGATGCGGCGAATCGGCGCGTCCAGCTGGTCGAAGAGTTCGCCGGCGATGCGCGCGGCGATCTCGGCGCCGAACCCGCACGTCAGCTGGTCCTCGTGGGCGACGATCACGCGGTTCGTCCGGCGCACGAGGTCGGCGATCGCGTGCCAGTCGTACGGGGCGATCGTGCGCAGGTCGAGCACGGCCGCGCTGATCCCGTCCTTTTCCGCCTGCTGCGCTGCGAGGAGCGAGCGCTGCACGAGCGCGCCCCACGTGACCACGACCACATCCGTGCCCTCGCGCCGGAGGGCGGCCTTGCCGAAGGGGATCATGAAGTCGCGGCCCGGGTACGCGCCCTTGTTGTAGGTCTGGCGGTACAGGTGCTTGTGCTCGAGGAACATGACCGGGTCGTCGCACCGGATCGCGGTGCGCAGCAGTCCTGCCGCGTCCACCGCCGTCGCAGGGAACGCGATGCGGATGCCCGGGCAGTGCGCGAAGATGCTCTCGCCGGACTGGCTGTGGTACGGGCCGCCGCCGCGGAGGTAGCCGCCGATCGGCACGCGGATGACCATCGGGCAGGACCACGTGTTCGCCGAGCGGTAGCGCAGCATCGACATCTCGTCGCGGATCTGCATCATCGCCGGCCAGATGTAGTCGAAGAACTGGATCTCGACGACCGGTTTCAGCCCGCGGGTCGCCATGCCGACCGCGCGCCCCACGATGTTGGCCTCCGCGAGCGGCGAGTTGAACACGCGGTCGTCGCCGAACTCCCGCTGGAGGCCGTGTGTCAGCTTGAAGACGCCGCCCTTGCCGGTGACGGTTCCCAGCGCCCCCTTGCGGCTCGCGTCCGCGACGTCCTCGCCGAAGACGACGATCCGGGGATCGCGCGCCATCTCGTCCCGGAGCGTGCGGTGGATGGCCGCGACGACGGTGTCGGGCTCACCGTCCGGGACCGGCGCGGTGTCGAAATCGGCCGAGGTGGGATCCACGTCTGGCGAGTACACGTACAGCGCGGCGGAGTCCTTCGTCGGCTTGGCCGCGGCGAGGGCCGCGGTCGCTGCGGCGCCCAGCTCCTTCTCGATCTCGCGCACGGTCTGCGCGAGGTCGTGATCGGTGGCGTAGCCGCTGTCCTTGAGGAACTGCGCCATGCGCGTCAGCGGATCGCGCTGGCGCTCCGCCTCGCGCTCCGCGGGCGTCTTGTACAGCCGCTCGTCGTCGGACAGCGAGTGCGAGTAGGGCCGGATCACATGGGCGTGGACGAGCGCGGGGCCGCCGCCCCCGCGGATGTGGGCCACCGCGTCCTGCATGACGCGGAAGCAGGCCGGAAAGTCGGTGCCGTCCACCGATTCGACCTTGAGGCCCGGGAACGACCGGACGATGCGGCTGATGTCACCGCCAGGCGTCTGCACCTCGACCGGCACCGAGATCGCGTAGCCGTTGTCCTCGACGAGGAAGAACACGGGCAGCCGGTGCATGCAGGCCGAGTTGAGCGACTCCCAGAACTCGCCCTCGCTGGTGGCGCCGTCGCCGAGGGAGATGTACACGACTTCGTCGGCATGGAAGCGCCCGGCGCGTCCCGCGATGCCCTCGACGCGGCTGTAGATGACCCCGGCCTCGGCGGCGCCGACGGCCTGCAGCGCCTGGGTCGTGACTGCGCTCGACTGTGAAACGATGTGCAGACGGGGATTCGACCAGTGCGACGGCATCTGGCGTCCGCCCGAGGACGGATCGTCGGCGGCGCCGACGCCCGCGAGCAGCATGTCGAGGGGGGTGACCCCGAGCTGCAGGCAGAGGGCGCGGTCGCGGTAGTAGGGATAGAACCAGTCGTAGCCGGGCCGGAGGGCCATGCCGGCGGCCGTCAGGGCAGCCTCGTGGCCGGCCCCGCTGATCTGGAAGAACATCTGGCTCTGGTTCTTGAGCTGGATTTCCTTGTCGTCGAGCTTCCTCGACGTGAGCATGACGCGGTAGGCACGGAGCAGCAGGTCGCGATCCAGACCCGGCTCGGCGGTGCTCGAAGAACTTGCGCCGTGGCCAGAGGCCTCGCGGCCGTTGACGACGCCCGTCTTCATCGGTGCGGATTATAGCATCGGGGCCGATTAGTATATGCTCGGCACCTATGGCCCCCCCGGCCGTCCGACTGCACCGCTGGGACGAAATCGCGCTCGAGAAAGTCACGGAGATGCTGTCGCGGAAGATCGTGACGGGCGCGCGCGAGATGCTCGCGCAGGTCTACCTCAAGCGCGGGTGTCTCGTGCCGCTGCACTCCCACGAAAGCGAGCAGATGACGTACGTGCTCCAGGGCGCGCTGCGGTTTCTCGTCGCCGGGGAGGAGATCATCGTGCGTGAGGGCGAGGTGCTGCACATCCCGTCCTTCGTCGAACACCAGGCCGAGGCGCTCGACGACACGTTCGAGCTCGACGTGTTCAGCCCGATCCGGCAGGACTGGCTGGATCGGACCGACGACTACTTCCACCGTCCGGCGGAAAGGTCCGAGCGATGATGATTCTCTGGATCGTGCTCGCGGTCGTGGCCCTGATCGTGATCTGGACGATCGCTTCCTACAACGGCCTCGTGGGCCTGCGTAACCAGGTGACGAACGGCTGGCGCCAGATCGACGTGCAGCTCAAGCGGCGGCACGACCTCATTCCGAACCTGGTGAACGCCGTGCGCGGGTCGATGGACTTCGAGCGCGACACGCTGACGGCGGTGATGGACGCGCGCGCCAAGGCCATGGCTGCGACCGGTCCGGCCGACGCCGCGCAGAAGGAGGGCGCGCTCTCGGGCGCCCTGGGCCGCCTCTTCGCCGTCGCCGAGAACTACCCGAACCTCAAGTCGAACGAGAACGTCCGGATGCTGCAGGAAGAGCTGTCGGGGACGGAGAACAAGGTCAGCTTCGCGCGGCAGTTCTACAACGACATCGCGACGAAGTTCAACACGGCGCAGCAGGTCTTTCCGACCAACATGCTGGCCGGCATGTTGGGCTTCAAGCCCGCCGAGCTCTTCGAGATCACCGACCAGGCCGATCGCGACGTGCCGACCGTCGACCTCTCCAGGAAGTAGGCCACGAACCTCTACGAGCAGCAGGCGTCCAACCGCCGCCGAACGTGGTTCGTGATGAGCGCGTTCGTGGCGTTCCTGGTGCTGCTCGGCGCCGGGTTCGACGCGTTCTATTTCGGCTTCGACCGGGGCTACGTGCCCCTCGGCTCGATCATCGCCCTCGGCGTCGGCTCGGTGTCGGCGCTCGTCACCTACTACAACGGGGACAAGGCGGTGCTCGCGTCCACCCACGCGGCGCCCATCGCCCAGGTCGCCGAAACGGCCAGCGACGATCAGCGGCTGAAGCTGCGGCAGCTCGACAACATCGTCGACGAGATGGCCATCGCCGCCGGCATCCCGAAGCCGCCGGTCTACGTCGTGCCCGATCCCGATCCCAATGCGTTCGCGACCGGGCGCGGCCCCGGCCACGCGGAGATCGCCGTCACCCAGGGGCTGCTCGACGCCCTCGATCGTGAGGAGCTGCAGGGCGTCATCGCCCACGAGATGAGCCACGTGCGCAACCTCGACACCCGCGTGATGACGATCGTCGCCGCCCTGGTGGGCGGCGTGGCGCTGCTGGCCGACTGGTCGAGCCGCGGCATGATGTGGGGCGGCGTGCGCCGGCGGCGCAACGACGACGACAACGGCGGCGCGGCGGGCCTCCTCTTCTTCGCCGTGTGGGTCGTCGCGATCATCCTCGCGCCGCTCATCGCCCAGATGCTCGCGATGATGGTGTCGCGCAAGCGCGAGTACCTCGCCGACGCCTCGGGCGCAGAGCTCACGAGGAATCCCCTCGGCCTGGCCCGCGCGCTCGAGACGATCGAGGACGCGTCGGAGCCCACCCGGTCCATCGGCCGCGGCTCCGCGCACCTCTGCATCGCCGACCCGCTCGGACGCCAGGTGAACCTCCGCCACGGGACGTGGTCCGACCTCTTCGCCTCGCATCCGCCGATGGCCGCGCGGATCGCCGCGCTCAAAGCGATGGCGTATGAGAAGTGACAAGGGTGCCTGGTGCCGGGTGCTGCGTGCCTGGTGCCGCGTGCCTGGTGCTGGGTGCTGGGTGCGTCAGTGAAGGCGCCGATCGGATCGGCCGCCTGAGTACACGTCGAACTTGCGGCGCTGCCGGTCGTACTTCCATTTCAGGTAGCGGTACTTGATCTCGCCGCCGAGGTTGGTGCGCAGGCCCTTCAGGTACAGGTAGCCGACCACCAGGCCGCCCAGGTGGGCGGCGTGCGCGATGCCGCTCGTCGAGTCGGAGACCGACGCGAAGAACTCGATGCCGCCGAGGATCATCACGAAGTACTTCGCGGGAATCGGGAACACGAAGTACAGGAAGATCGGCCGATCGGGGAAGTACAGGCCGTAGGCCAGGAGCAGGCCGTAGATGGCGCCCGACGCGCCGATGGTGACCGAGTAGTAGACCGACGCGGACACCAGCGAGATCAGCAGCGTGCTCGCCGCCGCGCCCAGCCCGCAGATGAGATAGAACTTCAGGAAGAAGCGCGTTCCCCACAGACGCTCGAGCTCGACCCCGAACATCCAGAGCGCGATCATGTTGAACAGGATGTGGAACAGGCCGCCGTGCAGGAACATGTACGTCACCGGCTGCCAGATCCACAGGTGCCGGAAGACGTCGGCCGGCGCGAGCCCCAGCCAGAGCTGCAGTCCCGGCCAGAACGTCGTCAGGACGAACATCACCACGTTCGCCCAGATCAGCGCCTTGAGCGCGGTTGACATGGGGCCGGGGCCGAAGGAGTACGAGGACGTGTAGGCCGAGGAAGACCGGCGCATGGCCTGAGGTGGGATCGTACCACAAGCCCCCGCAGTGGTGGGCTCAGCCGGTCGCGCGGCGACGGCTCTCCATCCACGACGCGACCGCCTGCAGCGCGTCGTCGAACTCGGCGAGACGAAGCAGGCGCGCCGCGGCCGCCAGCACGATGACCGCCAGTCCGATGGACGCGGCCAGCCGCGCGGCCTGCATCGCGATGCCCGCGCCCGGCAGGACGGCGCCGAGGCCGCGCTCGGCGGTCGCGGCCGCGACCGCCATCGCCACGGTCGCCGTCGCGATCTTGAGGACGGCCGCGGCAAGGCGCCGGCCCTCCATCCCCCCCAGCTCCCGGCGCATGAGCCCGGTCAGCAGCGCGGCGTTGACGAGCGCCGCCACCGACGTCGCGAGCGCGAGCGCCCGGAATCCGTACGCGCCGATCAGCCAGAGGCTCAGCACGAGGTTCGTCGCGATGGCGACGATGCTCGCCGCGACCGGGATCCGGCTCTTGCCGAGGGCGTAGAAGGCGGGCGAAGTGATGCGCACGGTCGAATAGCCGACCAGCCCGAGCGCGTAGAGGCGGAGCGCCGCCGCGGTCGCCGCCGTGTCGGAGGCGAGGAACCGTCCGTGCTGGAAGAGCAGCCGCACGATCGGCGTCGCCAGCACCATCAGCCCGGCGGTCGCGGGCACGTTGAGCATGAGCATCAGCCGCAGGCCACGGGACAGGGTGCCGCGGACGCCGTCGCGATCCCCGTCGACGGCGTGCCGGGACACCGCGGGCAGGACGGCCGTCGCGATCGACACGCCGAACAGACCGATCGGCAGGTAGATCAGCCGGAACGCGTAGCCGAGCCACGACGCGGCGCCGGTGCCCTGACTGGTCGCCAGGCGCGTCGCGACGAGCAGGTTGACCTGGGTCGCGGCGACGCCGATGACGCCCGGACCCATGAGGATCAGCACGCGGTGCAGATCCGGATCCCGGAGATCGATGAGGGGCCGGTAGCGGAAGCCTTCCCGCCGGAGCGACGGCCATTGAATCGCCACCTGCCCGGCGCCTCCGAGGACGACGCCGATCGCGAGGGCGGTGACCGCCGGCCACCCGATCGCGGGCATCAGGGGCACGAGCAGCACCACGCAGGCGATCACCGCGACGTTGAACATCATCGGCGAGAGCGCCGGGACGAAGTAGTGATGCAGCGAGTTGAGCATGCCCATCGCCGCGGCGGCGATGGCGACGGTGGTGAGGAACGGCAGCATGATCCGCGCGAGGCGGATCGTGAGCTCGAGCTTGCCGGGCACGCTCGCGTAGTCGCCGGCGTAGAGGCGGACCAGCGGGACGGCGAACAGCATGCCGCCCGCGACGAGCGCCAGCGTCACCAGGGCCAGCACGTTGACGACGTTGCTGCCGAGGCGCCAGGCCGACTCGCGCCCGTCGCGCACGAGACGGTGCGTGAACGTCGGCACGAACGCCGCGTTCATGGCGCCTTCGGCGAACAGGTCGCGGACCAGATTGGGAATGCGGAACGCGACGTAGTACGCGTCCATGGCGTCCCCGGCGCCGAAGTAGGCGGCGAGGAGGGTCTCGCGGGCGAGCCCGAGGACGCGGCTCGCGAGCGTGGCGGCGCCGGCGAGACCCGCCGATCGGGCCAGCCCCGCGCCGGCGGGAGGGGCTTCGTGTGCTGGTTCCTGGACTGGCAATACGCCGGTCAGGCGCTGAGCTTGCGCCGCACCAGCTCGTTGATGCTCTTGCCGTCGACCTGCTGGCCGGCCAGACGGGCCATCACCGCCTTCATCACCCTGCCCATGTCCTTCGCGGACGCGGCGCCCGTCTCGGCGATGGCCTCGGCGATCGCGCGCTCGACCACCGCGGGATCCGCCGCCGGCGGCAGGTACGACTCGAGGACGACGATCTCCGCGGCTTCCTTGTCGGCGAGGTCGTGCCGCCCTCCCTTGAGGAACTGCTCGATGGAATCCTTTCGCTGCTTGACCAGCGAGGTGACGACCTGGCGCGATTCCGCGTCGTCGAGGGCCCGGCCCTTCTCGACCTCGCGGTTCATCAGCGCCGCCTTCAGCATGCGCAGCGCGCCGAGCCGGAGCTGGTCGCGGCTGCGCATCGCATCGGCGATGGCGGCGCTCACGTCGGCGATCACAGCCATGGGCCCATCAGGGAGCGGGCGCCGTTTCCGGGTTCTGCGGCTGCGGCGGCTGCACGATCACGCCCGGAATCGACGTGCCGCCGAACGGCGTGACGGTCGCTCCCGGGACGGACGTGGCCGGCGGCGTCGAGGGCGGCGTGATCACCTGGCCCGGGGGCGCCGGCTCGCTCGGCGGCGCGCTGCCCTCGTTGGGCGCGGTCACCAGCTGCGGCTGTTGGAAGCCGTTGAAGACCGCCCCGCCGCGGTTCGGCATCACGATGTTCGTGATCGGCGCATCGTCGTCCGGGGTGGCCGGCGGCGTGAATCCCCCGGGCTGGGCCGCGAACGGCGGCCGTCCGTCGGGGTTGAACCCGGGCGGGAAGGCCGGCGGCCGGCGGGGCGAGGCTGCGGCCGGCGCGGGGCGGGGCGCCGGCGCGGGAGCCGCGGAGGGCGCGGTCGCGGTGACGATCACGATCCGGTCGAAATAGGACAGCGCCGCTTCCGGCGCCGCCCTGGGCGCCGCGAGGTATCCGCCGACGGATCGGAGGACGATGTCGAGCGCGGCGGCTTCGGGCATGTTCTCGATGTCGAGATTCACGAGCCCGCCGGTGATCTTGTCGGCGTTGACGATGGTCGTGTGGCCGACTTTGGCCCACTCCGCGAGAATCTGCCGCACGGTGGCGTTGGTCGCGTGGAGCGTCACGCGGCCGTTGGCCATGTGGAGCTCGACGGCGGCCGACGCCGGGGCGGCCGGTCCGGCCAGGAGCGCCAGAGCCATCGCAAGGGGCGCGAGGCGGAACATCAGCCCCAGTATACGCGCCGCCTTCGGGGGTACCAAGGGGCCGATCCGGCGGAATCGGCCTATTTGCTGCGGAAATACGCGATGACTTCGGTGAGGATGTCGTCGAGGCCGTGTCTCGGCGCGTAGCCGATCATGCCGGCGATCTTGCGCAGGTCCGGGACGCGGCGGGGCATGTCCTCGAAGCCCGACTCGTAGGCTTCGTCGTACGGGACGAGCGTGATGGGCGAGCTCGAATCCGCGAGGGCCCGCACGCGCTCGGCCAGGGCGCGGATCGTGACTTCCTGTGTGTTGCCGACGTTGATGACCTGTCCGATGGCCTTCGGCTCGACGACCAGCTTGAGCAGCGCGTCGACCACGTCGCGGACGTGCGTGAAGGACCGGGACTGCGTGCCGTCGCCGAACACGGTGATGGGCATGCCCGCCAGGGCCTGCTGGACGAAGGTGGGGATCACCATGCCGTAGCGCCCGGTCTGCCGCGGCCCGACCGTGTTGAAGAAGCGGACGATGATGACGGGCAGCTTGCGCTCCTTCCAGTACGCGAGCGCGAGGAACTCGTCGAGGGCCTTGCTGCAGGCGTAGGCCCAGCGGTGCTTCGGCGTCGGTCCCATGACGAGGTCGGAGTCCTCGTTGAACGGGATGTCGTCGCTCTTGCCGTAGACCTCGGAGGTGGACGCGATCACGACGAGCTTCTTCTTCTTGCTCGCGTGCTTCAGCACGATCTCCGTGCCGTGCACGTTGGTCTCGATCGTGTGGACCGGCTCCTCGACGATCAGCTTGACGCCGACGGCCGCGGCGAAGTGGAAGATCACGTCGCTGCGATCGACGAGCTCCGCGAGCAGGGGCTCGTTCTCGATCGTGTCGACGGCGTATTCGAAGCCGGCGCGCCCCTTGAGGTGGAGGATGTTGTCGATCGAGCCGGTGGACAGGTCGTCGATGACGAGCACCGAGTCGCCCCGGTCGAGCAGGGCGCCGGCGAGGTGGGATCCGATGAAGCCGGCACCGCCGGTGATCAACGCACGCATCCTCACACCTTATCCCAATCGCGCCGTCGCGGCGGCAGACGGCCGAAACGACCTGACGGCGTCCGCCACCCGGTCGACCTGGCGTTCGCCGAGCGCGGGCCAGAGCGGCAGCGACAGCACCTCGGCGGCGGCGCGGTCGGCGAGCGGGCACGGCGCCGGATCGGTCGAGGCGAGGGCGGGCTGACGGGGAATGGTCACCGGGTAATGAATGAGCGTGTCGACGCCGGAAGCGGCGCAGTGGGCCTGCAGCGCGTCGCGCGCGGCGCTCCGCACGACGAAGAGGTGATACACGTGCCCGGCGTCGACCTCGGGCACGGGCTCGACCGACGTGCCGGCGAGCCGTTCGCGGTAGCGCGCGGCCAGCGCGCGGCGTCGCGACGTGGCGTGCGCGAGCCGCGGCAGCTTCGCGCGGAGCACGGCCGCCTGGATTTCGTCCAGGCGGGAGTTCACGCCCGGCTCCTCGTGGTGGTAGCGATCGATCTGGCCGCCGTTGCGCAGGCGCCGGATCCGATCGGCGAGGGCCTTGTCGTTGGTGACGACCGCGCCCGCGTCGCCCAGCGCGCCCAGGTTCTTGGTCGGATAGAAGCTGAAGGCGCCGGCGACGCCGATCGTGCCGACCGGCCGCCCCTGCGCCGTCGCCAGGTGCGCCTGGCAGCAGTCCTCGACCACCGCGAGGCCGTGGCGCGCCGCCACGCGCCCGATGCCCTCCATGTCGGCGGCCTGGCCGTAGAGGTGCACCGGCAGCACGGCGCGCGTTCGCGGTCCCACCAGGGCGGCGAGGCGGTGGGGGTCGAGCGTCAGGCGATCCGGATCGATGTCGGCGAAGACCGGCCGGGCGCCCGCCATCATGACGGCGAGCGCGGTGAAGGCCGCCGACAGCGGCGTCGTGATCACCTCGTCGCCGGGGCCGACGCCGAGCGCCTTCAGGGTGAGCGCGATGGCGTCGGTGCCCGTCCCGACGCCCACCGCGAACGACGCGCCCGCCGCCGCGGCGAACTCGGACTCGAACGCCTCGAGCTCGGGACCGAGCACGTACCAGCCGCGCGCGACGACGCGATCGATGGCGGCCCGGACGTCGGCCTCGTCCTCGCCCAGGGCCAGGGAGAGGAACGGCACCCGCCCCGTCACGAACGCTCCGTCGAGTTCGCGGGCACGTACCGGGTGAAGTGCGTGCGGTAGAACGCGACCGTGCGCCGCAGGCCCTCCTCGAGCGGGACGACCGGCTCCCAGCCCGTCGTGCGGCGGAACTTCGTGGAGTCGGCGTAGAAGCTGCCGATGTCGATGGCCCGCTTCTCCGGCGGCCACTCGACGAACTCGATCCGGCCCGCGCCGGCGACGCGGACGAGCAGCGCCGCGAGGTCGCGATGGCAGATCGGCTCGCTGCCGCCGACGTTGAACACCTGGCCGTTGCACGCGTCGTCCACCCCGGCGACGAGGAGCGCCTCGACGGCGTCGTCGACGTAGACGAAGTCGCGGACCTGCGACCCGTCGCCGAAGATCTGGATGGTGCGGTCCTCGACCACGAGGCGGATGAACCACCCGATGAAGCCCTGGCGGTTGTGCTTGATGAGCTGACGCGGGCCGTACACGTTGGTGAGCCGCAGGGCCGTCGCGCGGATGCCGAAGACGTTGTTGTAGACGATGTGGTAGTTCTCGCCGGCGGCCTTGTTGATCCCGTTGACGTCGGTGGGGCGCACCAGGTGCTGCTCGGTCACCGGGAGCGAGTCGGGCCGCCCGTAGATCTGCCGCGTGCTCGCGTACACGACCTTGATCGACGGATTCGCGTAGCGGCACGCCTCGAGCAGGGTCAGCTGGCTGCGGCAGTTGATGTCGAGATCCGTGTACGGATCGCGCATGCTGTCGATGTGGCTCACCTGGCCGGCGAGGTTGAAGAGCGTCGCCCGGTCGTGCACCAGGTAGTTCATCGTGCTCTGCTGGCGGACGTCGGCGACGTTCACGTGCACGCGATCCTCGATGCCGTCGATGTTGAAGAGATTGCCGCCGTACTCGGGGATCAGCGAGTCGACGAGCAGCACGTCGGCGCCGAGATCGACGAGGCGCCGGGCCAGCGTGCTCCCGATGAAACCGAGGCCGCCGGTGATCATCACGTTGCGGCCGCGGTAGAAGCGATCGAGATCGTGGGTCACGGCTGGGGGGCCGTCGGGTGCGCCCCGCCCGGCCCGTGGGACGGGGCGACGAGCGTCGTTCCGGGGCGACGGTGCTGTCCCCGCACGACGAGGGCGAACCACAGCCGCATGACGTCGACAGCCGTCTTGGCGACCCGGCGGAAGTTGAAGAACTGCGACTTGCCGAAGGCCCGGTGGTAGTGGTGCACGGGCACCTCCACGATCCGGAAGCCCGCGTCCTGGATCTTCTTCATCATCTCCAGGCAGATGACGCCGCTCGTCTTCCGCAGATCGATCCGCTCGAACACGCTGCGGCGGATCAGCCGGAAGTCGCAGTCGACGTCCCGGACCGTCAGTCCGAACAGGAGGCTGACGATGTGATGATAGAGGCGGCCGATCACGATGCGGTGCAGGGGATCGGAGCGGCTGATCTTGTAGCCGTTGACGAGATCCACTCCGGGCCCCATCGCGGACCAGAGCGCCGCCATCTCCGCCGGGTCGTACTGGGCGTCGCCGTCCGTGTAGAAGATCAGCTCCTTCGCTGCGCTCCGGAAGCCGGTTTGCAGCGCGCCGCCGTAACCGCGGTTCACCGGGTGATGCACCACGCGCACCCGCGGGTAGGTCCGCGCCAGCTCGTCGGCGATCGCGGCGGTCGCGTCCGTACTCCCGTCGTCGACGACGATGACCTCGTAGTCCGGCGTGAGCGCGGAGGCGGCCTGGACGGCGCCAATCACCATGCTGGCGATGGTGCCGCTGTCGTTGTAGGCGGGGAAGAAGACGCTCAGCCCCGCGACGGCGCGGGAAGGCGACTCAGGCATGGCCGGTGGCGGGTCAACCATAACACGAACTCAGCGGGCCCGCCGGGCGCGGCCGCGGCTCGTCGCGACGAGCCGCCACGGCGTGAGCGCCGACTCCATGAGGACGGCTCCGCTCAGCTTGGACTCGCCGATCCGCCGCTCGACGAACGTAATCGGCACTTCGACCGCCCGGAACCCGGCGCGATCCGCCGCGAAGAGCATCTCCACGAGGAACGAGTAGCCGTCTGACACCATGCGGCCGACGGGCAGGGCCGCCAGCGTCTCGCGGCGCCAGCACCGGTAGCCGCTGGTGCAGTCGTGGACGCGCACCCGCGTGACCAGCCGGATGTAGGCGTTGGCGAACCGGCTCAGCAGGCGGCGCCGTGCGGGCCAGTTCACGATCGCGCCCCCCGGAATGTAGCGCGAGCCGATCGCGAGATCGCCCGCGTCCAGGGCCGCCACCAGGTCGGGCAGGTGCCGCGGGTCGTGCGACAGGTCGGCGTCCATCTGACAGATCGCGTCGACGGGTTCGCCGAGCGCCCACGTCAGCCCGTCCACGTACGAGCGGCCCAGCCCGCGGCGCCCGGTCCGGTGGAGCACGTCGACGCGGCCGGGATGCCGCCGCGCGTACTCGTCGGCCAGATCGCCCGTGCCGTCGGGCGACTGATCGTCGACGATGAGGACGCGCACGTTCGGGTGTGCGAGCAGTCCGTCGAGGACGGCCGCCAGGTTGCCCCGCTCGTTGTAGGTGGGCACCACGACCAGCGCCTGTCGCGGGGTCACGAGCGCCGGCCTTCGAAGCGCAGGGACGCGATCTGCTCCGACACGAGGCCCACCAGGAAAACCACCACGCTCAGCAGAATCAACAGGACCGACGAGTTGGTGATGTGCGATTGCGTCGCGATCGTCCACACGGCGTAGCCCGCGCCGACGGCGAACGCCGCGGCGCTGATCGGCAGGAAGATCCGCAGCGGGCTGAAGATCGTGACCATCTTGAGCAGGATGAGCACGAAGGCCGCGCCGTCGATCCCGAAGTGGATCTTGGACGTGCCGAGCCTCGAGTCGACGGCGATCGGCTCGAAGCGCACGCTGTACCCGGCCTTGACGAAGGCGAGCGTCGTCGTGGTCGGCGTCGAGAAGCCGTTCGGCAGCAGGTGCAGGAACTCGACCAGGCAGTCGCGCCGCGCCGCGCGAAAGCCCGACGTGAGGTCGGGGATCGCCCGCCCCGTCAGGTAGCCGGCCAGGCGGTTGAGGGCGGCGTTCCCCAGCCGGCGCGCGGCGCTCGCCTGCGACGCGGCGTCGCGCGCGCCGACGACGAGCTCGTATTCGTCGAGGTGCGAGACGAGCCGGGACGCGTCGGCCGCGCGATGCTGGCCGTCGCCGTCCATGATGAGCACGTAGTCGCCCGACGCGTGGCGGATCCCGGTCTTGACCGCCGCGCCGTTGCCCTTGTTGTACGGATGGCGGACGACGCGCGCGCCGGCGGCGGCCGCCGCCTCGCCCGTGCCGTCGGCCGAGCCGTCGTCGACGACGAGGATCTCCCGCCAGGGCGCGGACGCGCGCAGCGCCGCCACGACGCCGCCGATGGAGGCCTGCTCGTCGAAGGCGGGGATGATCACCGACGTCCGTTCGGCCGGCGGCGGAGTGAACGTCACGGTTACGTGGCGAAGCGGAAGTTGACGACGTCGCCGTCCTGCACGACGTAGTCCTTGCCTTCGAGGCGCACCTCGCCGTGCTCGCGGCAGGCGGCCATCGAGCCCCGCGAGACGAGCGCGTCGTAGGCGACCACCTCCGCGCGAATGAACCCGCGCGCGATGTCGCTGTGAATCTCCCCGGCCGCCACCTGGGCCGGGGTGCCCCGGGGAATCGACCACGCCCGGCACTCGTCCTCGCCCACGGTGAAGAACGAGATGTAGCCGAGCAGGTCGTAGCTGGCGCGGATGACGCGATCGAGCCCGGACTCGTGCAGGCCGAGATCGGCGAGGAACGCGGTGGCGTCGGCCGGATCGAGCTGGCCGATTTCGAGCTCGATCTTCGCGCACACGCCGACCGCCGCCGTCGAGGCGTGCGAGAGGAAGTCGGTCAGCCCGGCCCGGCTCGCCGCCTGCTCCATCGCCTCGGCGCCGGCACCCGAGAGCGACGCCTCGTCCACGTTGATCACCAGCAGGAGCGGCTTGGCGGACAGGAACTGGAATCCCCGCAGCCGGCGGACATCGTCGCCCTCGAGGTTCAGCGCGCGCAGCGGCCGGCCGCCCTCGAGCGCGGCCCGGCACACCTGAAGCACCTCGTGCTCGCGTTCGAGGTCGGCCGTGCGCGCCTTCTTCAGATCGCGCTCGAGCCGCTCGAGCCGGCGCTCGGCGACGCCCAGGTCCGCCAGGATGATCTCGTCCTCCATGGCCTGCGCGTCGCGCCGCGGATCGACGCGGCCGGCGGGGTGCGGGACGCTCGGGTCCTCGAACGCGCGGATGACGTGCACGAGCGCGTCGGCGTTCTTGTAGGCGCTCACGTCGACGAGGGCCTTTGCGCCCCCGGCGGGACCGGCGACCGCCATGTCGGTAAATTCGACCGTCGCGGGCACCCGTTTCTTCGGGTTGTACATCGCCGTCAGGCGATCGAGCCGGCGGTCGGGGACCTTGGAAATGCCGAGCGTGGCTTCGCCCTTCCCGTGGGCCGTGCGGCCCGGCTCCCGCGCGCTGGTCATCAGCTGGAACAGGCTGGTCTTGCCGCTCGACTGGAATCCGATGAGAGCTGCCCTGAGCATGGGAATGTAAACCCTGCATCCTAGCATGCGTCCGCCTCCGGCCGGCGCGGCCCCAAGGGCTTGGGCGCCAGAATCGCAGGCGTACGACCAAACAGGCGATGAAAGGGCGAATATTTGGCGTAACTCACTGAAAAAACGGCGATTGCGGTTGACACGCGGGACCCCGTCTCCTACTATCTCGGTGGAATTTATTGGACAAAAGTGGAGTAGTGTCGCGTGTTCAGGGGCAACGCGCCAGCTCGCATCGATGACAAGGGGAGGCTCAAGATGCCCAACGCCTTCCGGTCTCTCCTCGAGAGCCGGTACGGCCGCGAGCTCTTTCTGACGAGCCTCACCGGCGAGTACGTACGCGTCTACCCGATGCCGGTCTGGGTCGAGATCGAACAGAAGCTCGGAGCGATGCCGTCCACGCATCCTTCCCGCCTTCGTTTTCTCGACCGCGTGAATTATTTCGGGCAGGCCGGCGAGCTCGACACGCAGGGACGCGTGCTCATCCCGTTCCGTCTGCGCGAGAGCGCCACCATGTCGGGCGACGTCGACGTCCTCGGTCAGTACAACTACCTCGACGTGTGGAACCACGATCGGTTCCTCACGAAGCTCCAGCGCGAGGCGTACACCGACGACGATGCGCGCGCGCTCGCGGAGTTCGGGATTTGAGCGAGCACGTGCCCGTGATGACGGCGGAAGTCTTGCAATACCTGCAGCCGGCCCGCGGCGGTCTCTTCGTGGACTGCACGGTCGGGCTGGGCGGGCACGCCCGCGCGCTGCTCGAGCAAGGCGCCACGCGTCTCATCGGGCTGGACCGCGATCGCGACGCGCTGGCGCGCGCGGGCGAGGTGCTCGCGCCGTGGGGCGATCGAGTGGAGCTGGTGCACGCGGACTATCGCGATCTCGACGACGTGCTCGACGGCCGCGGCGTGGACGGCATCGACGGCGCGCTGGCCGATCTCGGCGTCTCGTCGCTGCAGCTCGACGGTGCCGGGCGCGGGTTCAGCTTTCAGCGCGACGAGCCCCTCGACATGCGGATGGACCGGACCTCCGGTCCGACGGCCGCCGAGTTGATCGCCGGCGCCGGCGAGACCGAGCTGGCCGACGCGATCTACCGCTACGGCGAGGAGCGGTTGTCGAGGCGGATCGCCCGGGCGATCGTCACCGCTCGCGCGGGCGAGCCGATCGCCACGACCGGGCGCCTCGCCGGTATCGTCCGCCGCGCGGTCGCCCGGCGCGGCTACTCGCGGATCGACCCGGCGACGCGGACCTTCCAGGCGCTGCGGATCTGGGTGAATCACGAGCTCGACGGGCTCGACCGGTTCCTCGAGGCGGCCGCGCGGCGTCTGCGGGCGGGCGCGCGGCTGGTCGTCATCTCGTTCCACTCGCTCGAGGACCGCATCGTCAAGCACACGTTCCGCGCCCTGGCCCCCGCGGGGGCGCCCTTCCGGGTGTTGACCCGGAAACCCGTGGTCCCGCCGGACGAGGGCGTGCACCGGAACCCGAGATCGCGCAGCGCCAAGCTGCGCGCGATGGAGCGCATCGCATGAGCGCACGGTCGAGGACCCCCGAGCCGTTCGAGTACGCGATCCGGAAGGACGTCCGCAACAACCCGATCGTGCGCGAGGTGGACGAGCAGCGGCAGCGCGAGCTCTGGAAGACCGTCGCGCTCTTCAGCTTCGTCGTCCTCGTCGTGCTCTTTTCCGCATGGCAGCACTTCGAGCTGCTGCGCCACGGCTATCAGATCGACGAGCTCCAGCGCGAGAAGGCCGCCGAGGAGGAGACGGCGCGGCACCTCCGGCTGGAGATCGAGACGCTCAAGTCGCCCGATCGCATCGAGCGGCTGGCCACCCAGCAGCTGCACCTCGTGGCGCCCGCCGACACCGACACGATCGTGATCGAGCAGGTGCCGCCCGCGCCGGCGTCGACGATGGTGGCGAGCCGGTGAAGACGCCCCTGCGCGCCCTGGGATCGCTCTTCGGCCGCCGCTCGCGGGCGGCGGAGCGCGAGGCGCCCGACTGGCGCGCGACGATCCGCCGCCGGCTGTTCGTGGCGGCCGCGGTGGTCGCGATCTGGGCGATCGGGATCGAGGTCCGCCTCGTGTTCCTGCAGGTGGTCGAGCACGCCGACCTCGTGGCCCGCGCCCAGCGGCAGCAGGAGCGCACGCGCGAGGTGCCGGCCGAGCGCGGCGACATTCTCGACCGCAACGGCCACCTGCTCGCGACCAGCGTCGACGCGGACTCGATCTACGCGGTGCCCTCCGAGATCAGCGATCCGGTCGGCGTGGCGGCGCAGCTCTGCGGCGCGCTCGGCGACTGCACGGACCGCGAGCGGAAGGCGCTGGCCGATCGGCTCTCGGGCAAGAGCGACTTCGCCTGGGTGCGGCGCCAGGCGGATCCCGACGAGGCCAAGCGCGTGGCGGCGCTGCATCTCGATGCGGTCGGATCCGTGAAGGAGAGCCAGCGCCGCTATCCGAACAAGGAGCTCGCGGCGCACGTCCTCGGCTATGTCGGGATCGACAACCGGGGCCTGAACGGCGTCGAATTCGCCTTCGACTCGCAGATCCGCGGCAAGGCCGGCGCCATCCTGGTGCACACCGACGCCCGGCGCCGCGTCTTCAGCCGCTTCGAGCGCCCGCCGACGACGGGCTCGACCCTCGAGCTGACGATCGACGAGTACCTGCAGCACATCGCCGAGCGCGAGCTGCACGCCGGGGTCGTGGCGAACAAGGCCGCGGGCGGCAGCGCCGTCATCATGGATCCGCACACCGGCGAGATCCTGGCGATGGCGAACGAGCCGTCGTTCAATCCGAACGTCTACCGCGACTATCCCGCGAGCGACCGGCGCAACCGGGCCATCCAGGATCTCTACGAGCCGGGCTCGACGTTCAAGATCGTCACGGCGTCCGCGGCGCTCCAGGAGCACGTGATGCCCCTGGACACCATGATCGACGCCAGCGCCGGGCAGATCCAGATCGGCAACACGGTCACCCACGACGACCACAACTACGGCGTGCTGTCCTTCGAGGACGTGCTCGTCAAGTCGAGCAACGTCGGCGCCATCAAGATCGGCCTCCAGGTGGGAGCCGAGCGCCTCGGGCGCTACGTCCAGCTGTTCGGCTTCGGACGCCCGACCTCCCCCGACTTCTCCGGCGAGAGTTCCGGCATCGTGTGGGACCCGGCGCACTGGAGCGAGCGCGCGCTCGCCTCGGTGTCGATGGGCTACCAGATTGGCGTCACGCCGCTGCAGATGGCGACGGCGATGAGCGTGATCGCCAACGGCGGCGAGCTGATGGAGCCGCGCGTGGTCCGCGCCGTCTACCAGAACGGCGTCCGCTACGCGGTGCGGCCGAAGGTCGTGCGGCGGGTGATCGGCCAGGACACCGCCGCGACCATGACCAGCATCCTCCAGGCCGTGGTCGACCGCGGCACGGGGACGGCAGCGCAGATCCCCGGCTTCGAGCACGCGATCGCGGGCAAGACCGGGACCGCGCACAAGCTGGTGAACGGCCGGTACTCGGCGACCGACTACAACGCCTCGTTCGTGGGCTTCCTGCCCACACAGAAGCCGGCCGTCACGATCATCGTCGTCATCGACTCGCCGCACGCCGGGTCGTACTACGCGGCGTCGACGGCCGTGCCGATCTTCAAGCGCATCGCGGACGCGACGCTGCGCTACCTGGGCATCGGTCCGACCGCGAACCCCCAGCCGCCGGTGCTGGTCGCGCGGCGGGCCGACGGAGCCGGCGCTCCGGAAACGACCGCGACCACCGCCGCGCCCGTGGTTCGCGTGGTGGCGGCGGGCGGGCCGGGCACCCTGCCGGACGTGCGCGGGATGAGCGCCCGCGAGGCCACCCGCGCACTCGTGCGGCTCGGGGTCGACGTGCGCCTGTCGGGGGACGGCTTCGTCGTGTCCGAGGACCCTCCGCCCGGCGATCCCGTCCAGACCGGGGAAGTGCTGCGTCTCGTGCTGGACCGCATGCCGGGAGCCGACGAGGCGGGCGCGTCGCAATGACCTGGCGCGAGCTGCAGGACGTGCTCGTGGCCGGGGGCCAGCTGCAGTCCGCCCCGGAGGCGCCGCCGCCGGGCGACGTCTCGGCAGTGCGTTACGACTCGCGGATCGCGGGACCGGGGTCGGTGTTCGTGGCCTTGAGGGGCCAGCACCTCGACGGCGCGGCCTTCGCGGCCGACGCGATCGCGCGCGGCGCGGCCGCCGTCGTCGCGGAACAGCCGGCTCCGGAGGGAGCGGGCGTGCCCTGGTTCGTCGTGCGCGACGCCCGCCTCGCGCTCGCGCAGATCGCCGCGGCGTTCTACGGCCACCCGAGCGGCGCGATGCGCGTGGTCGGGATCACGGGCACCAACGGCAAGACGACGACGGCGTTCCTCGTGGCGTCGATCTTCGAGGCGGCCGGCGTCCGGTGCGGCATCCTCGGCACGGTCTCGTACCGGATCGGATCGAGCGTCCGCACCGCGACCCAGACGACGCCGGAGGCGCCCGAGCTGCAGGCCCTGCTCCGCGAGATGGCCGACGCCGGCTGCGGCGCCTGCGCGATGGAAGTCTCCTCGCACGCGCTGGCGCTCCGGCGCGTCGAGTCCACGACGTTCGCCGCCGGCGTCTTCACCAACCTGACGCGCGACCACCTCGACTTCCACGGGGACATGGAGAGCTACTTCCAGGCGAAGCGGCACCTGTTCGAGCTGCTGCCGCGGTCGGCGCCTGCGCTGATCAACCTCGACGACCCGAGAGGCGCGACCCTCGTCGACGCCGTCGCGCGGCCGGTGACGTACGCCGTGAACCAGAGCGCCGACATCACGCCGGGGCCCTTGAGCCTCTCGCTGGGCGGCCTGGCCTTCGACGTGCGCACGCCCCGCGGCACGCTGCACCTCCGATCGAGCCTCGTCGGGCGGCCCAACGTCTACAACATCCTCGCCGCGGTCGCGACCACCACGGCGCTCGACGTCCCCTTCGACGCGATCGAGCGCGGCGTCGCCTCGCTGGCCGGCGTACCCGGGCGCTTCGAGCTGGTGTCCAGCGCGGGCGACGCCGTCACGGTCGTCGTCGACTACGCGCACACCGACGACGCGCTGCGCCAGCTGCTCGAGACGGGCCGCCGGCTGAGCGGCGGCCGGCTCATCACCGTGTTCGGCTGCGGCGGCGACCGCGATCGTGCGAAGCGACCCCTGATGGGTGCCGTGGCCGGACGCCTGAGCGACCTGATCGTGATCACGTCGGACAACCCGCGGTCTGAAGACCCGGCCCGGATCATCGACGACATCGCGCGCGGGCTGACGCCCGACACGCGTCGCCGCGACGCCGGTCCGGCGAGCGCCCAGCGCGTGCTGACGATCGTCGATCGGCGCGCGGCCATCGAGACCGCGATCCGGCTCGCGCGCCCGGGCGACCTCGTGCTGATCGCCGGCAAGGGCCACGAGAAGGTGCAGATCATCGGGACCCGCAAGGCGCCCTTCGACGACGCGGCGGTCGCGCGCGAGGCGCTGGCGCGCCGGCGGACGAACTCGGGGGTCGTGTAGGGCGTGCGGTGACGCCAGCGAT
This sequence comes from uncultured Acidobacteriota bacterium, assembly GCA_963761615.1. Lineage (GTDB taxonomy): Bacteria > Acidobacteriota > Vicinamibacteria > Vicinamibacterales > CAVVIG01 > CAVXGU01. The sequence continues at coordinate 61,860 of CAVXGU010000001.1, read as the reverse complement.
CGTGTTGACGGGGCGGTCGGTCGCGGACGCGGCCGGCGGCGGCCTCGTGTCCGGGGATCCCGGCCGCGTGTTCGAGAGCGTGTCGATCGACACGCGGACGCTCGAGCCGGGGGCGCTGTTCGTGGCGATCCGCGGCGAACGCCACGACGGCGCGGACTTCGCCGCACGGGCGATCGAGGCCGGGGCGGCGGGCGTCATGCTGCCGCGCGGGCGTGCGGCCGGGATTCGCGCCGGCGCGGCCGCGGTGATCGAAGTCGACGACACGACGCGGGCGCTGCAGGCGCTCGCGCGGGCGGTCCGGCGGGAATCGGGAGCAACCGTGGTGGCGATCACCGGCAGCGCCGGGAAGACCACCACCAAGGACGTGACGGCGGCGTTTCTGGAGATGCGGTACCGCGTCATGCGCAACGCGGGCAACCTGAACAACCACATCGGCCTGCCGCTGTCGCTCATGGAGCTCCGGCGGCGCCCGGAGATGGCGGTGGTCGAGCTGGGCATGAATCACGCCGGTGAAATCCGCACGCTGGTCGGCATCGCCGAGCCCGACGTCCGCGTGTGGACGAACGTCGGCGACGCGCACCTGGGGTTCTTTCGCTCGGTCGACGAGCTCGCCGACGCGAAGGCCGAGATCCTCGAGGGCGCGACGCCGCGGACCCTCGTGGTGGCGAACGCGGACGACGACCGCGTCGCCGCGCGCGTGTCCGGCTGCCGCGGGCGCCTCGTCACGTTCGGGATCGATCGGGACGCCGACGTCCGGGCCACCGACCTGGCCGAGCGCGGCATCGACGGGATGAGCGCCGTCGTGAGGACGCCGCGGGGCCGGTTCGATCTGACGACGCCGCTCCTCGGCCGCGGCAACCTGGCCAACGTGCTGGCGGCGGCCGCGGTCGCCATCGAGCACGACGTGCCGCTCGCCGCGGTGGCGGCGCGGGCGCGCACGCTGGCGCCGGCCGCCCATCGCGGCGAGGTGCGCCGGCTCGGGCGGGGCGTGACGGTGATCGACGACAGCTACAACGCGAGCCCGGCGGCGACCAGGCGCGCCCTCGAGGTGCTGAAGCGTTCGCCGGCGCGGCGGCGCATCGCGATCCTGGGCGAGATGCTCGAGCTCGGCGATCACGCGGGGCCGCTGCACGAGGCGGTCGGCGAGGCGGCGGCGGGCGCCGGTCTCGCGGCGCTCGTCACCGTCGGCGGCGAGGCGGCCCGGGCGATCGGTGCGGGCGCCGAGCGGGCGGGCCTGCCGCGCGCGTCGATCCGGCACGCCGAGACGAGCGAGGACGCCGCGGCCATGGCCGTCGGGATGGTCGACGCCGGCGACGTCGTGCTGGTGAAGGGATCGCGCGGCATTGGCGTCGATCGCGTCGTGGCCCGGCTGGTGGCGGAGCTCGGCTGATGCTCTACCACCTGCTCTATCCGTTCCACACGCAGGTGTCCGTGCTGAACGTGACGCGCTACATCACGTTCCGCACGGCGGCGGCGAGCCTGTCGGCGCTCGCCATCAGCCTGAGCGTGGGGCCGTGGCTCGTGCGGAAGCTGGGCGAGTTCCAGATCGGCCAGGTGATCCGGCAGGAGGGCCCGCAGACCCACCGCCCCAAGGCCGGCACGCCGACGATGGGGGGGCTGCTGATTCTGACGGCGGCGATCGTGCCGACGCTGCTGTGGGCGGACTTGACCAATGTCTTCGTGTGGATTGCGGTGCTGACGACGCTCGGCTTCGGCGCGGTGGGATTCACGGACGACTACCTGAAGATCGTTCGGCGGTCCCACCACGGCCTGCGGCCGCGCTACAAGCTCGGCTGGCAGATCGCGATCGGAACGGTCACCGGCAGCGTGCTGCTCGTCCTGGCCAGCCGCGGGCTGTACAACACCCGCCTCGTCTTCCCGTTCTTCAAGGGCCTGATCCCCGACCTCGGCGTCTTCTACCTGCCCTTCGCGGTGTTCGTGCTGGTGGCGGAGTCCAACGCCGTCAACCTGACCGACGGGCTCGACGGCCTGGCGATCAGCGTCTTCGCGATCGCCGCGACCGCCTACACGGCGCTCGCCTACGTCAGCGGAAACCGCGTCCTGGCCGACTACCTGCTGATCGTCCGCTTCCCCCAGAGCGCGGAGCTGACGGTGTTCGGCGGCTCCCTCGTCGGCGCCTCGCTCGGCTTCCTCTGGTACAACTCCTACCCCGCCGAGATCTTCATGGGCGACGTCGGTTCGCTGGCGCTCGGCGCCGCGCTCGGCACGGTGGCCATCCTCATCAAGCAGGAACTGCTGCTGCTGCTGGTCGGCGGCGTGTTCGTCGTCGAGGCCCTCTCGGTCATCATCCAGGTCGGCGTCCTTCAAGCTCACCGGACAGCGCGTCTTCCGCATGGCGCCGCTGCACCACCACTTCGAGCTCCTCGGCTGGAGCGAGCCCAAGGTGATCACGCGCTTCGTGATCGTCGCGATCATCTTCGCGCTCTTCAGCCTCACCACGTTGAAGCTGCGATGACGCCCTTCGACGTGGCCGGACAGCGCGTGACCGTCGCCGGAGCGGCGAGAAGCGGCATCGCCGCCGCGACGGAGCTGGCGCGCCGCGGCGCCCGGGTCACGGTGTCCGACGTCCAGACCGAGGTGCCCGACGCGGCAACGCTCCGGGCAGCCGGCGTCGTCCTCGAGCTGGGCGGGCACCGGCGCGAGACGTTCACCGGGGCTGACCTGGTCGTGCTCAGCCCCGGCGTGGGCGTCGACCAGCCCGACGTGGCGGCGGCGCGGGCCCGCGGGATCCCGGTCATCGGCGAGATCGAGCTGGCGTCCCGCTGGCTGCAGGGCCGGGTCATCGCCATCACCGGCACGAAGGGCAAGTCGACGACGACGGCGCTGACGGGCCGGATGCTCGAGGCGGCCGGCTTCAAGGTGGCCGTCGGCGGCAACATCGGGCAGCCGCTCAGCACGCAGGTGTCCGGCTCGACCCCGGAGACGCTGCATGTCGTCGAGGCCAGCAGCTTCCAGCTGGAGACGATCGACACGTTCCACCCGTGGATCGCCGTGATGCTCAACTTCTCCGCCGACCACCTCGACCGGCACGTCACGATCGGCGCGTACCGCGCGGCGAAGGCGCGCATCTTCGAGAACCAGGAGGCCGGCGACTGGGCGGTCGTGAACGCCGACGACCCGGTCGTGCTGGAGATGGCGCGCGCGGGACGCGCGGCCCAGCGTCCCTTCTCGGTGAGCCGGGGCCTGGCTGACGGCACGGTGGTGGACGGCGGATGGATTGTCGAGCGCCGGGCCGGCGCCGGGCGCCGGCTGATTCCGCTCCACGCGATTCACCTGCTCGGACCGCACCTGGTGGCCGACGTGCTCGCGGCCGCCACCGTCGGCGTCATCGCCGGCGCCGCGCCGGAGGCGATGACGCGGGCGGCCGACGCCTTTCGCGGGCTCGAGCACGCCATGGAGCTCGTCGCCGACATCGGCGGCGTGCGCTTCGTGAACGATTCGAAAGCGACCAACGTCGAGGCGGCGCGGCGGTCGATCGAGAGCTTCGAGGGCGGCCTGGTCCCGATCATCGGGGGTCGCTTCAAGGGTGGAGATTTCGACCCTCCTGCGGGAGCCGCTGCGCGGCCGCGCGAAGGCCGTGGTGGCCATCGGCGAGGCGCGTCCGCTCGTGCGGGAGGCGCTCGCCGGCGTGGTGGCGGTGCACGACGCCGACAGTCTGGGCGAGGCCGTCGCGCGCGCCTACGCGCTGGCGCGCCCTTCGGGGGTGGTGCTGCTGGCGCCCGCCTGCGCGAGCTTCGACTGGTTTCGAAGCTACGCGGAGCGCGGGGCGCGCTTCAAGGAGGAGGTCGCGAAGCTGACGGAACCGTGAGCGGTGAACAGTCGTCAGTCGGCTCGCGCGGCGAAGGACTGGCTGCTGGGAACGCAGGCTGCCCCGGCCTGCGAAGCTGGTGCCTTCGTCCGGGGCCGGCTGATGACTGTTGACCGCTCACGGATGGTACGTCCGGCCAGGGCCGGACGCGCCGGGGAATCCTCGAGAACCACGAACTGTTTCGGGCGGAGTATGGCCCGGCTTTAGGGGTGCTGACGCGCAGGCATGGCTCGCAAGCTCAAATCCGATCGCGTCCTCTTCTTCACGACCGTGATCCTGGTCGGGCTGAGCGTGATCATGGTCTACAGCGCGTCGGCCGTCGTCGGCCTGGAGGAGTTCGGCAATCCGACCCTCTTCCTGGTCAAGCAGAGCATGTGGGCCGTCATGGGCCTGGCGATGCTGTGGGTGGTCATGCGCGTCGACTACCGGCACTATCGCGAGCCCATCTTCATCTGGACGTGCCTGGGCGTCGTCGCCCTCGCGCTCGTCGCGGTCCTGTTCATGCCGCCGGTGAACAACGCACGGCGGTGGTTCTCGATCGGCGGACTGGGCGTGCAGCCGTCCGAGCTCGCGAAGCTCGTGGCCATCTTCTTCATCGCGGCCATCCTGGAGCGCCGGATGAACCGGATCAACGAGGTCCGCTACGCGCTCGGGCCGATCGTGATCGTCGTGCTGGGGCTGGTGGGGCTCATCCTGATCGAGCCCGACTTCGGGACGTCGATGTCGCTGGTCCTGATCGCCGCGGTCATGGTCTTCGCCGCCGGCCTCAACTACACCTACATCGTCGGCGTCGCCCTCGTGTCGCTGCCCGTCGTGATGGGGCTGATCATGAGCGCCGGATACCGCCGGCGCCGGCTCTTCGCCTTCCTCAACCCGTGGCAGGACCCGCTCGGCGACGGCTTCCAGATCATCCAGTCGCTCATCGCGGTCGGCACGGGCGGCGTCTGGGGACGCGGACTGATGAACGGCGTCCAGAAGCTCTTCTACCTGCCGGAGCCGCACACCGACTTCATCTACGCCGTCATCTCCGAGGAGCTGGGGCTCATCGGCGCGACGGCCGTCCTCATCTGTTTCTTGATTGTCACGTGGCGCGGCCTGCGCATCGCCCTGCGCGCGCCAGACAGCTTCGGGGCGTTTCTGGCGATCGGGTCTGACGGCGATGGTCGCGCTGCAGGCGCTCGTCAACATCAGCGTCGTGATCGGCATCATGCCGACCAAGGGCACGCCGCTGCCCCTCGTGAGCTTCGGCGGGTCGTCGCTGCTGATGAACCTGATAGGCATGGGCATCCTCCTGAACGTGTCGCAGCACGCATCGTCCGGAGCATGAGAGATGAGCGCCTGCGGCCATGTCGAGGCGAGGACGTGGAGATCCGAGCCGAGATATCGGCGTCAGTGCGCGGCGGGGGTGGGGCCCCGCCGCCAGGAAGAGATGAGCGCCTGCGGCCATGTCGAGGCGAGGACGTGGAGATCCGAGCCGAGGCATCAGCGTCAGTGCGCGCTGGGGGTGGCGCCCCGGCGCCAGGAAGAGATGAGCACCTGCGGCCATGTCGAGGCGAGGACGTGGAGATCCGAGCCGAGGCATCAGCGTCAGTGCGCGGCGGGGGTGGGGCCCCGGCGCCAGGAAGAGATGAGCACCTGCGGCCATGTCGAGGCGAGGACGTGGAGATCCGAGCCGAGGCATCAGCGTCAGTGCGCGGCGGGGGTGGGGCCCCGGCGCCAGGAAGAGATGAGCGCCTGCGGCCATGTCGAGGCGAGGACAGGGAGATGCGAGCCGAGGCATCAGCGTCAGTGCGCGGCGGGGGTGGGGCCCCGGCGCCAGGAAGAGATGAGCGCCTGCGGCCATGTCGAGGCGAGGACGTGGAGATCCGAGCCGAGATATCGGCGTCAGTTCGCGGCGGGGGTGGGGCTCCGCCGCAGGTAAGCAATGAGCGCCTGCGGCCTGCATGTGGTGATTGCCGGCGGCGGCACGGGTGGACACGTGTATCCGGGCATCGCCGTGGCGCGCGAGCTGCTGGCGAGGCGGCCGGAGGCGCAGATCTCGTTCGCGGGCACCGCGAGAGGGCTGGAAGCGCGCATCGTCCCGCGCGAAGGCTTTCCGCTCGACGTGATCCGGAGCGTCGGCCTCAAGGGCCGATCGATCGGAAAGCTGATTGCGGCGGCGGCGCTCGTGCCGGTGAGCCTCGTCGACGCGTGGCGGCTCCTGTCGGCGCGGCGTCCGTCGATCGTGATCGGCGTCGGCGGGTACAGCTCCGGGCCGGTCGTGCTCGTGGCGGCGCTGCGGGGGATTCGCACGTTGGTGCTCGAGCAGAATGCGGTGCCGGGGCTGGCCAACCGATGGCTGTCGCGGTTCGTCGATGCGGCCGCGATCACCTATCCGGACACGCGGCGGTTCTTCGGGGCGAAAGCGTTCGTGAGCGGGAATCCGGTCAGGCCCGAGTTCTCGGGCTCGGGCCGGGTCGAGGAGGCGGGCACGAATGAGGGATCGACCGGGCGCGAGGTCCTAGTTTTTGGCGGCTCCCAGGGCGCGCACGCGATCAACGTGGCCATGGTGGCGGCGGCGGCGGAGCTGGCCGGCGATCCGGCCCTCCGTCTCGTGCACCAGACGGGAGAGCGGGATCTGGCGATGGTGCGCGAAGCCTACCGGCACGCCGGGCTTCAGGCCGAGGTCGAGCCGTTCCTGTTCGACATGGGACGACGGCTCCGGCGGGCGAATCTGATCGTCTGCCGCGCCGGCGCGACGACGCTGGCGGAGCTGGCGATGGCGGGAAAGCCCGCGATCCTGATTCCGCTGGCGACGGCGGCCGACGACCACCAGCGGCGGAACGCGGAGCTCGTGGCCGCGGCGGGGGCCGCCGAGGTGATGCTGGAGCGCGACCTGAACGGGCCGGCGCTCGCCAGGCGGGTGCTCGCGCTCGCGGCCGACGCGGACGGGCGGGCGCGGATGGCCGCAGCGGCGCGGTCGCTCGCGCGTCCCGACGCGGCGCGCGCCGTCGTCGATCGCGTGCTGGAACTGGCCGGATGCTAGGCGGAACGAAGCGGATCCACTTCGTCGGCATCGGCGGGGTGGGCATGAGCGGCATCGCCGAGCTGCTGGCCAACCTGGGCTATGTGGTGTCCGGGTCGGACGAGAAGCGATCGCCGGTGACCGATCGCCTGGCCGCGCTCGGCGTGCAGGTCGCGATCGGGCACGCGGCCGCCAACGTGGGCGACGCGGACGTCGTGGTGGTCTCGTCGGCCGTTCGGGCGACGAACCTCGAGGTGGCCGAAGCGGCGCGCCGGCGCATCCCGGTGATCCCGCGCGGCGAGATGCTCTCCGAGCTGATGCGGCTGCGCGAGGGGATTGCGGTGGCCGGGTCGCACGGCAAGACGACGACGACGTCGATGATCGCGTTCGCCCTCGAACGGGCGGGGCTGGACCCGACGGCCGTGATCGGCGGGCGCCTGAGCGCGTTCGGCAGCAACGCGCGGCTGGGCCGCGGCGCGCTGCTGGTGGCCGAGGCGGACGAGAGCGACCGATCGTTTTTGAAGCTGCGACCGACGATGGCGGTGATGACGAACATCGATCACGAGCACCTCGAGAGCTACCGCGGGTACGACGACCTGCTGGAGGCGTTCACCGATTTCGCGAACTCGGTGCCGTTCTACGGGGCCGTCGTGGCGTGCGCGGACGATCCGGGCGTCGCCGCGATCCTGCCGCGCATCACGCGCCGGGTGACGACGTACGGCCTGAAGCCGGGCGCGGACGTCTCGGCCGTCGACGTCGTCGTCGAGGGGTTCGGATCGCACGCGACCGTGGAGCGGCGCACCGGGGGCGCCCGCGAGGCGCTCGGCCGGCTCGCGCTGCGGGTGCCGGGGCGCCACAACCTGCAGAACGCGGTCGGCGCCGTGGCGGTCGGTCTCGAGCTGGGCGTGGAGTTCGATCGCCTGGCGGACGGCCTGGCGGACTTCCGCGGCGCCGAGCGGCGCTTCGACGTCCGTGGCGAGCCCGGCGGGGTGCTGGTCGTGGACGACTACGGTCATCATCCGACCGAGATCGAGGCGGTGCTGGACGCCGCGCGCGCCCTCCGGCGCCGGATCGTCGTGGTCTTCCAGCCCCATCGGTACACGCGGACCCGCGCGCTCATGGCGTCATTCGGTCCCGCGTTCGCCAGCGCGGACCACATCGTCCTCACCGACATCTACCCGGCGGGCGAGGATCCGATGCCCGGCGTCACGCTGGACGCGCTGGCCGACAGCGTCCGCCGCGCCGTGGACGTGCCGGTCGACGTGGCGCCGTCGGTCGGTCAGGCCGTCGATGCCGCCCTGCGGGCCTGCCGCCCGGGCGACGTGGTGATCACTCTGGGCGCGGGCTCGATCGCCGGGGCCGCCGATCGGATCGTGCGGGCCCTCTCGGATGGAGGTCGGCCGTGACGGCCGTCGCCGCCCCGGCCGATCGCCGCTTCCGGCGCGCGCACGTCAAGCCCGCCAGGAGGCGGCGTGGCTGGCACGCGGCGATCCGCCCGCTGGTGCTCTACGGGACGCTGGCCGCCGTCGCGGTGTTCGCCGCGTACCGCGCGGCGACGGCGATCCTGGACGGGCAGGTGCTGCGGGTTCGGCACATTACCGTGCACGGCAACACACGGCTGTCGCAGGGCGAGGTGCTCGCGCTGCTGACGGGCCTCGAGGGCCGCAGTCTGATCGGGGCCGACCTGGACAAGTGGCGCCGCCAGGTGCTCGCGTCGACCTGGGTCCGCGACGCGACGCTGCGCCGGCTGCTGCCGTCGACGATCGACGTGACCGTGACCGAGCGGCAGCCGATCGCCCTCGGACGGCTGAACGGCGACATGTATCTGCTGGACGAGCGCGGCGCCGTGATCGACGAGTACGGCCCGGAGTACGACGACCTGGATCTGCCAATCGTCGACGGCCTCCTCACGCAGTCGGACGCCGACGGACCGAAGGCCGACGACGAGCGGGCGGAGCTCGCCGTCGCCCTGGTGACGGCCCTGCAGGCCGCGCCGGCGATCGGACGCCGGGTCTCCCAGATCGACGTCTCCGACGCGCACAACGCGTCGGTCATCCTGAACGGCGACGCGACCGTGCTCTATCTCGGCGACGACCAGTTCGTGCGGCGGCTGCAGACGTACCTGGATCTGCGGGACGCCCTCCACGAGCGGGTGGCGAACATCGACTACGTGGATCTGCGATTCGACAACCGCATCTACGTCCGTCCGGCGGCCAAGGCCGTCGTGCAGGCCGCGGTGCGGTAGCGCGCCTCCCGGAGGAAGAGTGGGACGAAGAGAGCGATACATCGTGGGACTCGACGTCGGGACGTCGAAGGTCACCGCCGTCGTGGGCGAGGTGCTCGACGGCGAGGGCCTCGACATCGTCGGACTGGGCGTCGCCGAGTCGAGGGGGATCCGGCGCGGCGTCGTGGTGAACCTGGAGGCGGCGGTCGAGTCCATCAAGGCGGCGGTCGACGAGGCCGAGCTGATGGCGGGCGTCGAGATCGACTCGGTGCACCTGGCGCTGTCCGGGCCGCACATCAAGGGCTTCAACAGCCGCGGCGTGATCGCCGTGGCCGGCAAGAACCGCGAGATCACGCGCGAGGACGTGCGCCGGGCGATCGACGCCGCCAAGGCCGTCTCGCTGCCGACCGGGCGCGAGATCCTCCACGTGCTGCCGCAGGACTTCGTCGTCGACGAGCAGGACGGGATCGGCGCGCCCGTGGGTATGACCGGCACGCGGCTCGAGGTGAACGTCCACATCGTCACGGGCAGCCAGAGCTCGACGCAGAACCTGGTGGGCTGCGTGAATCGCGCCGGAGTGAACGTCGCCGAGACGGTGGTCGAGCAGCTCGCCGCCAGCGACTCGGTGCTGACCGAGGACGAAAAGGAGCTGGGCGTCGCCCTCGTGGACATCGGCGGCGGCACGACCGACATCGCCATCTACGAGCGCGGGAGTCTGTGGCACACTGCGGTGATTGGCATCGGCGGCGACCACTTCACCAACGACATCGCGGTCGGACTGCGGACGCCGGTGCCGGACGCGGAAAAGATCAAGCGCAAGTGCGGGTGCGCCCTCTCGGGGATGGTCGACGAGGACGAGACGATGGAAGTGGCCAGCGTGGGCGGGCGTAAGCCCCGCGTAATGGCCCGGCGCATCCTGGCCGAAATCCTTCAGCCGCGCGCCGAGGAAATCTTTCACCTCGTATGGGACGAAATCCGGCGCGCGGGATACGAGAAGAGCCTAAACTCCGGGATCGTGCTGACCGGCGGCGGCGCGATTCTGGACGGGATGCCCGAGATTGCGGAGCAGATCTTCGACCTGCCCATCCGGCGGGGCTGCCCCACCGGGGTGGGTGGACTGGCCGACCACGTGAACAGCCCGACGTTCGCAACCGGCGTGGGCCTGGTGGTGTACGCGTGCCGCAACTCGGTCGAGCCGGTGCACACGATGGTCGGGGCGGGCGCGATCGGGCGCATGGCTGGCCGGCTCCGGGGACTGTTCAAGGAATTCTTTTGAGCGCCTGCGGCCATGCCGAGTCGAGGACCTGGAGATCCGAGACGAGGCCTCGGCGTCAGGTTGCGGTAGGGGCGGGGTCCCGCCGCCAGTGGGAGACGCAAGGCGCCTGCGGCCATGCCGAGTCGAAGGACCTGGAGATCCGAGACGAGGCATCGGCGTCAGTTCGCGGTAGGGGCGGGGCCCCGCCGCCAGTGGGAGACGCAAGGCGCCTGCGGCCATGCCGAGTCGAGGACCTGGAGATCCGAGACGAGGCATCGGCGTCAGTTCGCGGCGGGGGTGGGGCCCCGCCGCCAGTGATAAAAGGAGACGCGCATGGCTGACGTGAACAAGTGGCCCGCCGCGGGTGAGAGCCAGGACGCCGCCCGGCTGCGGCTGCAGCTGGCCGACGAATCCCGGACGGGCGCCCGCATCAAGGTGCTGGGTGTCGGCGGTGGCGGCGGCAACGCCGTGAACCGCATGGTCCAGGCCGGCTTCCAGGGCGTCGAGTTCATTGTCGCCAACACCGACGTCCAGGCGCTCGCCAACAACGCGGCGCCCGTGAAGCTGCAGATCGGCAGCAAGCTGACGAAGGGCCTCGGGGCTGGGGCGGACCCGAACGTGGGCCGCCAGGCGGCGCTCGAGGACACCGACAAGATCATCCAGGCGCTCGACGGCGCCGACATGATCTTCGTGACGACCGGCCTCGGGGGCGGCACGGGCACCGGTGCGGCGCCGGTGATCGCGAGCCTGGCGAGCGAGCTCGGCGCGCTGACCATCGCCGTCGTGACCAAGCCGTTCAAGTTCGAGGGCAAGAAGCGACTGGCGCAGTCCGATCGCGGTCTCGAGCAGCTCCGCGAGTGCGTCGACACGATCATCACGATCCCCAACGAGCGGCTGTTGTCGATCATCGACCGCAACACCCCGCTCACCGACGCGTTCGCGACCGCCGACGACGTGCTGCGCCAGGCCATCCAGGGGATCTCCGATCTGATTCTCGTGCCCGGCCTCATCAACCTCGACTTCGCGGACGTGAAGACCATCATGGCGGGCATGGGGATGGCGATGATGGGCACGGGCATCGCGGAGGGCGAGGGCCGGGCGATCGAGGCGGCGCAGCGCGCGATTTCGAGCCCGCTGCTCGAGGGCGCGGCGGTGCACGGGTCGCGAGGGGTGATCATCAACGTGACGGGCGGGCCCGACCTGTCGCTCATCGAGGTCAGCGAGGCCTCGTCCATCGTGCAGGAGGCGGCCCACGAGGACGCCAACATCATCTTCGGCGCAGTCGTCGATCCCGCGCTGAAGGGGAAAGTGAAGATCACGGTCATCGCGACGGGCTTCACGCCCGTCGACACCGCGAAGCCGGCGCCGGTTCCGGCCCAGACGCCCGTCGACATGACCGAGTACGCCGAGCATCTGCGGGCGCGCGCCGAGGCGCCCGCCGCGCGGCGCGTGTCCGTGGCGCGCCGGCCGCAGCTCGAGCTGCCCGTCGCCGCCGCCGGCGGATCCGCGGCGCCGGTGGTTCCTCACCACGCCCTCCCCGTCGAGGACCCGGTGGACCGGCTCGCGGCGCCGCCAGCCGGGCCGGACGCGCCCGTCGACCTCGACCTCGCCTCGGGCTTCGACGTCCCCGCCTTCCTCAGGCGTCAGGACTGACCGATCGCCCGCCGCGCTGGAGGCGGCCGACCCGCGCCGGGGGCGGGCCGGCGGGCGTCCGGACCGCGATCGGTCGCGCCCGGGCCGACCGGGTCCCGGTGATACAGTAGGAAGATCCACGGCACCCGGGAGCGCCGCCGTCCGAGGGTGAGCAGCCGGACGGGCGTGACCATCCATGAAGTCCTGGCAGCAGCGCGAGCGCGCACGCGAAACCCTCTCGAAAGAAGTCGGCTACGTCCACAAGCCGCACGGCGATCGTCTGCGCGTCGCCCTGGCGTTTCCGAACACGTACTGGGTCGGGATGTCGAACCTCGGCTTCCAGACCGTCTACCGGCTCTTCAACGCCCAGGACGATGTCGTGTGCGAGCGCGTGTTCCTGCCACCGAAGCAGGAGCTGGCCGAGCTCGTCTCCAGCGGCGCCGGCCTCATCAGCCTCGAATCCCAGACACCGGTCGGCGACTTCGACGTCCTGGCGTTCTCGGTGTCGTTCGAGTGGGACTACGTGAACGTGCTCTCGATCCTCCGCCTCGCGGGCATCCCCGCGCGGGCCGCCGAGCGGGAGTCCCGCCATCCGCTCGTGCTCATCGGCGGCGCCGTGACGTTCGTCAACCCCGAGCCGCTGGCGCCCTTCGCCGACGTGATTGCCGCGGGAGAGGGCGAGATCCTCGTTCCGGCGATCGGCCGCGCGTTCGCCGAGGAATCGGGCCGTGCCGGCCTGCTGCGCCGTCTCTCCGGGGAACCCGGTTTCTACGTGCCCGCCCTGGTGGAGCCGCGCGTGGCCGGCGACGGCACGTTGCTGGGCTTCCGCTCGACGGTCGACGACCGCGAGGTGCGCGTGCGGAAGGCGGCGCTGCCCGTGACCGACGCGTGCGACCCGCCGGCGACGAGCATCTTCACGCCGGACACGGAGTTCGGATCGCGCTTCCTCGTCGAGGTCGTCCGCGGCTGTGCGAACCTGTGCCGGTTCTGCTGGGCGGGCTACAACTACCTGCCCGTGCGGGCGTTCCCGGCCGACCGGATTCTCGATCTGGCTCGCGCGGCGCGTCCCCACGCATCGCGTGCGGGCCTGGTGTCGATCGCGCTCTGCGATCACCCCGAGATCGAGCGCATCCTGGCCGCCCTCAACGAGATGGGCTACGCGATCAGCCCCGCCTCGCTCCGCCTCGACGATCTCACCGAGCCCATCGTCCGACTCCTCCGGGCGAGCGGCGAGCGCACCATCACGATCGCGCCCGAGACGGGATCGGACCGGCTGCGGCGCGTGATCAACAAGACGGTAACCAACGACGAGATCCTCGATCGCGCCGAACTGCTCTTCGCCAACGGCGTCGAGAATCTGAAGCTCTATTACATGATCGGCCTCCCCACCGAGACCGACGATGACCTGGTGGCCATCCGCGATCTGACGCTGCAGATGCGCGAGCGGATGCTGGCCCATGCCAGGACCCGCGGCCAGGTCGGCCGCATCGTCGGCAGCGTGAATCCCCTCGTGCCGAAGCCCGCCACGGCGTACCAGTGGCTGCCGATGGAGGAGCCGGCGATCACCGAGCGGAAGATCAAGCGGCTGCGGACGCTCATGGCGGACATCGACAACGTGTACTTCAACATCAAGTCGGAGCGGCACTCGTTCTACCAGGCGCTGCTCTCGCTCGGCGACCGGCGCGTCGCCGCCGCGATCGAAGCGGCCGAGCGCAACGGCCAGAACTGGAGGGCGGCGGTCGCCGAGGCCGGCGTCGACGCCGACTTCTACATCTTCCGGGACCGCAGCGGCGACGAAGTCCTGCCGTGGGACGTGATCGACGGCGGCATGAAGGCCTCCTTCTTCCAGGCCGAGTTCGCCAAGTCCCTCAGGGAAGAATGGACGCTCCCGCCCAAGCGCCAGCAGGAAAACGCCCGACTGCTGCCCGTGATTCAGGAGATCAGTCGGTGACCAGCGCCGTTTCCGCCTCGAACTCCTGATAGGCCTGCAGCACGAAGTCGCGCAGCTTCTGCTGCGCGGTGGCGTCGGCCAGGGGCCGCAGCAGCGCGAAGCTGCGACGCTCGCCGTTGACGCTGTACTGCCGCGCGGGGAACGTGACGTTGCGCCCCGAGCCTCCACGCCGCTCCCAGATCGAGAACCCGACCAGCTTCAGACCTTCGAGCAGGCCCTCGGTGAAGTGCAGCTCGGCGTCCGCGAGCTTGCCGGGCGGGTTGCCCTTGTCGTTCGGCATGAACTTGACGGTCATGATGCAGCTCCTTTTCCAGTGGCGCCGGGGCCCCACCCCCGGCGCGAACTGCCGCCGACGCCTTGGCTCGGACGCGCGTCCTCGCCGCGGCGTGGCCGCAGGCGCGACGTCTTCGAGCGGCGCCGGGGCCCCACCCCCGGCGCGAACTGCCGCCGCCGCCTTGGCTCGGATGCGCGTCCTCGCCGCGGCGTGGCCGCAGGCGCGACGTCTTCGAGTGGCGCCGGGGCCACCGGCGGTTCGCGTCCACGTCCGGCCGTCCGCTTCGGACGGCCCGTTCCTGATGGACGCGAGCTACATGGGGCGTGCCAGGCGCGCGGCGGGAGAACTGCGGCCGCAACGGCAGGCGCCGGAGAGGGTTATGGGAGAGGGAGCCAGTGCACGGCGAGCGCGGGGTCCGACAGCCGAAGAACCGACAACCGCGGTTGCTCGGTGGTCCGCGGTCGATCGCGACACGCGATGCCGGAAGGAGTCAGCCGAGCAGGATCACCTGGGCCATGGCGAGGGCGCGGCTGTGCGTGATCGTGACGAGCGCCGTGCGGCCGCCGATCGCCGCGAATCGCCGGGCCGCGCCGCCGTGGAATTGGAGCCGCGGCGGCCCGCCGGCGCGCACGACCTCGACGTCGCGCCAGAGCACGCCGTGCGACCGTCCGGTCCCGAGCGCCTTCATGCCAGCCTCCTTGGCGGCGAAGCGCCCCGCGAAGTGGACCGCAGTCTCGCGTCGCCTCCGGCAATAGGCGATCTCGGCGTCCGTGAAGAGGCGTCGCTCGAACCGGTCGCCGTAGTGCGCGAGCGTGGCGGCGATCCGATCGATCTCGATGGCGTCGAGGCCGACGCCGATGATCTCGGGCATTGGTGGCGGCCCGGCGCGAGCCCGGCCTGGAAGAAGCCTAGCGGCGGCCCGGCGCGGCGCGCAAGCCCGCCCGGGAGCGCCGGCGCGGGCAGGTGACCCATCGGTCAAAGCGCGGTAATATCGGGCTCGTTCCCATGAAACATCACATCTTCTCTCTGTGCTCACTGCTCGTGCTGACCTGCGCGGCGGCGATGACGGCGCCCGTGCTGGCCGCCGGGCCCACCTTCAACCCGCTCGAGACGTTCGCGCCGTTCCACGATCCCGATCCGGTCAGCCCCTACCGGATGGGGAACGGACTGCCCTCGCCGAGCTACTGGCAGAACCGCGCCGATTACGACCTCCAGGCGACCCTCGATCCGCAGCAGAAGACGCTCACGGGCACCGAGGTCATCACGTACACGAACAACAGTCCGACGTCGCTCGACTTCCTGTGGCTGCAGCTGGACCAGAACCGGTACCGGGAGGATGCGCGGGCGGCGTTCTCGGGCGCGCGCACGCCGGCGGGGCACACCGACGGCTATGAGATCACGTCGGTCGAGGTGGCGCCGGCGACGGGCGGCGCGTTCAAGGCGGCGACGCACGCCGTGTCCGACACGCGGATGCGCGTCGAGCTGCCGCAGCCGGTGGCTGCCGGCGGCGGGAAGATCAGGCTGCGCATCGTCTATCACTACGAGATTCCGCCGGGCAGCTTCGGCGGCCGCACGGACTGGATCTCGACGAAGAACGGCGAGATCTACGAGATGGCGCAGTGGTATCCGCGCATGTGCGTGTACGACGATCTGCGCGGCTGGGACACGCTGCCGTTCCTCAACAGCGAGTTCTACCTGGAGTACGGCGACTTCGATTACCGCGTCACCGTCCCCTCGAACATGATCATCGTCGGGTCCGGCGAGCTCGTGAATCCCGAGCAGGTGCTGACGGCGACCGAGCGCTCGCGGCTGGATCAGGCGCGGCAGAGCGAGAAGACGGTCGTGATCCGCACGCCGGAAGACATCACGAACCCCTCGAGCCGCCCGCAGGGGAGCCCCACGCTCACGTGGCATTTCCGCATGCAGAACAGCCGCGACGTCGCCTTCGGCGCCTCGACCGCGTTCGTCTGGGACGCCGCCCGCATCGATCTGCCGAGCGGGAAGAAGGCGCTCGCGATGTCGGCGTACCCCGTCGAGAGCCTGGAGGGGGACGGCTGGGCCCGCTCCACCGAGTACGTCAAGCACACGGTGGAGTTCTTCTCGCAGCACTGGCTCGAATATCCGTACCCGGTCGCCATCAACGAGGCGGGCGTGGTCGGCGGGATGGAGTATCCCGGCATCGTGTTCGACTCGTACCGATCGAAGGGGAAGGGCCTCTACAGCGTCACGACCCACGAGATCGGGCATACGTGGTTTCCGATGATCGTCGGCTCCAACGAGCGGCGCGCGGCGTGGATGGACGAGGGCTTCAACACCTTCTGGGACGTCTACGCGGACGCCGACTTCAACAAGGGTGAGTTCGGACCCAAGCGCGACGGGGAGTACGCGCCCGGCGGCGGCAACCCGGTCGACGAGATCCTGAAGACGCTGAGCGACCCGGACGCCCCGCCGATCATGGCGGCGGCCGATCAGATCTCGGAGAAGTACCGCCACCCGGTGACCTACTTCAAGACGGCGCTCGGACTGGTCCTGCTGCGCGAGCAGATCCTGGGGCCCGACCGGTTCGACGAGGCGTTCCGTCAGTACGTGCACGCGTGGGCGTACAAGCACCCGTCGCCGTCGGACTTCTTCCGCGCGATGGACAGCGCGGCCGGCGAGGACCTGTCGTGGTTCTGGCGCGGCTGGTTCGCGGAGAACTGGACCTTCGACATGGCCGTGCAGAAGGTCGCCTACGTCGACGGCGACGCGTCGAAGGGCGCGCTCGTCACCGTGGCCAACCTCGACCGGCTGGTGCTGCCGGCGACGCTCGAGGTCGTCTACGCCGACGGAACGAAGACACGGATCGAGGTGCCGGTCGAGACCTGGGAGCAGCACCGGGAATTCCAGGTGAGAGTGGACGGCAGCAAGGCGGTGCGGTCGGCGACGATCGATCCCGACCACGTCCTCCCGGACGGCCAGCGGAGCAACAACACGTTCACGATGCCGTAGTGGCACGACGCGCCGGTCGATGCCGGAGCCGCGCGTGGGCTCCCGCGGACAGGCTTTCGGGCATGATGAGGGGGCGATGTTGAAGCCCCATCCGGGCGGACGGTTCGCGTGGGTGCGGGGAGAAGGCGGCGCCGCGCTCGTCTGCCTGCCCCTGACGCCGGTTGCGTGGCACCTGTTCACGACGCGACCCTGGCGTCTGGGATCTCCCGACGCCGACCTCACCGCGGCCTGGGACGAGGTGGCACGCGCCGCGGGTGTGAGCCCGGCGCATCTCGTCCGGACCCGGCAGGTGCACGGCGCCTCGGCCGCCGTCTTCCGGTGCGGGGAGGTCCCGTCTTCGGCCTCCGCGACCGACGCGGACATCCTCGCCACCGACGACCCTGGCCTGGCGCTGGCGGTCCGGACCGCCGATTGCGTGCCGATCCTGATCGCCGATCCCGCGAGCGGCGCGGTGGTCGCCGCACACGCGGGCTGGCGGGGCCTTGCCCTGCGCGTGCCCGGCGTCGCCGTCGGGACGCTCACGACCACCTGGGGAAGCCGCGCCGGCGAGCTCGTCGCGGCCGTCGGCCCCTCGATCGGACCCTGCTGTTATGAAGTGGGACGTGATGTCCGCGAGCGCTTCGAGGCGGCGTTCCCCGCCGCGCAGGTGGCGGCGTGGTTCGAACCGGGCAACCGCGCGGACCACTGGCAACTGGACGTCTGGCGGTCGGCGCGGGATCAGCTCGTCGGCGCGGGCGTCGCTCCCGATCGCGTGCACGTCGCCGGTCTGTGCACGGGCTGCTACTCCGACTGGTTCTGTTCCTATCGCAAGCAGGGGCCCCGCGCCGGCCGCCTCGTCGGGGTGATCCGCCCGGAACGACGGAGCACACATCGATGATTGGCGTCGCTGCGGTAGCGCGGACCTCCAGGTCCGCCCGGCGCTGCGGTAGCGCGGACCTTCAGGTCCGCCCGGCGCGGCAGGCCGACGGCTGCGCGACAGGCAGGCCTGAAGGCCTGCGCCACCGGCGTCCGGCGCGTCAGCTGCCCGTCGCCTCCCGCAGCTTCCGCTCGATGCGATCCTCGATCCAGTGGGGATCCCACCACTCGATCGGATTCACCATCTGGCCGCCGACGAGCATCGTGAAGTGCAGGTGATCGCCGCCCGCCATGCCGGTCATGCCCGTCAGGCCGATCTGCTGGCCCTGGGTGACGCGATCCCCGACCTTCACGTCGAACTGTGAGAGATGGCCGTAGAGCGACTGCACGCCCATGCCGTGGTCGATGATGACGCAGTTGCCGTAGATGCCGAGCCAGCTCGCGTTGAGGACGATGCCCGCGTTCGCCGCGAGGATCGGGACGTGCGGCGTGCGGGCGAGGTCGAAGCCGAGGTGCACTTCGTGATCGACCACCTTCCCCTTGTAGACGTACGTCCGGTAGTCGGCGAACGCCGATTCCACGGCGGCGTTCCCGAGGCGGACGAAGGCGCCCTGCCACAGGCGCGTGGGTGACGTCTTCTTCGCGAAGGCGCCGATTGCCTCCGCGTTCTTCTTCCGCAGCTCGCTGTTCAGGCGCACGAAGGCGTCGATCATCCCCGACGGATCGGTCGGCGTCTGCATGTTCATTTCCGGCGAGTGCTGGATGATCTGTGGCACGACGCGGTCGATGTAGGGGTCGTCGAGCTCGATCCGGCTCTTCTTGAACGGCTTCTCGAACACGCCGTCCATGAAGGTCGCGGTGGCCTCGGCGCCCGTCTCGTCGCGCGCGAACGCGAGGATGGGCGTCTTCAGATCCTGGTCGGGGAGCAGCGCGAAGAAGGCGCCGTGCAGGGCTGGATCGCCGCCGAGCGGGTAGCCGGGATATTCGATCGTTCCGACGCGCACGCCCGACGTCACGTCCGGCGGCGTCGCGCGATAGACGACGAACTCGGTACCGCCGTGGTTGATGTAGTGATGTGTGGAGACGACCGCGATTTCCGGAGGCTCGAGGCGAATCTGAAAATCCTTCGAGACGCTCGACGAGACCCGGCGCAGGTTCAGGAACGACGGCCTCGTCGCCTCGACGACGATCCGGGCGGGCCCCGACTGCAGCTGGGGCAGCTGCTGCCGGCCGAACGGCTGCGTAATCTGCAGCTCGTCGGGCTTCGGCTTCGCGATCACGCCGCCGGTCGGCGTCGTCGCGCCAGGCCCCTTCGCGGGATCGAGCGTGTACAGCGGGAACGAGTGGCCGTTCTGCTCGAGGCGGATCGTGAGCGCCGTGAACGTTGCCTTCGGCGCCGATGCGGTCACCTCGGCGGTGCCCGTCCGTCCGACGATGCGGCCCGGTTGCGTGATGGTGATGTGGGGCGGGGCGGCGCGTCCAGCCGCCACGTACGCGCCTGCCAGACCAAGCAGGCTCAGCAGTAGAAGTCCGACGATCCAGCGCATAGGACCCATCTTACTGGCTCTGGGCTCTCGGCTCTGGGCTCTCGGCTCCGGGCCAGTCGCGCTGTTCCGCCGCAGTCGTGATCTGCCGAGAGCCCCAGCGCCGAGAGCCTAGAGCCCCGAGCCTTCGTCCATCGCCTGATTCGCGAGCCGGTCCGCGTGCGCGTTGAGCGAGCGGCCGACGTGTTCGAACCGGACGTGTCCGATCCGCGACACGAGACCGCGCGCCTGCTGGTGCAGGGGCTGAAGACCGGGATGCTTCACCCGATACTCGCCGCGCATCTGCTTGACGAGCAGCAGCGAGTCGGATCGGACCGTGAGGTGCCGGCAGTCGTGGGCGAGAGCGTACTCGAGCGCGGCCAGGAGTCCGCGGTATTCGGCGACGTTGTTGGTGGCGACGCCGATGGCGTCGGAGACCTCCTCGACCAGCGAGCCGTCGGGGCGTTCGACACGGACGCCGTAGCCGGCCGGGCCGGGATTGCCTCGAGCGCCGCCGTCGATGTAGGTGACGAGCGGGTTGTCGAAAAGGCCCGTCACTTCGGGGGCACGGGCTGGACCGCTTCGGGGCTCGCGGGCGCCGCGGGCTGGACGAAGTAGAGAATGCGCTGGCACGTGTCGCACTGGATGATCGCGGCATTGCGCCGCACGGTGTTGAACACCTGCGGGCGGAGCCGGACGTGGCAGATGGTGCAGATGCCGTCCCGCGCTTCGGCGACGGCGATGCCGTGGCGCCGCTCGGACACCTGCGCGAACAGCCGGAGGATGTCGGGCGCGATCGACCGCGACACCTCCTGCCGCTCCACGTCGATGTGCGACAGGGCCTCCTGGCTCTCCTGGAGCTCCTTCGACAGGGCCTGGCGGTCGGCGTCGACGGCCTTCTGCTCGGCGGCCAGCTCGCGCTCGAGGGTCTTGATGGTGGCGGCGACCTCGTCGCTCGCGAGCATCTGCACGAGGATCTTCTCCTCGATGGCTTTCACCTCGGTCTGGGCGAACTGGATTTCCTTCTGCATGGCCTGGTACTCGACGTTGGTCTTCACGGCCATGAGCTGATCGCGGAACTTGGAGAGGCGGGTCTGGTGGACGGCGTTTTCTTTCTCGAGGTCGCGGCGGGCGTTCTGGTTGTCGGCGAGGCGGGCCTTCTCGGCGGCGATGCGCTGGCGGATGGATTCGAGGCGGGCGTCGAGCGCTTGTGTGCGTTCGGGCTCCTCGGCCAGACGCCGGCGGGCCTCCTGGGCCGCCGAGTCGAGCCGCTGGAGCGCGATGAGGCGCTCCAGATCAGCGTGCATCGCGCCCTCGCGGTGTGTCGGGTTCGGACTTGTTCATCATTCGGATCTCACGGGCTCCGGGTTCTGGGCTTCGGGACGCTCGGCCGCTGCGGGCAAGTCCGAGAGCCTGAAGCCGGGAGCCCGGAGACTTGTCTGGTGGGCCCACCAGGACTCGAACCTGGAACGGGCCGGTTATGAGCCGGCGGCTCTCACCATTGAGCTATGGGCCCGCGTAAGTATGCCTCAACATGGGGTCTCGGCTCTCGGCTTTGGGCCAGCGACACTGTTCCGCTGCAGTGACTTGCCCAGAGCCTGAAGCCCGGAGCCCAGAGCCTACGTGGTTCTCCCCTCCAGAAACGCCCGCAGCTTGCGGCTGCGCGACGGATGCCGCAGCTTGCGCAGCGCCTTGGCCTCGATCTGGCGGATCCGCTCGCGGGTCACGGCGAAGCTCTGGCCCACCTCTTCGAGCGTGTGCTCGCTGCCGTCGCCGACGCCGAAGCGCATCTTGATGACCTTCTCCTCGCGCGGCGTCAGGGTCTTGAGCACCGACTCGGTCTGCTCCTTCAGGTTCAGGTTGATCACCGCCTCGGCGGGCGAGACCACCTGCCGGTCCTCGATGAAGTCGCCCAGATGCGAATCTTCCTCCTCGCCGATCGGGGTTTCGAGGGAGATGGGCTCCTGCGCGATCTTCAGCACCTTGCGCACCTTGGACACCGGGATGTCCATCCGCTTGGCGATTTCTTCGGAAGTCGGCTCGCGGCCGAGCTCCTGCACCAGCGCGCGCGACGTGCGGATCAGCTTGTTGATCGTCTCGATCATGTGGACCGGGATGCGGATGGTCCGCGCCTGGTCCGCGATGGCGCGCGTGATGGCCTGGCGGATCCACCACGTGGCGTAGGTCGAGAACTTGTAGCCGCGGCGGTACTCGAACTTGTCCACGGCCTTCATCAGGCCGATGTTGCCTTCCTGGATGAGGTCGAGGAACTGGAGACCGCGGTTCGTGTACTTCTTCGCGATCGACACGACCAGACGGAGGTTGGCCTCGACGAGCTCCTTCTTGGCCTGCTCGGCCTGCCACTCGCCGCGGACGATCGTGTCGAGCGTCTTGCGCAGCTCGTCGGGCGCCTGGCCGAGCGTCTCGGTCATGCCCTTGAGCTTCAGCTTCAGCTCCTTGAGCTGGCGCTGGACGTTCCTGCGCTCCTCCTCCTTGAGCCGGTGCTTCTTGTTCTTCGGGTTGAGGAGCCGGTCGACGCCTTCGATCTCGCGCTGCACCGCCTTGACCGAATCGACGGCTTCCTTCATGTCGTCGATGAGCCGGCGCTTGATCGCCTCGGTGAACTCGATCTCGCGGATGAGCCGGGACACCTCGACGCGCGCGCGCATCGCGGCCCACCGCGCCCGGCGGTACTTCCGCTTGTCGCGCGTCGTCGCGCCCTTGGGCGTTTCGCGCAGCTTCTCCTCGAGCTTCTCGGCGTTCGCCCGCGCCTTGCGGACGGCGTCGATCTGTTTCTGCACCTGGCGGGACCGCTCCTGGATCCGCTCGTCGGTGATCTCCTCGTCGTTGAAGATCACCAGCTCGCGGATCGTGCGCTCGCCGTTGTGGAGGCGATCGCCGAGCTCGATGACGCGGTTCGCGATGAGCGGCGTCCGCGAGATCGACTTGATCACGGCCAGCTTGCCGCGCTCGATGCGCCGCGCGATCTCGACCTCGCCCTCGCGCGTCAGCAGGGGCACGGTCCCCATCTCGCGCAGGTACATCCGGACCGGGTCGTTCGTCTTGTCGAGCGCCCCCGGCGTGAGGTCGAGCTCCAGCTCCTCGGCGCCCTCGCCCGTCCGGTCGATGGCCTTCTCGTCCCGGAGGTACTTCTGGTCCGAGTCGATGACCTCGATGCCGGCGCTGCCGAACGTGTTGAAGAGGTCGTCGAGCTCGTCGGACGAGGTGATCTCCGACGGCAGCATCTCGTTGACCTCGTCGTACAGCAGGTAGCCCTTTTCCTTGCCGATCGTGATCAGCTGGCGAACTTCGTCGTATTTTTCTTCAATCGACATCTAAGTGATCCCTCGCGGGGTGCAACAGATTACGTCAATTCCTCGATGCGATGCAGCAGGTCTTTCTTCCGCTGCCACAGCGCGTCGATCTCACGTTCGTGCTGGCCGGCGCCCAGCTCCTGCAGGCGATCGATCTCCCGCTGGAGGGCCGCCCGTTCCCGTTCGCAGCGCAGCCGCTTGAGCGCCCGGGCGCACTCGACGGTCGGGGCCGGCGGCGTCGCCGACGCCGCGATGCTCGTCACCAGCTGCGCGTCACCACTACTTAGACGCTGCAACAGCGCCGATGGTAGAAAGGTCGCCGATTCGTGCCGCAGATTCTGGGCTTCCCGGAAGATGTCCCCGCCGGCCAGGGCCTCCAGATCGGCCTCCTCGAGCTCGTCCAGGGCCTCCAGGGCCTCGCCGGTATCGTGGAACAGCCCCCAGATCAGCCCTTTTTCGGCGTGTTTCATCGATCCGAACGCTGGCAATTCACGTGCCGTGACATGCGTCCGCCGCTGCGCCGCCGCCTTGCGGATTTCCGCCCGGACCACCTCTTCCGTAATCCGCGCCCGGTGCGCGATGCGATCCGCGAACTGGTCGCGGGCCGCCGCGTCCGGAATCCGGGCCGCGATCGCCAGCATCCGGTTCAGGAACTCCCGGCGCGGCTCGTCGTGGCCGAAGTCGACGCCCTGCGCCCCCTGATCGAGCAGGTACTCCAGATACGGTCGGGAGGTGCGCAGTCTTTCACGGTACCGCTCGGCACCGTGGCGTCGAATGAACGTATCGGGATCCTCGCCCTTTTCCAACACGACGACGTTGACGTCGAAGCCCTCGGTCACCAGCAGTTCGCAGGACCGGCCCGCGGCGCTCTGACCGGCCGCGTCCTGGTCGAAGCTGAGCACGATCTTGGTCGTGAACCGGCGCAGGATTTGGGCCTGCTGCGGCGTGAGCGCCGTTCCGCACGACGCCACGACCGGTGCGGCGTCGGTCTGCACGACCTGGGCGAAGTCGAAGTAGCCCTCGACCAGGACGACGTAGCCGAGCTTGCGGACGGCGGCCTTCGTCACGTTCAGGCCGTAGAGGGTCCGCCCCTTCGAGTAGATCGGCGTCTCGGGGGAGTTCAGGTACTTCGGCACCTGGTCGGCGTCCATCGCCCGGCCGCCGAAGGCGACCACCGACCCGGTGTCACGGCAGATCGGGATCATCAGGCGGTTGCGGAAACGGTCGACCAGGGATCCCTGGCTGCCGGCGTCCCGGCGGACCACGAGGCCTGTCTGGAGCAGCTGGGCCTCGGAGAAACCCTGTGACATGAGACGCTCGGCGAGGCCCGTGCGTCCCGCCGGCGCGTATCCCAGACCGAGCCGCTCGATCGTGGCCGGCGCGACGCCCCGGTCCTGGAGCTGCTGGCGTGCGCGCCCGCCCGCGGGGCCGTCGAGCGCCTCCCGAAAGTAGGCAGCCGCCACTTCGTGCGCCTTGAGGAGCGTCTCGCGCAGGGCCGCATCGTGGCGGCCGCTGCCGTCCTCGTCGGTCGGCTCGGGAAGCGTCATCCCCGTTTTCTGCGCGAGCAGGCGCACGGTCTCGGGGAAATCGAGCTTCTCCTGGAGCTCGAGGAACTTGAACACGTCGCCGCCGACGTGGCAGCCGAAGCAGTAGAAGAAGCCCTTCTCCGGATCGACCTGGAACGACGGCGTCTTCTCGGCGTGGAACGGGCAGAGGCCCTTGTACTTGGTGCCGGCGCGCTTGAGCGGCACGTACTCCTGGATGACCTGCAGGATGTTGGCCTGCAGGCGCAGGTCGTCGATGAAGCGCTGCGGGAAGAGCCCCATCAGTCCTTCAGCTCCACGACGGTGACGCCGCCGCCGCCCTGCTCGGGCGGCGCGGCCGCGAGCTTCGCCACGAGCGGGTGCTGCTGCAGGTAGCCCGTCAGCGCGCGCTTCAGCTGGCCCGTGCCGTACCCGTGAATCACGCGCACGGTCCGCTGGTCCGTGAGCAGCGATTCGTCGAGGAACCGCTCCGCCCGGGCCAGCGCCTCGTCCACGCTGCAGCCGATCACGTTCAGGTCCGGCACGGGGCCCTCGCGCGGCTGCAGGTCGACGTGGACCCGCACACGTGCGCTCTCGGGCGGCGCGCCGCCGACGACGCGCAGGTCGCCGAGCGGGGCCCGCATGCGCTTGCCGCGCACGTCGAGATCCGCCGCGTCGCCGTGAATCGAGGTCACGACCGCCTCGAGCCCCAGGCCGCCGACCCGGACGCGGTCGCCGATCTGCGGCGGGCGGCCGGGCTGGGGCGCCGCCGGGGCGCCGGACGCCTCGGGCTGCGGCTCGAGCAGGCGCTTGACGACGCTCTCGACCGAGGCGCGGGCCTCGGTGCGGGCGCGGCCGGCGTCGCCGGTCGGCACCGGGCGGCGGGCGGCCTCCCGGGCCATCGCCGCCGCCTTCGCCTTCAACTCGTCGATGACCTCGTCGATCTCGCGGCGCGCGGCGCGCAGGCGGACGTCGAGCTCTTCGCCGAGCCGGCGACGGAACGTCTCCTCCCGCTGGCGCAGGCCGTCCTCGCGCTGGCGCATCCGGGTCTCGGCGGCCTCGAGCGTCTCGCGCTCGCGCACCGCGAGGCGGTGCTCGTGCTCGAGCGCGCGCATGTCGCGGTCGATCTTCGCGAGGTGCTCGGCGAGCTGCGCCTCGCGCCGGGTCAGGTTGGTCCGCGCCGCCGCGACCACGTCGGGGTTCAGGCCGAGGCGCGCCGCGATCTCGAGCGCCAGGCTCGGCCCGGGCGTCCCGTACCTGCAGCGCGTAGGTCGGGGCGAAGGTCGCGGGGTCGAACCCGAAGGCGGCGGTCGCGACGCCGTCGGTCGTCGACGCATAGCTCTTGAGGGCGTCGTAGTGGCTCGTCGCGATCACCATCGCCCCCTTCGTGCGGAAGTGATCGACCACGGCCACGCCGAGTGCGCCCCCCTCGACGGGGTCCGTGCCCGATCCGACCTCGTCGAGCAGCACGAGCGCCGGCGTGACGAGCGCGCGGTCCATCGCGGCGATGTTCGTGACGTGCGCCGAGAAGGTGCTCAGGCTGGCGTCGATGGACTGCTCGTCGCCGATGTCGGCGAAAATCGTCCGGAACACGGGTAGCCGGGATCCGTCCGCGGCGGGAATCCTGAGGCCCGACTGCGCCATCAGCGCGAGCAGCCCCGCCGTCTTGAGGGCCACGGTCTTGCCGCCCGTGTTGGGTCCGGTGACGAGCAGCGCGGTCGCCGGCGGCAGGATGCGGATCGTGACCGGCACCGCGTGCGCGAGCAGGGGATGGCGGGCGCCGAGGAGCTCGAGCGCGCCGTCGGCGGCGAGCTGCGGCTCGACGCCGTCGACCGCGTTCGAGAACTTCGCCCGCGCCTGCAGCACGTCGAGCTCGGTGGCCGCCTCGATCGTCCGGTGCAGCTCTACCGCGCGGCGCCGGAAGGCGTCGGTCAGGGCAAGCAGGATCCGCCGGATCTCCTCCTGCTCCTGCTCTTCGATCGCGACGATGTCGTTGTTGATCTCGACGGTGCTGAGCGGCTCGAGGAAGAGACTGGCGCCGCTCGCCGAGGCGCCGTGCACGATGCCGGGAATCGACGTGCGGTGCTCGGCCCGCACGACCAGCACGAAGCGGCCGTTGCGCTCGGTGACGACCTGATCCTGCAGGTACTTCGCCGTCTCGCGGCCGCGCAGGTACGACTCGAGCGTGCCGCGCAGCCGCGATCGCTGCTTGCGCAGGCGGTCGCGCAGCGTCCTGAGCGTCGGGCTGGCATCGTCGACGACGTCGCCCGCCGTGTCGATGGCCTCGCGGACCCGGGTCGCCTCGGCCCTGAACGACGCGGCCGGCGCCGCCGCCTGGTCGAGGAGCGTGAACCCGCCCGGCCGGCGAACGGCGTCCCGCGTGTCCTGGACCGAATCGAGGAAGCCGGCCAGCCCCAGAAGGCGCCCGGGCTCGAGCGGGCGGCCTTCGATCGCCAGCGCGTCGAGCGCCCGCGGCAGGTCGGCCGGCGCCTGGAGGGCGAAGGCGCCGTGGGCGGCGAGGAACTTCGCCGCCTCGGTGGTGCCGGCGAGCAGGTGCGCCACGCGGCCGGGATCGGTCGCCGGTGCGAGGCGGGCGAGCCGATCCGCCCCCATGGGGGTGACGGCAAGATCGCGCACCGCCTCGACGACCCGGTCGAACTCGAGGGCCTTCAGGGCGCCGGACTGCGATGGCGAAGCCAAGGATTCGGGCACTGCGGGCTCAGGGGGCAACCTTTAATGATAGCGTACGAGACGGCTCTCGGCTCTGGGCTCTCCTCGGCTCTTGGCTCTTGGCCAGGCACGCTGTTCCGCTGCACCCGAGCCGAGAGCCCCAGAGCCGAAGGCCCAGAGCCCAGAGCCGAAAGCCCAGAGCCGAGAGCCCCGAGCCGAGAGCCCAGAGCCCAGAGCCTACAAGTGGTTAATGAGGCTCGCCAGGGTCGCGGCGCCGAAACCGTTGTCGATGTTGACGACGGCGACGCCCGACGCGCAGCTGTTCAGCATCCCGAGCAACGCCGCGATGCCGCCGAAGCTGGCGCCGTACCCCACGCTCGTGGGGACGGCGATGACCGGCCCGCCCACTAGGCCGGCCACGACGCTGGGCAGCGCGCCCTCCATCCCGGCCACGACGATGACGACGCGGGCCGCGGCCAGGCGGGCGCGCTCGACGAGGAGCCGGTGCAGGCCGGCCACGCCGACGTCGTAGACGCGTTCGACGCGGTTTCCCATGATCTCGGCCGTCCGGGCGGCCTCCTCGGCCACGGGCAGGTCCGACGTCCCGGCGGCGGCGATCGCAATCGTGCCGCGGCCTTCCTCGATGTCCTGCTGGCGGAACGTGATGACGCGCGCGTCGGCGTGGTAGAGGGCCTGCGGCACCAGTCGGCGCACGTGATCGAAGGCCTCGGCGCTCGCGCGGGTCACGAGCAGCGTGGATCCGCGGGCGACGATTTCGGCCGAGATGGCGGCAATCTGCTCGGGCGTCTTGCCCAGCCCGAGCACGACCTCGGGGAACCCCTGGCGCATGGCCCGGTGGTGGTCCACCCGGGCGAAGCCCAGGTCTTCGAACGGCTGGGCGCGGAAGGCGTCGAGCAGCTGCGTCTGGGCGTCGGCGGAGCTGATCGCGCCCGACGCCACGCCGTCGAGGAGCTGTCGGAGGTCGAGTGCGTGCATCATTGGGGGGACGGGGTTCGGGGCTCAGGGGTTCAAATTGACCTCCATCGGACCCGTCTGTAATATAAACCATTGTCTCGACTGGAGTTTTCGCTCCTGGCGGCGCATGACCTCTGCTGAAACCCTGACGCTCTCGGCGTACTTCTTCGTCCTGATCATCCTGGCGATCTACG
Organism: uncultured Acidobacteriota bacterium; assembly: GCA_963761615.1. GTDB lineage: Bacteria > Acidobacteriota > Vicinamibacteria > Vicinamibacterales > CAVVIG01 > CAVXGU01. The sequence continues at coordinate 33,649 of CAVXGU010000001.1, read as the reverse complement.
GCTGGCATCGGTACTTCCTCGTGTACCTGTACATGCGGCATCGCGACCGCGAGCCGAAGGCCACGCCGCCGATGCCCGACCCGGCGCCGGTCGTGACGATCCAGTTGCCGCTCTACAACGAGATGTACGTGGCCGATCGGCTGATCGAGGCTGTCTGCCGCATCGAGTATCCGCGCGACCGTCTGGAGATCCAGGTTCTGGACGACTCCACCGACGAGACGCGCGGGATTGCCGAGGTGGCGGTCCGGCGCTTCGCCGAGCAGGGCGTCGACATCAAGTACCTCCACCGCACGGACCGCACCGGGTACAAGGCCGGGGCGCTCGAGGCGGGCCTGGCGACCGCACGCGGCGAGCTCATCGCGATCTTCGACGCGGACTTCATTCCGACCGCGGACTTCCTCCTGCGTCTGGTCCCGCACTTCGGCGACCCGAAGATCGGGATGGTGCAGGCGCGCTGGGGGCACATCAACCAGGACTACTCGCTGCTCACCAAGATCCAGTCGATCCTGCTCGACGGCCACTTCGTCCTCGAGCACGGGGCGCGCCACCGGTCGGGCCGCTTCTTCAACTTCAACGGCACCGCCGGCGTCTGGCGGCGCGCGGCGATCGACGATGCGGGCGGGTGGCAGCACGACACGCTGACCGAGGATCTCGACCTGAGCTACCGGGCCCAGCTCCGCGGCTGGCGCTTCATCTTCGTGGCCGACGTCATCGCCCCGGCCGAAGTCCCGGTCGAGATGAACGGGTTCAAGTCGCAGCAGCACCGCTGGGCGAAGGGCTCGATTCAGACGTGCCGGAAGCTGCTGCCGTCGATCCTCCAGGCGGACCTGCCGCTGGCGGTCAAGGCCGAGGCGTTCTTCCACCTGACGGCGAACTTCAACTACCCGCTGATGTGCGTCCTGTCGGTGCTGATGTTCCCGTCGATGGTGATCCGCTACAACATGGGCTGGTACGAGATGCTGCTCATCGACGTGCCGCTCTTCTTCGCGGCGACGTTCTCGGTGTGCAACTTCTACATGGTCTGCCAGCGGGAGATTCACCGTGACTGGCGGACGCGCCTCAAGTACCTGCCGTTCCTGATGTCGATCGGCATCGGGCTCTCGATCAACAACACGCGGGCGGTTTTCGAGGCGCTCTTCAACAAGCAGACCGAGTTCACGCGGACGCCGAAGTACCGCATCGAGGGCAGCGCCGACGAGTGGTCCGGGAAGAAATACCGGCAGTCGGTGGCCGTGCAGCCGCTCATCGAGCTCGCCCTGGGCCTCTACTTCACGGCGACGGTGTTCTACGCGCTGGCCAACCAGATCTACGGCACCCTGCCGTTCCTCGTCCTGTTCCAGATCGGCTTCCTGTACACGGGGCTCGTCTCGCTGGTGCAGCAGTACGGCGACGACCCGGTCGTCCTGAACACCCAGGTCGCCAGCGGCAAGTAAGCACCAGGATCATGAAATCCACGGTTGCCGTCCTCCGCGTCACGCCGGACTCGATCCTCACCGACGTCGACCGGCTCGTCGAGCTCGCCGGCGTGTCGCAGGCCCTGGCGCGCGGCACGACGACGATCCTCAAGGACAACATCTCCTGGCACTTTCCGTTTCCGGCGGCGAACACGACGCCGTGGCAGCTCGAAGGCACGATTCAGGCGCTCGCACGGCGCGGCTTCGACGATCTCGTCTGCGTCCAGAACAAGACCGTCGTCACCAACGCGTTCAAGGGCGAGGACCTGAATCACTACGTCCCGATCTTCAGGCGCTACGACGTGCCCGTCCTCTACAACTTCAAGGACGAGGACATGGCCTGGGTGCCGTACGAGCCGAAGGCCCGCATGCGCGTGCTCGATCGGATCTTTCCCGACGGCATTCAGATCCCGGACTACTTCCTCGGCAAGAACATCGTCCACCTGCCGACGACGAAGTGCCACATCTACACGACGACGACCGGGGCGATGAAGAACGCCTTCGGGGGCCTGCTGAACACGCGGCGCCACTACACGCACTCGTGGATCCACGAGACCCTCGTCGACCTTCTGGCGATCCAGAAGGAGATCCACTCGGGGCTGTTCGCCATCATGGACGGGACCACCGCCGGCAACGGCCCGGGCCCCCGCACGATGTACCCGGTGGTGAAGAACGTGATGCTCGCGTCGGCGGACCAGGTGGCGATCGACGCCGTGGCCGCGAAGATGATGGGCTTCGATCCGATGGCCATCGACTACATCCGGATGGCCCACGAGGACCGGCTCGGCGTCGGCGACCCGCGCGAGATCCGCATCGTCGGCGACGCCGATGCCGCGCGGGAGAACTGGAAGTTCCACGTCGGCAAGAATCTGGTCCGCGTCGGCGGCGGCGATCTGATCTGGTTCGGGCCGCTCAAGCCGTTCCAGAAGCTCTTCTTCCGCACGCCGCTCGTGAACGGCTTCATCCTGGCGAGCGACGTGTACCACGACTTCTACCGCTGGCCGCTCATCGATCGCCGCGCCTTCGAGCGCTGGTGCGAGACCACCGGCTGGGGCCAGCTGTTCCTGCGGTACGCGCAGCAGGGTCCGCAGGGTACGCCGCCAGCGCTGACGACGGGTGCCGCACCCGCGGCGTCCGCTATCATGTAGGCCATGACCGCCACCGCGCAGCCCAAAGGAGGGCTCGAGGACGTCGTCGCCGCGTCCTCGTCCATCTGCTTCATCGACGGCGAGCGCGGCGTGCTCGCCTACTGCGGCCACGACATCCACGAGCTGGCGGCGAACGCCTCGTTCGAGGAAGTGTGCTACCTGCTGTGGCACCGGCGCCTGCCGACACGCGCGGAGCTCGGCGACCTGCAGTCGCAGCTCGCGGCGGCCCGCGCCCTGCCGGCGCCGGTCGTCCGCCTCGTCCGGATGCTGCCGCCCGGCAACGGGATGGACATGCTCCGGACGCTCACCTCGGCGCTGAGCCACTACGACCCCGACGCCGGCGACAACTCGCCCGCGGCGGACTACCGGAAGGCCGTGCGCCTGACGTCGCAGATCGCGTCGATCGTGGCGACGCTCGGCCGCATCGACGCCGGCTGCGGACCGATTCGAGCCCGACCCGGTGCTTGGCCACGCGGCCAACTTCCTGTACATGCTCACCGGCGAGCGTCCGAGCGGGCTGGCGACCCGGGCCTTCGACGTGGCCCTGGTGCTGCACGCCGACCACGAGCTGAACGCGTCGACGTTCGCCGCACGCGTCGTCGCCGCGACGATGTCGGATCTGCACTCGGCGGTGGTGGCGGCGATCGGCGCGCTGAAAGGCCCGCTCCACGGAGGCGCCAACGCCGACGTGATGCGCATGCTGCTCGAGATCGGCAAGGACGGGCCGGTGGAGCGCGCCGAGGAGATCGTGCGCGCGAAGCTCGCGCGCAAGGAGAAGATTCCCGGCTTCGGCCACCGCGTGTACCGGACCGAGGATCCCCGGGCCACGCACCTGCGCCAGATGTCGCGCGATCTCTGCGAGCGGTCCGGCCAGCCGATCTGGTTCGACATGTCGCAGCGGATCGAGGCGCTCGTCAAGGCCGAGAAGACGCTGAACCCGAACGTCGACTTCTACTCGGCGTCGACGTACCACGCGCTCGGGATTCCGATCGATCTCTTCACGCCGATCTTCGCCGTCAGCCGCATCTCGGGCTGGACCGCGCACGTGCTCGAGCAGCACGCGAACAACCGGCTGATCCGGCCGCGCGCCGACTACGTCGGTCCGCCCTACCCGCAGCGCTACACGCCGATCGACGAGCGATAGAAGCCGGATTGCGGGGCGGACCTGAAGGTCCGCGCTACATCCGCACGAAGCGGACGGGCGTTGGCCTGGTGTAGCGCAGACCTCGAGGTCCGCCCGACAGGAGGGCTGGTGTAGCGCAGACCTCGAGGTCCGCCCGACACGTAGGGCTGGTGTAGCGCAGACCTTCAGGTCTGCCCGACGCGTGGGGCTGGCGTAGCGCAGACCTTCAGGTCTGCCAGACAGGAGTAGGGCTGGGGTAGCGCAGACCTTCAGGTCTGCCAGACAGGAGTGAGCCATGGCGTGGTCCGGCAGAGAGAAGCCCCGAGACCGCGAGCCGGGCCGCCGCCGGACCGACGAGCCGGAGCTGCGCCCGTCGAGCCGCGTCTTCAGGATGACCGGCCTCCAACGCGAGCAGATTGCCCGCTCGCTCCGCCACATCGACGCCGCGAGGGACGCGCTCGAGGAACAGCAGGATCCGAAGAACCGGCTGATCATCCGCGAGCTGCGCGCGTCGGCCGACCGCATCTTCGACCTGCTCAACGGGCTGGGCGAGCTCGACGACTAGCGCGGTTTTCGTTTCGCGGTGGCGGCCGACCTTCAGGTCGGCGTCGCATTGGCGGACCTGAAGGTCCGCGGCTACACCGATCTCGGAGGCGCCGTTTTCGATTGGTGTCGCGCGAGCCGGCTCCCGGGGACCGCGCCCCGGGGCGCCCGGACGCCCCCTATCGGTCCGGCGCGTAGTATCCGCCGCGGCTCTTGATCTGCAGCGAGCCCGTCCGGGACTCGATCTTGACCGTGCGCCACGTGCCGTCGCGCTTCGGGTTCGTCGAGGTGTACTGGAGCACGTACCGCCGGCGCAGGTTCTCGACGATGCCGCGGTACTGATCGGCGAGGGCACCGACGTCGGCCGGGAAATACGCCGTCCCGCCCGACGCCTCCGCGAGGCCCTCGAGCACGCTCCGGTCGACCTGCGGTCCCAGGCCGATCGGATAGATCACCGCGTCGACTTCCTTGAGGAGCGTCATCACCTCGCCCAGCGTGTGCACGCTGCCCGGCGCCGTGCCCGGGTTGTTCTCGTCGCGCCCGTCGGTGAGGATGACCACGGCGCGCCGGCCCTGCACCGCCTTGAGCCGGCCGAGCGACACGTACAGCGCGTCGTAGAGCGCCGTGCCGCCGAGCGCCTGGTACTGGTCGATGGCGTCGTAGCTCCACTGCCGCAGCGTCGAGAGGTCGTGGGCGAACTGCACCGTGTCGGAGAAGGTGACGAGCGCCAGCGGATCCTTCGGCTCGAGCGACTGCACGAACTCGCGCGCGGCGTCCTTGACGGCATCGACGGCCTTCTTCATGCTGCCGCTCTCGTCGAGCGCGAGGACGATTTGCACCGGGTCGACCGCAATCTGGAACCCCTCGATCTTCTGCTCGACGCCGTCCTCGAAGACGCGGAGATCGTCGCGCGTGACGTCGGCGAACTGCTGCTGGAGGTCGGTCACCGTGAATTCGATGAGCGGCTCGACCGGCGGCGCCTTCGGCGCGTAGTAGCCGTCGCGCGTGTCCACCCGGTAGCGATCGGACGGCGCGCCCGCGGTCAGCGTGACCTGACGCCAGCTGCCGTCCTGCCGCTGGTTGGTCGGCGTGTACGAGAGGACGTAGCGGTTCTGGGCGTCGACGGCGAGGCGGTCGTAGACCGGCGCGAGGTCCTGGATGCGCGGCGGCAGGAACAGCTCGCCGCCGGTCTGGGTCGCCAGCGCGCGCAGCTCCTGCTGGCCGCGCAGCGAGATGCCCGCCACGCCGCCGATGCCGACGGCGTACACCGTGGCGTCGGCGCGCTTCACGGCGGCAACCGCGTCGGCGAACGTTTTCCGGCTGTTCTCGTCGTAGCCGTCGGTGATCAGGATGATGACGCGGCGCCCGTCGATCTTCGCGATCCGGTCGGCCGTCGCCGCGAGGCTGTCGAAGATGGCGGTGCCGCCGTTCGCCGTCGCCGCGCCGATCGCCTCGAGGATGGTGGCGCGGTCGTTGGTCGGGCCGGTCACCGCCTCGAGCTGCTTCGAGAACGGCGCGACGATCACGCGGTCGGCCGGCCGCAGGTAGCTCACCAGGCGGCCGCGGCCGCCTGGCGGACGAAGTCGAAGTTGCGCTGCATGCTGTGGCTGCTGTCCACGAGCAGCACGAACGTCGCCGGGACGGCTTCCTGCCGGACGAGCTGCGGATCCTGGCGGACGCCGTCCTCGAGAACACGTGAAGCTCTTCGGATCCAGCCCCGTGACGAAGCGGCCGCGGCTGTCGCGCACGGCGGCCTCGAGGAGCACGCCGAAGACCTGCGACGAGTCGGTCAGCTCGAACGGCTTGAGCACGACCGTGTCCCGGGCGGTGTGCCCGAGGCTGTCGCTGGCTTCGACGACGATTTCCAGGCGCTCGAAGGGATTGTCGTCGGTCCAGTCGACCGCGTACGGCGGGCCGTCATCGTCGGTGCCGATCGCGGTGCCGTCGACGAAGAAGCGGACCGGCCCGAGCGTCGCTCCCTTGGGGATCTCGATGCGGGCGACGATGCGGACGGCACCGGGGGTGCCGGTCCGGCCGAGCGGCGAGGTGATGTGGACGGCGAGTGCGGAGCCCTGGGCCGCTTCCTGGGCGACGAGCGACGCCCCCGTGAGCGCGGCCAGGAGGGGGAGGAGGAGCAAAACGATGGCTCTGGACGTTCGGCTCTCGGCTCCCGGCCAGTCGCGGTGTCCCGCCGCCGTCGTGATCTGCCAAGAGCCGAGCGCCGAGAGCCGAGCGCCCAGAGCCCGGAGCCGGAAGCCTCGACCCGTCACGCCTCGTCCACGTGCGACTGGCGCGCCTCGATGAAGTAGTTGAGGCAGGCCGCCTGGAGGAGGCCGGGCGAGAGGCGACGCGGCAGCCCGCGATAGCTGGCGAGCGACAGCGCCTGGTCGATGAGGTCGCGCGGCTGGCACGCCCTGAGCTCGATGCCGTACGGACGCATGAAGCGATCGATCATGTCGACCACGAGGCGGCGGTCGAACGGGATGTCCCGCTCCTGGCAGCACCGCTCGAAGATCTTGATGAACGACTCGACGCTCGGATTCTCCGCGTAGATCTTGTACTGAATCCGGCGGAGGAACGCCTCGTCCACGAGCTCCGAGGGCTTCAGGTTGGTCGAGAAGATGACGAGCGGCAGGAACGGCATCTCGACCTTGCCGCCCGAGGCGAGCGGCAGGCTCTCGACGCGCGACTCGAGCGGCACCATCCACCAGTTGAGCAGGTCGCGGGGCGAACTGCGCTGGCGGCCGAAGTCGTCGATGAGCAGCACGCCGCCGTTGGCGAGCGCCTGGACGGGCGCGTGGTAGATGCCGCTGCGGGAGTTATAGGCGAGCGAGAGGGCGTCGATCGCCAACTCGCCGCCGACGGCGACCATCGGCCGGCGGCAGAGCGCCCACCGGCGGTCGAACCGCAGCTCCGCGTCCTCGTCGACGTGCGGCCAGGGAATGACTTCGTGCACGGCCGGGTCGAAGAACTGGATGATGCTGTCCGCCGCGAGGAGCGCGTACGGGATCGCGATGGCACCCGGGAGCAGATCGCGGATGGCCCTGGCCATGACGGTCTTGCCGTTGCCCGGCGGTCCGTAGATGAAGATCGCCTGGCCCGCATTGACCGCGGGGCCGATCTCGTTGAGCACGCGGTCGCTGACGACCAGGTGCGAAAAGGCCGCGGCGACCTGGTCGGCCGTCACCGTTCGCTGCGCCGAGCGCTGGAAATCCTCCATGTAGCGCCGGTACTGATCGATCGGCACGGGCGCGGCGCCGACGTACTGGTTGCGCTCCAGGGCCGCCGTGGCGCCCGCGTGGCCGGCTTCCGTGAGCCGGTAGCGGAACGACGACCCGCCGAGGGGTCCGCCGGTGATCTCGCACTGGTGCTGCAGCTTCAGCACGTCCAGGCTCGGCTCGATGACGGTGAAATTGAGGCCGAGGCGGCGCGCCAGCTCGGCGCCGGAGAGACCGGCGGCGCGGTGCAGCGTCTTGAGCGCGAGCTCGGTGACGAATTCGAACGACAGGCCGGCGTCCTCGAGCGTCTTCGGCGCGAGGGGATACGGCCGGGACGGCGCCTGCTCAGCGGACGCGGGCATCGGCGGCTTCGGGTGTGGCGGATCCGGCCAGCGTGCGCGCCTGGCGGGCGCGCACGCGCGACAGGTCGTTGGCCGGATCGAGGGCCGCGGCGTCGTCGAACGCCAGCGCCGCGGCGTCGAACCGCGCGGTGGCCATCAGCGCGATCCCCATGTTGTAGCGGGCGGCCGCCTCGTCTCCGCCGGCGGCGAACGCGCGGCTCGCCGCGTCGAGATTGCCGGTCGCTGCATACGCGAGCGCGAGGTTGTTGCGGGCGGCGGTGAGGTCCGGCATGGCCTCGACCGCCCGCTGGCACCAGCCGATCGCGGACGCGCCGTCGCCGGCCATCAAGTCGGCGTAGCAGAGGTTGTTGAAGACGTAGCCGGCGTGCGGATCGAGGCCCAGGGCCCGCTCGAACGCCTGGCGTGCATTGTCCAGCTGGCCCATGTTCAGCAGCAGCGTGCCGAGGGTGTTCTGCGGCACGGCCGACGCCGGCGCGTAGTAGATCGCGCGGTAGGCGTCGACGAGGCCGAGGTGGGGAAAGCCCCAGTCGCGCCAGATCCGGGCGAGGCCGTCGTAGGACGCCGCGTCGGACGGATCCAGCTTCACCGCGGCCGAGTACTGGTCGTAGGCCGCGTCGAGCACGCCGGCGCGGACGTACGCCTCGGCGAGGAGCCGGTGGTTGGCGGCGGTCGGCGCCGCCGTCGCGAGGAGCTCCGCCGCGGCGAGTCCCGGGTCGCGCTGCTCGAGCGTGACCGGCGGGTGGGCCGGCCGCGGCTTCGCCTGCTTCGAGAGCTCGCGGACCTTCTCGACGAAGGTCTCGAGCGACGCGGCGTCGGGCGGCGCGACGCGATCGGCCAGATCCGGAGGCCGATGCGCTGCGCAGCCGCCCGCGAGGAGAGCCGCCGCGACCAGCACGCGAACGTGCATCACTCGTCCTTGTGAAGCCGCGAGCGCCGCCGCATCAGGTACAACGCGAGCACCACCACCGTTGCCACAATCAGTCCAATCGTCGTCGCATTCATCGAATCCTCCTCCTGGAAGCCGGGCCAATCACTGGTGCATGAACACTCGAACGAACTGAATAATCGCGGGTCCCATCACCACCACGTAGAACGCCGGGAAGAAGCAGAGCACGAGCGGAAACACGAGCTTCACGCCGACCTTCTGCGCCCGTTCCTCGGCGCGCTGGCGCCGCTTGGTCCTCGAGACGTCGGCGTGCGTCCTGAGGGCCTGGCCCACGCTCGTGCCGAAGCGGTCGGTCTGCACGAGCATCGCGACGAGCGCCCGGACGTCGTCCACCTTGGTGCGCTGCGCGAGGTTCTTGAAGGCCTCGATCCGCGGCTTGCCGGCGCGGATCTCGGTCGTCACGATCCGCAGCTCCTCGGCGAGCGCCGGGTACGCGATGGACAGCTCGTCGCTCGTCTTGATGATCGCCTGATCGAGCCCGGAGCCGGCCTCGATGCAGACGACGAGCAGATCCAGAGCGTCGGGGAGCCCGTTCTCGATCTCGCGCCGGCGCGCCGAAAGCCGCCGGTCGACGATGAATCCCGGCACGGCGAACGCGATCAAGGCGCCCACGACGGCCGCGATCCAGGCCACCTGCCCGTGGAGCAGGAGCAGGAGCACCCCGGCGACGACGAGGGGTGCGCCGAACTCGGCGAGCGTGTAGATCACGGACGCGCCCGGATGGTGGAAGCCGGCACGCGCCAGCCGCACCCGGAGACGGCTCGTTTCCTTCTCCGACCGGCCGAACAGCCTCGAGATGTGCTGCCAGGAATCCGGGGCCGCGTCCGTCGACAGAGTCAGTGCGTCGGGCAGCGCGAGGGGCTCCGTCGCCCGAGTCACCGCCCACAGCCGCTGGCGCTCCGCCGACGTCGACGAGAGCACGGTCGACGCCGCCAGTCCCGCCAGCAGGGCGACGGAGATGAAGACGCAGACGACGATCAGAGCCAGGGGAATCGATGCCACAGTGCGCCCCTCAGTACTCGATGTCCACGAGCCGCCGCACCACGAGCGTTCCGACGATCTGCAGCGCGACCGCCAGGAGGATCATCCGGATGCCCAGCGGATCGGTGAACAGGATCTTGAAATCCTCGGGATTGGCTCAGCATCATCAGGCCGGCGAGGGCCGGCGGCATGCCCGCGAGGATGAAGGCGGTGATGCGGCCGTGCGCCGAGCGGACGCGGACCTCCCGCTTGATCCGGAAGCGCTCGCGCATGACGGATGCGAGCCGGTCGAGCACCTCGGCGAGGTTGCCGCCCGCCTCGCGCTGGGTCAGGACGGCGGTCACGAAGAACCGCGCGTCGAGCGACGGGATCCGGTTGGCGAAGCTTCTGAGCGCGTCGGGCAGCTGGGCGCCGTAGTTCTGCAGCTCGTAGAGCGTCTTGAACTCCGGCCCGGCCGGCGCGGGCAGCTCGTCGGCGGCCATTTTCAGCCCCGTGGCGAAGGCGTGGCCGGCGCGCATCGCGCGGGCGATGAGCTCGATGGCCTCCGGGAACTGCTCCTCGAACTGGCGGATCCGGCGAGTCGCGGAGCTGCCGCACGACCACGAGCGGGACGAAGGCAGCGGCCGCGCCGGCCAGCACCGCCAGCCACCACAGCGTCGTGTACGCGTCGACGGCCAGCACGACGGCGAAGAACGTGGAGCTCGACAGCAGCAGGAACGTGCCGACGGTCAGGTGGAGGCCCGACTCGTCGATCAGGTTCTTGAGCGGGTTCGACAGGTTGCCAAGGCGGCGGAGCGTGACGTTCAGCAGGCCGATCCGGCTGAGGACCTCGGGCCGCTTGACGAGCTGCAGGCTGACTATTGAGAGATCGTCGCTCGTCAGGCGCCGGCGTAGTGCGTGCTGTCCGACGGCTTCCGGCATGACGACCGCAATCCAGTACGCGCCGACGACGACGGCGAGGACGCCGACGAACACGATCCCGGCAATCAGCATCGTGGCACCCCTCGCTCCGTCACACCACGACCTTGACGTGCTCGAACATCTCCGGTGGCAGGGCCCGGCCCGACGCGACGATGCGGTCGGCACACTTGGGACGGATGCCGGTCGCGCGGAAGCGCCCGCGGACCTTGCCATCTTCACCGATGCCCACCCGTTCGAACAGGAAAATGTCCTGCGAGGTGATGACGTCACCTTCCATGCCCGTCAGCTCGGTGACGGCGGTGACCTTGCGGGCGCCGTCCGACAGGCGGGTCACGTGAACGAGAAGATTGATGGCGGACGCGATCTGCTGCAGGATGGCTCTTTCCTGCAGGTTGACGCCGGCCATCGACACCATCGTGTCGAGCCGGTGCAGCGCGTCCCGCGTGCTGTTGGCGTGGATGGTCGTCAGGCCGCCGTCGTGTCCGGTGTTCATCGCCTGCAGCATGTCCAGGGCTTCCTCGCCGCGGACCTCGCCGAGGATGATGCGATCCGGCCGCATGCGCAGCGCGTTGATGACGAGATCGCGCTGGCGGACCGCACCCTTGCCCTCGATGTTCGCCGGCCTGGTTTCCAGCCGGACGACGTGGCGCTGCCGGAGCACGAGCTCGGCCGCGTCCTCGATGGTCACGATGCGCTCGCGATCCGAGATGAACCCGGACAGGACGTTGAGCAGCGTCGTCTTGCCGGCGCCGGTGCCGCCCGACACGATGATGTTCAGCCGCGACGCCACTGCAGCCATGAGGAATTCGAGCATCGGCTCGGTGAGGGTGTCGCGGGCGACCAGGTCCGACGCTTCCATCTTCTCGGTGCGGAACCGCCGGATCGAGAGCACGGGGCCGTCGAGCGCGATCGGCGGGATCACGGCGTTCACGCGCGAACCGTCCGCGAGCCGGGCGTCGACCATCGGGCTCGACTCGTCGATGCGGCGGCCCACGGCGCTGACGATCCGCTCGATGATCCGCAGCAGGTGCCGGTCGTCCTTGAAGACGATGTCGGTGTGCTCGATGACGCCGTTCCGCTCGATGTACACCTGGTCGTAGCGGTTGACGAGAATGTCCGAGATCGCGGGGTCGCGCAGCAGCACCTCGAGCGGGCCCAGGCCGAACAGCTCGTTGAGGACGTCGGCGGTGAGGCTCTCGCGCTCCGAGAGCGTGAGCGGCATCTGCTCGGTTTCCCGATCGAGCATCGTGATGATGAGGCGGCGGATCTCGGGTTCGGCCTCCTCGCGCTTGACGTACGTCAGCCGCTCGAGGTCGAGTCGATCGAGCAGGGTCTGGTGGACGCGGCTCTTGAGGTCCTGGTAGTCGGGACGCCGCGTGTCGACCGACGACCCGGTGGCGCCGCGGAGCGAGAGGGAGAAGGGGGGTGGCATGTCTGGCCTCTATTCCGAGCGTCTGGGGGCCAGCCAGCCGAACAGCCGGCCCGCCTCTTCGGTCTGCGCCGGTTCCAGCCCGGTCAGGACGCGCGCGAGGGCGTGGAACGACGCCGCGAGCTTGCCCTGGTTCGACCGCGCGAGCAGGCGGCCCTGGTTCACGGCCGCCAGCGCCGGCTTGTAGTCGCTCGGGAACACGTGCTTGATCTTGGCGTTGGCGGCCTTCTCGATGTCGGTGAGCGAGATGTCCGCCGTGCGATCCGAGCGGTTCACCAACAGGGCGATGCGGTCGCTGCCGTACCGCTGGCGGAGGCGGGCCACCAGGCGATACGCGCTCCGCACCGTCGGCAGCTCGTGGTTGACGACGACGAAGATCGACGACGCGGCCTCGAGCGAGTCGAGCGCCGCCGGATCGGTCTGCGGCACGTCGAGGACCACCGCGCGATAGTACCGGACGGCGAAGTCGATGAGCGTCCGCAGGCGCTGCGGATCGAGCGAGCCCGAGGCCAGGCTCGGCGACGAGGCCAGCAGGTCCAGGCCGGACCGGGTGTGCACGACCAGGCTGCGGAAGAACGCCTCGTCGAGGCGGTGCGTGTTCTCGAGCGCCTCGACGATGCTGAACCGCGGCTCGACGCCGAGGAACACGGCCGCGTCGCCCATCGCGACGTGCAGGTCGATGAGGAGCGCATCGTTCAGCGCCTGGGCCAGGGCTTCGGCGAGGTTGGCGGCAATCGTCGTGGTGCCGACGCCCCCCTTTGCGCCGATGATCGCGAACACCCGCCCCTCGACCGGGGTCGCGCGCTGCACCATGACCCGGCTGATCGCGGTCTCGAGCGCGCCCTGGGTGAGCGGCTCCGCCACGCACTCGGTCACGCCGGCACGCATGGCCTCGAGCATGAGCTCCGGCTCGAGCGCCGGTGCGATGATGGCTACGCCGGTCGCAGGGTAGCGGCGCTTGATCGCGCCGACCGAGGCGAGCAGGCGCCGGTCGGCCCGCACGTCCACGAGGACGACGTCGGGCGGGGCCGCCTGGCGGTTGGGCGAGGTCAGCTCGTCGGGACGCAGCGCGACCGGCCGCATGCCGGCGGCGCGCACCAGGTCCTCGATCTGCCGATCCGATCCGCCGATGATACCGACCGCTCCGTTCACGTGCTCTTCGCCGCCCTTCACTCCCGCCCGTTACGGTTTCTGCGCCGGCGGCGCCGGCGCGGGGCCGTCCACGGTGCCGCCGCCGCCCTGCAGCCCGGATCCGATCGACGCGTCCGGCGGCAGGAACTGCTTCGAATCGGTCGGCAGCGAGGGGACTTCGTCCGGATCCAGCGCCTGGACCAGGTGCGGCGTGACGAGCACCATGAGCTCCGTCCGCTGCTGGTTGAACGACCGGCTCTTGAACAGGTTGCCGAGAATGGGCAGGCTGCCGAGAAGCGGGATGGCTTCGCGCGTGTTCTGGGAGACGTTGTTCATCAGTCCGGCAATTGCGAACGACTGCCCGTCTCGCAGCTCGACCTCGGTCTCGGCCCGGCGCGTCGTGAGTGCGGGGATCCGGAAGCCATTGATCGAGACTCCGTTCGCGAAATCGAGCGCGCTCACCTCCGGTCTCACGTGCAGCCGGATGACGTCGCCGGCGATCGTCGGTGTGAAATCGAGGCTGATTCCGAACTCCTTGTAGGTGACGCTGATCGCTGCGGTGCCGCCGGTGCCGGTCACGACGGGCACCGGAATCTCGCCGCCCGCGAGGAAGCTGGCTTCCTGGCCGTTATAGGCGATCAGATTCGGCTCGGCGAGGCTCTGGAGATCGCCCTTGGTCTCGAGGGCCTTCAGCAATGCGCCCACGTCGTACTTCTTGCTGAACACGAAGAGGTTGAGGAAGTCGCTGAACGTCAGCGTGCCGTCCTTCTCGAAAACCGGCGACGAGCTGAACTGCTCGGTCGCGCTCCGTGCGATCGTGTCCTTGGACTGTCCCGTGAAGATGTTGATGCCGGCTTCCTTGAGGGCGTTGCGATTGACCTCGGCGAAGCGCACCTGCAGCAGCACCTGCTGGCTCTCGATGCCACCGGGGACCTGCAGCAGGTTGATGACCTTCGTCTTCGACGAGGTCTTGGTCGCGATCTCCCCGGCGCGCAGCATGATCGCGTTGCTCGAGACGCGCCCCCAGAGCGTCGTCGCCTCGTCGGTGATCGTGACGTTGATGTCCTCGCCGGGGAAGAGCTCCCGCAACTGCTGCTGCAGCTGCGTGATCGCCGGCGCGACGGCGACGTCGTACTGCACGCGCGTCGTGTCGCCCCAGAGGATCAGGCTGACCGTGCCCGGCGCCTTGCCATCGATCAGGACCTCGCGCGGCTCCACGACGGTGGCGTCGGCCACGGCCGGGTTCGTGATCGCGAGGCGCTTGATGTCGAAGTCCGTCGTCAGCACCATCGATCGTCCGGCCGTGACGTCGAGCCGCTGGACGGCTGGTGTCGCCTGGTCCTGCTGGGCGGCCCAGGGCGCCGCGGCGCAAAGGGCCACGAAGACCGCGACCGCCGTCAACCGTCGTTTCATCGTCGAGCGCATGGCTGGGCCCTTCATCGGAGCGTCTCTTCGGATCGTTTGGCCCCGCGAATGGCCTCCACGGTGTACGGCGGCGGCGGAGCCGGCGGCGGCGGAGCCGGCGGGGGAGCGGGCTGCGCCGCCGGCTTCGGTCGCGGCGCACGCTGGGGCGCCGGCTCCTGCGCCGACGGGGGAAAGAGCGAGGCGGTGCGGGCCATGGCGTCGGGCGTCGGCGTCACGTCCATCGGGTTGCGCAGGGCGAGCATGATCTGGCCCTCGCTCGCCGCCAGCACCACGCGCGCCGCATCGTCCGGCGCCAGGAGCAGTGTGACGACGGACGAGGGCATCGCCTGGCCTTCCTTGGACTTGTCCAGGTCGTAGCGGGTGCCGGCGGTGAGCACCTGCACGTTGCTGACCACGGTCCGGGTGAACGAGTTGCTGCCCTGATCGAGCGTGACGAACACGTCCACGCGCGTGCCGGGCGTGACGAAGCCGGCGACGCCGACGACGTCGTTCACGCGGACCGAGATGGCGCGCATCCCAGGCGGGATGGTCGGCGGCAGGCCGGCTCCGCCTTCGACGGGCGCCAGCTTGGCCTCGGTGACCGGCTCGTTCTCGAGAATCTCCGTGACGACGCCGCGATCGACGACGTCCTCGATCTTGCTGAAGCCCCTGGGCACGGGCGCCCGCGCGGGCCACGGGACCAGCTTGAGGTCCCCGGCGGTGAGGCGGGCGCCCACTGGAATGTCCTTGGCGGCCGCCACCACCATCGTGCTTGCGACCTCGACCTGCCGGACTGGCATACGTCTGATCGCCTGGTACACGCCGTAACTGGCGATGCTGGCGGCGATCACGGCGACGAGGACGACGACGATAGTGCGTGCGTTGCGATTCATCTTCCTGTCTTTCGCGTCACCTCAGCCAGATGGCCGCTGCCGTGCCCGCGACAATCGGCAGGGCGTACGGCAGGCGCTTGCCGCGTCCCGATTCGTCGAGCGTGAGCCCCGGGAGCGGACGGAGCCCGCTCACGCGCCAGTGTGCGAGCAACAACCAGACGTTTCGGCACGCCTGCCCCAGATATCCAGTGGCGGCCGCCAGCACCGAGCGCCATCACGCCGCCTGCGAGCGCGGTATAGAGCGCCACCCACAGCGCGGGCAGCGGGCCCAGCCACGCACCGATGCACGCGAGCAGCTTGACATCGCCGGCGCCCATGCCGCCGAGCGCGAAGAAGGGCAGAAACAGGGCGAGCCCCGTAAGCCATCCGCCGATGGCAGAGAGCAGGCCCCCGACGCCGTGCACCAGGAGCGCATACAAGAGGGCGGCGGCGCCGCCGCCGAGTGTCAGCAGATTGGGAACGTGCCTGGTGCGAATGTCGAAGCCGCACGCAACCACGCCCAGTCCCAGCGCGACGACCTGACTGGTGTCCATTGGCATTCGGACTTCGCACCACGCCGATCGCAGTCGCGCGTCAGAGGACGAGGGGCCGGTCGCGGCCGGCCCCTCAGGTCCTGATGCCTCGCGCTATGAGCCCGAGGTGATCGAGTTGCCGATGCTGGTGAACTCGGTCTGCAACGCGGTGCGAACCGTCCGCATGGCGACGATGGCGCCCAGGGCGATCGTGGCCGCGAGCAGCGCGTACTCGATCAGATCCTGGCCTTCCGTGTCTCGAACGAGCTTGACGAGTAGTGTCTTCACGGCTGATCTCCTGCGGCAGGACGCGCCTGCCATCTCCAACAAGCACTGAGGGCCCTTGATGCGTGATCCGTGCCGCTCGCTGGGCACCCTTCAGCACGCTAGCGCAGCGAAACGGCAGAGTCAACGTGTGAGTGACGCCGTTGAGACAAAAGCCTTCGTAACCCATTCCCCACGTTTTACGGTCCGTCGCAGGCTTACACGCCCCTGCACGCACCGCATGTGCCGTCAGTTCTATCGGGCCGGATCTCACACGGGAACAGGTGGTTGCGGCGCCCTAAGGAGCATCAGGATGAGGAGCGTCAAGGCGAGCACGGACAGCTGAATCCGCACGAGCGCCGCGACCGCGCCGAACAGCGGCGAGAAGTAGCAGAAGTACAGCAGCCACTCCATCGCCACCGGGAAGGGCTGCTGCCTCAAGCGCCCCGATGGCAATGCCGGAAACCCGTCGCCCAGGCCGCGCGCAGGCTCGCCGATCGCCCAGTCCCACAACAGCAGCAACGCCGGCGTGAGCAGAACGAAGTCGTACACGTACATGTGCGGGTCGACGAGGATCGTGGCGATCAGGAAGACGGAGTAGCGGACCGGCAGGGGGCCGCGCCGCCGCCAGCAGACGAGCGCCGCGGCGAGCGTGGCGAGCGAGGCGACGACGTAGGCGGCCAGCGCGACCGGGGCAGGCAGACCGAGGAGGTCGAAGAAGCCGCGCCACGAGTGGATGTGATAGGTGAACGGCTCCATGTCGGCCGCCACCGACGGGATCCGCGTGAGCGCATCGAAGTACGGCGGGAGCACGGAGGCCCCGTAGAACAGGACGCCGACGCCGATCTGCGCGGCGGCGGCCACGGCCGCGCCGAGCACGACCCACCACTCGCCGGCGCCGACGAAGACGACGGCCGCAGCGAGACCGAGGGGTGGCTTGTAGGCGAGCGAGCCGATCGCGAGGCCGGCGAGAAACGGCCGTCCGGCCCGGAGTGCCAGGAACCCGGCGGTCACGCAGACCAGCCCGATCGCCGACGCCTGCGCGAATCCCAGGTCGAAGTGGAGGGCCGGAGCGGCTGCCAGCAGGACGATGACCATCGCGCGGCGGTCGCGGAGTCGCGGGCACGTCTTGTAGACGGCGTAGCTGCACGCGGCGTAGACGGCGATGGTGACGAGCAACCAGACCCTGAGCGCGGCGGTGTACGACAGCCACGCGAGCGGGCTGAAGAAGACGGACACCTGGGGGCCGTACACGGGGGGAAATCGGAGGGTCGAGCTGGGGATCACCGACTTCAGGATGGCCGCCTGGGCGTCACGGTCGTAGAGCGCTGCGAGGTTGTGGGTGCGGGCGATGAGAGCCTGCGTGTAGAAGGTCGCGAAGTCGCGGATGGGCTCGACCTTCGGCAGGTTCTCGATGAGGACCGTCGCGTTGTAGACCAGCCAGACGTAGGCGGGAATCAGGACGAGCTGCCGGCGGATGCGGGCGTGGTCGGCCGGCGTCAGCGGGCGTGTCGGGCTCATCGCGCGGCGCCGCTACCGCGTGATGACCATCTGGGCCGTGCTGCGGATCGCGATGGTCCCGATCGGGATGTACGAAGTCAGCGGGGTGAAGTTCGTGCTGACCGTCACCGACACGACACCGCCCGGCTTGTTGTCCGGACTCCATGTCGTCGTCACGTTGGCGTTCATCCCGTAGACGCGCGTGCGCACGTAGGTTTTCACGGCGACCTCGTCGGCAGGCGAGCTGCTCGTGTAACCGCGGACGATCGCCCAACGGGCGCCGTCGCGGGCGGCGTTAGCGACTACGTTGTAGTCGAAGATCGCCCGGCCGAACTCGGTGACCCCGAAGATGGTCATGAAGAAGACGGCCGACATCAACGCGAACTCGAGCAGCGAGTCGCCGCGCTGACTGCCCGGCCGCCGTCGGCGCCGCCGCCGGATCGCGCTCATGATGCCGCTACTGCGCCCGCAGCTCGACGGTGCGACTCAGGGGAAGCGAGGACGGGATGCCCGGATAGTGCGCAAGGGTGTGGAACGTCTTGGACGCCTTGACTGTGACGAACACGCGGAGCGGGCTTGTACACGTCGAGTTGCACTGTCCGACCGTTGGCGACGCGCCGCTGCATCCGCACGTGCGGGTGACGACGGTGGTGATAGTACCGATGTCGGTGGCCGCCGCACTCTGCGCGGCGGTCTGAATACCGGCCGTATCGCTGCTGTTCCCTAGTGTTCGCGCGCCATATTGCGCCCCCGCCCTAGCCGCGTTGGTCAGTGCCATCGCCTGGTATGAAACTCGCGCGAAATCGATTGTGCCGATGAGTGTGATCACGATGATCGGCATCGCCAGTGCCATCTCTACGGCGGCCGCGCCGCAGTTGGGACGCCAGGGGTTCATCACGCTATTCCCCCAACCCGGGCCTCGTGGCCGGGTTCCCCGAGAGGCCGGCACCCTTGAAATCGCTGTTGAGCCTCGCGGCGTTGATGAATGCGATTGTGCCGCCAACGAGAACCGTGTACTGACCGTCAGTCGTAGTGCTGGCTCCGTAGTCGATATGATCGTATGGGAAGTAGATAGCACCATTCACGATCATATTTGAGGGCTGAAAATTCAACTTGACCGGATTGCCGGCGCACGCCGCCTGGGTTCGATCCCGGATGAACAGGAGTCCCTCGTACTGGCCGCTCGTCGGCGCTGTGAGTTCGTAACGCGCGGGCGCGTCACTTGCGAAGACCGTGCTACCGCATGATGGATAGGAGTGCGAGGTGGAACCTGTGAAGTAGAACGTCACACCAGTCCCAGCGGTGCACACGTGGATCCACTTGGCTCCTCCGCCGTTCAGGATGTAGATGCCGGGGTTGAAGGTGACGATGCCGTCCTTGGCGGGATCGCAGAGAGGGCTGGGATCCGCCGGATTGACGGTGGAGTTGATCGTTCCGCCGCCAAAATCCATTGCGGCGGTTGAGCCGTTTCCACAGTAGACGCCCGGATTCAAGGTGTATTGGTCGGTTCCAAGGCTCAATTTCGCCTGACCGCTGCCGCCGATGTTGGTGGTGGCACCTTTTGACGTCTTCGTTCCGGTCCACCCGCACGTCCAGCTCGTTCCGAACATCGCGGCCTGGTCCATGTCGCCGAATGGGTCGGCGGCTGGAGGTACGTTGTAAGTCGGCGACGGGGACACGTACCCAGATACTGATCCGGCCGCGGCGGCAACATCGATTTCGCTCGCAGTAATCTCCGTTCCGCTGGCTGTTGCAAAGTCGCCGTTGGAAACGACGCCGCAGTTGGGGACATCGATGCAGGTTGTGGCGCTCGCGCCTCCGGATGAGGAGCACGTCGTGCCCTTTCCGCCCTTCGATTGCACGTCCAGCTCCGTCGTGTATTTCGTGTCCAAGGTGTTGAGCGCGTAGACGCAGCCGCTCGCGTCTTCAGGTCCCGCGACTGCCCTTGCCGACGCAGTCATAGTCATCGTTCCGAGCATCCGCATGAAAAATGTCGGGACGTCCTGCGAGATGATCACCTCAACGTATTTCATGTTGCCTTTGAACGGGCCCGACTGCGGCCCCCGGTGAACAGTCACCGTCACGCCGTCGTGCCCGTCCCAGAAGCCATTGCGCTTAGCGTCGTCGCCCGCGTAGCCTTTCAGTGTCGTCGGGTCGATGTCCGTCTTTCGCTTGACCTCGAACGCCCCGGCGATGGCTGCCGCGTCAGCGGCGGCACTCATGCGCTGGCGGTGATCGAAGAGGTAGCCGGCGTCGATGGCAAGGGCGGAAAAGCCCAGCAGCACCGGGAGAATGACGGCGAGGAAGATCAGGATCTGGCCCCGCTCGCTCCGTGGAATCTTCAGCATGTCGTCAGTCCCGGGCTGCTCCGCCTGGGTATCGGCCCAACTCGATGGCTCCAGAATACCCAGTTGCCGAGCTCCGGGCGACGCTGTATCAGAATTGATACAAGTTGCCAATTCGCCACCACGCGATCTCCAGCGCGCCGAAGACGTCAGAGTAGTCATCCGTCCAGGAGCGGCCATCGACGGTCGAGGGCAGGAGCAGCCAGCGCGGATCGTCAGTCAAGGTCCCCAGGTCATCTCTCGTTCGCGCCATCACGACCCAGATCGAGCCCTCCTTGCCGTCGTATGCCTCGAGCGGCGAGATCTTTCCGTCGGCCCGCACGTAGTCCACCAGCCCGGCGTCGCGCGCCAGCCTCGCCAGCGGCCGCCGCAGGTTCAGGAAACGGTTGGAGATGTGGAACGCCAGGACGCCGCCGGGCGCGAGCTTGCGCAGGTACAACGCCATTGCCTCCTGGGTCAGCAGGTGTACGGGGATGGCGTCCGACGTGAACGCGTCGAGAATCAGCACGTCGTGCGCGCCGTCCGGCTCGCGCGCGATCGACAGCCGGGCGTCGCCCATCACGACGCGCGCCTGGGGCACGCAGTCCCGGAGAAACGTGAAGTAGGCTGGATTCCGCGCGATCCGCTCGACGACCGGGTCGATGTCGTAGAACGTCCAGCGCTGACCGGGTCGCGCGTAGCCGCCCGTCGACCCGGTGCCGAGACCGACAACACCAATGCTCGACTTGGCGTGAGCGCCGGTGAAGGTGGCGAACAGCTCGCCGAGCGGACCGGTCGGATAGTAATAGGTGAGTGGCAGGCACTTGCGATCGGGGCGCAGCGACTGCGCGCCGTGGTTGGTCGTCCCGTTCATCAGCACGCGGTAGGCGCCGCGATTGACGATGCTGTGGGCGCCGTAGAAGCCGCGCACGTTGGCGACCACCGGCTGGTCCCAGGCCGGATACCACATCCCCACGATGGCAATCGACGCGAACGCGGCGCCGAGCGCGAGCGGCCCGCGGCGGGATACCAGGGCGGCGACGAAGGGAACGAGGAAGACGATCACGACGAACGTCGGCGTGCCGACCGGTACGCGAAGGAGCTGAGCGCCGACTTCCAGGAAGAGCGCCAGGAGGCCGATCGCCAGCGCGCGCGGTGCATCGAGCGTCCGCCAGATTCGGGCTGCCGGCCGCACTTGGACTCCGGGCTGGAGCCTGGAGCCGGAGGGCTGCGATCCCGGCCGCAGCAGACAGGCCGCCACCAGCCCCAGCGGATACTCGGCCATCGTCGAGAAGATGAACGGCGCCACGAGCACGTTGAACAGGCCGCCGACGGCGCCACCGGCCGACAGCCACAGATAGAACTCGGTGAGGTGATCCACCGCGGGCCGGCGGCGCGCCAGCTCCGTGTGGCAGACCATCGCCGCCACGAACAGGACGAGGAGGTGCAGGAAGACGAAGCCGAGCGGCTCGCTCATCCGCGAGACGATGATCGTGAGCAGGATCGCCGCGAGGAAGGGAAGCGCGCCGGTGAAGACCCGCGCCGGCACGAGGCTGCGCCGGCCGAAGGCGAGGACGAAGGTGAGCAGGTAGATCGAGAGCGGGATCACCCAGATCAGCGGGACGGCGGCGATGTCCGTGGTGATGTAACCCGTTACGCTCAGCATCAGGCTCGAGGGCACGGCCGCCAG
Organism: uncultured Acidobacteriota bacterium; assembly: GCA_963761615.1. GTDB lineage: Bacteria > Acidobacteriota > Vicinamibacteria > Vicinamibacterales > CAVVIG01 > CAVXGU01. The sequence continues at coordinate 11,806 of CAVXGU010000001.1, read as the reverse complement.
CACCAGCCAGTGGAGCCTCGTCTTCCAGGACGGCCGCGGGGTCGGCGGGAGACTTTCGCTGGCGATCGCGGTTCCTCGAGCCGCGCGCGCCGAGACCAGCGCGCATGCCGCGATCAACACGATCAGCAACGCGTAGGCCACGGTCCAGATCCGGCTCTGGACGCTGAGCGGGACGAGCGGCTCGATGAGGAAGGGGTAGGCGAGCAGCGCGCCGAGGCTGCCGGCATTGCTTGCCGCGTAGAGGAAGAACGGATCCGACGCGGCGCGGTGGCGGGTCCGGCCGAACCAGTGCTGCAGGAGCGGCGCGCTGGTCGAGACGACGAAGAACGGCAGCCCGATCGAGACGAGCAGCACGGCAGTGACCGACGGCAGCGGCCGCTCGGGCGAGACGAGCCCTGCCGGCGCAATGGCGCGGATCGGCAGCACCGCGAGCGGCAGCAGCAGGACGAGGACGTGCAGCGCGATCTGGCGCCGGCCTTCGAGGCGCGTGCCCGCGAGGTGGGCGTACGCGTAGCCGGCCACGAGCGCGACCTGGAAGAACACCAGCGAGGTGACCCAGACGGCCGGCGATCCGCCGAAGACCGGCAGGATCATCTTGCCGAACATCGGCTGCACGGCGAACAGCAGCGCGGCGGCCAGGAAGCTCGTGGCGGCGTACAGCGTGAGGATCACGGGCTCAGGCGCGCATCTGACGGATGGAATCGATCAGCTCGAAGCGCGTCCGATAGCGATCGGGGTTCTCGCCCCGCTGGTCGATTCGCGCCGCGGGCACGTTGCCCAGATACTGCGACGCCAGCTCCAGGTAGGGGACCTTCGACGGCTCCAGGCCGATGATCCGGGCGCAGGTCGCGTCGATGGCCGGAAGATCGCTGCCCATCGCGAGGAATCCCATCGGCCGCGCGCGCCCCAGGATCGGTCCGTTTCCCTCCATCGCCACCACGGCGTCGACGATGGCGAGGTGCGGCCTCACCGTGGCGACGATGTCGACGATCGAGTACTCGATGCGCCGGAAGTGCAGCAGGTTCTTCGGCCACCCGTAAACGGCGCCGGGCACGACGCCGAAGAAGTTCTTCATCGCGGCGGTCATGCCCGCCCAGTGGTGCGTCTTCAGCTTCGGCATCGAGACGATCACGTCCGATTGCAGCAGCGCCACGGGCAACCAGAGCGACTCGAGCTGCGTGTACCGGCTCCTCAGCGGCACCTCCCGCACATCGTCGTGATTCAGGTCGACGAATCGCAGTCGGAGATCCTGGAGGACGTCGTCCAGGCCGGTGCCTTCGAGGAGGTACTCGATGTCGCGGCGATGTCCGGGCCCCTCGCCGACGACGACTTCCCGCGCGCCCGCGCGGAGGAACGCGGTTGCCGCGGCGGCGACCACGCGCGGATTCGTGTTGATCGCGAGATCCTTCTCGTACTCGACCATGTTCGGCTTGAGAAAGACGCGGCGGCCGCGGACGTCGGGCGCCGACGCGCCCAGTAACCCGAGGCCGCGGGTGATCACGTCCGCGAGGTTCGCGTCGTAGCTGGACGCGGGCAGCAGCGCCACGGGCGAGCGTGCGGGGACGACGAAGTCGGAGCGGCGGTACGGCGCGCGACGGCACGCCGTGGCGAGCGCGGCGGCCGTGAGCGGCACCGTCTTGAGGAAGTCGCGCCTGGTCTGGCGGATCACGACGCCGTTCCCGTGAGGCGAAGGGCCTGGACGAGGTGCCGGTCGGCCGAGAGGGCGTAGAGCGCCATCGCGAGCGCCATCAGGTTGCCGACCCGCTCGGCGCGATCGAGGTCCGCGGCGAGACGGTCGTCGACCGAGTCGATCTCCTCGGCTGGCCTCCCGTATGCGCGAAGACACAGGGACGCCATCGCGAGCGCCATGGCGGACCTCTCGCTCGCGGCGGCGCCACTCAGATAGGCCACGCTGCGCCTGACCATGGGGTCCCCGGGACGATCCTGCAGCGCGAGGAGGGCGATCGCCGACGTGGGCACGTACGGGCGGAGGTCCTGCCCGAGGATACTGGCGTTGCCGTAGTTCCAGCCGCCGCCGTCGCACGCGCGATTCAGAAGGAGCTTGTCGGCTTCGGCGACACGTGCGTCGGTGCCACGCCCCGGCTGCGGCCCGGCTTTCTTCAGTGCGAGCGAACACCAGGCCGTCGGCACGACCCAGCTGAACGTATCCGGGATCCACGGCCAACCCTGGAGCGTGCTGTCTTGATGCGCATCGCGAACGTTGACCGACACCCCCTTGACCGACACGATTCCCGCGAGCAGCCCGCTCAACGTCTTCCCGTTACCTGCGGGCGCGAGCCGCTCGAGCGCGCAGGCGGCCGTGCCGTTCGCGGTGAAGTTCGGCAGCATGCCGTTGCCGTCGACGAGAAGCCCGTCGGCGCGCTGGCGGGAGGCGAGCCAGCTCAGGTGCGGCACCGTCGACGCCGGGTCCGGCGCATCGTCCGAATCCGCGAGCGCCAGCAGGGCCCACGCGGTCGCCTCGACGCGGCTCGCCTTGCCGGCGTAGTACGGCCAGCCGCCGCCCGGGTCGGCGGTGCGGCTCAGGACGGCGCGCAGGCGCGCGATCGTCGATGCACGGTCGGCCATGGGGACCATTTTAGGCTCTGGGCTTCAAGCTTCGGGCTCCGGGCTCAGAGCGGTTTTCGTTTCGCCGTATTGGCGGACCTGAAGGTCCGCGGCTACGCCGATTCCTCGGGGCACTGCAGGTCCGCGGCTACACCGATCTCGGGGCACCGATCTCGCGGCGAGATCGGTCTCGAAAACGCTGGAGGGCTCAGGGCTCGAGGTTTAGGGGAAGGCCCGTGCCAGAGCCCGGAGCCTGAAGCCTGAACCTGAAGCCCTACGGAAAGCACCCCGACAGCGCCGGTCCCTCCCGGAGCGGCGGCAGGTCGGCCCGCCTGGCGACGAACGACTTGTCGGTGGCGACGTCGACGCGATATCCGTGGCTCGCGAGCCACTGCCGCGTCGACTGGCTGCTGGAGCGGAGCCAGACGTATTCGGGACGCTCCCGATCCAGATACCGCAGGCCCTCCGGGCGACCGGACTCCACGGCGGCCTGCGTGTTCAGGACGGTCGCGCTGTAGACCGTCTCGCGCCGGCCGTCGATGGACACGCGCAGGCGTGGCGCGAAGTGCCAGATCGCGTACTCGCCCCAGTCGAACGGCAGCACGAGACGGCCCGAAACCGACGGCGACGCGAGCGCCCCGGCTGCCCGGAGGTCCGGCGCCCAGGAACCGGCGACGCCGAGGCAGTGGGCCTGCCCGACGATGTAGGGCGCGGCCACGATGGCGATGATCGCGGCGTCGATGACCGCGAACCCCAGCGGCCTGGAAGCCGGTGCGGGCCGGTCGGCCTCGGTGGCGGAATCGGGCCGCCAGGCGCCTGTGAAGCCCAGGACGGCGACTTCGCCGAAGAGCGGCAGCAGCCTGGCGACGAACAGGCTTCCCGCCCCGAGTCCAAGAACCGGAAGCGCGCCCGACCACGTGAGCGTCGACCGTCGCCGGAGGATGGTGAGGACGACAATGCCGAACACGATCAGGCCCCAGAGGACCGCGTACGATGCGCCGCCCTGCTGCCAGAGCGGACGCCACTCCGTGATGTCGCGAGACAGGCCGACCGTCGACGCCAGCCTCGCCCAGAGCCGCCAGCCGTACGGGTTGAGCAGCGTCGCCGCGACGCCGGCCACGATGGCGATCGCGTCCGGGAGTGCGATCTTCGGATCGCGCGCCTCGATCAGGCGGCCCGCCAGCCACAATCCGCAGACACCGGCGCCCACGATCCACCCGCCGTGCAGGTTCGCCCAGAGCGCGAACACGAGGGGGATCCAGGCGCGCCGGCGCGGATCGCCGAGCGCACGCCAGACGATTGCCAGCGCCAGCAGCGTCCAGATCTGCGGGCGGTTCGTGAACGTGCCCGGAGCCATCGCGGCGAAGCCGGTTGCGAGGAACCACCATCGGTACCGCGGATCCGCGCGCCGGACGGCAGCTTCGATCAGGACGAAGGTTGCCGCGAGGACGCCGGTCTTGAGCGCGAGCAGCCCAGCCGTCCCGCCAGCGCGGAAGGCCAACGCCTGGAGGATCTCGCTCAGCCACTCGTGATTGATCCACGTGGCGTCTGCGGTGAACGAGTAGGTGGCGGCGGAGGGAAGGTGACGGCTGGCCAGGGCGTCGAGCCCGAACCGGAGATGTCCCCACAGGTCCGGGTCCACCGTCGTCCGCACGCACGCGATCGCGCCGATCGTCAGTGCCGCGAGGCGGCCGGCGGCGGCCGCGAGCGATTGAGGTGCAGGGCGGTGGTCTTGTCGCGGAGGGGGCATGTCCAGTCGTCAGCAGGGCGCGATCCGAGTCTGCGGCGCGGTGGGCACGTCCAAGAGCAGCCAGAGCCAGAGCGCGAGTGTTGCCCAGAAGTACGCCGATCCGACGACCGGCGTCGCCCATGCGTGCGGCTGCCCGACGAGCAACAGGCCGGTGGGGAGCAGGAAGCCGGCGACGGCGACGCCGCCGGGAACTGTTCGCCACCTGCCTCGGGAGCGGCCAAGCGTGTAGTGCAGGCCTTCAGGCCCGCCCTCCTCGCGGACCTGAAGGTCCGTGCTACCGCCGGAAGGATCGGCGCCTTTCTGGCGCAGCGCGAGCGCGGCGACCGGCCCGGCTGGCAGACAAAGGTAGTAGATCCAGCCGAGTGGCGAGATGAGCTGCGACGCCGCGAGCAGCAGCCCGAACGCGCGATCCGTCCGCCACGGCGTGCGATCGACGGCCACCGTCCACAGCGTCACGATGCCGACGAGGCCCGCCACGCCCAGCCACGCCGGCACCAGGCCCGGGACGATGGCGGCGGGCGCGTAGTAGGGGCTGACGCCGAAGGTCCGGCGGAAGAGCCCGAACGCGGACGCGTTCATCGCGGCCCAGGCCCAGCTGTTCGACTGGCCGAGCGCGTGGATCCACGACGTGTACGCGCCCGCGCCGAACACCAGCCAGCCGAGCGCCGTCACCAGGCCCGCGGTCGCCAGTGCCGTAATCAGTGCGACGCGGCGACCGGCCGGCAGCAGGTACGGCACGAAGATCAGCAGGAACAGCTTGAGGCTCATCGCGAGGCCGAGCCACACCCCCGCCGTGTTCCAGCGTCCGCGCCGGGCGTCGATCCAGCAGAGCGTCATGGCCAGCAGGACGAGCATCGACAGCTGTCCGGTCACGAAGAAGGCCTGGGTCCCGGCGAACGCGAGCGTGCCCGCTCCCACCGCGAGGAGGCGCCGTGGGTTCCACGCCAGACCGAGCTCGCGTGCGATGAGCAGCACCGACAGCGCGAGCGCGAAGATGTTGAGTCCCATCCAGATCGTCAGCGCGTCGGCCGGCGGCAGGAGCGCCAGCGGAACGATGAGCAGCAGGAAGTGGGGCGGGTTCAGGTTGAGGAACTGGACGCCGGTTGCGGCGCCCACCTGCAGCAATGCGGTCGGTCCGGGGGCGTACAGGTCGCGGTTCTCGAGGAACGCGCGGCCGGAGTCGTAGAAGCGGCCGAAGTCGTTCATGTGCAGCGGGCCTGCCATCGAGCGCGCGAGCAGGAGATCCCAGAAGAGGAAACCGGCGCAGAGGATCAGCAGGGCGGGAATGGCGGCGGCGTCCGCCAGCGATTGCGGCCGGCTCCCGATGGCGCGGGGCACGGCGGAAGCGTAGCATAGCGTCTCGCGTGTCCCAGTCGCCTCCTTCCCGACCGTGGCCCTCCTGGTGGACGATCTACGGCGAGCCACTCGCGGGCGTGGTGGCCGTCGTCGCGATCGCGGCGGCGCTGGCGGTGGCAGGCAGCATCGCGAAAACGTCGACGAACGACTTCTTCGTCTTCTTGAACTCGGCGCACTGGCTGCGGGAAGGGGCCGATCTCTATCAACACCCGCTGCGTGCGGGCCCCGGGTACAACCTCAATCCTCCCGCCGCGCTCCTCGTCTTCCTGCCGTTCTCGTATCTGTCGGATGCGAACGCCTTTCTTGCCTGGACGGCCGTCTCGCTCGGCGCGTACCTGCTGGCGGCCTACTGGATTACCCGGACGCTCGCGCCTGGCCGGCTCGTGAGCATCGGCTCGCTCCTTCTCGTCTCGCAGCCGGTGATCATTGCGCTCTTGCTCGGCCAGACGGCGGCCCTCGTGATGCTGCTCATGACGGCGGCGTGGATGGCGGACCGCTCCGATCGGACGCGCCGCGCCGGCGTACTCCTGGGCACCGCCATTGCACTCAAGCCGTTCCTCGGGGTCTTTCTCGCGTACGCGCTGTGGAGGCGGTCACGCCCTTTCGTCGCGGGAATGGCGATGGGTATTGGGGGTACGGCGATCATCGGCCTCGCGGTGGGCGGTGTCTCGGGCTATCGCTCGTGGCTCGCGGCGCTACACCAGATTTCGTGGATCGCCCACTGGCTGAACGGCTCGTTGCTGGGGTTCTTCACCCGCACGCTAAGCGACACGCCCGAAGTTTTGCACATGACGCCGGTGGCCGTACGACCGCATCTCGTGTATCCGCTCTGGTACGCGGCCGTCGTGTCGGTTGTGGCCGTCAGCGCGCGCGCCCTCCTCAGGACCCACGATCGCGACCGGGCATGGTCGCTGCTGCTCGTGGCAAGCCTGCTGATCTCGCCGCTCGGATGGATGTATTACCTGCCGAGCGCGGCGGGTCCGCTCGTGGCCGTGATGGAGCGAGCGTCGCGCGGCACGCGGGCGTTGATCGGCGTGGGGTACGCGTGCCTTCTGATCCCGCCGAGCGCGATGCCGACGTTGGGGGCGCTCCAGACGGCCCTGTCCGGGTCTGTCTATACCTGGGCCGTCGTGCTGTGGTTCGCGGGCCTGTCGATGTCGTCACGCCAACTCACTGGACGCCGCTGGGCCGCGGGATGACGTCGACCCGGCGACGAAAGCGCCCCAGACGACGATGAGGCTCCAGGTATAGGTCGAGCCCCAGAGCACGGTCGCCCACGAGGACGGCTGCCCGGCTTCGACCATCGGCCAGGGGAGCCAACCGCCGGCGAGTGCGGCGACGAGGGCAACGGCTCTGAGCGAGGGACGCGCTGGACGTGCCGTGCGCCAGGCGGCGACCGCAGGTCCGAACAGCCACCAGCCGTAGTAGGTCCACGCCAGCGGCGAAATCAGGAGGGCGGCCAGCATGACCAGGAGCCAGTCGCGATCGACCGACTGGGAGCGGCGCACGCCGCGCCAGGTCGCGAACGCGATCGCGAGACTGAAAAGCATCCACAGGGGTCGGATCGCGCGCGGTTCGACGGATGCCGGCGCGAACGCGCCGGCGCCGCCAAGTGTCCTGGACAGCAACGCCAGGAGCGAGGCATTGCGGCTGTCGCCGAACCACATGACAGGATTCGAGCTGCTAACCACGATGCGGTTCAGGCTGGCGATCCAGTCAACCTGCGCGTGCCAGCCGAACGTGGCAATGCCGAGCGCGAAAGCGGCGAGAGAGACCGCTGTCCCCCAGGCGGCCGCCCGCCAGCGGCGTGCGACCAGGAAGTACAGACCGAACAGCGCGAGGAACGGTTTGACGCTCCAGCACAGCCCCATCCACGCTCCGGCTGGCGCCCAGCGTCCTCGTCGTGCCGCGCGCCAGGCGGCCGTCAGGGGACCGAGAAGGAGGAGCGAGACCTGGCCGGTTATCAACCAGGACAGGGCAGGCACGCTGCAGGCGACGGCGATGGCGGCCCAAATCAGTCCCACCGGACCGGGAGACAGTCCGAGCTCGCTGGCGACGGCGAATGCCGACCAGAGGAGCACGGCGACGCTCGCCGCGCTCCAGACCGCCAGGGCGCGGCCCTCGGAGAGCCACGCCAGCGGGAGAAGCACGACGTGCAAGTGCGGCGGGTTGAGATCGAGCTGCTGCCGGTCGGCAAGGGCGGGGGCTCTGTACGACGCCGGGACGGGCGCGTACATCGAGGCGCCGTGCGTGAACTGACGGGTGGAGAAGTACAATCGGCCGAAGTCGCTGTAGTTGGCGCCGGTGATCTCCCGTCGCGCGGCGATTCCGGCATACGTCAGCCACCACACGGTCCAGCACAGCACGCATACCGCCGCACATGCACGGATCACGTCTCCGCACGACGCGACGATGGGTTGCGGCAGGAAGCGGCGGAGCGTGTGATCTGAGATCACGCCATGCCTGGTCTAGCAGGCGATCATGGATGCCCGCGGCATGATCGTCAAGAGCGTCGCGAGCGAAGCCACCGCGCGCGGAGAACCGCGGGCCGCGAGGGCCCTCGCCGTCGCCGTGTCCGTGCTCGTGGTGACGTACGCGGTGCTGTTCGCGACCGGCACGCGGTTCCTGATCGTCAAGACGGCGGTCATGCCGATCTTCGTCGCCTATGGTCTGCTACTGACGGATCGAATCGGGTTTCTCGCCGACTGGCTGCCGCTTCTCGGCGCAACGGTGCTCTTCGATGCGGGCCGCGGGGCGATCTTCGTCGCCGTGCAGCGGAGGTATCTCCCGGTCTTTGCCTCTTACGTGATTACGCTCGAGCGCGCCGTTCTGGGAACGCCTGCCGTGTCCGTCGTGCTCCAGCGCTGGCGGACACCGGCATTCGATACCGCCGCGGTGCTCGTTCATGCATCCCACTTCCTGTTCTTCCTACTCTTTGGCCTCGTAGTCTGGCACTTCCGGCGCGAGCACTTCGGCCGGTACCGCCGGGCCATGCTGCTGGTCATGGCTCTGGGACTGCTCGGATACGTGATTCTTCCGACGGTGCCGCCCTGGCTGGCCTACGAACAGTTCCATCTGCTGCCGCCGATCACCCACATCGTCGAGCAGGTTTACACGAGGCACGTCGCCGAGCTCTATGGATCCTTCGACACAAACCCCGTCGCGGCCATGCCGTCGCTGCACGCCGCGTTCCCCGTGGCGTGCGCCTGGGTCGGATGGAAGGCGTTCGGTCGCGGCGTGGGACTCGGGCTGGCGCTCTATGCGGTCGCCGTCATGCTCGCGGTCATGTATCTCGGCGAGCACTACGCGATCGACGTCATTGCCGGCATCGCGGTCGGCATCGGCGCGGGATACGCGTCATGGCGGCCCTGGACGGACGCCCTGTCGTTCCGTAAGTCCCTGGCATTGAGCGCGGGGGCGCTCGCGGCCACGTTCGTCCTCCTCCTCGCCTCCCGTTGATCAGCGGGCGTCCAGGACGGACCGCCCGCGAAGATCGCCAGGCTTGTCGAAACCGACGAGGTCCAGAACCGTCGGCGTGATGTCGTAGTAGGACACCTGCAGCAGCTGGGCCGCATGGGGAATGTCGGGTCCTGCAGCCAGGAAGACGCCCGGCGACGCGTGCCAGCCCCTCCAGATGGTATGGAACGGTGCCGGCCCCTCGCCGTGGTCAGAGACCACGAGCACGTTCGGGGGGGCGTCGAATGCGTCGATGAGCTCGCCGACGCGCTCGTCGACGAGCTCGAGGTAGCGATCGATCACGCCGCCGAGCGCCGCGACGTCGGCCGGCGACGGCGGCTGCTCGGGGAACTCGTCCGGAAACCGATACTGCCAGAAGGCGTGGCACACCTCGTCGAAGCCGGCGATGTGCACCATCACAACGCCGAGCGCGCGATCCTGACGCACGATCGACATAGCCGCCTGATGCATGGCCTCCTCGGTCGCGGTCGCGCGCCTGAGCACGTCAACAGGATCCATGATCGCGTCTGCCGGTTTGGGCCAGTCACGTCGCGGCAGCAGCCGTGCGAGAAGGGCCGGGGCGACGTCCCGATCGTTCGCGAAGGTGGCGAGCCACCGATCGCGTTCCGCCGCCGGCGCGACGAGATCGTCGCGTCGGCCCTCCCTGACGCTCAGTCCGCCCCATAAATCGGTCACGACGCGATTGGAGATGACGTATGCCGCCTGGCCCGGCGCCGGATACGTGAACGGAAAGCGGATGACGGCCACCTTCTCACCGGCGCGGGACAGCCGCTCCCAGACGGGTGGCCAGAGGAGCTGGCCGCGGGACGGCGGGGCCGCCTCGATCAGATGCACCGTCGTCAGGCCGAATTCGACGACGAACAGAGGGTCCAGCGCGAGATTGAATGTCAGTGGCAGCTCGAAGGCCGGCAGACCCGGCGCGACGGCTGAGAGATCCTCGTGGACGCCGATCTCGTCCTGGGAGTGCCCCGTCACGATGGCCCCCCACGCCGGTGTCGACCAGTACGGGGGCCAGAGCGCTGGGGTTTCGCCGCGCAGGCCCGCGGACACGAGTCGCGCAAAGGTCGGTGCCTTCCCCTGCTCGATCAAGGGACCGAGCGTCTGCCAGTTGCCGCCATCCAGGCCGATGACCAGCAACGGAGATCGCGGGTGCTGGAGTGACTGGCGCTCTAGCGGCGCCGCCCGATCCCTGGCCGATACCCCGGGGAGGGCGCGCCTGAACGGGAGCAGGAGACATCCCGTCACGGCCGATGCCGCAAGGGCGCTGGCGAGGACACGTCCGCGCGGGTCCCAGCCGCGCGCGGCGCGCCAGTGGTAGAGAGTCAGCAAGGCAGCCACGGCGACGACGTACGCGCCGGCGGGTTGTCGGAGCGTCGACTCATACGTGCCGAGGCTCGGCGCGCCGCCGGCTTCCGTCAGCTCGATGAGCGTCGAGGCGCCGATGTACGCCACCGGCAGTGTGATCGCCGCCCACGTGGCGTACGCCCATGCCGGGTTCCGAAGGGGCCGACGCCAGACGAGCACCCAGACGCCGATTGTCCCGGAGGCCAGCAGCGTGAGCGCGGCGCCGAGCAGGGCAAAGGCAACGAGGAAGAATCCGTCGAGGATCGCCCACTGCACGACGCCGGCCGGCCTCAAGAAGTGGACCCGGATGACCAGGGGGGCGACTGCCCAGAATCCAGCGGCGACGCCCCACAAGGCGCCCCAAACGACGGCCACCCGGCCGCCTCGATGCGCCAGAACGGCGGTCAAGCCGGCCCACAGCGCGCACGCCAGGACCGCAACCCACATGTGCCGAAGGGTAGCATGTGTCCGCGCGTGCCCATCAGGTCGTGGACGGCAGCGCGTGCGAGCGAATATTCTCAGACGTCCCAGTGATTCGACACGCAGTCGTTCTCGCAGCCGGAACGGTGTTCGCCTGGGCGGCGGGATCCCGAAGGCCCTCACGCCCGTCGAGGGGGCGGCCCTTGCTCGCCTGGATCACGGCGACCCCTGACGAATGTGGCGTCCAGACGGTGCGTCTGGTGGTCGGTGCGCACGTCAGGGAATTCGACGCGGCCCTGTCGGAGCTCTCGACGATGATCGACATCCGGCCGGCGCCGCGCCCGGACTGGCATCCGGGCAACGGCCTGAGCGCCGCGGTCGCCGAGACGCTCGTGCCCGACAGCCGGTTCTTCCTGCTGATGGGCGATCATCTCGTCACCGCCAATCACCTTCGCCGCGTCGCGACCGGGCCGCCCGCGGCCTGCGCGCTGGCCACCAGCGCTCCCATGCCCTGGATCGATTCTCGACGATGCCACGAAGGTCGTCGTCGACGGTGAGGGGTGGATTCCGAATATCGGCAAGGAGCTCGACGGCTACGGCGCCATCGACACAGGCGCCTTCGCCATGACGCGCGCGATCTTTCCTGCGCTGGAAGAAGCCCGGGCGGCTGGCGAGTGCTCCCTGACCGCTGGTAACCACGGACTGTGCCGGCAGGGCGTGCTGAGATCGATCCCCCTGGGAGACGAGCGCTGGTACGACATCGACACGCCGGCGGATCTGGCCGAGGTAGAGAAGTGGGTTGCCCGGTCGTCCCGGAGCTCGATGCCTAGGGCCTGAGCTTCGCAAGATACAGTCGATCGTCACCCCTGACGACGTCCCGGTCGACGCTCCCGC